>NZ_HG938354.1:0-602355 GCF_000731315.1 Neorhizobium galegae bv. orientalis str. HAMBI 540
ATGCAACCGAGTCTTGTTATCCAGGACGATCAAGAGCATCTTCCTTCACTTCTGGCAACAGATGCGCAGGAGCTGTCCTATCAGCTCCAACAGCATCAAGCGAAGATCTTTCCGCCTCTTTCCCAAAAGACGATGCGGGTCTTCTCTCCTGCCGAAGCCGCAGGCTTCATAGGCATTGGCGAAGGTTATCTCCGGCAGGTCGCTGCCGAAGGCCATGGCCCAAGTCCCCTCGCCAATGGGCGTCGCCTTTATGGCGCGGATGATATGGACCGGATCCGCCGGGTTCTTGATGAAAGAAACGGCACCCCGAAATATGTCCCGGCCCGCAAGGGCGCCGACAAGCTTCAAATCGTATCGGTCATGAACTTCAAGGGCGGTTCGGGGAAAACGACCACGGCTGCGCATCTGGCGCAATATCTGGCCCTGAGAGGCTACCGGGTGCTGGCCGTCGATCTCGATCCGCAGGCTTCTCTTTCCGCCTTGTTCGGCCATCAGCCGGAACTGGATGTCGGAGAAGCTGAGACGCTCTACGGTGCGATCCGTTATGAAGATCCGCGGCCGATCGCCGACATAGTGCGCGCCACTTATACGCCCAATCTACATCTGATCCCCGGAAATCTGGAACTCATGGAGTTCGAACATGAGACGCCCAAGGCAATGGCATCCGGCACGGCGGAGACGATGTTCTTTGCCCGGATAGGCGAGGCCCTGACCGAGATCGAAAGCCTCTACGATGTGGTGGTCGTCGATTGCCCGCCGCAGCTCGGGTTTCTGACGATGTCGGCGCTCTGCGCGGCGACATCCGTGTTGATCACCGTGCACCCGCAAATGCTCGACGTCATGTCGATGTCCCAGTTCCTGACCATGACGAGCGAGCTCATGTCCGTGGTCGAAAGGGCCGGAGGCCGGACGAGTTACGATTGGATGCGCTATCTCGTCACGAGATTCGAACCCAATGACGGTCCGCAAAGCCAGATGACCGGCTTTATGCGTGCGATTTTCGGAAACCGCATGCTTCAAAACGCGATGCTGAAATCGACTGCCATCGCCGATGCCGGGGTGACCAAGCAAACGCTGTACGAAGTGGAACGATCGCTATTCGTGCGAGGCACATACGATCGGGCCTGGGAGTCGCTCAATCTCGTCAATTCGGAGATCGAGGCTCATATCCGAGCCACATGGGGAAGGAAGTAACTAGATGGCCAGAAAGAACCTCATCGAAATTTCCTCTTCCAGCGCGACGCGCCCCGAACCGGTGGCTCCGAGGGACAACCGGCCTATTGCCGGTTTTGTGCCACAAGCCCGCAATTCCGCGCCTGTGGGCGGGATTACCAGGACGCTCGGCAATATCACCGAAAAGGTCGAACGGGCGAACGATCTTGAACGGCAGCTGGCCAAGGGTCAGATCGTCGTCGAGATCGATCCCGTCCTGATTGACGCTTCCTTCGTCGAGGATCGACTGGAGATCGACCCCGTTCGGCTGAACGAACTTGTGGAGCAGATCCGCGAACATGGCCAGCAGGTGCCCATCCTTGTGCGGCCGCATCCGCAGGCAAAAGGCCGTTATCAGGTCGCCTACGGCCATCGCAGGCTGGCCGCCACAAAGACACTCGGCCTCGGTGTGCGGGCAGTGGTCCGCGATCTCACGGATGACCAGCTGGTGGTCAGCCAGGGGCAGGAAAACAGCGCCCGGACGGATTTATCCTATATCGAGCGGGCTCTTTTCGCCCTGCGGCTCGAACAACGAGGTTTTACCCGCGATATTATCATGGCGGCGCTGGGGGTGGACAAGGCGGCGCTCTCCAAGATGCTGATCGTGACGCGGCAGGTGCCTATCACCCTGATTACAGCCATCGGAGCTGCGCCGGAGATCGGTCGCAGGCGCTGGCTGGAGTTGGGCGAACGCCTTGAGACTGTGGAGTCTGATGTCGTTCTGGCGCAGTTGTCCGCGGACAACTCCGGACAGCTGTCAAGCGACGAGCGCTTCCATCGGGCTCTAGCCCTTGCCTCGAAAAGGCCGGCACAGACAACAGCCCCTGCAGCCAAGGTGCAGATTTCCGGAGTTCCGGTCCAGTTCAAGAAGACCGCATCGAGCGCAACCTTCGTCTTCGACAACAAGGCGGCGCCTGGGTTCGATCAGTTCGTGCAGGAGAGGCTCGAAAGCCTCTTTGCAGAATTCCAACAAAACAAAGGAGCGTAAACCGCAAAAGAAAAAGGCCCCCAAGCGACAAAGTCGTGGAAGCCCTTCTCAGATCTTAGCAAATCAAGAATCGCATTTCCTCGAATCACTGTCAAGAGTTTAGGCGCCGTTTGGGCGAGTGGATTTCTTTTGCCTTAGCGAAAGTGAAGGCAGATGGAGAACAGGTATGTAACGACGCCCTTTGGGCGGCGGGCGATGTCGCTTGGCATGCTGGCAAGTCAGCAGCTCGCCGAGAAAATTGAACCCGGAACTAGCCGTAACAAATGGAAACTGTTCAGGGCGGTCTGCGAAGCAAGACCGCCGCTGGGCGTAACGGATCGTGCGTTGACGGTGCTCGACGCGCTGTTGACCTTCTACCCGGATGACGAGATTTCCGAGGCACGAGGCCTGGTAGTCTTTCCTTCAAACGCACAGCTTTCCCTCCGAGCCCGCGGCATGACCGCCGCAACCCTCAGGCGGCACCTTGCCGTCCTCATCGAGGCCGGCCTGATCCTGCGAAAGGATAGCCCCAACGGCAAACGTTATGCGCGGCGCAGCAGGGCCGGAGAGATCAATGAAGCGTTCGGCTTCAGCTTGGCTCCGCTTCTGGCGCGTGCTGTCGAGATCGAGAGCCTTGCCGCCCAGGTGATTGCCGAGCGTGAGTTGCTGCGGATTACCCGGGACCGGCTCACTGTCTGCCGCCGCGATGTCGCAAAACTGATCACGGCGGCCTCCCAAGACGGTGTCCCGGGTGACTGGGGGGCGATCCTGGATATCTTCCGAACGCTGGTGGCGCGGATTCCACGTGTCGCCACAGTCAAAAACCTTTCCCCCATCCTGGAAGACATGGCGACCTTGCGCTCGAAGATCATCAACCTTCTGGAAATGTGGATAAAAACAGAAAAAATCGACGCCAGTGAGTCTCAAATTGAGCGCCACAAACAGAATTCCAAACTTAAATACAATAATGAATCTGAACCTCGCCTCGAGATGAAACGTGCCGCGCCGTCGTCGGATGATCCCGAACCGCTGAGTGAACCGGTCGAAAGCAGGCAAAACAGGCAAATACCGACCCATACGGAGGCCTCAGCAGTCAAATCCATGCAATCCTTCCCGCTTGGGCTCGTGCTACAGTCCTGCCCGCAGATCGCCGACTACGGGCCAGGCGGCAGGATCGACAACTGGCGCGACCTGATGGCTGCCGCTGTCGTTGTTCGAACGATGCTGGGGATTACGTCCTCTGCCTACGAAGAGGCGTGCACGGCGATGGGACGAGAAAATGCGGCGACTGTCCTTGCCTGCATTCTCGAGAGGGGAGAGCAGATCAGTTCGGCGGGTGGCTATCTGCGCGATCTAACCCGACGAACCGAAAAAGGCGAGTTTGCTGTCGGTCCAATGTTGATGGCGCTTGCACGAGCGGGTGTTCGCCGTGGAAAACTGGCTGCTTAAGCGTAACATTGGTATCTGGAAGTCCACAGCCCCGGAAAAATCCTTCCCGACCTCACCGACAGGGTGTGCGCTTATGTCCGAAAAGCGGCTCGAAACCGCGCATGGGAGTTATAGGTGACTGGACAACGGCCGGTAAGTTCATGCAGGAATCGTTAGCCGGTCGACTGCGCATTCGCGCGCGCTCGATCCGAGGCGCCGTATCATCTTTGCACGACACGGCGCGGAGGGGTGACCTCGACTGGCCAGTTGTTTTGCAAGGAACGAACGTGCGATTGGGCGACCGTACCCTTGTTGCTCTCCAGCTGAAACTGATTGACCAGGTTTCGCAGACGGCTCGCCTCGGACGACAAGGAAGCGACAGCGGCCGTTGATTGTTCGACCATCGCCGCGTTCTGCTGCGTCGCCTGGTCCATGTGATTAACCGCGGTATTGATCTCAGCAAGCCCGGTCGACTGCTCGCGCGCCGACGTGGCAATCGCGTCCATGACTTGATTGATCTGGACCACGTATTCGCCAATCGACTTCAGCGAAATTCCGGTTTCGAGAACCAGTTTCACGCCGTTTTCCACTTCGGTCGATGATTTTTGGATAAGTCCTTTGATTTCCTTGGCCGCTTGAGCGGCGCGCTGGGCAAGCTCGCGGACTTCCTGTGCGACGACCGCGAAACCTTTGCCCGCTTCACCCGCGCGGGCGGCCTCAACGCCGGCGTTGAGTGCCAAAAGGTTCGTCTGGAAGGCAATCTCATCGATTACGCCAATGATGTTCGAAATCTGCTGCGAACTGTCTTCGATGCGCCGCATGGCTTTCTCGGCTTCCGATACGACCGCCGCTGATCGCTGGGCACTGACATTGGCTTCCGAAGCCACGTTGCGTGCCTCGTCGGTGCGTTTCGTCGACATCGCGACATTGGACGTGATCTCGTCCAATGCAGCAGCCGTCTCCTCGAGCGAAGCTGCCTGTTGTTCAGTGCGCTTGGAAAGGTCGTGGGCCGCGGATGCGATCTCACCCGTCCCATTGTCTATGCTGTGCACCGTCTGCAGCACCGCGCCTATCGTCGTCCCCAATTGCCGAAGGGAAGCGTTGAAGTCTTCGCGCAATGTCTCGTATTCGGCCGCAAATTGTTCCGAAAGCTGGAATGAAATATCACCCGCCGCAAGGCGCTGGAGACCTCCACCCAATGTCGTGGTCGCGAAGCGCAACTGTTCGGCCTCCCGGTCGGCGCGCTGCTGGGCTGCAGCGCGTGATGCTTCCATCTCGCTGCGCGATGCCTCCGCTTCGTTCTCGAGCCTGACAACATTGAGGGCATTCTGCCGGAAGATTTCAACGGCACCGGCCATTTCGCCAACTTCGTCAGCGCGACCGGCATAGGGAATATCGCTTTCGAGGTCTCCATCCGACAGTTGTTTCATGGCAGATGTGATCCTCCGGATCGGATTGGCGACGCCGGAGATTGCAAATACGATACCAGCCAGCACGATCAGCACTGCGAGCACGGCGATTGCCGCGGTCAATGCGAAAGCGGACTTCGCGGAGGCATCGCTGGCCGCCACGAAGCCTTCAGCCTGGCTGAGAATGAAGGTGGCCAGGTTTGTTATTCCCTTGTTCACCAGCTCGGCTTGCGATTCCATATCCTTCTTGAATAAAATGACCGCTTCAGGTGTTTTTCCGGCGTCATCAAGCGCGACCATTTGCTCCGCCAAGCGGCGATATTTGCTAAGCTCCGGCTTGATCTGATTGATCAGTTCCCGTCCGCGCTCCGTGCGAACACCCTTTTCATATTCGGCAACCACCTTTTCGACGGCGGCAACGGCAGCATCGATTTTCCGCTTCCCGATGCTCTGCTCCTCTGCCGTATCGTCGAGGATGTACTGGGCATAAACAAGTTTGAGATCAAGAAAATTGCCTTTGATCTCTCGGGCCGTCATCAACCGCTGAATCCAGAAGGTCCCGATCTGCTCCGCATTGGCGCTGAGCGTCGAGATCGTGCTGAGCGAGATATAGGATAAACCTATCATGAAGATACTGATGATCGACAGCTTTAGGACGAGGGCTTGCTTGATGCTCGGGCGTTTCATGCTGCGGCTCTCCGATCAGAGGCTCTTGGGGGTGACCTGATTGCGGTCATAACAAAATGTCGCACTAGATCGATAATTTAATATTAACTAAAATACGTCGGGATTTCGGTCTGGATATCTGGACGTAGAAGATCGCTTTCACGACCTCGCAACAGATCCTCCGAGCGGGTGCCTGTTATTTATAAGCGTCTATATGCGCTACTTGAACTTTAGCGATTTATTTCATCCTTCCCGCTAACCTCTCATCTGAAATTGTTCCGGTCGAATAGGCAGTGCTTGAGGAAGCTATGCTTGGTGCGGAAATGATGCTCTTGTTGGAATCTTGTCCACTTGCCGCGCTCATGGTGAACGCAGCGGGTTTTGTCATGTTTGCGAATGCCGAGGCCTGCACACTCTTTGACGAAGCAGACACGCTGAATGGCACGAACGTTGCCGATCTCTTGGCCGGATGGCCACTCGATAAGCCAGATGGTTCACCGGTTCTCTTGCGCAGCAGGGCGGGAGAAACTCGAAGCTGCAACATCAGAGTTTCGCCATGTTCCGGTTCGGGTGAACCGATCACCGTGGTCTGGATAGAAGTTGGCGGACCGGAAAAATCCGCCGGGCTTGCCGTTCGGGAAGCCAATCTTCGTCTGCGATATGTCATCGAGATGTTGCCGCAGGCCGTCTGTGTCTTCGACGCCAAGGACCGATACGTCCTTTGGAATCAGAAATACGCCGAACTCTACGCAGATATCGCCGAATACCTGACGCCCGGGATTCCGTTCGAGGAGATTTTGAAGATCAGCCTTGCGGGCGGCAGCATCCAGGAAGTCGTGCTGGACCAGAATGCCTGGCTTAGCGAACGCATGGCCAAGTTTCGTCAGGTCGCATCCCAGGAAGAGCGGCAAATGAAGGATGGGCGATGGTTGCGCTACGACGATCGCCGCACGCCGGATGGCGGCGCCATCGGAATGCGCATAGACATCACCAGTCTCAAGCAGCGCGAGGAATGGCTTCGGCAATTGTTCGAAGCAAACCCGATGCCGATGCTGCTCTGCGACGGCGACAGCCTTGCGATCCTTGAAGCTAACCACGCGGCGCTTCAATTCTACGGCTACGAGAGATCGGTCCTTCTGGCCAAAGCCGTTTGCGACATGCACGCCGAAGGCCAGGGTGAGGAGTTCGCCGCCAGGCTTCGCAATCTCGACGGGGACTGCGAAGCCCGCACGGTCTGGCGGCAGCGAACGGCGAAGGGTCGGGAACACCACGTCCTCATCTATGTCCGGCTGCTCCACGAGGGTGGCGACCGGCGGCTGTTGCTGACGATCGCCGACGTCAGCGACCGGGTGCTGGCAGAGGCCGAGGCCAACCGGTTGGCGCATCATGATGTTCTGACCGGCCTTCCGAACCGGATGCAATTCTACAAAGCTCTCGATGAGGCCCTCAAACCCCAGGCGGACGAGGGCCTTGTCGTCGTCTACTGCCTCGACCTCGACGGATTCAAGCCGGTCAACGACACGTTCGGCCATGCCGCCGGCGACGAGGTTTTAAAGATGGCCGGTGAGCGGCTGCTTTCGGCTGCAGCCGGACATCTGGTGGCCCGCCTCGGCGGCGACGAATTTGCCATTCTCGTGAAGACCACGGGCCAAGCAGATACCGACCTTGCGGAACGGTGCATATCGGCCTTCAGCGCACCTTTCCAGATCAAGGGTTTTTCGATCGGTATTGGCGTCAGCATCGGCATCGCTGCCGCAAGTGTCACCGACGGCGATCGTGAAACGCTTGTTCAGACCGCAGACCGTGCGCTTTACCGGGCAAAGTCGAGCGGGCGCAACACCTGGCGGATCGCCGGAGACGAGCTGATGCCAGCGCTGATGACTGCGGGTTGACGCCAAGGGAATGTTTTCGCCCCGGCGACGGCTGTCGCCGCCTTCGATCTCGCGGATGATGGAACTCGCCAAAACTCCACCTGCTTTGGAAAGCTACACTCTCTCGCACCGGCATTTTGGAACAAACGGGGTCGGCCTCGGCTTTGGAAGAGGATAGTATCCGGTCAGCACGATCGGAAATGCTGGGAGCTTCGAATGATCGATCTTTATTATTGGCCGACGCCCAACGGCAAGAAAGTCTCGATTTTCCTGGAGGAAACCGGCACGCCCTATAAGGTGATCCCGGTGCAGATTTCTCGCGGCGATCAGTTCAAGCCGGAGTTCCTGAAGATCAATCCCAATCATCGCATGCCAGCAATCGTCGACCACCAGCCGGCCGACGGCGGAGCGCCGATCAGCGTGTTCGAATCCGGTGCAATCCTCTTCTATCTCGCCGAAAAGACCGGCAAGCTCTGGCCGCAGGATTTGCGTACTAAATACGAAGTGGCCCAATGGGTCATCTGGCAGGTGGCCAACCAGGGACCGAAGCTCGGCGAAGCCGGGCATTTCCGCCGTTTGGGTGATCGCGAGGGCAACCAGTCCTACGCGGTGCGCCGCTTCACCGACGAGGCCAACCGTCTCTACGGCGTGCTGAATATGCGGCTGCGCGACCGTCCCTATCTCGCCGGCGACCAGTTTACGATCGCCGACATCATCAGCTATCCGTGGACCGTCGGCTGGCAGGCGCAGGGCCAGGACATCAACGAGTTCAAGCATTTCAAGCGCTGGTTCGACGACCTGAGCACACGGCCCGGCGTCCAGCGGGGGCTTGCTGTCGGCGCGGACCTCGCCGTCGACAATACCAAACTGCCGCCGGAGGAGCAGGAGCGAATCCGCAAGATCCTCTATAATCAACGGGCAATACCGGTCGCCGATTAGTCGGCCGGCTGCTAGAGTCCCGGCCATCCAAAAATGCGCAATCGATAGAAACAATTCAAGGGAGCCAAGACATGAGCCTTCGTATCAACGACATCGCGCCGGATTTCACCGCCGAAACCACCCAGGGCACGATCCATTTCCACGACTGGATCGGCAGCGGCTGGGCCGTGCTGTTTTCCCATCCGAAGAACTTTACGCCGGTCTGCACGACCGAACTCGGCGCCATGGCCGGCCTTGAGGGGGAATTTAGAAAGCGTGGGGTTAAGATCATCGGCATCTCCGTCGATCCGGTCGAAAGCCACGGCAAGTGGAAGGACGACATCAAGACGGCGACCGGTTTCGACGTCGAATATCCGCTGATCGGCGACCGCGATCTCAAGATCGCCAAGCTCTATGACATGCTGCCGGCCGGCGCGGGCGAAAGCTCGGAAGGCCGCACGCCTGCCGACAATGCGACGGTGCGTTCGGTTTACGTCATCGGCCCGGACAAGAAGATCAAGCTGATCCTCACCTATCCGATGACCACCGGCCGTAACTTCAACGAAATCCTGCGGGCGATCGACTCGATCCAGCTCACCGCCAAACACCAGGTGGCGACGCCGGCCAATTGGCAGCAGGGTGAGGACGTGATCATCACCGCCGCCGTTTCCAACGAGGATGCGATCACCCGCTTCGGTTCGTTCGATACGGTCCTGCCCTACCTGCGCAAGACCAAGCAGCCCACGGCCTGATATCGTTCCATCCAGACAAAAAGGCCGGCGGAGCAGATCGCTTCGCCGGCCTTTTGATGCGTTCCAGGAAACTGCCTCGCGCGGGACGAACCGTCTCAATAGACGGGATACATGCCCCAGAAAAAGCTTTCCGAATGTTCGCGATCGGGATCGCGGTTTTTGTCACCATCCTCGCGCACCTTTTCAAGCGGCGTGCGCTCGGTGCTTTCTGTGTCTGCCTTGCCCGGCGCCCGCCGGCTCAGTCCGAACAGATCAAACCCAAACAGGGATAAGCCACCAGCGATCATCGTCAGCCTCCGGTCGGTTGAACATCATGCCCGCTAACTTTCGGGCCAAACTCTGCTCGGGTCAATGTAGTCTATCAAAACCCTATACTAATTCGTCAACGGGATGGAAACTATTATGTCCGAAATGTGGCAGTTGGCGAAATGCCGATCTTTGCAAGAGCACACGCGTGTCTTCAGGCGAAGAAACGGTTGGCCGGCCGTGGCAGGCCGAGATGGTCGCGAAGCGTCGATCCTTCGTAGTCGGTGCGGAAGATGCTGCGGCGCTGGAGTTCCGGAATAAGCCGCTGCGTCACGTCGTCCAGGCCCTGCGGCAGGTAGGGGAAAACAACCGTAAAGCCGTCGCTTGCCTCTTCCGAAAGCCAGGTCTGCATCTCGTCGGCAATGGTTTGCGGCGTGCCGACAAAGGCGAGGCCGGAATAACCGCCGTAACGCTGGGCGAGCTGGCGCACCGTCAGCTTTTCCTGTTCGGCGAGCTTCAGGACCTGGGCGCGGCCGGACTTGCTGGCGTTGGTCTCCGGAATGTCCGGCAACGGACCGTCCGGATCGAAACCGGAAGCGTCGTAGCCAAGCGCGATCGACAGCGAGGCGATGGCGCTGTCGTAATGCACCAGGCTGTCGAGTTTCGCGCGCTTCGCCTTCGCTTCCTCGATGGTATCGCCGACGACGATGAACGCGGCCGGCAGGATCTTCAGATGGTCTGGATTGCGCGAGGCGGCGACCATGCGGCCCTTGATATCCCCATAAAGCGCCTTGGCAGCGGAAAGATCGCGTGGCGAACAGAAGACCAGTTCGGCGGTCTCGGCCGCAAGCTGGCGTCCCGGTTCCGATTGTCCGGCCTGGACGATCACCGGCCAGCCTTGCACCGGCCGGGCGATATTGAGCGGCCCGCGCACGCTGAGTTCCTCACCCTTGTGGTCCAGCACATGCATCTTCTCCGGATCGAAGAAGATGCCGCTTTGCTGATCGCGGATGAAGGCGTCGTCCGCAAAACTGTCCCACAATCCGGTGACGACGTCGTAGAACTCGCGCGCCCGCTTGTAGCGCTCGCCGTGCTCCACATGTTCGTCGAGACCGAAATTACGGGCCGAATCCGGGTTGGACGTGGTGACGATGTTCCATGCGGCGCGGCCGTTGCTGATATGGTCGAGCGAGGCGAACCGGCGGGCGACGTGATAGGGTTCGTCGAAAGTGGTCGAGGCGGTCGCCGCAAGGCCGATCTTCTCGGTGACGGCAGCCAGCGCCGAGAGCAGCGTGAACGGCTCAAACGACGTCACGGTATGGCTGCGCTTCAGCGCTTCGACCGGCATGTTCAGCACCGCGAGATGATCGGCCATGAAGAAGGCGTCGAACTTGGCAGCCTCCAGCTTCTGGATGAAGGACTTGATATGCCCGAAATTGAAATTGGCATCCGGATAGGCGCCGGGATATCGCCAGGCGCCGGTATGCAGGCTGACGGGACGCATGAAGGCGGTAAGGTGGAGTGGTCTTGCCATGGGACGACGCTCTTGTAGGGTGAGAAACGGCTGATCGGCTTAAAGTAGGCATTCCCGTTTCACATGCTAAGCAACGTTGTTGCGCCGATTGCATCGTCCCGGAGAAATTCTCTCTCCTTCCGCTCAACTTAGCGTGACAATCCGCAAATCTCTCTCTTCGGCCACCAAAAGAGAAAATTCACTTCGTTCGACGCGTGCAATTAAAGCTTTATTCCTTCTCCCCGCCTCCGTGGCGTGGCTCAATGACGGACTTGATCCGGGAGGCGCGCATGAGCAGGGTTTTCCATTTGGCAGGAAAGATCAGAGCAGTGGCTCCGTACCTCGCGACAGAGGACCAGGCGATCGACGTAGCCAAGGGGCTTTCGGCGCGGATTGCCGAAGGATCGAGCCACCGCGACCGGCAGCGACTGCTTCCGCATGACGAGATGGAATTGGTCGCCCAGTCAGGGCTGCTGGGGATAACCGTGCCCGCCGAATATGGTGGCGCCGACATTTCCAACGCCTTCCTGGCGGAGGTCATCGCCATTCTGTCGGAGGCCGATGCATCTGTCGGACAGATCCCGCAGAACCATTTTTCCATTCTCGAAGCTTTGCGTCTTTCCGGCAACGAGGAGCAGAAAAAATATTTCTTCGCCCGGGCGCTTGCCGGAGAGCATTTCGGCAATGCCCTTGCCGAGTCCGGAACGAAGGCTGCGGGCGATATCGAAACCCGGCTTGTGTCGGAAGGTGTCGGCTATCGTATCACCGGCCGCAAATATTATTCGACGGGCGCGCTGTTTGCCGACTGGGTGGCCATCTTCGGTCTCGATCCCGAAGGCAAAGCGGTCATGGCGATCGTGCCGCGCGATGCGGAAGGGCTGACGATCGTCGACGATTGGGACGGGTTCGGCCAGCGCACCACGGCCAGCGGCACCGTGCTGATCGACAATGTATACGTCTCGCCGGACTCGGTCATCAGCTACTACCGGAGTTTCGAACGGCATGCGCCGCTCGGCTCGCTTGGCCAGTTGCTGCATGCCGCCGTCGATCTGGGGATTGCGCGCGCCGCCTTTGCCGACATGGTCGGCTTCGTGCGCAGCAAATCCCGCGGCATCCGCAATGTCGGCATCGAGACGGCAAGTGCCGATCCGCTGACCATCGCGCGGACCGGCTCGATCGCCGTCAAACTGGAAGCCGCGAGCGCCGTTCTGGAACGAGCCGGTCGCAAGGTCGATGTCGCCCAGATCAACCCGTCCTCGGAGACTGCGATCGAGGCCTCGCTTTCCGTCGCTGCCGCAAAGATCCTGACGACGGAGGCAGCACTCGACGCGACCAACGGTCTGTTCGAACTCGCCGGAACGTCTGCGACCAAGGAGGACCTGAACCTCGACCGCCATTGGCGCAACGCCCGCACCCATACGGTGCACGATCCGGTGCGCTGGAAACATCACGCGATCGGTGATTTTCACCTGAACGGCAACGTCCCGCGGCCGAACGGACAGTTCTGAAGGACTGCTGCGCAAAAAGGCGCAGCGGTTTGCGGCGGCGTCAGGCGAACCGGTTGAATTCTATTTGCTGCCGGCCTGCGCGTCGTCGAGAACGCCGCTCGAGCGTTTGGCGACCATCTGTTCCAGCGTCATGTTATCGAGGACCGCAGCGATCGCGTCGCGCACTTCCGTCATCGAATGGCGGATCTGACAGTCTTCCGGGTGGTCGCAATCGTCGCAGGGCTCGAACGCCGTCTTGCTGGCGCAGCGGATCGGCGCCAGCGGACCGTCCAAGATGCGGACCGCCTGGCCGACATAGATCTGCGAAGCGGGCTTGGACAGCGCATAACCGCCGCCAGGCCCTTTTTTCGAGCGCAGCATGCCGCCCTTGCGCAGTTCGAGCAGGATCGCATCAAGAAATTTTTTGGAAATATTGTTCTGTTGGGCGATGTCGCTGACGAAGGCGGTCTTGCCGGGTTCAAGCTGCGCAAGGTGGACAAGCGCCTTCAGTCCGTATTTTCCCTTTTTCGTCAGCATCGAAGATCGAAATTCCGCCTCGCCCGTGTCCTTTCCCCGGCGTCCCCGCCGCGGTTGTGACATCCGATACAGGACCGGCGCCAAAGGTTCAATGTCGGTTTGCGTGTCTTGCTCTAATCTGCCGAAAGATCGCGCAACGTCCGCGGCAGCCTATTCATGCATTCGGCCCCCGTTTCGGCGATCAGGAACTGATCCTCGATCATCAGCGCGCCGATACCCTGTCCGTAGAACGGCGTCTCCAGCGCCACCACCATGCTCGGCTGGATGATTTCCCGATTGCCGGCGGAGAAGAACGGCCATTCCTCGATGCCGATGCTGCCGCCGACCGAATGGCCGAAATGGCCGCGATCATATTCTGCAAAGCCGTCCTTGCGCATCGAGGCGAGCATGGCCGCATGCACAGCGCCGAACGTATTGCCGGGACGAAGTTCATCGAGCCCGGTTGCGAAAGCGTTTTCCAGCGCCTTGAAGATTTCGCGCGACAATGGCGATGCACGGCCATGGGTGAAGGTGCGTGCGCCGTCCGAGGAATAGCCGTCGACCAGCGTTCCGACATCGGCCTTGATCAGCGCGCCCGGGGTCACGACCGCCGACATGTCCGAAAGATCGGCGCCGACCGAGATGAAATCCCAGTGGCCGCTCAGCCCGAAGCCGCCTTCCGCCGCGGCTGCCTGGGCGCCCGCCTTCCAGGCGCAAGAGAGTTCAGTAAGCTGTGCACCGGGTTTCACCGCCCCCGCCATGCGGACGAGCCCGGCTTCCGCAGCCTTGGCGGCACGACGCAGCCGTTCGATCTCGCGCGGCGACTTGATGGCCCGTAGGCGGCGCAGCGCGTCCGAGCCATCGGTCCAGGTCACCGTCGGCAAAGCCAGTTTCAGGGCCTCGAAATCGGCGGCCGGCATGAATTCCAGGTCGGCACCGATCCGTGCCCGATCAAGGCCACGCTCGTTCAGCAGATCGCCGAGCAGGCCGAAACATACGGACCGATCGAACGTTTCCGGCCGAGGTCCGAAAGACCCGAGCCGGCGATAGGCCTCGTTGATCTGCTCAACGCTCTCGGCTCCCGTCAGATCGAGCATGTCGATCCAGCCGCGATGGGTGCGCAGGTCCACGTCTGCCGCAGCCTTGCGGATCGAGCCGGCGGCGTGGTCGCTGGCGATCGCAGCCAGACCGGTCGCGGCATCGGCCGGCACAAGCGCGATTGCGGCACCCGCCCTGCCCCACATGGTTGCCACACCGGCCGGCGCACCCACCGCATACCGAAAGGCTTCGGGCTGGAAGATTACCAGGGCGTCGAGGCCGGCTTGCTCCATCAGACGCTCTGCATAGCGGCGGTCGATATCACTCATCGCGTTCTCCAAATCCGTCTTTTCTCGAGGCCTTAGCCGGCCTCCGGTCAAATCGCCAGCGGTTGGAACAAAATTCCTGAATGCTGTCGTGGCGGCGAAGAGCATTTCCCGCCGGTGCCCAAAATCACCCTCCGCCACCCTTCCGGCTGAGAGCGACTGAGATGTTCTCCGCGCCGGTATACAATGGCTGAAAATGGCCGGCATGATCAGGGAGTTTAAGATGACCGGTTTGACGATCCAATCGTCGAACTGCTCAGGCAGTTGTCGAAGACGGTGACGCTGGTGCTCGTCTCCCACGATATCGGGCTCGTCGCCTCGCTCTGCGAGGAAACCATCATCCTCGAAAGCGGCAAGATCGTCGAAAGCGGCAGGACCCGAGATACCCTCGCCGCTCCTCGTCATGCCTACACGCAAAAGCTCTTGTCCAGCATTCCCCGCATGCCGGCCTGATCCCTTTCCTCTCCAAAGGAGTTTTCGATGTCCATTTCCCGCTTCGCCTTCGCCGCTGAAACTGCCTCCACCCCGGTCGATCTTCTGCGCCAGCGTTATGGATCGGATCAGCCGGCCTCGACGGCGGAGTGGAACACGGCGCTCGAGGCGATCCTTTCGCACCGTTCCGTTCGCACCTATCTGCCGAAACCAGTGCCTGAAAGCGTGCTGCATCTGATCGTCGCGGCGGCCCAATCGGCGCCGACCTCCTCCGGCCTGCAGGCCTGGAGCGTCGTGGCGGTCGAGGCCCCGAACGGCGGAAAAAGCTTGCCGAACTAGCCTCCCCCAATCCGCAGATCATCTCGGCACCCGCTCTTCCTCGTCTGGATCGCCGATCTCTCGCGGTTGAGGAAAATCACCACCGAACAGGGCAAGACCGGAGAAGGCTTCGACTATCTCGAAAGCTTCCTGCTGGCGACGCTTGCCGCTCAGAATGCGCTGGTCGCGCTCGAATCGCTTGGTCTCGGCACCTGCTATATCGGTGGCATTCGCAACCATCCCGCCGAAGTGGGCGAACTGCTCGGCTTGCCGCCGGAGGCCTTGGCAGTGTTCGGAATGACGGTCGGATACCCAGACCCGGCGGTCGGGACCGAGGTCAAGGCGCGCCTGCCGCAATCCCTCGTGCTTCATCGCGAGCAATATCAGGCAGCACCGCCGGAAGCGGATCTCGCCACCTACGATGACACGATGCGGCCCTTTCAGACCGGCCAGGGCATGGCGGTGCCCGGCTGGACCAGTGTCGTCGTGAGCCGCATTGCCGACGCACCGGCCTTGAAAGGCCGGCACGTGCTGCTCGATGTGGTGCGACGGATGGGTTTCAAGGTGAAATAGCGGGGCAGGCAGGCCCTCAATCCACGATCGGGACGATCTGCGCGGGATCAATCTGCAGCCAGGCCGGCGCGCCGACCTCGAAGACGTCCGCTGGCGGCGCGGCGACACGGAATTGCAATCCGCTGTCCGTCGACTGGAAGACGTAGTCCCAGGTCTCGCCAAGGAACGAGGATTGCCGCACCGAGCCTTGCAGGTTGATGGCCTTTTCCCGGGGAGCCTCGATTGCGGAAAGCTTCATCGCCTGCGGCCGGATGGAGACGGTGATCGGGCCGCCGCCAGAAACCTCTTCGCCGATCATTGCCCGCGGCACACTGAAGCCCGCAAAGTCGATCATGTGGTTGCCGCAATTGCCGGAGAGGAAATTGGTGCGGCCGATGAAGCTCGCCACAAACCGGGTCTTCGGCCGGCTGTAGAGCGCGTAAGGGCTGTCGATCTGTTCGAGGCGGCCGTTGTTCATCACAGCGATACGGTCCGAAGTCACCATCGCCTCTCCCTGGTCGTGGGTGACATAGACCGAGGTGATCTTGAACTCGTCATGCATGCGCTTAATTTCGAAACGCATTTCTTCGCGAAGGTTGGCGTCGAGGTTCGAGAGCGGCTCGTCGAGCAGCAGTACGGCCGGACGGATAACCACGGCGCGGGCGAGCGCGACACGCTGCTGTTGGCCCCCGGAAAGCTCGGCCGGGTAACGGTCGGCGAGATGGCTCATCCGCACGGTTTCCAGCACCGCGCCGACGCGCTTCTTGACTTCATCGCTCGGCAGCTTGCGCAGGTTGAGGCCGAAGGCGACGTTCTGCGACACCGTCATGTTCGGCCAGATCGCGTAGGACTGGAAGATCATCGACATGCCGCGCTTTTCCGGCGGCACGGAGCCTGATGGTGCCGACAATATTTTACCGTCGAGCTCGATCGAGCCGGAGGTGGGGTCGATGAAGCCTGCGATCATCCGGAGCGTCGTCGTCTTGCCGCAGCCGGAAGGGCCGAGCAGCGAGACGAATTCGCCGGGCTTGATATGCAGGTCGAAATCCAGAACCGCATCGACGGCACCGAAACGGCGACCGAGTTTCCTGAGGACAAGTCCGTCCATTAGCTTCTCCTCAACATGAAGTCGCGGCCGAGATAACGCATCCCGATGGCGACGACTGCGACAATGATGATCAATAACAGGGAGCCCAGCGCCGCGAGCTTTTCGAGCTCGCCTTCTTCGCTGAGATCGAGCAGCACGACGGAAACGACGCGCGTGGTGGGACCGACCAGGAAGATGGCGGTCGAGAGTTCCTGGGCGGCCGGCACGAAGATCAGCAGCCAGCCGCCGGCGAGCGTCCGCTTCAACAGCGGCCCGACCACATGCCTGAGCGCCGTCACCCGTCCGCCGCCGAGAATGCGCACCGCCTCCTCCATTTCCGGATGGATGCTGCGCACGCCGGCCGAGCTGGTGGTGAAGGCGATCGGCAGGAAGCGGGTAACGAAGGCAAGCGCCATGATCGTATAGGTGCCGTAGAGCGCGATCGGCGGCAGGGCGTAAGCCGCATAAAAACCGATGGCGAGCACGATGCCGGGCACCACATAGGGCGAGACCGCCAGGAAGGCGAGCAGGCCCGAGAACGGGATCAGCTTGCGCTGGACGATATAGGCGATGAACAGCGCCAGCGTGATTGCCACCGTCGCTGCCACGATGCCGAGGCCGATGCTGCCGACCAGCGCCTTTTGCGAGCTCGAATGCTCGAAGAGCACGTAGTGGAAATTGGAAAGCGTCAGGTTGCTGAACGAGAAGCCGGCCGTCCAGGAATCGGAGAAGGCAGCGAGAAGCAGCACGAACATCGGCATTAGCACCGACAGCGCCACGACGCAGAAACAATAGGCAAACAGCACCCAGCGCCACCTGCCGAGCTTGACGATGCGGCGCTCGCCGCCCTTGCCGCTGACCGAGACGTAACCCTTGCGACGCAGGATCAGCTTCTGCAGCCCGAGCATCGCGGCGGTGATCAGCAGCAGCGGGATCGAATAGGCGGCGGCCACCTGGATCCGCAGCGGGAACGAGAAGAACTCGGTGAGTTGGATCACCACGACCGGGTAGCGCGCCGGGATCGAGATCAGCGCTGGCACGCCGTAGAGCGCAATCGCACCGAGGAAGGACAGAAGAGCCGAGCCGATGATCGCCGGCATGACCAGCGGGAACGTCACCTTCATGGCCGTCTTGAACGGGCCGGCGCCGAGGATGTTGGCAGCGTCCTCCATCTCCGAATTGATCATCTCGAAGGCCGAACTCACCAGCACGAAGACGAGGAAAAAGCCGCCGATCGCGGTGACCAGCACCAGTCCGCCGAAGGAGAAGATGTTGACCAGCGGCTCGGTGGAACCGGAAAGGCTGTGCCAGACGCGGTTGATCCAGCCGGTATTGGGGCCAGCGAGCAGGATCCAGCCGACGCCGGCGAGATAGGGCGGCATGATGAAGGCGCCGAACACGCTGTAGCGCACGAAATTGCGGCCCGGCATATCGGTGCGGGTGCAGGCCCAGGCGAGCGGCACGCCGAAGGCCAGTTTCAGCACGACGACGACGGCCCCCATCTTCAGCGTATTGGTGAGCGCCGTGATGTGGCGTTCCTTGCCATAGGCCTCGACATAGTTGTGAAGCGTCCAGCCGCCCGTTTTGGCATCGGTGAAACTGGAGACGACGAGCGTCCACATCGGCGCGACGATCAACACGACCAGGATGCCGGCCAGGAACACCCAGAGCAGATTGGCCGGCTGTAGCCGCTGGCGCCAGGGCACGCGCACCTTCACCGGCTGGTCGTCTGACCAGGTGGTGGCTACGGGATGGGAAACACTCGTCATGATCGGCGCTCGCTTTGTCACTGGAGGCGTCGGAAACAGGTCACGCCGCCAGGCGTGATGGACGGAGGCCAGATGTTGCCGGCCTCCGATACGGTTCAGATCCCGAACGTGTCGCGGAACTTCTCCTGCACCTCAGGCAGCTTCTTGATGCCGTCGGCCGTCGCGATCGACTTCGTCTTATAGCTGTTGAGCGGACGCATGCCTTCGGCAAGCGGCACGCCGGCCCGAAGCGGGTAGCGGTAGTCCTTGGCGAAGTATTCTGCGATTTCCGGTCCGAGCAGGAAGTTCTCGAACAAACGTGCGGCATTCGGATGCGGCGCATCCTTCATGATCGCTGTTGCCGAGGGCGGCAGCAGTGCGCCGTCGGTCGGGTAGATGACGCCGATCGGCACCTTCTTGAGGATCGAGTCCGACAGGATCAGCGGCAGCGGCGCCAGTGCCACCTTGCGCTCGCCCGAGGCGACAAGGTTATGCCCATCGGCCACCGAGCGGCCGATCTGTGGCTTGTTCTTCTCGATCTTGGTGAAGAAATCCCAGCCGTAGAGGTCGTTCATCAGGATGGTCCATAGCCCAACACTGCCGGAGAAGCTCGGATGGCCGATGGCCACCTGGCCCTTCCATTTCGGATCGGCAAGATCGGTCCAGTTCTTCGGGGCTTCCGCCTCGGTCACCAGCTTGGTGTTGTAGGCGATGACGAGAGGCGAGACGCCGGATGTAATCCAGTAGTTCTCCTTGTCGGCGAGCGCCCGAAGCTCCGGCACCATGTCCTTGAGGTTTTCCGGGGCGAACTGGGCAAGCGCGCCTTGTTCTTTCAGCTGCAGCATCTGGCCGTCGTCATTGGTCGACATCAGGTCGCCCTGCACCGCTTTTGCCTGCAGTTCCTGCACGAGGCGCTGGAAGATGACCTGGCCGGAGGCACGCACGACGTTGCAGCCGACGCCGGCATATTTCGCCTTGAACAGGCCGCACATGCCGTCGGCGAACTCGGTGGTCGTCTGCGAGACGTACCAAGTGACCGAACCTTCCTTTTTGGCGGCGTCGTAAAGCTGCTTTTCGCCGGCCGTCATTTCAGCCGCGCCGGCAAGACCGGCTGCCAGCAAGAATGCCGGAACCAGGCCGGCCACATAGGTAATGGCATGCTTCATGATCTCTCCTCCCTTTGATCCGGCCCATTGCCGGCGACAAGCTCGACCCTCCCGAGCTTAGAAATTCACGTTTTCCTTCCGCCGCAATCGATCCCGGTGGCGATGTTCCTCATCATTCGCCGGGGATCAGCTGGCGTTCCACCGGGCGCATCAGCGCCAGGAAGTCGCTGAAATATTCGCCCTGGATGACGACATGGTTGCGCATTGCATCGCGGGCGCGGGCGTCGTCTCGGTCCCGGATCGCTGCAAGCACCTCGTCGTGCTCGGACAACGAACTGTTGACGCGTCCGGGCACCCGCAGCTGCAGGCGCCGATAGGGCTTCAGCCGTCGCTGCAGCGCATGGGCATTTTCCGCCAGAAAGCCGTTGCCGCTCGCCTCGTAGATCACCCGGTGGAATTCCGCGTTGGCGTAATAATAATCGTCCGAATTGCCGGCCTGTTGGGCGGTGGCGCAGGCGGCTTGCGCCTCCTCGAGCAATTTCAGCTGTTCCGGGCGGATGCGGCGAGCGGCAAGCCGGGCGCACATCGCCTCCAGTTCGCCCATCACCTCGAACATTTCGACAAGCTCGGTGATCGTCAGCTGGGTGACGAAGGCGCCGCGATTGGGCACCATTCTGATGAGGCCCATGGTGCTCAGCTGGATCAACGCCTCGCGCACCGGCGTGCGGGACACCTGATGGCGGGCCGCAAGCCCCGCTTCGTCGAGCCTGTCGCCGGGGGAATAGAAACCGGTGACGATATCCTGCTCGATCGCGTCGCGAACGCTCGGTTTGCCCTGTTTGCCTTTGAGCAGCACGTTCATGGGCCTATCCTGCCGATGCGGCCGCGATATCACGCGGTCCTGCCTGTTGGGTATTACCCTGACGCTGTGCCAGATGGCGCACCGCGGAAATTGCTGCCGTCACGCCGTCGCCTGCCGAGGCCGCCAGATGCGCGACCGAGCGGGCTCGGATGTCGCCGGCCGCGAAAATGCCCGGCACAGATGTCTGCATGTCGAGATCGACAACGATCCGGCCATCGGCCGCGAGCGTTACCGTGTCGTTGAGGAAAGACGTATTGGGCTCAAGTCCGACATAAACGAAGACGCCATGGCAGGGGAGATCGCTCTCTGCGCCCGTCGAAAGATCGCGGACGGTTATGGCGCTGACGCCGCCTTCGCCGCGGATCGCGGTCGCCACCGTGTTCAGTCTGACTTCGATGTTGGAGGCTTCCCGTGCTTTCGCCTGCAATGCGGCGCTGGCACGGAGGCGCAAACCGCGGTGGATGACCGTGATGCGGGCAGCATGAGGGACCAGCGCCAGCGCTTCGTCGAGTGCGGAATCCCCGCCGCCGAGGATGCACACGTCCTTGCCGCGCATCAATGGTCCGTCGCAGGAAGCGCAATGGGAAACGCCGCGCCCTTCGAATTCCGCCTCGCCCGGAATGCCGAGCGTGCGCTTGGCCGAGCCGGCCGCTATGATCACTGCGCCTGCCGTCAGATCGAGATCGCTACCCGCGATGCGGAAGCCGGTATCCGTCTTCGAGATGGTCTCGATCGTATCGAGCGCGAATTCGACGCCGGCCTCGTCCGCCTGCATCTGCAGCATCGGGCCGAGTTCGAAACCGGACATGCCCTCGGCTGGCCCCGGGAAATTGTCGATGCGGTCGACATTGATCACCTGGCCGCCGGCACCGAGCATGTCGATGATCATCGTGCGGGCACCGTGGCGGGCAGCAGCGATGGCTGCATTGAGCCCCGCCACGCCGGCGCCGATCACGGCGATATCGTGGTCGTTCGCGCTCATCGTCAGCGCCAATCGTCGACGGAAACGGTCGTGCGGTAATGCGCGCCGTAGATCTGCCAGTAGCCGTTGGACTCGCCGCCGACGACCACGACATTGATATCCTGCGGGCGGAAGATATGGATAAGTTCGTCCTTGCCGGGCTTCAGCTTGCCCGCCATCGGTTCCTCGCCGAAGGTTGCGCGCGGATAGATGTAGTTCTGGACGAGCTGCAGATCCCAGTAACGGCCGGCCGGCATCTGCGCCGTCTCATAGATGAAGTCGAGCAGATCCTGCTTGTTCACGAACCCGCCGCGATCGATGAACTGCCTGGCGCAGATCGGGTCGAGCACCAACGTCGGCGCGGTGATCGCATCGGTGCCGAGCAGCATGTCGCGCACGTGCTCGCGCCAATATTCCTTGCGCAGGCCAAGGCTGAAGGTCGTGGAACGGCAGCCGTGAAAAATGCTGACGGTGCTCGTCCCGGCGTCGAAACCCTTCTGCACATGCAGCGGCTCCCACGGACTGCGCTCCTCGTTTTCCGCGAAGGTGAGGTTGTTGTAGGTATAATTGTTGCCGAGCGAGCCCATGAAGGTTTCGCCGACAACCGAGCCGCCCTGCAGGTTCTGCGACAGGAGCCCGAAGGCGCGACCGATCGTGGCATTGGCATGGCTGTAGGGGCCGAGCGCGCCAACGCCGCAGTTCATGCCGATCTCGTTGCGAACAGGTCCGTTGACGACGGCCATAGCCGCTGCCGAAGAAGAGGTCGATCCACGCGCGGAGACCTGAGCCGCCGCCAATGCCAGGATGACCGGAAAATACTCGGGCGACGCGCCGGCCATGACGGCGTTCACGGCGACCTTCTCGACCGTGTATTCCCACAGGCCGCGATTGGTGGTCGGCTGCATATGGCCGACGACCTCGTCCGGCTTGCGGGAGGTCGCCGCCAGCATGTCGGCGACGCGGGCGTCGGTCGGCAGGATGATCGGCAGCTTGTCGGTCCAGCTGTTGCGCAGGAACGTGGCGTGGAGATTGTCTTCCGTGTCCGGTTCAATGAGGCGCGGCGTGCTGCGCTCGAACTGCGCATCCTCGGCGCTCGCCGAAAGGCCAACGGTCAAAGCCGCGATGATTTCCTTCATCACCGGTTTTCCGCTGAGCGGATCCGTGCCTTCCACATAGGCGCGCAGCTCTTCCGGCGTCTTGCCCATTACCGGCTGCGGCACGAAGACCAGCGGCTGCTGCGAAAGCCCGCCCATCTTGGCGACGGAGCGGACGACCTTGTCGAATTTTTCGGTATGAATGGCTGCGGTCGGTACGCCGTATTTGGTTTCCAGCGTGATCGCATGGGTGGTGACGGCCGGTGCGCAGGTGCTGCAATGGCCGACGCCGATAATCGCGGCATGGCCGTTCGCCTTGATCTCTTCCCAGAGCTGCGGGTCGTCCTTGGAATAGGTGTTCGCCATCTGGCGAATCCGCACGTCCACGGAGGGCATGTTGCGTGCAAACCAGGCCTCGACCTCCTTCAGGAGCTCGACGGAATCGTCAAAGCGGCTGTCGACCAGATAGACGACCTTGCCGTCGAGGCTTGTCGGGCGGTCGGCCGGCTGCTTGCGGCTGACCTTGGGCGGATAGCCCATCGGATTGTGGACGGTGACGAGCGGCTGAGCGCTGTCCGGTTTTCCCTGTTGCAACATCCCACTTCCTCCCGAAATGTTCCGTGCTCGTATGCAATCATAGTCCACGCGTATACATGAACCGTCAAGTCCCAAAATCGCGATCGCCTATTTTGCGGCCGCTGCTGTGGGCTCGAAAGTTCCGGAGAACTGATTGCGGAGTATATTCTTCTGCACCTTGCCCATCGTGTTGCGTGGCAATTCGGTCATAAATGCCACCTTTTTCGGGCGTTTATAGCCCGCCAGACGGCCGTCGAGCGCCTTGATGACCTCCTGTTCGGTCAGTTGGGCCTCCGATTTCAGGACGATCGCGGCAATGATGCCCTCGCCGAAATCCGGATGCTTGACACCGAACACGGCACTTTCGATGACGCCGGGCATGGCGTCGATCTCCATCTCCACCTCTTTCGGGTATACATTATAGCCGCCGGTGATGATGAGGTCCTTGCCGCGGCCGACGATATGGACATAACCGTCCTTGTCGATCTTTCCGAGGTCGCCGGTGATGAAGAAGCCGTCCTTGCGGAATTCCGCCGCGGTCTTTTCCGGCATGCGCCAGTAACCCGAAAACACGTTGGGGCCGCGCACCTCGATCATGCCGATTTCCTCGGTGCCGAGGGAGGCGCCTGTTTCGGCGTCAGTGACCCGAACCTGGACCCCCGGCAACGGGAACCCGACCGTGCCGGCGACACGCCGACCGTCATAGGGGTTCGAGGTGTTCATGTTGGTTTCGGTCATGCCGTAGCGCTCGAGGATGGCGTGACCGGTGCGTGCCTGCCATTCCTCGTGGGTTTCGGCCAGAAGCGGCGCCGAGCCGGAGACGAAGAGGCGCATATGGGCGGTGCTGTCCCTGTCGAGCCCCGAATGTTGTAGCAGCCGGGTGTAGAAGGTCGGCACCCCCATCAGCACGGTCGCCTTCGGCATCGCCTCCATGATCTTGTTCGGATCGAATTTCGCCTGGAAAATCATCGAGGCGCGCGAGGCGAGCACGACGTTGGTGGCGACGAAAAGCCCGTGGGTGTGGAAGATCGGCAGCGCGTGGATCAGCACGTCCTTGTCCGTGAAACGCCAGCTTTCCACCAGCGACACCGCGTTCGACAGGAGGTTGTCGTGGCTGAGCATGGCGCCCTTGGAACGCCCGGTCGTGCCGGACGTATAGAGGATCGCGGCGATATCCGCCCCGCCCCGCGCCGAGGTTTCGGTTATCGGCGTGGCTATGGCGGCGGCATCGGTCAACGTCCCCTTGCCTGCCAGGTCGAGCGTCAGGATCTTCGCGCCTGCCGCCTTGGCGATCGGCTGCAGCGCTTCGAATCTCGAGGGATCGCAGACGAAGATCGAGGGCTCGGCGTCGGTGAGGAAATATTCGATTTCCGCCGGCGTATAGGCGATGTTGAGCGGCAGGTAGATGCCGCCTGCCCTGACCGTCGCAAGATAAAGCGCCAATGCTGCGACCGACTTTTCCGCCTGGACGGCCACCCGGTCGCCCGGCTGCAGGCCGGCTTCGAGAAGCGCTCCGGCGAGCCGCGCGCATTGATCGGCGAAAGCGCGGTAGCTCATGGTACCGACCGTTTCGTCCGTCAGGAGCAGCCGGTCCTCCCGGTCGAGCCCGCCGAGCAGCGCGTCGTAGAGATTACCAGCCATCAAAACACCTCCTGGGAAACCGGTTGGGCCAGTTTGCGCAGCGCCGGCGTCGCCGCGATATGGCCGTTTTCGGCATAAGCCTCGTGATTTTTCTCGATCTCGCCGAGCCGGTAGCGATAGTTGATCATCAGGCCGTAGGACTGGCGCATGCCCTTCGGCGAACGATCGCCGAGGAAGTTGAGGCGCTCGGCCTGGGCGCCGTTGCCGAGGTGGAACCGCGCGACCGGATCGACCGGCCGACCGTTGCCGCGCCGGACGTTCAGCAGGTAATGCGCGCCGAGCGGCAGCATGGCGCGCTGAATCTGGTCGAGTTCGCGCTCGCCGGCCGATGCCCAATCCCCTTCGAGCTGGGCCAAAAGCCGCTGCTTTTCTCGGGCGATCTCCGCGCTGTCGGTGACACGGCTCTCGCCACGCAGCCAGGCGCCGAAGCCCGGTATGGGAGAGAGCGTCACGAAATTCTCCAGCCGCGGCAGGTCGCGCTTCAGGTCGTTCACCACCTGCTTGATCAGGAAGTTGCCGAGCGAAATGCCGGCAAGGCCGCGCTGGCAATTGGAAATCGAATAGAACACGGCGGTCGTCGCCTGCTGCACTTCCAGCGGCTGGCGATCACGGGCGAGGAGCGCGTCGACCGAAGCCGGCAGGTGGTCGGTCAGCGCCACCTCGACGAAGATCAGCGGTTCGTCCTCCAATTGCGGGTGGAAGAAGCCGAAGCAACGGCGGTCGGCCGGCGCCAGCCGTCGGCGCAGATCGTCCCAGCCGTCGATATCGTGCACGGCCTCATAGCGGATCAGCGCCTCCAGGATATTGGCGGGCGTGGTCCAGTCGATCGATCGCAACATCAGGAAACCCCGGTTGAACCATGAGGAGAAGAGATGGCAGAAATCGAGGTCGACCGGCTGCAGCGCCGGTTCCTTGGCCAACATGTCCATCAGGTGCTCGCGCATCTCGACCAGCGTTGCGGTGCCGCGCTTGGCGAAATTGATGCGGCGGAAAAGCTCCTGCCGGCGCGGCTCGGCCGCCTCGTGCAGCCTAGCAATATTCTCTGCGCTCGGCTCGGTGTTATAGGCGGCCGCCGCGGCATCCAGGACCGTGCGATCGGGGCCGAAACGGTCCAGCAGCGCGCGCATGAAGGCGTCACGCTCCGGGGCACTTGCCTGGCGGTAGGCTTCGAGGAAGGCTTCGGCAAGAATGGCGCCGGAGACCTCGCCGCGGCGCGACAGGATCATTTCGGCAAGGCCGGTGAGATCGCGGTTCTGCACCGGCGGCGATGAAAGGCCGAACAAGGCCCGACCTCGGCCGGACAAAGACTGGATCAGCTCGCCGATAAACGGAGGAGCATCCCACCAGCCGAAAACCGGATCCCTACTGCTCATCTTTTTTCTCCTACCCCTTCATTGCATACAACAGATGGGTGATCGTATGCAAGCGAAGGTGCAAGGCTGGCGCCTGTCGCGCTATTCCATGGCGAGGATCATGTTGCGGACGACGGGATAGATTTCCTTCTCCCAGCGGCGGCCGCTGAAGACGCCATAGTGTCCGACATTGGCCTGCAAATGATGGCGGCGCAGGTGCGGGCGTAGCGAATGACAGAGGTCATGGGCTGCAGACGTCTGGCCAAGCCCGCAGATATCGTCGCGCCCGCCTTCGACGGTCAGCAGCGCCGTGGCGCGGATATGGTTCGGGTCCACCTTGCGGCCATGGTGGGTGTAGTTGCCGCTCGCCAGCTCCGCCCTCTGGAACACCCGATCGATGGTCTCGATATAAAATTCTTCGGTCATGTCGAGCACGGCGAAATATTCGTCGTAGAAATGCTTGATCTTGTCCGCCTCGGCGGTCTCGCCATTGGCGAGGTGGCGGTAGAGCTTGCGATGCGCCTCGACATGCCGCTCCATGTTCATGCTCATGAAGGCGACGAGCTGCAGGAAACCGGGATAAACGCGCCGCCCGCTGCCGGGAAAGCCCATCGGAACACCGGTGATCAGCTCGCTCTTGAACCAGGACAGCGGCTTTGAGACCGCAAGTTCGTTGACCTTGGTCGGGCTCTCGCGGGTGTCGACCGGTCCGGCCATCAGCGTCATGGTGCGCGGAGTTGCCGGGTTCTTTGCCTCCGACATCACCGCAACGGCGACGAGCGCCTGTACGCAGGGCTGGCAGACGGCGAGGATATGTCCGCGCGGACCAATCTCTTCCAGGAAGCGGATAATGTAGTCGACATAATCGTCCATGCCGAAGCGGCCGGCGGACGTGGATACGTCCCGCGCATTGGCCCAGTCGGTGACGTAGACGTCATGATCCTTCAGCAGCGTCTGGACGGTGCCGCGCAGCAGCGTCGCGAAATGGCCGGAGAGCGGTGCGACCACCAGCACCCGCGGACGGGGCGTATCGACATCGGCCACAAAATGCAGGAGCCGGCCGAAGGGCAGGTCGAGCGCCGTCTCGACTGATATCGGCACGTCGCGATTGCCGATCGTCACCGAGGTGATCTCGAATTCCGGCCGCTCGTGAGAAATCTTGAAGCGGGACATCAATTCCAGTGCTGCGGCAGCATGCCGACCCATTTCGGAGCCGGCGCCGAAGAACAATGTCGAAGACATCAGTTGCAGGCGTCGGGCCATATCCCGTATCGGGGCGAGGAGGTCGTCCTGGAATTGATAGGCCTGATAGAGCATGAACATGTCCCCGCTCACCGCAAAAATGCGGCAGTGCAAAAATGCTAGTGCAATATGTCTCGCGATGCGAGAAGATTGTCTTCGGACTGCATGATTGTCCGGCAAGGATTGAAACTGATGACGCAGGCGGCACTGACGATCTCCTCGAAAAATTATTCCTCCTGGTCGCTGCGCGGTTGGCTTCTGTGCCGCATGGCGGGGCTGGATTTCGAGGAAGTGCTGGTGGAGATGAACGACGACGCGCGCCAGGAGCTGCTGCTCCTGTCGCCCTCCGTGCTGGTGCCGCGGTTGACCCATGATGGCGTCAACGTCTGGGATACGCTGGCGATTGCCGAATATCTGAACGAAATCACGCCGGATGCCGGTCTCTGGCCGGCCGACATTGCCGACCGCGCCCGTTGTCGTGCGGTCTCCGGGGAAATGCATTCGGGCTTCCACAACCTTCGCTCGGCCCTGCCGATGAACCTCAAGGCCCGGCACGAACGCTTCAAGATCTTTTCCGGCGCACGGCCGGATGTCGAGCGGGTCAAGGCGATCTGGACCGAATGCCTGGAGGCAAGCGGCGGACCTTGGCTGTTCGGCGCTAATCCGACGGTGGCGGATGCCATGTATGCGCCGGTCTGCAGCCGCTTCCGTACCTATGCGGTCGAGCTTGAACCGAAGCTTGCGGCTTACGCCGACGCTGTCCTCGCCTGGCCTCTGATGCTCGAATGGACCGAAGGGGCGCTTGCGGAACCGGACGAAATCGTCGAGTTGGAAGTGGAATTCTAGACCGCGAAAGACATATCGGACATTATGAGCTCGAAACCTTACGATCCCGGCGAAGACGGCGCGGAAATGTCTTTTCGCGAGAAGATGTCCTATTCCGACTACCTGCATCTCGAAAAGGTGCTCGACGCGCAGGAGCCGATCTCGGCGGCGCATGACGAACTGCTGTTCATCATCCAGCACCAGACGTCCGAATTGTGGATGAAGCTTGCGATCCACGAGATCACCTCGGCGATCGAAGCCATCCGCAACGATGATCCGCAACCGGCCTTCAAGATGCTCACCCGCGTCGCCCGGATTTTCGAGCAACTCAACAATGCCTGGGACGTGTTGCGCACCATGACGCCCAGCGAATATACGGAATTCCGCGCCTCGCTCGGCCAGTCTTCCGGCTTCCAGTCCTATCAGTATCGGGCGATCGAGTTCCTTGCCGGCAATCGCAACGTGGCGATGCTCGGGCCGCATGCGCATCGGCCCGATATCATCGAGAAGCTGGAGGGCATCCTTGCCCACCCGAGCCTTTACGACGAGGCGCTGATGCTGCTTTCTCGGCGCGGCTTCGATATCGGCGAGGACGCAGCAAGAACCGACTGGCGCACAAAACGACCTGAGAACGAGCAGGTGCTGGAGGCCTGGAAACAGGTCTACAGTGCGCCCGGCACCTATTGGGAGCTTTACGAACTCGCCGAAAAGCTGGTCGACTTCGAGGACTATTTCCGCCGCTGGCGATTCAACCATGTTACCACGGTGGAACGGGTGATCGGCTTCAAGCGTGGCACGGGCGGCACGTCGGGAACGTCGTATCTGAAGAAGATGCTGGAGGTCGAACTGTTTCCCGAACTCTGGCGGGTGCGTACCGTTCTGTAAGCCGAGTGAAGCTGGAAGCTGCCGGTTGGTGATCTTCTCGAGCCGGGCTATGTTGGCTCAAACGCGAGGAGCCGATGCGCGCGAAGGGACGAAACGGATTTCGGATGTTTCGATGCGGCATGGCCGGCGTGCAGGCGGTCGTGGCCCGCTCCGACCACCATTTTGCCCGTCACACCCATGACCAGTACGGCATCGGCGTGATCGAGAGCGGCGCCCAGAAGTCCGCAAGCGGACGCGGTCCGGTGGAAGCCGGACCGGGCGACGTCATCACCGTCAACCCCGGCGAAGTGCACGACGGCGCGCCGATCGGCGATGAAGGGCGTTTGTGGCAGATGCTCTATTTCGATCCGGATGTGATCGCCCGTGCCGTCGCCGATATCCGCCAGGGCAGGCCCGGCGATTTCGAATTTGCCGATCCGGTGCTGCGGCAGCCGCCGCAGGCCGCGACGATGCGGCAGCTGTTCACGGCGATGACCGTCGAGCAAGCCGGCGCCGAACTCCGCCGCCAGGAATTGCTGCTGACGCTGCTGGCCGAGGTGATGCGGGACGCACCGGAGCCGAAACCGGTACCGCAAGCGATCCGGGCAGCGCGCGAGCGGATTGATGACGATCCGGCCAAAGCGGTCACCCTTGCCGATCTGGCGGGCCTTGCCGGCCTTAGCCAGTTCCAGCTCCTGCGCGCTTTCGACAGGGCAATGAGGCTTACCCCGCATGCCTACCTGATCCAGCGACGTGTCCAGCTGGCGCGAAAACTGATCGCCGGCGGGGCGGGACTTGCGGAGGCGGCGCTGGCCAGCGGCTTTGCCGACCAGAGTCACATGACACGCGTCTTCACCCGCAGTTTCGGGATTTCCCCACGCCTCTACGCGGTTGCGGTGCGTTGATCGCAGACGTACAGCAGCTTTCGCGGAGGACAAGCGGATGACGCTTGCTCTCCATTGCGGGAATGTTAGGCTTTGCCTTCGGATATCCATCTGACACCGGGAGGGCTCAGACAATGGCCGCATGCTTCAGATACATCGTCAACGATGTAAAGTCGGCGATTGACTTCTACTCAGCACACCTTGGCTTCAAGCTCGAGATGCACCCCGCCCCGCCTTTCGCGGAAATCTCACGTGGCGACATGCATCTCTATCTCTCCCAGCCGAACCCGCGGGGTGGCGGCGGTGCGCCGATGCCGTCCGGAGAGCAGCAGGCACCCGGCGGGTGGAATCGCATCCATCTGACCGTCGACGACCTGGATGGGATGGTTGAGCGGCTGAAACTGGCCGGCTGCGGCTTCCGCAACGAGATCATCCAGGGGACGGGCGGCAAGCAGATTTTACTGGAGGATCCGTCCGGAAACCTGATCGAACTGTTCGAGCCGAACACGCCCGCTTATCGCGCCCCCGGCTCAGGCACGAAGACCGCCGGCGGTTGACCGGCGGTCGACGAACTCAGGACAGCGCCAGATCGAAGACGTGGTGATGGATGTGGCCGTCGAACATGTCCAGTAGCCCCTTGGTCATGTCCCGGCTCTCGTAGCGCACGGGCGATTCCAGCGCCGCGGCCAGCGCCTCGCGGCTTTCGTACATGGTCGACAGCACCATCGGATAGGACGGTGCACCTTCATCGCGCGCGATATTGTAGAGCACGCGCACTTCCTTGATGCCCGGAAAAGCCAACCACATAGGCATCAGCTTCTCGGCCACATAGGTCTTGAACGCCTCTTCCTGGCCGGCATGGATCCTGCCTTCGAAAAAGGCCTGACGGATGATCATCTTGTTTCTCCGGCTCACTTTTGCGCTGCGCAATTCCGAACGGAAAACCGCTTCACACTTTTCCTGGAATTGCTCAATTGACGGTGGTCGGCGGCTTTTCGCCGGCGAAATGCGCGGCGATATTGGCAAGCACCAGCTCCCCCATGGCGACGCGGGTCTCGACCGTGGCGCTGCCCTGGTGCGGCATCAGCACCGTGTTCGGCGCGGTGAAGAAATCTTCGCGAATGCGTGGTTCGTCGAGATAGACGTCGAGACCGGCTGCGCCGATCGTGCCGTCGTTGAGGGCGGCGAGCAGCGCGTTTTCGTCGACGACGCTGCCGCGGGCGATATTGATCAGGATACCCTTCGGTCCCAGCGCCTTGAGAACCTCACCATTGACGATGTCTTTCGTCTGCGCATTCGCGGCAACGATGACGCACAGCACGTCGCTGTCTTGCGCCAGTGCCACCGGCGAGGCGCAGGACTTCCAGGTCGTGTCCTTGACCGGCGAGCGGTTCCAGAAGTGCACGTCCATGCCGAAGGCTTCGGCGCGGCGGCCAAAGGCCTTGCCGATCTGGCCGAGGCCGAGAATACCGAGACGCTTGCCCTTGGGGCTATGCCCAAGCGGAAAGCCTTCCTTGCCCCATTTGCCGGCGCGTACGAAGGCGTCGCCCTTGGCGACATGGCGTAACACGCCGAGCATCAGCGCAATGCCCATGTCGGCGACGTCATCGGTCAGCACGCCGGGCGTGGTGGTGACGTCGATATTGCGGCTGCGGGTGAATTTGAGATCGACCTTGTCGGTGCCGACGCCGTTGATGGCGATGACGCCGAGCGACGGCAGCTTCTCGATCCATTCGTTGGAAAGGCCAGTGCCGCCGCCGGTCGCGACCGCGCGGATGTTCGGCAACGCCGCTTCCAGCGTTTCCTTCTGCGCCGGGTCATACAGTCTATGCACGGTATAGGCGGCATCGAGCTGGTCTTCGATGAACTGCATCATCGGTTCCACAAGCAGGATATCTGGTTTCATGTCCGGAACTCCTTAATTTCAATGAGTGGCAGCAGCGTTCAAGAGATCTGTCCGAGGAAGATCTTCAGGCGCTCGTTCTTGGGATTGCCGAAGAATTCTTCCGGCGCGGCGGTTTCGAGGATCTCGCCGCGGTCCATGAAGATCACCCGGTCGGCGACCTGGCGGGCAAAGCCCATTTCATGAGTGACGCAGAGCATGGTCATGCCCTCCTTGGCGAGATCGATCATGGTGTCGAGCACTTCCTTGACCATTTCCGGATCAAGCGCCGAGGTCGGCTCGTCGAACAGCATGATCTTCGGGTTCATGCACAGCGCCCGCGCGATCGCGACACGCTGCTGCTGGCCGCCGGAAAGCTGGGCGGGATATTTTTCCGCCTGTTCGGGAATGCGCACCCGTTCCAGGTATTTGCGAGCGGTCTTCTCCGCCTCGACCTTGGAAATGCCGCGCACCTTCATCGGCGCCAGCGTACAGTTTTCCAGGACCGTCATATGCGGGAAGAGGTTGAACTGCTGGAAGACCATGCCGGTCTCCTGGCGGACGATATCGACGTTCTTGCCGCCGGCGGTCAGGTCATGGCCGTCGACGACGATTTTGCCCTTCTGGATCGTCTCCAGCTGGTTGATGCAGCGGATCAGCGTCGACTTGCCGGAGCCGGAAGGGCCGCAGATGACGATCCGCTCCCCCCGGTTGACCGACAGTTCGACGTCCTTCAGCGCGTGAAAGCCGCCATACCACTTGTTGACGCCTTCCATCCTGACGGCGAGTTCGGAAGTTCCTCGCGTGGCCGCGGCCGATGCGTTTGCGTTCACCTCAGTCATTGCGAGGAACTCCCTTTCGATCTCAGTTCTGGGCGTGGTTCTGGTCTTACTTGGCGTTGGCGACGAAGTCCGGCAGCGGAGCGCCGAGCCACTTTTCATGGATCTTGCCGAGTTCGCCATTGGCCTTCACCTTGGCGATGAAGGCGTTGACAGCCGTCAACAGCTCGCTCGAGCCCTTGCGCACGGCGATCCCCTGAACCTGCTGGCTAAGTTGAAGCTTCTGGGTGAACCGGCCGGGAGCGGCCTTTTCGATCTGGGCGGCGACAACGTTCGAGACGCCGATCAGCTGTACCTGGCCGGACAACAGGGCCTGTACTGCGCTGGCATCGTCGTCGAAACGCTGGATCTTGGCATCCTTAGGGGCGATCTTGGTGACGCCGGTATCCTGCGTCGAGGCGCGGGCGACGCCGATCGTCTTGCCGGAGAGGTCTTCCGGCTTGGAGACCTCGGTCGCCTTGGCGCCGAACACGCCGATCGAGATGCCGGCATAGGGCTGCGAGAAGTCGACGCTCTTGGCGCGTTCTTCGGTGATGCCGAGCGAGGCGACAAGCAGGTCGACCTGGTTGCTCTGCAGGTAGGGAATGCGGTTCGGGCCGGTGACCGGAACGATCTGCACCTTCACGCCGAATTCCTTGGCGAGCAGCTTTGCCACGTCGGCGTCATAACCGTCCGGCTCGTTCGAGGTGTTCATGATCCCGAACGGCGGGAAGTCGACCAGCATGCCGATCTTGACGGTGCCTGCGGATTTGATGCTCTCGACGGTCTGCGCCGATGCGGTGGAGGCGCCTGCGCCGATCATCAGGCCTGCGCCGATGACGGCCATAACCATGCGTCTAGAAATGTTCATTTTCCTACCCTTTTCTGTTGCACCGGTTTCCTCCCTCCGGCTCGGGTCCCGTCAACGTGCCGTTGCGCGGGAAAATCTGAGTTCCATGCGTCGCGCCAGCACCGAAAGCGGCCAGCAGAGGACGAAATAGACCGCGGCTACCGTGCCAAACACCATGAACGGGCTGAACGTGGCGTTGTTGATGATCTGGCCCTGGCGGGTGAGTTCGGTAAAGCCGATGATCGCTGCCAGCGAGGTGCCCTTGATCAGCTGCACCAGGAAGCCGACCGTCGGCGCCACCGCGATCTTCGAGGCCTGCGGCAGGACGATGTAGCGCATCCGGTTATAGTAGCGCAGGCCAAGCGCGGTCGCGGCCTCCCGCTGACCCGGCGGCACCGCCTCGATGCAGCCGCGCCAGATTTCGCCCAGAAATGCGCTGGCATGCAGGGTAAGCGCGACGGTTGCGGCAAGCCATGGGTTGATGGCGAAACCGAGGATGTTCATGCCGAAAAACACCAGGAAGAGCTGCATCAAGAGCGGCGTTCCCTGGAAGACGCGGATGAAGCCGGTGGCGATCCGCCGCGGCCATTTCGCATCCGAGACGCGCATGAGCGCGATCAGCAGCCCGCCGATGCCGCCGCCGGCAAAGGCGATCGCCGACAGCGCAATGGTCCACTGCGCGGCAAGCACGATGATCCAGAATTCGTTGATGCCGAAAGGTCTGATCAATGGCATGGCCAGGCTCCTATCGGCTCAACGGATATTTGAAGGCGGCCTTCTCGATCATCGAGAAGATCGTCGAGAAACCGACCGACATGACGAGGTACATGATCGTGATGACGATATAGACCTCGAAGCTCGCGAAGGTCTGCGACTGCAGATTGTTGCCGGCGGCGGCGAGGTCGTCGGCCGAGATCGCCGAGACGACGCTGGAGGTCAGCATCAAATAGATGAACTGGCTAGTCAGCGACGGATAGACGGTGCGCAGCGCCGGTTTCATGATGATGTAGCGGAAGATCTGCAGCTTCGAGAGGCCGAGCGCGGTGCCGGCCTCGATCTGCCCCTTCTGGATCGACTCGATGCCGGCGCGGATGATTTCCGTGCCGTAGGCGCCGAAATTGACGACCAGCGCCACGAGCGCCGCGCTGTTCGGCGTTAAAAAGATCCCGAGCGACGGCAGGCCGAAGAAGATGAAGAAGATCTGCACCAGGAACGGCGTGTTGCGGATGATCTCGATATAGGCGTCGATGACCCAGCGAAGCGGCGCAATGCCCGAGGTCTTGCCGGCGGCGCACGCGATCGAGACGATCAGGCCGATGATCATCGCCGCCACCGAAAGCTGGATCGTCAGCCAGGCGCCGAGCAGAAGCTGGTCGAAACCCGCAAATACGGGCTCGAAATTGAAATTGTACAACTTGGGACCTCCCCAATGATGTCGAAAGAGCGCCACTCCTCTGCGGCGTCAGTTCATTTAGATCGATCTAAAAGCTTTCCGTCCGGACGTCAACCGAAAGCTATCGGGATTGTTGCAAGGCCGAGACGGCGACCGGCCCGCAGGATTGGCGGATATGCAAAACCGTTTCATTCACAACCCTGTGAGACGGGCGGATGGGATCGGCCAACCGGTCGAGGAGAAGCCGGGCCGCATTCCCGCCGATCGCCACCGGCCCGGTGGAAACGGACGTAAGCCTCGGCCGCATCGCCTCCGCGTCGGTCACGTCGTCAAAACCGATCAGCGAAAAATTCTCGCCGACCTTCAGGCCCCGGTCGTAGAGGCCGGCGGAAAGGCCAAGCGCGATCACGTCGTTGAAACAGATCACCGCCGTCGGCTGTTCCCCCTCACCGAAGAGGAGATGCGCCGCATCGGCAATTTCGCCGATCTGGATCGGCAGACCCACGATCAAGTTCGGATCGAGCCCGCGTGATTGCATGGCATCGCAAAATCCCTCGACGCGCTCGCGATAGGCGGAATGGATCGGCCCGTGGACGGCGAAAGCGATCGTCCGGTGGCCGAGCGAGGCCAGATAATCCACTGCCTGACGCATGCCAGCCGCATAATCGGAACCGGCATAATCGACTTCCTCGGAGATCTGGCGGAGCACCTGCACCAGGGGTAGATCCCAGTCGGCGAGCTGGTGAAGGAACGCGGGTTCGGTGCCGGCCGCCGGGCAGATGATGACGCCATCGACGCCGTGCTCGCGCATCCGCCGCATCACCATGTCCTGGCGTTCGACGAGATCGCCGCTGTTGGCAAGGATCACCACCATGCCGGCCGAATCGATCACCGCCTCGATGCCGGAGAGCAGTTCGGCGAAGAACGGGTTCGTCAGATTGGGTACGATGACGCCGACGGTGTGGCTGCGCTCGGCCCTGAGCCGGGCGGCCCCCATGTTGTAGACATAGCCGAGCTCGCGCATCGCCTGCTCGACGCGCGCCCGCGTATCGGCACCGACCAGCGGGCTCTTGCGGATGACGAGCGAGGCGGTTGCGCGGGACACATTGGCGCGCCGCGCTACGTCGAGAAGCGTCACACGGCTTTTCTTTTTGTCTTCGAATGGCATGGATGTCATTTAGCAGAGGTGAAATCCGAATGCCAGTGAGCCGCATAGACAAGAAAAACAGTAGGTTAGTCCTGGCGGATCACTCCGATAGCGACCAATTGGCAAGGATATGAAAACGAGGATATTATAATATCCGCTCAAGGATATGCTTAGATGCCTCTCTACATCAAGGACCCCGAAGTCGACAAGCTCACGGCGGAACTTGTGAGCCTCATCAAGACGTCCAAAGTAGACGCAGTGAAGACGGCGTTGAAGCACGAGATCGCCAGCCGCAAAGGCAGCTTGCCCATTCGCGACCGGTTGGCAAAATCTCTGGCGATGGCCCGCGCTGCGGGACCATTCGCACCCGGCGACCACAAGCGCGCGACCGATGAAATGTGGGACGAAGACTGATGCTGTTCATCGACGCATCCATGATCGTGGCTATCCTTGCGGAAGAGTAAGACCGTGATGAGTTGCTGGACCGTATCGGCCAAGATCCTGGTCCGTTCTATGTGTCATCTGTGGTGCGGATGGAGGCCTCGCTTTCGCTGACACGCCGCAAGGCTGGGGTAAGTGGCCGAGACAAGCCCGCCACCCCCGAAATGCTGGCGGAGTCTCGCCGTCTGGTGGACCAGTTCATTGCCGATCTGGAGGCCCGGGACATCATGATCAGCGGAGACGTGGGGACAAAGGCCTTGGACGCCGCCCAGGACTTCGGCAAGATCGTCAACCACCCCGCAAAGCTCAATATGGGAGATTGCTTCTCCTATGCCTGCGCAAAGGCTTATAGGACCAAGGTTGCCTATAAGGGCAACGACTTCGCCTTGACGGATATAGGCTGGTGAAGCCAAGCGGTTGAGCGCTCATCGGCGGGAGCGGCCCGGCCTAATGCTACGATCCAATGCCAAGCTTCAGCCGCCACACCGACAGTTCCGACAGAATGTAGAGTCCCGTTTGGATTGGCGAAGGGGAGCCGGTTGTCGCTGCGGATCTTCCATGTCGCGCGATGCGTCCGCTATCTGCCTGCTTCACTGCCCGGCAGCCAGGCCTTCCATTTCCATTAGGAAGGCGAATTCGCCGGCAAGCCCCGGCGAACAGGCGACCACCGGCCCACCCCGAGAAAGCAGATCCTCGAGCGGCGGCACGGCGATCGTCGCACCCGCTTCCGATGCGATCAGCACGCCGGCGAGCATGTCCCAGGAGGAAAGGTGCCGTTCGTAATAGAGGTCGGAAACACCTTCGGCGACGCGAACCAGGCCGATCGCTGCGGCTCCCATGCGGCGGTAGTCGATGCCGCGCTCGTAGAGTTTTCGGGAGATGGCGAGGTAGTCCTCGAAATCAGTGCGTCGGGAATGGCCAAGAATGGCGATCGCGTGGTTGGGATCGCTCGTCTTGGCCGCTGTGATCGGCTTGCCTTCCTTGAAGGCCCCCTCGCCGCGGATCGCATGGAAAACCCGGTCCTGCGCGGCGTCATAAATCACGCCCACCAGGATCTTGCCGCCGGAGATGAAGGCGATCGAGACGCCCCAATGGCGGAAGCCACGGATGAAATTGGTTGTGCCGTCGATCGGATCGACGACCCAGGTGCCGCGTTCTCCGGACTGCCCGCCGCCCTCTTCGCCCAGGAAGGAATCGTCGGGAAATTCGCCGAGCAGGGATGCGCGGATCGCTTTTTCAGCCCGTTTGTCGGCGACGGTGACGAAATCCTGCAGGCCCTTGTTCTCGACGCCGAGCGTTTCGGGAAGCGCCTCGGCGCGGAAGGCGGCTGCCTCCATGCCGACCCGGCGAGCGACCTCGATTGCGGTCCTGGCGCGGGATTGCAGGGAGGAGAGATCGAATGCAGATGCCATTATGCACTTCTTCTTTTGATCAGCGTCACCGGTGTGAACTCCACTCTTGCGACGGCGTCCGGTTCGGACATGCGGCTGGTCAGGAGATCGATCACCTGTTCCGCCTGTACGTCGCAGGGCTGTACGAAGGTGGTGAGGTCATAGGCCGACCAGCTTGCCTGAGGGATGTCGTCATGGCCGATCACCTTGACAGAACCGTAGCTCCGGCCGGCCTCGGCGAGCCCGTCGAGGACGCCGCAGGCCATGTAGTCATTGACCGAAAACACCCCGTCGATGCCAAGGTCGATCAGAGCCTGCGCCACCTCGTGCCCATGGGCGTAGTCGTTGATGGCGACCGGGATCAGCGGCGCATCGAGCCCGAGCATCTGGCAGCGGCTCTGAAAAGCCTCGGCGCGACGGCGCGAGGAATAGGAGACGGCGGTGCCGGCGATGACAGCAAGCTTTTTGGCACCCGCTTCGACGAGATGGTCGACGGCCGTGTAACCCGACATCCGGTCATCGGAGACAACCCGGTCGACGAAGGGAAAATCCTCGCCCTTGTTGACCAGCACGATCGGCACGCCCTCGACCGCGCATTCCTCGAAAATATGCGAGGGCGGTGCATCCGAGGTGATGATGACCCCGGAAACGGCGTAATGCAGCAATTGGCCGATGACCGTGGCGCTGTCCGCTTCCTTGGAGGTAGGCAAAAGGATCGGTCGGTAATTGCGGGCGATTAGCGCGCGGGCCAAATTTTCGAGCTGCTGGGTGCGAAACGGATTGTCGAGGCCGGCGGCGACCAGGCCGACGAAATCGGAACGCTTGTTGGTGAGGCTGCGGGCGAGATAATTGACCCGGTAGCCGAGTTCCTTGGCAGCCTGATACACTTTCTGCCGGGTTTTTTCCGAAACGCTGGCATCCGGCGTGAAGGCGCGCGACACGGCGGCGCGGGAGACGCCGGCTGCACGGGCGACGTCGAAGGAGGTCACGCGGCGTGGCTCGCGGGACATGCCGCTCATTTCCCTCGGCCGCATCAGGTCCGGCAGGTCGGTGCAGATGCCGAGCACCGGCAGGACCATGATGTCTTTCAGGACATCCGGCCGCTCCTCGTGCCAGAGCACGATTTCCTTGCCCTCGGCAAAAGCCCTGTCGATCAGTTCCTCGGTAACGAATTCCTGCGGCGTGTCGCTCGCTTTTTCCCAGCACAGATGCAGGATGTCGGCGCCGGCCATCTCGCCTGCCGCATGCGGATCATGACCGACGCGGATCAGCACCGAAAGCGGAAAATCGCAGCCCATCTCCCGCAGCTCGCGCACCTGCGCGACATCGAAGGAACCGAGACAGGCGAAACGCTGGCCCATGTCCTTCAGGTGCTGCCAGCAGAGCGGCCCGGTGCCCGGCCGTTTCAGTTCGACATAGAGGCCGCAACCGGTCTCCCGCCCGAGCGCGGCGACTTCCGCGAAACTCGGCACATCCGGCACCGCCTCGCGCAGCTCCGTAAAAGTCATCTGCGAGATAAACAGGTCCTGCTGGAAGACCCGTTGCAGATGATCGTCATGGGAAACGACGACCACGCCGTCAGAGGTCATCTGGGTGTCGAGTTCCCACATTTCGGCACCGAGTTCCGCTGCGCGGCGGAAAGCAGTGAGCGTGTTTTCCCGTTCATGGCCGCTCGCGCCGCGATGGCCGATGCAGAATGGCAGCCGGCCCTTCCCTTCCGGCCAGCCGAATTTTCCGAAGAAGGCGGAGAAGTCGTGCATCAGAGCCTCCATCACAATCTCTGTCCGTCTTCTGCAAAGACAAAGGTCGAGGCGCTGTCCAGGTTCCAGCGCACGCTATCACCCGGCTTCACATCGTCGCGCACCGGCTGGATCGAGCGCAGCACGGAACCGTCCGGCAGAATGACATCGTATAGATTTTCGCGGCCTTGAGTTTCCGCAAACACGACTTTGCCTTCTACGGGCACACCGCCCGCCGTGCCGAAATGTTCCGGGCGGACGCCAAGGCTGAGCGCGGTTCCATCCGGAATGCCCGAAACTGTGGCAAGCGGCAGGCGCAAACCGTTTTCACCGAGCACGAATGCTCCCTGCTGGGCCTTGCCCTTGAGGAAGGAGATCGGCGGATTGCCGAGGAAGCTGGCGACGAAGGACGTGCGCGGATCGCTATACATCTGCGACGGCGTGGCGATCTGGACGATCTCGCCCGATTTCATGATGGCGATGCGATCGCACATCGACATCGCCTCGACCTGATCATGGGTGACGAGGATGGCGGTGATGCCGGTTTCCTTCTGCAGCCTTCGGATTTCCGAGCGCATTTCGAGCCGCAGTTTCGCGTCGAGATTGGCGAGCGGTTCGTCGAGGAGCAGCACGTCCGGGCGGCGGATCAGGGCGCGGGCGAGCGCCACGCGCTGCTGCTGGCCGCCCGAAAGCTGCGCCGGGCGCCGGGCGAGGAGATCTTCGATATGGACAAGCCCCGCGATGTCCGCGACCTGCTTTTTGATATCGGCGGAGGCAACCCGCTTCACCATCAGCGGGAAGCCGATATTCTCCTCGACCGTCATATGCGGATAAAGCGCATAGGATTGGAAAACGACGCCGACATTGCGTTCCTGGCTCGGCAGGTTGGTGACGTCCCGATCGCCGAACAGGATGCGGCCTGCAGTCGGCCGGTGGATGCCGCAGACAGCAAACAGCGTCGTCGACTTGCCGCAGCCGGAAGGCCCGAGCAGCGCCAGCATCTCGCCGGAGCCTACTTCGAGATCCATATCCTCGATGACCTTGGTGGAGCCGAAACTCTTGGAAAACTTGTCGAGCAGTATACGCATCAGCCCTTGGTGCCTCCGCCATAGATGTTCATGAGATGCTTCTGGAAGAAGACATAGAGGATCAGCACCGGCACGACGTAGAAGACGCCGACGGCCTTGAAGGTGCCGAAATCGAAATTGTTGTCGTCGATGATCAGGCCCGCCAGATAGACCGACAGGACCTGCACCTTTGCGCCTGGCGCCAGCACCTGCGGCAGGATGAATTCGCTCCAGCCGGTGAGGAAGGAAAACAGCCCGAGCGCCATCACCGCCGGTTTGATCTGCGGCAGCACCAGCCGGCGCCAGACCGTGAAGCGCGAGGCGCCGTCGACGGTGCCGGCCATCTCGATCTCCCAGGGCACGGTGTCGTAGAAACCCTTCATCAGCCAGATGCCGAGCGGCAGGTCGATCGCCGCCTTCACCAGGATCACCCCGATCAGCGAATTGTAGAGGCCGATCCACTGCAGCACGATGAAGATGGCGATGATCAGCGTCACCGACGGAAAGGCGTGCAGCACCATCACGCCGGCGAGGAAAAAGCCGCGCGCCGGCACGTTGAGGCGCGACAGCACGTAACCCGCCATCGACGAGACCGTGAGGATGACGCCGGTGATGCAGCTTGCGAAGATGAAGGTGTTGAGCGTGACGAGCCAGATGTTCGGCTTGCCGGTCTTGGTCTCCCAGAGGAAGCTCCAGTGGCGCAGCGTGAACTCGTTCGGGATCAGCGAGCCGACTTCCGTGTCGCTGATCGTGTCGATGAAGAGATAGGCATACATCACCAGCAGCGGCAGGCTGAAAAGGCCGAGCAGCAGGATCACGGGCAGGCTCGAAAAATTCGCCGAGGTCGCGTTTGACGAAATTTGCGGTTTTTCGGCCATGCTCAATCCTCGATCAGCGGTTTGGAGATCAGCGTGTCGTAGCGGAAGATGCGCAGGTAGATGAGCGACAGCACGATCCCGACAACCACCAGCACCAGCGCCATGGCGGCGCCCAGCCCGTATTCCAGGTTGCCGGTATAGTTGTTGAGCGCGGTGTGGTAGGCGGCGAGCGACCAGACTTCGGTCGCGCGCCCCGGCCCACCGCGGGTCGAGAGGAGGATTTCGTTGAAGGAGGCGAGCAGCGACAGGGTCTGGTAGCAGGTGACGAACAGGATCGGCCAGCGAAGCTGCGGCAGGATGACGTGGCGGACCTGCTGCCAACGGCTGGCGCCATCGACCTCGCTTGCATGGAACTGCGTCTGCGGGATCGCCTTGATCGCGGAAGAGAAGACCAGCATGCCCATCGAGGCGCCGATGAAGCCGTTGATCAGGATCACGAAGAACCAGGCGTTATAGGCGCTGTCGAGCAGGTAGTTCTTTGGCGGATAACCGAACTGGCCCATGAACATCGAGATGAAGCCGCTGTCCCAGGTCAGCCATTTCCACATCAACACGTAGATGACCACCGGCGTGATGCGCGGCAGCAGCCAGATGGCGCGGAAGATGGATGCGGTCGAAGCCGGCATGTAGTGGGTGGTGATGGCGAGGAAGAGTGCATAGCTGACATTGAAGACGAGCAGCGTCGTGGCGACGTAGAAGGCGGTGTTGAGGAAGATCGACGCCATGTCCGGCGAATTGCCGATGATCCGGAAGTTTTCCGTCGTCCACACCCAGCCGGTATAGGTAGCCTTGGCGACCGTCTGCTGTTCGGCTGGCGTCAGCGTGAAGCCGAGCTTCTTGAGGTTCGCCATCAGCTCGTCGCGGGTCTCGAAACGGGTATTGAGAACCGAGCGGTTGAAGAGGTCGGAGATCTGCTTGACCTCGCGGGTCGAGGGCCGGTCCTTCAGCGCCTTGATCACCCGTTCCGCCTCACGCCGGGACGGGAAGACCTCGCCCATGTGGCTGGATCGCAGTTCCGCGGTGAATCCGGCCTTGAGCTTCAGGGCATCGAGGGCGACAAGGCCCTCCTCGTCGATCACAAAGCGCGGCTCGGCAATGCCACCCGCAAGGTCCGGCATCTCGGCCTTTAGACGGTTGACGGCACCTTGCGTGACCTGCCAGGCCCCGCCGGAAATGCCGGTCGCGGTCGTCATGTTGGTCATGGCGAAGATGGCGGTCAACACGACCGGCACCAGGAAAAACAGGAGGATCATGACCGCGGCGGGCGCGATCATCACCAGTCCGAGCGTTCGTGACGTTCGCATGGGTGAAGCCTTGGGAAACGGATGGGATGCGGGCGGCGGAGCGAGCGCCGCCCGCAGTTCGGGGCAAGGAGTTTCGCCCGGATCGGTCGGCGCCCTGCGTCAACCGGTGGAGACACAGGGCGCTTGCTTCAGCGGATGATGATCGCTGCGCCGAGCGTCGACTTCAGCTCGGTTTCGGCATCGTTGACCGCGGCATCGGCGGTCTTGGCGCCGGTCCAGGATGCTTCGAGGTTCTTCCACATGATCGTCCAGTACTTGCCGAAATCAGCATTGTTCGGCATGGCGTTGGCATGCGGCAGCAGGCGCTCGGTGGCTTCCGAAGCCCAACGGTTGGCGGTGTAGAGGTCGACCTTGGTTTCGGAAGGCGAGATGCCGAGATGGGCGGACTTGATCGCATGCAGCGCGTTGATGCGCGGCTCGGAGGCGATCTTGATCAGGTCGGCCGCGATCTGCGTCTCTTCTTCGGTATGGCCGGCCATCAGCAGGTAGGCGAGCGGGTGGGTCAGCGTGTTGGCCTTGCCACCGTCGCCGGCCGGCGTCAGGGTGAACTGAACGTTGCCGAAAAAGTCCTTCAGGCCTTCCTGGTTGACGAGGCGGGCATAATGCCAGGTGCCGCCGTGCCAGATGCCGGCCTTGCCGGTGGCGACTTCCTTCCACCACTGGTCGCCCGGCATGCCGATATGGTTCTTCTTGGTGACGCCGGCCTTCACGAGATCGGCGAAATACTGGTAGGTGCGCTTCATCGCGGCCTTGTCGAAGACGAGCTTGCCTTGCTCTTCCATCACGCCGCCGAAGGACGTGTAGAACTGCCAGTAGTCCGGGCCGTTATTGGTGCGTGGATAAAAGCCGTAGCCCGCCTGGACGAGGCCCTTGTCCTGCATCTTCTTGGCGTCTTCGAGGACGTTCTTGAGGGTATATTCGCCCTTTTCGACCTTGGCCGGCAGAGCCTCGATATCGGCATCCGAATAGCCGATCGCCTTCATGTAAGGCTTCCAGAAGAAGAACGGGCGGGATTCGGCGTCCTGCGGAATGCCGTAGACGGTGCCGTTGAAGGAGGTGATCTCCATCAGGTTCGGATAGATGTCGCTGATCGGCCAGCTATCGAGGTCGATGAACTTCTCGACCGGAACGATGAGGCCGGCCTGGGCCCAGGGGCCGATGTCTTCATGGCCGGTGGCGACGATGTTCGGAGCCTTTTTGGCTTCGGCAGCCAGCGTCAGGGCCTGCTTGAAGTCTTCCCAGCCGGAATAGGGCGTCTTCTGGACGATGATGTTGAGCTGTTCGCCGCGGATGGCAGCTTCGCGCTCGAGAATATCGGCGGCGATGTCGAACGCATCGGTGCGGTAGTTGTCGTTCGGCCCGGAACCGCCGGACCAGACGGAGATGGTGACATCCTTGGCGGACGCGAAGACCGCCGTCGAGGCGAAGAGAACGGCCGCGAGCGTGGCGGATTTGAGTATCGGAAGAACAGTCATGGTTTACTCCCCGAAGAGCGAAATGGCTTCTTCCGAACCCTGAAAGACCTGTCGGCCGGGGCTTGCGGAAGCGCTGAAGATCATCAACAGGAAGTGGTCTAGCGGCGCTCCTTAACACCCGGATGACAAAATGTACGCGTGTGCAAAATTTCTTCGGAGGGGTAATTTACAGGGTCGGCGCTGACACGAGCCAGAGCACCGCAAGACGAACACGCCACCAAGCGGCTGCTCGGCACCCCTCGGAATTCGGGTTCGATTATATTCCCGCAGCCTTCCGCAGATCGTCGTTCATGCGGGATTGCCAGCCCTTGCCCGTCGCCTTGTAATGCTCAACAAGGTCGGGATCGAGACGGATGGTTACTGGTTGCTTCGTCTTCTCCAGCGGCGGCCGGCCGCGCCTTGCGATCTCCCGGTCGATGCTGGCGGCGAGATCGGGAAAAACTTCGCGAAACGGTCTCGCGTTCTTGAAATCGTCTTCCGTCCATTCGGGATTTTCCGGATCGGAGGCAATCATTCGCTGGATCTCGGCCTCTTCCTCGTCTGTGAGTGGTCTTTTCGAAGAGAACTTGGTGCTCATGGGAGCTTCCTTTCCTTGCGGCTTGCCGGACGCATGGAGATCACCGACAGCGCTTGCGAACCGAGCGGTCGAAAGACGACCGCAATGATGATCAGGCCGTTCAGTTCTCCGATCGCCTTGAAGCGGTCTTGCTTGGCCGGTCCGATCTTAGAGGACTGAAAGAACTCGAGTGCGAGATCGGCAAAGTCCAATCCGTGCTTGGCCAATTGTTCTGGCGCTTGGACTCGTCCCAGGTGATCTTCATTAAATGTATGTACAATAATGCGGGCGACTAAGCAAGAATTATTCGTACGTACAATATTTGACAAGAACGAGTTTATCGCTCCAGCGCAACCGTCTTGATCACCGCAAATACCGGCTTTTCGAGCTTCAGGTCGAGGCGTTCGACGGAAAGCGCGGTGATACGGGCGAGCACCATGTCGTCGCCGCAGCGGATGCGGATGCGGACCATGCCGTCGCCGTCCGGCTCGATCGCGGCGATTATGCCCTCAAGGATATTGAGCGCGCTCAGGCCCTCCGGTCGCTGGGTGGCGACCATCACGTCGCGTTCGGGGATATGCACGCGCACGCTTCTCCCCTCTTCGACCCGCGCATTCGGCACGACGATCTGCGCCTGCGAAAGCCGGATCGTCGCCAGCCAGTGCGGGATATCGATCGTTTCGACCGTACCGGTCAGCACCGCGCCGGCATCGCGTCGATCGGTCGAGGGCAGCGACAGGACCTCGGATGGCGTGCCGACCGCCTCGACCCGGCCGTCCTTCATCATCACCACCCTGTCGGCAAGCCGCGCAACCTCAGATACCGAGTGGCTGACATAGACGATCGGCGTCGAGGTTTCGTCGCGCAGTCGCTCGAGATAAGGCAGGATTTCCGCCTTGCGCTGGTCGTCGAGCGCGGCAAGCGGCTCGTCCATCAGAAGGAGACGCGGGGCGCACAGCAGCGCCCGACCAATCGCGACACGCTGTTTTTCGCCGCCTGAGAGTTTTCCGGGCCGCCGGACGAGCAGCGCGCCGATGCCGAGAAGTTCAACGATGCGGTCGAAATTCTCGGTCTGCATTGTCTTCGGCGCGAACCAGCGGCCGTAATTCAGGTTCTGGCGGACGGAGAGGTGCGGGAAAAGCCGCCCCTCCTGGAATACGTAGCCGAAACGGCGCCGATGCTTTGGCACGAAGATCCGGTTTTCAGTGTCGAGCAGCACCTCGCCATCGACCATCAGCCGCCCGTGATCCGGCTTGGAGAGCCCGGCAATCAGCCGAACGAGCGACGTCTTGCCGGAGCCCGAAGGCCCGAACAGCGCGGTCACGCCGCCATCAGAGGTAAAACCCGCATCGAGGACGAACTCCCCCAGCGCCTGCCGCGCCTGAACGATCAGGGTCATTCGATATGGACCCTCTTGCCGACCAGATAGGCCATGAATTCCGAGGCGAGGAGTGCCGCAAACGAGATGGCGATCGCGACCAATGTCAGCCTCATCGCGCCCGCATCGCCGCCTGGTACCTGGGTAAATGTGTAGATCGCCGCCGAAAGCGTCTGGGTTTCGCCCGGTATGTTGGAGACGAAGGTGATCGTTGCGCCGAACTCGCCCATCGCCTTGGCGAAGGCGAGGATCATGCCGGCGATCACGCCCGGCAGGATGAGCGGCAGTGTCACGGTCATGAAAACCCAGGCGGGGCCGGCACCGAGCGTACCCGCTGCCTCTTCGAGCTTGCGGTCGACCGCCTCGATCGACAGCCGGATGGAGCGCACCATCAGCGGGAAGCCCATGACGCCGCAGGCGAGTGCGGCCCCCGTCCAGCGGAAGGAGAGAACGATGCCGAGATATTCGTTGAGAAAGGCGCCGATCACACCGCGCCGTCCGAACAGGATCAGCAGCAGGAAACCGATGACGACCGGCGGCAGGATAAGCGGCAGGTGGACGACGCCGTTCAGGATCGACTTGCCCCAGAATTTTCCGCGGGCAAGCAGGTAGGCGACGAGAAGGCCGAACGGCAGGCTGACGATCATCGCGACGGAGGAAACCTTCAGGCTGAGCCTGATTGCGGTCCATTCCTCGTCACTCAGCACCAGCCAGTCCAAACGCCTATCCCACCCGCAGCCGCAATGCAATATATCACCTTGGATATATCGAGACGGATCGGATGGCTAGGTCTTCGCGGGAAAGTTATCGGAAGCGTACTGAAAAGGCGGTGGGAGAGCGCCGGATTGACCGCTGCTCTCCCTGCACCATCGCATTCACAAGATGGATTGCCTCGGACGAAGGCCGTTAAGCCTTTGTCTCTTTGCGCGGCTGGTTAGCGGTTGTCGCGGCTCGTATCGCCGAAGATCGACGGGTTTTCCTGGCGATCGTTGTCGCGGATCTGAATGCTGCCGGTGCGCACGCCGTCTAAATTACCGCCGTTGATCTGGGCGGAAGCATGTGCCTTCGAGGTGCCTTCATAATAGTCGCCTTCGGCGAGAGCCGAGCCTGCGAAGGAAGCTGCGGCGATCATGGCGGCGATAGCGGAGATGGAAGTCTTCATTGTCCTAGTCCTTTTCAGAGTTCGTCCGGGGCTGAAGTTTGCGACCTGCCTGACGGACGATATTCGGTATCTTGAATGAGCTGCGGTTAGCGATTGTCGCGGCTTTCATGCTTGAAGATCGGCTGGTCGCCGCGATCGTCGTAGGTGCGGACCCGATCGATGCTGCCGGTCCTGACATTGTCGACCTTATCGTTGGTCTGGACGGCGGCCTGTCCCTTGGAGGCACCCTGATAATAGTCGCCTTCTGCGAGAGCGACGCCGGCGAAAGAAGCCGAAGCGATCATGGCTGCGGCAAGCGTGGAAAGTACTGTCTTCATTATCGTATTCCTTGACTGAAACGGAGCCGCTTGGGAGCCGGCTTCCGTCGAACGGTATAGGGAAGCGCGTTGTTTGCTTCCGGTCTAGAAATGGGGGAGCGGGTCCAAGGTCGCTAGGGCATGATTTCCAAACGGAATGTTCGGGATTCGAGAACAAACAACTGCGTGAAGTCTGTTGAAATCGGAATCCGAGCCTGGCTGAGCCGCATCGGCTCGCTCCTCAGAATGGCTTCGTCCGAAACGGAAAAGGGCCCTGAAATGGGCCGTTTCGATGAGTTCGCTGGAGTGCTTGCGGGTTACTTCAGAACGATGAAACCTTCCTTTTCGAAGAACGGCGCCGCCCTGGCCGATTTCAGATAGTCGAGATAGGCAGGCGCATCCTTGGACTTCGATTCCGACAGAATGGCGATTGGATAAACGATCGGCGGATGGGTGTCGGCCGGGAAGACGCCGACGATGGTAACGCCCGGATCGGCCGCCGCGTCCGTCCGATAAACGATGCCGTAAGGCGCTTCGCCGCGCGAGACGAGCGCGAGCGCCGCGCGAACGCTTTCGGCACTTGCGACGCTCTTTTCGACCGACGACCAGATGCCGAGCTTTTCGAGCGCGGCCTTGCCGTATTTGCCGGCTGGAACCGCATTCGGCTCACCAATCGCGAGCCGCCCGCCTTTAAGCAATCCCGCGAGATCGAATCCCGGCCGGATGTCCACCGGATTGGCGGTATCCTTAGCGGCGACCAACACGATGCGGTTGCCCAGCCAGTTGAACCTGGTGTCTTCCTTGACAAGTTTCTTGTCGGAGAGGTATTTCATCCAGTCGAGATCGGCCGAAATGAGGATATCGGCCGGTGCGCCGTTTTCGATCTGCTTGGCGAGCGCCGAGCTTGCCGCGTAGGAAACCGTGACTTGCCTGCCCTCTTGGGCGCTCCACGCCTTGTTGGCGTTGTCGAGCGCGTTCTTCATGCTGGCTGCCGCAAAGACGGTGACTTTTTCCTGCGCGGCGGCGGGAGCGGCAAAGGAAGCGAGTGTTACGAAGGCGGCTGCCACCGACGTCACCGCGAGCCTGATCCAGGGATGACGCTCAATGTTCATGATTTCCTCTCCAATCCTCAAACGAGATATTCCTTTGGATACCTCGAAGGAGAGGTTTTGACTATCGTTATATTCCGCAGGATATCTTGATCGGGTGGGTGGGCAGCTCAAATGCCGAGAGCCATGCCGTCCTTGCGGGGGTCGGAGCCACCCCTTAATACCCCGGTTTCCCAGTCGATCCAGATCGCCTGGGCGCCGCCCATCGGCGATTCCGGCTTTTTCACCTCGAAACCGCGCTTGATGAATTCCGGGCCAACCGCGTCGCGCAGCCGTGCCTCCATCTGGACCTGGTTGGTGCCAGGCAGCGGGAAGAGGCGCGGCAGGTCGATGGCGCTTTGAAGGTCCATGCCGTAATCGAAGACCTTCGAGAGGAAATGGGCGTGGCCCATGGCCTGGTACTGGCCGCCCATGACGCCGAACGGCATCACGGCACGGCCGTCCTTCGTCACCATGCCGGGAATGATCGTGTGCATCGGCCGCTTGCCCGGCGCGATTGCGTTCGGGTGGTCCGGATCGAGCGAGAAGCTGAAACCCCGGTTGTGGAACATCACCCCGCTCTTGGGATCCATGTGGCCGCTGCCGTAAACGAAGAAGATCGAGTTGATGAAGCTGATGGCATTGCGATCGCTGTCGACGACGGAGAGATAGATAGTGTCCTTGTGCGGCACCTCGTCGAAGGGCGGCAGGTCCGTGATCGCCTTGTCGGGATCGATCATGCCGGCCAACTGCCTGGCAAGTTCGTCCGAGAGCAGGTAATCGATCGGCACGTCGGCCTTGGCCGGATCGGCGAGGAACCGATCTCGCGCCGCGTAAGCCAGCCGCGTCGCCTCGACCTCGATATGCAGGCGCTCAGGCGCCAGCGGATCGCCTTTGCCCGGAAAATGCGACAGGATGTTGAGGATCATCAGCGCGATGATGCCCTGGCCGTTGGGCGGGCATTCGTGGATTTCGTGGCCACGGAATGTCGTCTTGATCGGCGTCACATATTCGCCCTTGGCATTGGCGAAATCTTCGAGCGAATGCAGGGCGCCGATGCCATTCAGGTAGCTCACCATGCCTTCCGCGATCGGGCCTCGATAAAAAGCGTCCCTGCCTTCCCGGCCGATAGCTTCCAGCGTATCGGCAAGTTGCCTCTGATACTGGATCGAACCTGCCGGCGGCGCCTTGCCGTCGACGAGGAAGACGCGGCTTGCAGCCGGGTCGTCCTTCAGGATTTCTGCCTGTGCGGCAAGATCGTGCGCGGTGCGCGGTGGCAGAACGTAACCGTCGCGCGCCAGCTTGATGGCCGGCGCAAGAATATCGGCCATTTTCATCCGGCCATGATCGGCAACGAGGCGCGTCCAGGCATCCACCGCACCCGGCACGGTGATCGTATGGGGCGAGGTGCGGGTGAGACTGGTGACGCCGAGCGAACGGAGATGTTCGACGGTTGCGGCAGCCGGTGCCCGGCCTGACCCGTTATAGGCCAGCACCTCGTCCGTGCCACCAAGCGAGAGGAGAGCGAAGCAATCGCCGCCGATGCCGGTCGACCCGGCTTCGACGACGCACTGCACGGCGCAGGCGGCAACCGCCGCATCCACGGCATTGCCGCCATTGCGCAGGATGTCGATGGCGGTGAGCGTCGCCAGCGGCTGTGAGGTGGCGGCCATCGCAGTGCGGCCGACGGCGAGCGAACGGCCGGGTAATTCGAAGTCTCTCATGTCACTCTCATCACTGGAAAATGGGCTCAAGACCCTGTGGCGGCTCAATATTCATCCTCAACAGACCATGCCGGGCAAGCGGCATCAAGCCGTCATGTGTTGATTTCCGAAAGCCGGCCGCTTGCCGGGCTTAAGCTGCGATCTGCGAAATTCCCATCTTGCAGCCGGAGGCTTCAAGCGCCGCGCCGGCGACCTCCACGAAGAGGGTGCGAAACCATGAGGCACGGCTGTCCGCGTGGTCGACGCGTCGGTAGAGCATGCTCACGGGCTCAGCCGGCAGGTCGATCGGCGGCAGGTCGATCATCAGATTGTGGAGTTGGGCCATGCAGCGGGCGATCGATTCCGGAATGGTGGCGATGGCCGGCATGGCCCGAAGCGCCGTCGGCAGCGCCGAGAACCGCGGCACCGTCGCCACGACATTGCGGGTTTTCCCGTGACCGGCGAGCGCTACGTCGATGCTGGTCGAGGAATTGCCCTCGAAGGAGACGGCGACATGCGGGGCATCGGCATAGGCGTCAAGGCCGAGCGGCGCCTTGAGCTTGATCTGTGCGGGGTCGTAGATGCAGACGGACGACTGGGTGAAGAGCGGCGCGCGGACGTGCCAGGAGGGCGGCTCGCCGTGCACCGCGACGCTGAAATCGAAGGCGCCGTCATCCAGCATGCGCGAAACGTCACGACGTTCCGAGGCGACGCCGATCAGCCGCGATCCGGGCGAGAGCTGCCGCAGACGGGCGGCGAGCGGGCCGAAGAAAGCCGATTCGAGATTGTCGCACATACCGATGCGGAACTCGCCTTCCCAGCTTTTCGGGTCGAACGCGGCCGGCGGACGGATCGCCCGTTCGATGTTCGAAAGCGCGTCCTCGATCACAGGCGCAATCGCCAGCGCCCGGGGCGTCGGCTGCAGGCCACGTCCGACACGTACGAACAGGTCGTCGTCCAGCGCCTCGCGCAACCGCTTCAAGGCCGCCGACAGGCCCGGTTGTCCAAGCAGCAGCCGCTCGGCGGCGCGACTGACGTTGCGTTCCTGCATCAGCACCGCGAAGGCCAGAAGCAGGTTGAGGTCGATCTTTCGAAGGATAGCGTCATTCATCATCGCCAGTAATACGTGCCATGGCAATTATCAATTTGCAATAGGTCACGAAGACGGACAATTTCTCGTTCCTCTGCCGGCCCGGTTCGACCTCCCCGCTCCGGGGGCAGCATGAACAAGGATCAGAATCCCATGAGCAATCCTCAATTCCGAGGGGCTGCGGGGCTCGCATTGCTGCTGCTCTGCACCGCCAATTTTCTCGACGCGATGGATGTCTCCACAATCGGCGTCGCACTTCCCGCCATTCAGGCCGAACTCGGCATGCGGGCCACTTCCCTGCAATGGGCGGTCAGTGCCTATGTGCTCGGTTACGGCGGTTTTCTGCTGCTCGGCGGCCGCGTCGCCGACATTTTCGGTCATCGCCGCGTCTTCCTCTGGTCGCTGGCGATCTTTGCGGCGGCCAGCATCGCCGGTGGGTTCGTCGACAGCGGCCCGACGCTGATCGCGGCCCGGCTCATCAAGGGCATCGCCGCAGCCTTCACGGCACCGGCCGCGCTGGCACTTCTGCTGGCGGTCTTCGGCGAAGGGCCGCAGCGCGCCAAGGCGCTTGGCCTCTTCGCCTCCACCGGGGCCGCCGGCTTTGTGCTCGGCATGGTGCTCGGCGGCGCTGCGACGCTGATCAGCTGGCGGGCAACGCTGGTGATGGGCGCGCCGGTCGCAATCCTGACCCTGCTTCTCGCGCCGATAGCCTTGCCGCTCGACGCGCGCCGCACCGGGCCGCGTCCCGGCTTCGACTGGGCCGGCGCAATCACCATCACCCCCGGTCTGCTGCTTTTCGTGTTCGGCATCACCAATGCGGCCTCGGCGGGTTGGGCCGATATCTTCACCTGGGGCTCGCTCGTGGCCGCAATCGTGCTGATCCTCGGCTTCCTCGCCATCGAAGCCCGCCATAAAGACCCGATGGTGCCGCTGGCGATGTTCCGCCGCGCCAGACTCACCCATGCCAATATCGTCGGCTTTCTCTATCAGGGGGCTTATATCGGCTTCCAGTTCACCGCGACGCTCTATTATCAGGACGTCTATGGCTGGTCGGCCTTTGCGACGGGCTTCTGCTTTGCCGGCGCCGGTGCCTTCGTGATGTTCCTGGCACCTCGCTTCGCGACACTTGCCCAGAACCGCGGCACAACCGGCTTCATGACGGCGGGCGTCGGACTGCAGGCGATCAGCTACATCTTCTGGGTCCTGTCGGTCGGCCATATCGACCCGATCCTGCTCGTCATACTGTCGCAGATACCGCTCGGCCTCGGTTATGCCATGACCTTCCCGTCCATTCAGGTCGCGGCGCTGGCCGATATCGAGGAGGACAAGTCGGGGCTTGCCTCCGGCATGTTCTTCGCCGCGTTCCAGATCGGTGGCGGGGTGGTGCTGGCGGCAACGTCTGCCGTGTTCAGCGGCGCTCCGGCCTTCGGCTGGGAGCCCTATTCCGCAGCTGTCGCCTTCGTCGCGACGCTCGCCGTGCTGATCACCCTGATCGCGGCGCTCGGCCCGAAACCGTCTTCGGCCGCCGATCGATACCAGGCAGCCGAGTAGATCTGCTCTCCACCCGCGCCGTCATCCGGCGCGGGTTTTTGCTTAGCCTCGACCCAGCCGCAGATCGTCCAGCGACAGGCGTTGTCCATCGCTTCGCTTGCAGTCCGTCAGGCTTTGGCGGACAATCGGTCAAAGCAAGGTAATTTGACGTCAAACTACCTTGCCGCATTCCCGCATTCCTACTAGTTTCCAGAGTGGGAGGAATGCAAAAATGGCGGTAGAGGCATCGACGCGGCAGGACACGCATACGGAATCCGCGGACGGCGAGATGCTGGTCCCGGCCATGTTCCGGAACCTGATCGGCTATCATCTGAGGGTGGCGCAGGAGACGTCCTTCCAGGCATTTGCCAAGGCGGCCGGCAAGGCTGACCTGAAGCCTGGGTGGTATGCGCTTCTGACGGTGCTTGCCGAACGGGAGAGCATGACGCCGTCAGAGCTCAGCCGCATCTGCGGTCGCGACCGTTCGACGCTCACCTCCAGCCTCAAGGCATTGTCCCACCGGGGACTGATCGAACGACAGTCGAATCCCGACGACCAACGCAGCTATAGCGTCAGGCTCACCGAAAATGGCCGCCGGATGCAGGAGCAGCTGCACGCGATCGCGGTCGTCTACAATCGGCGTCTTGACGAGATCGCCGGTAAGGACAAGGCGGTGCTGATCGCAGTGCTCGGCCGGATCGCTGCGACCTTCGGCACACCCCAGCATTCTTGAAGATGCCGTCTCGCGGGAGTGTGGACTGCCGCGATGGTCTTTGGCCGGCGAGTCGCTCCGCCGGCCATTTCAATATCGATATATCTGTTCTCAGAGGATATGCGTGCCGCCGAGGTTCTGCACCGCGCGGCGGGTCATCACCGCCACGAGGTGGGCGCGGTAGTCGGTCGGCGCGTGCATGTCGCCCATCATCCGCGACGGGTCGATGGTGAGGCCTTCCAGCGCTTCGGCCGAAAAGTTCTCGGTCAGCAACTCCTCGGCCTCGGTCCAGCGGAACACGCCCTCGTTGCCCGCACCGGTGATCGCGACGCGGATATGGCCGTCGCGATGTTTACTGACGAAGGCGGCGGCCATCGAATAACGCGAGGCCGGGTTGCGGAATTTTGCGTAGCCGGCGATGTCCGGGGTCTTGAACTCGACGCGGACGAGAATTTCACCGGGTTCCAATGCGGTCGTGTAGAGGCCCTGGAAATATTCCTCGGCAGGGATTTCGCGGCGGTCCGTATGGACGATCGCATCAAGCGAAAGCACGGCGGCCGGATAGTCGGCTGCCGGGTCGTTATTGGCGGTCGAGCCACCGATCGTGCCCATGTGGCGCACCTGAACGTCGCCGATCGAACCCGCAAGGCCTGCAAGCGCCGGGATGGCAGCCTTGATTTCCTTCGATGCGGCGACGACGGCGTGCTTGGTGGCCGAGCCAATGATCACCTTGTCAGCGGTGACTTCAATCCCCGACAGCTCCGGAATGTTGCGCACGTCGATCAGATGCGCCGGCGCGGCAAGCCGGCTCTTCAGCGTCGGGATCAGCGTGTGGCCGCCGGAGAGATAGGAGGGCTCGTCCGAATTCCCGTAGAGTTCGACGGCTTCGGCAAGGGTCTTCGGCTTGTGGTAGGTCGTTGCGTACATGGCGTCATTCTCCCCGCTTATTCGGCCGCGACGGCATGTGCCGCGCGATGCTTTTCGGCGGCATCCAGCACTGCCTTGACGATGTTGTGGTAGCCGGTGCAGCGACAGATATTGCCTTCGAGCTCGTGGCGTACGGTATGTTCGTCGAGCATGCCGTCATGGCGACGGATCATGTCGACCGAGGCCATGATCATGCCCGGCGTGCAATAACCGCATTGCAGGCCGTGATGTTCGCGGAAAGCCTGCTGCACGTCGTGCAGCTTGCCGCCTTCGGCCAGCCCCTCGATCGTCGTCACCTTCGAACCGTCGGCGGCGACGGCGAGCACGGTACAGCTCTTCACTGCCACGCCGTCGAGATGGATTGTACAGGCACCACACTGGGTGGTGTCGCAGCCGACATGGGTACCGGTGAGGCCGAGATGTTCGCGAATGAACTGCACGAGCAGCGTCCGGTCTTCGACCTCGCGCGTCTGGGGCGTGCCGTTGACGGTGATAGTAATGCGGGACATGCGCCCCTCCTGTTAAAAATCGGGCGGCGAGAGCCGCGATGGCAATAACGACGACGATGCCGCCGCGATATGGGGCATACGGCTGAAAGGCCGCGCGGCCGTTGCCGCAGGCGCGACAGACGGTCCGGCAGCTTCGGGAGCCGCAGGGGAAATAGGTGCCGATGGTGCAGCTGACATGACTGGCGCGGCAACAGCCGCCGTCGCAATAGCCTCTGCTAATCCGGCATCGGCGGTATGATCAACCATCACGGGCCGCATCGCAAGCTTTTCGAAGAACTCGTCGGCGAGTTTTTTCGCAGCGGAATCAAGAAGCCACGAGCCCGCGTTTCCGATCAGGCATCGGCCGATCCGCTGGCCCACGGGCCGGCGCCCATGCGGAACAAGATCATAAGCCTCCCTGCGGCTACGATCGAAAACCGGCGCGCTGAAGCCCGGCACCCGCCCGGTGGAAAAGGCTGTGGCCGAACACATGCGAGCAATCGACGATCGCCGCATTGCGCCCATCGGAAAGTGGCGTTAAGGCGTCGCAATAGATTGTTCAGGGAAAACTCCCATGCGCCGCATCATCATCGCCATCACCGGAGCTTCCGGTGTCGTTTATGGCGTTCGCGCCCTGCAGCTTTTGAGGGAGGTCGAGGATATCGAGACCCATGCGGTGATCTCGCCTTCCGCTTTCCGCACGGCGATCGACGAGATCGACATGAGTGCCGAAGAGATCAAGAGCCTGGCCGACGTGCTCTATAATCACAAGGATATCGGCGCGGCGCTTTCCTCCGGCTCGTTCCGCACTGCCGGCATGCTCGTCGCACCCTGTTCGGTGAAGACGCTGAGCGGCATCGCCAATTGCTACAATGACGAGCTGATCGTGCGCGCGGCCGACGTCTGTCTGAAGGAGCGCCGGCGCGTCGTGCTGTTGTTTCGCGAGACGCCGCTGCATGCCGGCCATATCGCGCTGATGGACCAGGCAACCCGCAACGGCGCAATCGTCATGCCGCCGGTGCCCGCCTTCTATTCGAAGCCCAACTCATTGGATGAAATGGTGACCCAGACGGTCGGCCGCGCGCTCGATCTCTTCGACATCCACCTGCCGATGGTCAAGCGTTGGAAGGACGGCCCTGGTTCACCCGGCCAGCACTGATCTTGTGCTCCGGGTATCGACCCTAAAGGGCCAAGAGCGCATTTTCGATCACGGCAAGCGCCGTGGCAGTCTTCTCGTCCGGCTCCGCTCCACGGAAAAACCTCACGACGTTTCTGAGATTACCAGCTGCATCGCCTGTTGAACCGTCGGCTGCCATCAGCGCCTGCCCTTCGGCCTCCAGCATCGCCAGCTCGATCTTTTCCGAACTGAGTTCGACACCTTTCACGCCGTTGCGCAGGGTTTCCGTTTCTTTGGTGGGGGCCGGATGCGGCCCGCTCTTCAACCGCCGGCGCGCAGCGCGGAGCGGCTTCACCACCTCATTGCGCCAGTCTGCGACGCGGCCGTCGATACGGGCAACCTCTGTTGGCGAAAGCGCCACGGAATTTTTTTCCAGCCAGGCGGAGAACAACAGCACCGGCACGTCGACGCCGCTGTCGTCCTGAAGCAGAAGGCAGGCTTCGCCGACACCGGGCGTACCATAAAGCCGCAATGCGAAATCCCAAAGTCCCTGCCCGATATCCGCAGCCATGCAGCCTCTCCATCGCCTTGGCACGGCTTATCAGCTTGACTGCGAACCAGGCAAGCTTCGCCTCAGGCGGCGCGGCGACGCCGCCCGGCCTGGGAAGAGCCGGCGGTGAGCTGGAACTGGCCGACCATCTGGCGCAGTTTCGAAGCCTCGTCGGCGAGACCGGAGCTCGCTGCCGTCGTCTCCTCGACCATGGCGGCGTTCTGCTGGGTCATCTGGTCCATCTGGTTGACGGCCGAGTTGATCTCCGAAAGCCCGGTCGACTGTTCGCGGGCCGAGCGGGCGATATCGTCCACATGGCCGTTGATGGTGATGATATATCCCTCGATCGACTTCAGCGATTCACCGGCGTCGCGGACATATTTCACGCCATGGCCGACTTCGACTGTCGAGTTCTGGATCAACGCCTTGATCTCCTTGGCAGCGTTCGCCGACCTCTGCGCGAGTTCGCGGACTTCCTGCGCGACGACCGCAAAGCCCTTGCCAGCCTCACCGGCCCGGGCAGCCTCGACGCCGGCATTCAGCGCCAAAAGATTGGTCTGGAAGGCGATCTCGTCGATGACGCCGATGATGTTGGAGATCTGGCTGGAACTTTCCTCGATGCGGCGCATCGCCTCGACGGCATTGGCCACAACTTCGCCGGAACGGGCGGCGGACGAATTGGCTTCCGCAGCGATCTGGCGCGTCTCATCGACTTTCTTGGACGCGGAACTGACATTCGCAGTGATCTGATCGAGTGCGGCGGCCGTCTCTTCGAGTGAAGCGGCCTGCTGCTCCGCGCGGCGCGACAGGTCGGATGCGGATTGGCTGATTTCCTGGGTTCCCCCGTCGATCGCCTCGGCGCTGCCGGCAATCTGCGTCAGCGTGCTGGCGAGCTGGGCGATCGAGGTATTGAAATCGTGGCGCAGAGCCTCGAAATCCGCCGAAAAGGCGTCTGTGAGCTGGAAGGAAAGATCGCCTGCGGCGAGCCGGCGCAGGCCGCCGCCAAGGCCGGATGTCGCGACGCGGAGCCTCTGGGATGCGTCGGTTTCGGCTTGTTCCTGCGCGGCGATGCGCTCGGCTTCCGACCGGTTACGGGCTTCGATGGCCTCGTCTTCCAGCCGTTTGTTGTCGAGTGCCGCCCGGCGGAAGATCTCGACTGCCGCCGCCATCCCGCCGATCTCGTCCTTGCGGTCCATGCCGAAAATGGTCAGCGCCAGTTCGCCGCCGGCGAGGCGCCGCATGCAATCCTGCAGACGCTGCAGCGGCCCGACGACGCCCGACAGCACGACCCGGATCGAGAAGCCGACCACGATCAGCGACATGACGCCGATCACGGTCATCCAGACGAAGAGGCTGGCCTTGTCCTTCAGCGCGTCCTCGAAACTCGTGTGTGCGACGTCGAGCTGCAGCTTGGTCAGCGCGTTCAGCGGTTCGGCAAGCGGCTCGATCGCCGGGTAGAGCCGCTTCGTCACATAGGTATCCAGGGCCGTCTGATCGCGCTTGCCCATGATCGCCAGAAGCTCGTTGACGGCCTTGGTGGTTTCGGTATGAGCGCCGAGGTAACGCTGAACAAGACTTTTTTCCTGATCGGTCAGGTAGGTTGCCTGGTAGGCCGCCCATTCGCGGTCGGCGGTGACAAGCGCTGCCCGGACGGTCTGTTCGCCCAGTTCCCAGCTGAATGCGCCGCTGCGGGTCTTGTGAGCGGTGTCCACGATGGTGACCGCATAGGCGTCGGAGACCATCTTGATCTGCGCCATGGGCTCGATTCGATCTTCTACGATCATGCGGGTGCGGGCCGAAAGCGTGTCCATTCCGATGAATGCGGCTGTCGTCGTTGCCGCCAGCGCAAGCGCAAGGCCGACGACGCTGGCGACAAGCTTGAATTTAATGGTCATCGGAAAGATCCATGGCTGCATTTGAGACAATGGCCAAATCCTGTTGGCCCGCTATGGTTAAGGATTGCGGAAAATGCTGAGGATATGTTTAACGGCACTACCAGAGATGGCATCGGTTGCGTCTTTCGCTCGGGACCGAGGCCGCGTTTGACGAGAGGCAGGCGGCGACGGTTCGGGAGCCGGCATGAGGGAGATGAGTTATGAAACTTGCGCATGTCGCGCTTTGGACACCGGAACTCGACAAGCTCGTTGCGTTCTTCGAAGACATGTTCGGCGCCACCGCCAGCCCGCTCTATGAGAGCCGTCGGCGCGCCGGCTTCTCCTCGAAATTCCTCACCCTTTCCGAAGGTGCTACGATCGAGATCATGAGCGGCCCGTGGATTGCGCCGGAAGCGCCGCGGGAGCGCGCCGGTTACGCGCATATGGCAATTTCGCTCGGCAGCCGAAAGGCGGTCGACGAGATGGCCGCCAGGGCGGCAGCCATGGGCGTCCTCGTCTCCCCGGCCCGCATGACCGGGGATGGGTTCTACGAGGCGGTGATATCGGACCCTGACGGCAATCCGGTCGAGATCACGGAGTGATGGATCTCAGGTCTGGCCGGCTCAGCCTTGAAAAGTCCAGGGATTGAGGCAGGGCACGCCGAGCGGCTCGAAATCTAAGATGTTACGGGTGACGACGGTCAGCCCGTGATGCAGCGCTGTTGCGGCGATCATTGCATCCGGTGACGGCCGCTTGTTCGGAGTGGGAAGGGCGCCGGTGCGAAGAGCAATCGCCGTGTCGAAGGGAAGAATGCGGTCGCTGAAATTCACCAGCACATCCTCGGTCAGCCAGCGTTCCAGTTCAGTCGAGAAAACAGCGTTTCGGCTTTGCTCCAGTCGGACCCCGAAACGAATCTCCATGATGGTGATCACTGACAGAAACGCGTCGTCTATGCGGAACTTCCGCATGAAAGCCTGAAAGGCAGGGGCTTGCTTTTCCGGCCGCTTCGAGCACGAAATGACATTGGTATCCAGCAGGAATGCCATTCAGAACTCAACCTCGCGCCCCTCGAAACTCAGGCGCGGAGGGTCGAAATCCTGATCGACGGTACCTTGGGTATCACGCAAAGCGTCGTAGAGGCTCTTCTGCTTCTTCCAGTTGGCCTCGAATTCGTCGTAGCTGACAAGCACATGCGTCGGCTTGCCGTGATCGGTGATGACCAGCGGGTTTTCGTTTGCCGCTTGCCGGGCCTTGCTCGGGTTCTGGTTGAAGGAGGCACTGGTCATGTATGAAAGGGGCATGGGGACCTCCGGAGCATCTCTAGTATCTTTTTTCGAAAATATACTAGAATTGCCCGTCCTTCAATGCAGATGCCGTCAGCCCTTGCCCAGTGACCTCACATTGGCGGCAAGTTCCGTTGCGAGCCTTAGTGCAGCGCCGGTCGCCATCACCATAGGTGGCAGGATCAACCATTCGAGCGTCCAGGCTGCACCTGAGCGTTCCTGCTCGTGCACCATCGATTGCTGCATGCCGGAAAGCTGCACCGCGTTGAAACGTGCGAGCGATACCAGCACTTCGGCGGCTACCGGGTTCTGCTTGTGGGCCATGGCGGAGGAGCCACCGCCGCCGGCGAGCTCCATTTCCCCGCCCATCAGGGCAAGCAGCGCCACATCCTGGCCGAGCTTGCCGAGCGAGCCGGAGATCAATGCGAGGATGCCGGCGAACTCCGCCAGCCGGTCGCGCTGGCTCTGCCATTGCGGCGCGTCAGTCAGAAACAGTTCCCAGGCCAGCGCCTTGCGCACGTCGGCGGCCTTGTCTCCGAGCTTTTCGAGGCAGCCCGCGGCGCCGCCGAACTGCACGGCAAAACCGGCCTCGGAAAACCTGTCCAGCCGCTGGTGATGCCGGGTCAACGGTTCTTTCCAGGCGCGGATACGGTCCGAAACGGTGATCGGGATCGCCGCCTGCATGCGGGTATGGCCCATCAGCCTCCGGTTGCCGAATGCCTTGTCGATGTCATCGAAAACCTTCTCGAGGGCAGCGAGCCGTTCGATGAACAGAGAGCAGGCCTGCTTCAGGCGGATCATGAGCGCCGTGTCGATGACGTCCTGGCTAGTCGCGCCGAAATGCACGTGCTTGGCGGCCTCGCCGCCGCCTGCCTGCTGATTGACGGCATCGCGAAGCTGCTTGACGAGTTCGGCGACAACGACGCCGTCGCGCGCGGTCCCGTTTCGCAGGCCGGCCATGTCCGGCTCAAATGTCTGCAAGGCTGCGGCAATGCGCTCCCCAGCCTCGGCCGGGATGATGCCGCAGGACGCCTCGGCCCTGGCAAGGCCCGTCTCGAAGGCCAGCATGGCGTCGATCTCGGCTTTCACCGAAAACAGCTGTCCGGCCTCGTCGTCACCGACGAGACCGGACAAAAATGGATGCTCGAAAGCCGAGACGCTCATATCTACTCCCGGGGCGAACCCTGATTCTTCGATCTCAGATATCGAAGAATATGGTTTCGTTTTCGCCCTGAAGATAGATGTTGAAGGTGACGGTATTACCGTCACGCTTGCCGATCAGGGTTGGAACGCGAACCCGGTGCTCGATGCGCGACAGGATCGGATCCGCTGCGTTGGCCTCTTCCTCATCGGAGAAGTACATGCGGGTGTTGAGGCCGAGATTGATGCCGCGGGCGACGACCCAGAAGGTGACGTGCGGAGCCATCGGGCGGCCGTCACGGAACGGCACGCTGCCCGGCTTGATCGTTTCGAAAGCAAACTCGCCGGTCGCCATGTCGCCTGGCTGACGGGCCCAGCCGAAGAAGTTCGGATCGGCCTTGCCACGGGTTTCCGACGGGCTGTTGTAATAGCCGTCGGCGTCCGCCTGCCAGATCTCGATCATCGCATCCTTGAGCGGCGTGTTGGCGCCGTCATAGATGAAACCGCGAATGGTGATGCGTTCGCCGCGCGTCTGGTCATTGACCATCGGGCCGGAGCCGAGATCGGTGTCATAGACGCCGGTAATGCCGGAAAAGTTCGGCGTACAGCCGATATGGACATACGGACCCGCGGTCTGCGAAGCGGATTCCTTGAAGTAGGTGAGCGGCTGGACCATCTCAGTTGCCCTCTTTACGGTTCTCGAAGAATGTCGAGCGACGGCCGCGCAGGACGATATCGAATTTGTAGGCCCGCATGTCGTGCGGGATGGTGTTCTGCATGTCGAGCGCGGCGATCAGGCCCTTGATCGCGTTTTCGTCCGGAATGGTCTTCACGATGGGACAAATCCAGATCATCGGATCGCCCTCGAAATACATCTGGGTGATCAGGCGCTGGGCAAAACCATGGCCGAAAACCGAGAAGTGGATATGGGCCGGACGCCAGTCGTTGACGCCGTTCGGCCACGGATATGGGCCGGGCTTGATGGTCTTGAAGGCGTAGCCGCCGTCCTCGTCGGTGATCGTGCGGCCGAAGCCGCCGAAATTCGGGTCGAGTGGGGCGAGATAGGTTTCCTTCTTGTGGCGATAGCGGCCGCCGGCATTGGCCTGCCAGAATTCCACCAGCGCGCCCGGAACGCCGCGGCCACGCTCGTCGACGACGCGGCCGTAGACGAGGATGCGTTCGCCAAGCGCCATCTCGCCCGGCTTGGCATAGTTGACGATCAGATCGTTGTCGAACTCGCCGAGGATGTTGTGGCCGAAGACCGGGCCGGTGATCTCGCTCTTGGTGCCTTCGAGCGAAATCAGCGCGCGCTGCGGCGAGCGCAGCACCGAAGTCTTGTAGCCTGGCGTGAAGGCCGGCGGATGCCATTCCCGGTCACGGGCGAAAAAGGGTGTGGTTTCTGGGGGTGTGTTCTTCATTTTTGCTCTCCCGCGGCCTTGTCCGCGTCCATTTCGGCATAAGTGGCTTTGGCGATCTTGAAGGCATGGTTGGCGGCCGGAACGCCGGCATAGATTGCCACATGCATCAGGGCTTCGCAGATATCGTCCTTTGTCGCGCCCGTATTGGCGGTTGCGCGGATATGCATGGCGACTTCGTCGTGATGGCCGAGTGCCGCGAGAAGCGCGATCGTCACCATCGAGCGCTCGCGCTTCGTCCAGTTCGGGCGCGACCAGACCGTACCCCAGGCGCCTTCGGTGATCATTTCCTGGAACGGTCCGTCGAACGGCGTCTGGTTTGCCAGGGCGCGGTTTACATGGGCGTCGCCCAGCACCGCACGGCGGGTCTTCATGCCCTGAGCGTAACGTTCCGATGGCGCGGAAGGATCAGCCATGTCTATTCCTCGAGTTGTTCGATGAAGCCGCGGATCAGCGCGGCATGGGCGGCGGGTGCCTCGACGCAGGGGATATGCGCCGCACCCTCGATGATTTCGTAGCGCGCGCCGGGGATCAGGTCGGCAAACGATTTGACGAGTTCGGGCGGTGTCGAGCCGTCCTCGCGGCCGACGATACAGAGCACCGGCACGGCGATCTTGCTTGCAGTCTCGGTGAAATCGGCATCGCGGATCGCGGCGCAGGTGCCGCTGTAACCGGAGGTCGGCTGGCGCACGAGCATGTTGCAATAGGCCTGGTAGGCGGCATTGTCCGGCTTGCGGAACGGCGCGGTAAACCAGCGCTCCATGATCGCATCGAGAATGCTGCCGATGCCGTTTTGCTCGACGGCGGTAATGCGTGCCGCCCAGCTTTCGGCCGTACCGATCTTGTGGGCGGTGTTGGAAAAGATCAGCGCCTTCACGAGGTCCGGACGAGTGGCATACAGGCTTTGCGCAATCAGCCCGCCGACCGAAAGGCCGCAGACGATGACCTGGCTGAGCTGCAGGTGGTCGAGCAGGCCGGCAAGATCGGCCCCGTGGTCGGCGATCGAATATGGTGGGCTGCCGAGGCCGGAGAGCCCGTGGCCGCGCTTGTCATAGGTGAGGATCGTATAATCTTCGGCAAGCTTCGGCAGTTCGTGATGCCAGATGCGACTGTCGGTTCCGAGCGAATTGATGAACACGATGACGGGCTTTCCGTCGCCCGCGCGCTGGATGTCGTAATGGATCACAATGTCGTTGATGTGTACAAACTGCATCAGCGACTCCTCTCGCTTTGATAGATTGCACTAGTTTCCAGTTAGGTAAAATGATATTTCAGCATCATCCCCTAACCGCAGGGTTATTTGATCTTGATCAACTCCCGAGTCAAGTTTCGGCACTTGCATACATTTGTCGAGGTCGCGCGCCAAAAAAGCGTGGTCAAGGCAGCCGAGATTCTGCATGTCAGCCAGCCGGCCGTCACCAAGACCATCCGCGAGCTCGAAGAGGCGCTCGGCGTCGCCGTGTTCGAGCGCGAAGGCCGCGGCATCCGCATCACCCGCTACGGCGAGGTTTTTCTCCGCCATGCCGGCGCGGCGCTGACGGCGCTCCGCCAAGGCATCGATTCCGTCTCGCAGGAACTGTTCGATTCCGCACCCCCGGTCCGCATCGGTGCGCTCCCAACCGTCTCCACACGGGTGATGCCGCTCGCCATGACGCTCTTCCTCGCCGAAAAGACCGGCAGCCGGGTTAAGATCGTGACGGGAGATAATGCCGTTTTGATGGAACAGCTTCGAGTCGGCGATCTCGATCTGGTGGTCGGCCGGCTCGCCTTGCCGGAAAAGATGACCGGCCTGTCCTTCGAACATCTTTACTCGGAGCAGGTGGTGTTCGCCGTCCGCACGGGGCACCCGCTGCTCGATGGCAAGCAATCGATCTTCGAGGGCTTTGCCGACTATCCGGTTCTGATGCCGACGCGCGGCTCGATCATCCGGCCATCGGTCGAACAGTTCCTGATCGCCAACGGCGTGGCCAGCCTGCCGACCCAGGTGGAGACCGTCTCCGACGCTTTCGGCCGTGCCTTCGTGCGGTCGAGCGATGCGATCTGGATCATCTCCGCCGGGGTGGTCGCCGCCGACATCGAGGACGAGGTTCTGGCGACGCTGCCGATCGACACAAGCGAGACCCGCGGCCCGGTCGGCCTCACCATTCGTGCCGATGCAAATCCCTCAACGCCGCTGTCGATCCTGATGCAGACCATCCGCCAGGCGGCGGCAGAAATCATGCCGGCGCGGTGACGGGGTGTGGGCCCGGCGCTCAATCAGACCGGTGCGATTTTCCTCACCTCGTCGCCGCAAAACAGGATGACGTATTTTCCGATCTTGTTGCCCGCGTTGGCCCAGGCCTGCAAGTCGGAACAATACGGCTCTTGCTGCCACATATCCGGATGATCCGGATCGACCAGAACCGTCAGCTGCGGTCCTTGTTCATAGACCAGCATTTTCGAGCGCAACGGTTGCCAGGTGTCGGAGACATTCGCATCCGTCATCCACCGACAGAGGAAATCGCGGCAGAGTTGAGGCCGATCGGTATAGATCGCGCAGCCCTGCCCCTCGGAACAGTGTCGGCACCATTCATCTGCCGACTTGTCCAGTGCTGCTATTTCGGGGAGCCGGCAGCAGAGCGTGCAGGTGCCGCAGGACCGCCCTGCATTCCCTTGTTCAAACGTGTCCAAGATCTCGCTGCCCTAACCGCAAAAAAAGCCCGGCCGAACAAAACGGCCGGGCCAGCGATTATACGCTGCGGTTCTTCCATGCAAACAGTGGTCGCGACCTTAGGTCGGTCGAAGCTCGGGAAACGCGCGCCGCAATTCGTCCATCGAGGCCATCACCGCGTCGTCTGCGCGCAGCGTCACCGAGATATTGTCGGCGACGTTAAGCGTTTCCTCGAAATGGATCGGCATTTCAACACCGCCCTGGCGGACCAGTGTGGCTTCGTTGCGAAAGCCATGCTTCAGCAGCCAGTCGCGCGGGGCGCTCAGACTCACGGCCACATGAAACGCGCCGTTATCCTCCTTGCTGGCCTTCAGTTTGTAAGTTACGGCGGACCTGTCGCCGCCGATGTCGATCTGGCCCGGGTAACCGGCTTCTTTCAGATGTTCAGTCACGCTTTTCGCTCCTTCGTTTGATGAGCCCATGGGACAACCGACACTCGCTCGCTTTGTTCCGGTTGAGGGGACCGATACATGAACAAGCCCGGTTGACGGCTGTTAAGCACCGTGATCGAAAGGGCGCGGACGACCAAGAGGAGGAGACGCGATGACCGACCGGGAATTGCTGGAGGCGCTGTTTGCCGCCGCCGTGAAGGCCGCCGATCCGCTGACCGGCATCGTGAAACACCTGCCTGCCCCGCCCGTGAACGGCCGAACCGTGGTCATCGGCGCTGGCAAGGGCGCCGCGCAGATGGCCGCGGCACTCGAGAACGTGTGGACCGGGCCGCTGACCGGTGTGGTCGTGACCCGCTACGGTTATGGTTGTGAAACGACGTCGATCGAGATACTCGAGGCCTCGCATCCGGTGCCGGATGCGGCGGGCCTCGCCGGCGCAAAACGGCTGGTCGAGACGATTTCAGGCCTCTCCGAAAACGACCTCGTCATCGCGCTCGTCTGCGGCGGCGGTTCCGCGCTGCTGCCTGCCCCACCCGAAGGGCTGACGCTGGAAGACGAGATCGCCCTGAACGAGACGCTGCTTGCCTCGGGCGCGCCGATCTCGGCCATGAATGTCGTTCGCAAACATCTCTCCACCATCAAGGGCGGCCGGCTTGCGGCGGCGACCAAGGCCCGCGTCGTCAGCCTGATCGTCTCGGACATTCCCGGCGACAACCCGGCCTTCGTCGCCTCAGGCCCGACCATTCCGGATGCCACGACGCGCCAGGATGCACTTGCGATCGTCGAGCAATACAAGCTGGAACTGCCGGCTGCGATGACCGCGCATCTGAATTCGCCGGCCGCCGACGCGCCGGAACCGAACGATCCGGCCTTTGCCCACCACGAGCATTTCGTCATCGCCTCGGCTGGCGTATCGTTGGAGGCAGCAGCGGCGGTCGCGCGCGCCCATGGCGTGACGCCTTACATCCTCTCCGATTCCGTCGAAGGCGAAGCGCGTGATGTGGCGCTGGTGCATGCGGCGCTTGCCCGCGAGGTGTCGCTCCGCGACCGGCCGTTCGCAAAACCGGCGGTTCTGCTGTCGGGTGGGGAGACGACGGTGACGCTGCGCGCCAAGGGTGGTCGGGGCGGCCGCAACGGCGAGTTCGCGCTCGCCTTGGCGCTGGCCATCGACGGGCATGAGATCACCGCGCTTGCCGCCGATACGGACGGCATCGATGGCTCGGAGACAAATGCCGGCGCCTTCGCGGATGGCACGACGGCAAGGCGTCTGCGCGCCGCAGGTTTGGATGGCCGCAAATTGCTCGATGGGAACGACAGTTTTTCAGGGTTTTCGGCGATTGGCGACGTGTTCGATACCGGGCCGACCGGGACCAATGTCAATGATTTCCGGGCGATCCTGGTACGGTAGCGGCACCAATCTCTTCTCCCTCCAACTGGGAGAAGAGATCACTGCAACTGCGGCTTCCGCAAAAAATCGTTCCGGTCCGCCGACTTCACCCTCAGCCAGGCCTCACGTCCGTCGCGCAAAACTCGCATCGGGATTTCGGCGCCCGGAGGGCCGCTGTTCCAGATCTTGCGGTAGAAATCCGCAAGTCCGTCGACCTCGCCGTCGCGGATCTCCGAAATCACGTCGCCGCGCTTCAGGCCGGCCTGGGCCGCCGGTCCGTTCTCGGTGACGCTCATGACCACTACTTCGCCGTTGCTTTCCGCCGACATGGCGCCGAGCCACGGGCGTGGCGGGCGGTTGAACTCGCCGCGATTGAGGAGATCGTCGAGGATCGGCTTCACGAGGTCGATCGGCACGACCATGTTAATGTCGGCGATCTCTCCACCCTTGCTCATCTGCAGGCGTAGCGATCCGACGCCGAGCAGCTTGCCTTCCGTATCGATCAGCGCCGCTCCGCCCCAGGAGGGATGGGCGGGCGCGATAAAGATCGCCTCGTCCAGCAGATATTCCCAATATCCGGCGAATTCCTGCTTGGCGACGATATTGCCGCGCACATATTCTCCCTCGCCATCGGCGAAGACAACGGGATCGCCGAGCGTCGCGGTGGCGGAATCGCCGATCTGGAGTGCCGGCAGATCAAGCGGCGCCATGGCCTGTACCAGGCCGAAGCCGCTTTCCTGATCGTAGGCGAGCGCGTGAGCCGGCACGACGCGGCCGTCCTGGCGTGTCAGCCAGACGTCTTCGGCTTCGGTGATCAGGTAACCGATCGTCAGGACCAGCCCGTTTTCGCGGATCACCACGCCGCTACCTTCCCGGCGGGTGCCGAGAGTATTGGCCGTAAAGGCGTTGTCCGGAATTGAAGCACGCACGGCCACGACCGACCGTAAACTTTTCTCGATATCCATGATGCAAATCCTGATGAGGCAATACGCGGTCCGGAACCCCGCAAGGGTCTGCAAAGGCTAACCATACCGTCTCTTAAGGTATGAATGTGAGCGGCGTGGAGCAAGAGGCCGGAGAGAACTCATGCTCGCGAAATGCTCTACCTCATTTGGGCCCTCCCCCGTTTCCGGGGAAGGAATGCACTTTAAAACCTCAGCCCGCTGGCGTCAGCGTCACCGAGGTGCCGGTGGCGGCGACGTTGAGGCCGAGCTGGCCCGTGACGCTCACCGTCTGCAGGTGGATGGAGCCGGCGGTGCCGCCGACAAGGAGGTTGGCGCCGATGCCGGCACCGACGGTGGCCTCGGCGGTGGCGCCCTGGTAGAGGCCGCCGAGCGAGCCGTGGTGATAACCGGCGGTCGGGGCGAAGACCGCCCAGATCAGCCGCGAGCGTGTGGTGAAGCCGAGATCGACCCCCATCTTGCGCACAGTGCCGGTATAGCGGTCGAGGGGTTCGCTACCGATTGCCGTTGTAAAGACGCAGTCGGCTTCCTTGGCGGAGCCAAGCACGTAACCGACGCCACCGCCGATCGAGCAATCCAGATAGCCGATGCGTACCCCACCGCGCTGATCCGGTTCTTCATAAACCGGAACGCGGTCCCGGCGGGTGATCAAATCGGCGGAAAAGGCGGCTCCGGCGCTGGTTACGACCGGCAAAGCGGCGAGCGCCACGGCAACAATCTTCTTCATCCCTGTACTCCTTATAATTCTTCAGCCGCCCTTGTTGAGACTCATGTAAGCGGGTCAGGCAGCGTTGGAGAACGCATATGGCGGAAGAATGATCCAATGCCAGCGCACACGAATTGTCACCAAATTGTTCCAACCGTGAGATGACCGATTGGCCGATCGGTTTTAATTCCCGCCGGTCTCTCCCGCCCCGCGCCTTCGGAGAATGATCCGGTGCAGTTATCGAGGGTGGCCATTAAATCACCGAGCGGCGTCGATTCCGGAACCGCGGTCATCCGGGTACGTTCCTGTCGATCTTTCGGGGAGATCGGGATGGACATGGACAGGAAACTGGAATGGCTGGCGAGGTCCGGTTATGCGGCGCGGGGCATCGTATACATCCTGATTGCCGGCATGGCCTCACTCTCGACCCTCGGCGGTGGCGAGCCGGATTCGAAATCCGCCCTGCAGATCGTGCTGGCACAGCCCTTCGGGCAGATCTGGCTCGGCCTGATCGGCATAGGCCTGATCGGGTTCATTCTTTGGCGGGTGGCACAATCGATCCTCAATACCGACCGGCATGAGAATAATGCAAAGGGGTATCTGGTCAGGGCAGGTCTGCTCGTCAGCGCCGCGACCTATACCGGTCTCGCCTTCTATGCGGTCGGACAGGCCCTGCATCTCGGCCTCGGCAGCGGATCGTCCGGCGGCCGCGAAAGCTGGACCGCCTGGCTGATGCAGCAGCCGTTCGGGCCTTATCTCGTCGCCTGCGTCGGCCTGGCGATCGTCGGCGCCGGCTGCGCCCAGGCGGTAAAGGGCATCAAAGGAGGATATCTGCGTTATTTCGAAAACGGGTTCCAGAACCGGACCGCCCTCAACGGCATCTGCACCTACGGGCTGCTGGCGCGGGGCGCCATTTTCCTCATTATCGGCGGGTTCTTCATCTATGCCGCCTTCGCGGTCGATCCGAACCAGGCTGGCGGCATGGCGGATGCGCTTGCCTGGGTGCGCCGGCTTCCCTTCGGAGCGATCCTTTACGGATTGGCGGCGATCGGGCTTTTCGCCTTCGGTCTCTACGGATTGATCGAGGCCCGATATCGGATCGTGCAGCCGCCTTCGATGGATCGGCCGCTCCGCGCGATGCGGTCGGCCGTGAACTGAAATTGAACAAGGAGCTTGGATGGCATTCCATCAGCGCGTGACACGAAAAGTGGTCGAAAGGGTCATGACTTTCGAGCCGATCGGCCTGATGATGGTCGCCTTTCTGGCAGGTGGGCTTTTCGTCTTCTTCAGGCTGACCGACGAGGTTCTGGAGGGCGAAACGCATGCCTTCGACGAAAAGATCCTGCTCGCCTTGCGGGACGCTACAGATCTTGCGACGCCACTCGGCCCCTATTGGCTCAACCATGCGATGGGGGATATCACTGCGCTCGGCGGCGTCACCGTGCTGACCCTGATGACCGTGATGGGAACCGCTTTCCTGCTTTTGTCGCGGCAAAGGGCGATTGCTCTCTTCATGTTCCTGTCGATCGCCGGCGGCTGGCTCGTCAGTTCGCTGCTGAAGCTCGGCGTGGCGCGTCCGCGGCCGGATATCGTGCCGCATCTGGTCGAAGTCAGCGACCTCAGTTTTCCGAGCGGCCATGCGATGCTGTCTGCCGTCACCTACCTGACGCTCGGAGCGCTGCTGTCGCGCGCCCAGCCTTATCGTTCCACGCGGATCTTCCTGATTGGCGCGGCGATCTTCCTGACGTTCATCATCGGTTTCAGCCGGGTCTATCTCGGCGTCCACTATCCGACCGACGTCCTCGGCGGCTGGTGCGCAGGCGCGACCTGGGCGCTGGCGTGCTGGATGATCGCGCGACGCTACATTTCGGCGGTACCGGAGTAGTCCGGCGAATCGGATATCTTTGGGAGGAGTTTCGGGCATGAGCACGTCCATATTTTTCTGGCGTCGGACCGATATCGAAGGGTTTGAAAGGCTGGAGCTTTCGGTCGAGCCGGACGTCGTCACCGCGACGTCGACGGTGCTCTGTCTGGAAGCCGGCGGCTTTCGCCTCGATCATCGCTGGCGGCTCGATCCCGGCTGGCGTGCTCAATCGGTCACCGTCGAGCGCTGGAATGGGCAAGGCCATGGCCTGCTGCACCTGGAACGCGTCGGCAAAGGTTGGCGCGTCAACGACACGGCCCGCCCCGACCTCGATGGCGCGGAGGAGCCGTACCTGTCGGTCACTCCGTTCTGCAACACCTTTCCGATCCGCAGGACCGCAGAGGAGAAGGGAGCCAGCCTGACTTTGGATACGGCATTCATCGATGGTCCAGCGCTCACGGTGGCGCGGTCGAGCCAGCGTTACGACCGCCAGGGTCCGGGCCGGGTGCGCTACGTCGATCTCGGCCTTTCCGCAGGTTTCGAAGCGGACCTCGTCATCGACGGCGAAGGGCTGGTTTTATCCTACGAACACCTGTTCGAACGGGTGACGCCGGAGTGATATTGATGATCCCTCACGGGTCGATATAGCCGATCGCCCGGACCCGCACCTCGCGGGTGCCCGGATCCTCGGAAAACAGGATGGCGCCGGAGGATTTGGATTTTGCCGGCACATAGTCGAAGGTGACGTCGGCGTCTTCGATCAGCTTGCCGCCATCCAGAATCTCGCCACGCACAATAACGGCAGCAGCCGTCGCCGTCGCCTTGTTGGCGATATCGAAGGCGACACGGTAGCCGCCTTCCACCGGTCGCCTCTCGGTGATGGCGATGGAGAATTCCGGCTGCATATCCTCGTCCGTCCAGGCCTCGTATCCGACCAGGCCGATCGTTGCGACAACGATGAGCGCCGAAATCATCCCGGTCGCCCATTCGATCCAGTGCGGCTCCTTGACTTCCCTGTGGCGTTTGTTGGCTGTGGTTGTCATCGATCACTCGTTACAGGATGAGGCGAGCGGCAGCGGCGCCGATTGCGCCGGGGAAGCTGAGGACGACAGCCGACATCAGCATCTGGGTCGGTGCCGTGTCGTCGAGTCGACCGAAGGTCCACAGGACATAGAGGCTGATCAGCATCGCGACCAAGTAGCCTGGCAAAGTGAAGCGGAAGAAAGCATGCCACCACGGCGTTTCCTTCGAAATTTCATGGGTGCCCTTGAAAGCGACCGCATAAACAAACCCGTGCATGATGGCGATCGACAGGCCGATCGTCAGGAGCGCATGCCACGGCGTCATCTTGTAGGCGATCAGGATGATTTCCTCGGTCGGTGCGACGTTGAGGTTGAGGAAGAGCGCGCCGACCGCCATCAGGAAAAGCTCGCGACTGTAACTGGTGGAAATTTCGTCGGGCACTGCGTCGCCGCCTTCCCTTTCCTCCGCGCCGTCCTCGCGTTCATCCCCGCCGGTCTGTCCGCCAAGCTGGGACCGGCCGAGCAACGCTCCGATACTGGCCGGCACGGACTGTATGGCGATCTTGCCGAGCATTTCGGAGAGCGGCATGTGGGGCTTGATATCGCCGAGCATGACGAGACCCACCGCGCTTATGATAATGCCGAGACCATAAGCGATGGTGGCGTCGCGACAGGCTTGCGCTACGGTGGAGGTACGCTCAAAACCGATCTGGTCGGCGAGCAATATCAGAAGCGGAATATTGGCGATCAACAGCAGGAGCAGGCGCCAGCGTTCGATGTAGAAGCCGAGCTGCCAGAGCTCCATGGTCATCAGCATCGGGATGCCGAACAGCATGGCGCCGGCAGCGCCACGTCCGAGACCGATCAGGAAGTTTCGACTTCCGCCTGCGTCATCGCCCTGTTCCGCCGTGACACCGTTCAACGCCGGCTCCTCCCCTTTGTTCGTCAAGCGGGCAGGAACTCGGAAAGCGTGAGAAATGTTCCGGACATGCAGGAGCGGGAGAACGAACGGGTCAGCGGTCGAACAGGTCCTGCCATTGCTTTTCCCCGACCAGGCAGTCGCTGGACGGCTGGTTGCTGGCTGCCTTCTGCACGATTGCGGGCGGCATGAGTCCGCTGATCTCTAGGACCAGCTTGCGGCGTACCGCCACGGCAAAATCCTCGATTTTGTGAACCGGCAGCACGAAGGAGCCGGGTCCGCCGATGACGCAGTCGCCGTAATATTTGTCGAGCCCGCCAGGTGCGCCCGAGGGCCGCAGCATGATCGCCAGCCCGTTGATGATGATGCCCGCCTCCATGGCCTTGTTGCGGGCCGGGACGACGGGATTGCCGGAATTGTTCGGCCCGTCGCCGGAAATGTCGATCACCTGCCGAGCGCCGCGATAGGAATTGGCGACAATCATCGTTGCCCCTTGGGCGATTGCCGCGGAGATCGAGGTGCGGCGCTGGGTAACGATCGGCCGGGCTTCGAGCTTGGCAGCGAAATTGATCGCGTCCTGTTCGTTTTCGATCACTGTCCAATCGATGACCGATTCCGGCACGACGTCGCCGGCCCATTCGAAATAGCTCACTGCGATGCGACCGTTCAGTCCGGTCTTTACCGCTGCGATGAATTCCCTGTGCTTGAGCGCCTCGACATAGCCCTCGCGCTGGACGCTGACTTCCTCGTAATCCATGGAGCGGGACGTATCGACCGCGAGAACCAACTCCACATCGACTTCGCCTCCCTTTTGCTGCGCGACCATCGGGGCGGTGGCAGCGGCGGAAAGGCTGATGAGCATCGCGAGTGTTGTAAGCATTGGCAATCCAATCACTGCGTTATCGATTGCTTAAAACTGTAACACAGCGCCGATGCAGGGCGACTCCGCTCCGCGTGCCTCCCTTCAATTTTCGGTGATAAGCCTTTATTCCGCAGCCACTCCACGTAATCTGCCATGGCGGCCGCGGCTGCATCGACGGCGCCGGGAGTGCGCCTATCAACGGGTATCTGGGCGGGATCATGCGATGACGAGGTTAACCGGCAAATGTTTTTGCGGCGCAGTCGCCTACGAAGTGGAGGACGCCTTCGTTTACGCGGCCAATTGCCATTGTTCGGATTGCCGCCGCACTACCGGCTCTGCCTTCAAGCCCTTCGCCGGCATCGAACGGCAGAAATTTGCGGTGGTAAAGGGTGAAGACGGCTTGCTGATCTTCGGGGATGCCGAAAATCATGACGCCCATTGCAAGACCTGCGGTTCGCTTCTCTATTCGCGGGTGCGGGAGGCGGCCTGGGTGCATGTGGCGATGGGCACGCTGGTCGATGCCCCGGCAATCCGGCCGTCACACCATATCTTCGTCGGCTCGAAAGCGCCCTGGTACGAGATCACCGACGACCTGCCGCAATATCAGGGTCATAAGGGATAGCTATTCCAGGCCGGCCAGCGCCTTCAGCTTCGGGCCTTCGAGTCGATAGAAGATCCGGTCTTCCTTCCGGTCGCCGCCAAGCTCGTCGTAGAATTTCAAAAGCCGCTCATTGGCCCGCGCCGCCGTCCAGTCGATGCGGCCGAAACCGCGCTCGACTGCCAGCCCTGCCAGCCGCTTCATCAGCGCGGCGCCGATATCGCGGCCGCGCTCTGACCCCGCGACATAAAGCTCCTTGAGGAAAAACCCGGGCTGCAGGCCGGGTCCGGGATAGATGGCGGCAAATGCCGCAGCGGCGATGATGCGGTCAGTCTCGGCAACCAGGAATTCGGTCTGCGGAGGACGGTTGAGAATCCCGCTCAGGATCGCTTGGCGCGGCGGGCAGAAGACACCGTAATAGGCCTGCATCTCCTCAAAGAGGCAGGCCAGTTCCTCTGCGTCGGCGGGTTGGAAAAAGCGAATATTCATAAACTGGACCCGTTGAAACCGAGCCACTATTCCGGTGCCGCAAACCTGTGTCAACTTGGGGTATGGGCTATTTCCGGCAGCCGCTGTTGACTTCAAGGCGCGCATATCGACAGAGTGGCGCCGAAGAAGGAACCGCCATGTCCAGGTCAGAAAAATTCATCGTGCTGCCGTTCAAGAAAGTGCGGGGCAACGTGACGCCTGGCGAGATGCGCGTGGCTTCGAATGCCGCTTCTGCCGAGAAGATCGCCCGCGCCATGGCTGACCGCTTCGTCGGCGTCGCGGCGTACTCTGTTCAGGTCGATATGGAAAGCGGCGACATGTCCGATCCGCGTATCCTCTGGCAGACAGGCGAAATCGCCGATATCGCCGCCTAGAGGCTTTAGCCGTTATCCTCGTCGATACGCGCTTCGATCCCGGCTATTTGCGGAGGATCACCCACAGCGCATGCACGATGCCCGGCAACCAGCCGCAGAGGGTGAGCAGGATGTTTAGCCAGAATTGCAGGCCAAGGCCGACCTGAAGAAACACGCCGAGCGGTGGCAGGATGAAGGCGAGCAGAATGCGGATGATATCCAACGGGCGTTCTCCGGGTTGATGGGTTCGGCCGGTAACGCGCTGGATGGGATATGGTTTCAGGAGACGCTCATCTCAGCAGCGTCTTTGCGATAATCTCCAGCTGAATCTCGTTGCTGCCGCCGAAAATGCTCTGGGAGCGGGAATTGAAATAGACGGCGGAGGCGACCGTGCGCTCTTCATCGATGTCGCTTTCCTCCGGCAGCTCGTGCAGCGGCCGGTGTTCTTCAAAGCGCAGCGCATCGGGGCCGAGGATCGAGGCAGCCAATTCGGCGATCGACTGGCGGATGCGGCTGCGCTCGATCTTCATCGTCGAGGACGGCACCGACCCCGGATTACCGCCCGCCTGGACCTTGGACATGGCGGAAAGCTCCAGCATGTCATTGGCGTCCACATCCGTGGCGATCTCGGCAAGGCGTGCCATGAACAGCGGATCGTCGATCATCGTTCGCCCGTCCGGCAGTGGCTGGGAGGCGAGCCGATGCAGGCGCGTCAGCATAGCCCGCAATACTCCGCCGGCGAAGGCGCCGCCCCGCTCGAATTCGAGCAGGTATTTGGCGATATCCCAGCCTTCGCCTTCCTCGCCGATGCGATCCGAGACCGGCACTTTCACGTCGTCAAAGAAGACCTGATTGAACTCGTGGGTGCCGCAGATCGAGCGGATCGGCCGGATGGTGACGCCCGGCGATGTCAGGTCGATCAGGATGAAGGTGATGCCCTCCTGCTTTTTGCCCGTGTCAGCCGTGCGTACCAGTGCGAACATCCGCGTGGCGTGATGCGCCAGGGTCGACCAGATCTTTGAGCCGTTGACGATGTATTGGTCACCGTCGAGCACCGCCCTGGACTTCAGCGAGGCAAGGTCGGAGCCGGAGCCCGGTTCGGAATAACCTTGAGCCCAGAGATCCTCACCACTCAGGATGCGCGACAGGTAGAAGCTTTTCTGCGCCTCGTTGCCGTAGCGCATGATGACCGGGGCGATCATCTTGATCGAGGCGCCGCGAAAATGTGGCTCGCCGGCCCGTTCACATTCCTGATCGAAGATGTAGCGCTCGGCGAGCGTCCAGCCGGTGCCGCCATATTGTTTCGGCCAGGATGGGGCGGCCCAGCCCTTGTCGTTGAGCTTCGCCTGCCATTTGAGGCCGATGGCGGGGTCGGCGAGGAAGCTGGGGTTTAGCCGCTCGGCGCGCTTCAAATCATCATCCAGATGGCCGTCGAGGAATGTCCGCACCTCGTTCCGGAACCGAACCTCTTCTTCCGTCATCAACAGATCCATGGAAATCTCCTCAGACGGGTTCACGCAGCAAGCTGCCGGAGAGCATGGCAGGATCGCGGATGATCTCGCCATAGCGCTTCAGGTGGTCCGCGGTGGTGCCAAACGTGTTTTCGATCGCATAGAGTCGGCGGAACCAGGCGCCGATCGGCATCTCTTCCGAAAAGCCCATGGCGCCATGCAGCTGGATCGCCTCCTGCGCGACAGAGCGGGAGATCTTGCCGATCTTCGCACGGGCGCCGGAAACGCCGCGGATGCGCATCGGGCGCGGCGCGTCGACGGAAAGCGTGGCGAGCAATGCCGAACCGCGGGCCTCCTGGCATTTCACCGCCATCTCGGCCATGCGGTGCTGCAGTGCCTGGAAGGCGGCGAGCGGCTTGCCGAATTGCACGCGCTCCCTGGTATAGGCAACGGTCGCGTCGATCAGCGCATCCATGATGCCGACCGCTTCCGAGGCGAGCGCCGCATTGACGCGGTCATGGGCCGCCTCGATTTCGAAGAGCGTATCGGCTGCGGCACCCAGCAGCGCCGAAGCGGGCACGGAGACATTGTCGAGGACGAGATCGCTGGCACGGCTGCCGTCGACGAGTTTCACTTCGGTGCGGGTCAGACCGGCAGCATCCCCAGGCACGACGAACAATTTTACTATCCCATCGAGCTTGGCCGAGACCAGAAAGATATCCGCGAAGGAGCCGCCGGCAACCAGCGGCTTTTCACCGGAGATGCGATAGATCTCGCCGCTGGGGGTCGCGGTGGCGGCGATATTGCCGAGGTCAAAACCGCTCTGCCGCTCGGCATGGGCGAGCGCCGGACGCGACGTACCAGCGATCAGGCCGCCGAGGATCTCGGCTCTCTGCTCTTCGGAGCCAAGCTTTTCGACTAACCCGCCGGCGAGAATGATGGATGCGAGATAGGGCTCGACCACCAAAGCGCGGCCAATTGCTTCCATGATCAGCGAGATTTCCACCGCGCCGCCGCCAAGCCCGCCGTTCTCTTCGGCAAACGGCAGCGCCAGCCAGCCGAGATCGGCCATCTCGGACCAGATGCCGGCATCGAAGCCGGTCTCCGACGCGACGATCTTGTTGCGCTTCTCGAAGTCGTAGCGATCCTTCAGGAACCGCTCGGCGCTTTCCTTCAACAGAAGCTGCTCGTCCGAATAGTTCAGGTCCATGATTGGGTCTCGTGGTTGGATGAAGTGAGGCGGCGCGGCAAACTCCCAGATCTCCCCTTGATGTCACCGGAGGTGACAGAGGGGGCCGCGTCGCGAACTCAACTGCAGAAGAGCGTGCCGCGGCACTCCCCTCTGCCCTGCCGGGCATCTCCCCCTCAAGGGGGGAGATCGGCTTGCCGCTCCGCTCCACGCCTCCATCCGCTTTGTGAGTCTGACGCGCGGAAGCCCTCACTCCTCGCGCTTGTAAGCCCCATGCCCCGGGCGATAGGTCTTCGTGTCAAGAAACTGCGACAGCCCCTTTTCGCGGCCCTTTTCAGGGTCGACGAACGTCGTCTGGTCGGCCTTGGCGGTCAGGTATTCGGCCGACTCTTCCCAGGTCATCTCGCGCACGTATTTATAGGCCATGCGGGCCTGGCGGAGCACGGTCGGGTTCTTTTCGAGGAGCACGCGGGCGATCTCGACGGTGCGCTCGCGAAGCTTGTCGCCCGGCACCGCCTCGTTCACCAGGCCGAGTTGCTCGGCCATCTTGCCGCCGAACTTTTCGCCGGTCATGACGTAATACATCGCCTTGCGGTCGTTCATCAGCGTCGAGATCGCCTTGGAGACGACGCCGCCGGGGATGACGCCCCAGTTAATTTCCGACAGGCCGAAGACGGCGTCTTCGGAGGCGATCGCAAGGTCGCAGCAGATCAGCGGCGTGAAGGCGCCGCCAAAACACCAGCCGTTGACCATGGCGATGGTCGGCTTGGCGTAGTGCATCAGAAGGCGCCATTGCCAGGCGCGGGTGGAGCGATAGGCGCGCATCCGCTGGATGTCGGAGCCGCCGTCGGTCGCGCGGAAGAAGTCCTTGAGGTCCATTCCGGCGGAAAAGGCTTCGCCTTCGCCGGTGAGGATCACGACGCCGGCGCGGTCGTCGATTTCAAGCGCGTCGAGTACCCGGATCATGTCTTCGGCAAGGCCGACGCTCATGGCGTTGCGCTTGTCCGGGCGGTTCAGTTTCACCCAGGCAATGCCGTCTTCGAATTCGACCTTGACGTTCTCTCCGCCCAGATCGCTTGCTTCAATGGTCATCATGTTCTCCTAAAAGGTCCGGGACCTTATGACAGGCTGGTCATTTTGGTGACGAGATAGGCGTCCATGCCCTCGGTGCCGCCTTCGGAGCCGTAGCCGCTCTGCTTGACGCCGCCGAACGGCGTTTCGGCCATCGAGATGAAGTTGTTGTTGATGCCGACCATGCCGGCTTCGAGTGCGTCGCTGACCATCGCCGCGGTCTGGCTGGACCGGGTGAAGGCGTAGGAGGCAAGGCCGTAGGGCAGCCGGTTGGCCTGTTCGATCACCTCGTCGAAGGAGGTGAAGCGGGCAGTGACCGCGACCGGGCCGAAAGGCTCGTCATTCATGATGATCGCGTCCTGCGGCACGTCGGCGAGAACCGTCGGCTGGAAGAAATAACCGCGATTGCTGCCGCGCTCGCCGCCGGCCTTCACCTTGGCGCCACGCTGCACGGCATCGGCGACCATGCGCTCCATCGCCGGCACGCGGCGGCTGTTGGCAAGCGGCCCCATTTGGCTCGACGGGTCGAGACCGTCGCCGATTTTCAAGGCCGAAGCCGCCTTGGCAAAACCGTCGACGAACTTGTCGTGGACGCTGTCATGTACGTAGAACCGGGTCGGCGAAATGCAGACCTGGCCGGCATTGCGGTATTTCGCGTGCACCATGACGCGGATCGCGTGGTCAATATCGGCATCTTCGAAGATCAGCACGGGGGCGTGACCGCCAAGTTCCATCGTGGCGCGCTTGACGCCGGCTTTCGCGGCGAGGACGGCGAGATGCTGGCCAACGGCTGTCGAGCCGGTGAAGGTGATCTTGCGGATGCCGTCTGCGGCAATCAGGTGTTCGGAGACATCCGCCGGCTTGCCGTGCACGACGTTCAGCACGCCGTTCGGCAGGCCGGCATCTTGCAGCGCCCGGGCGATTTCGAGCACGGTCGACGGCGTCTCTTCCGAAGGCTTGATGACCATGGTGCAGCCGGTCGCAAGCGCTGCGGAAATCTTGCGGGCAGGAATAACGCCCGGGAAATTCCAGGGCGTGAAACCGGCGACGGCCCCGACCGGTTCCCTCGTGACCATCCAGCGGGCGCCGGGCACGCGTGAAGGCACGATACGGCCATAGGTACGGCGGCCTTCGTCGGCGGTCCAGTCGAGAATGTCGGCCGAGATGTGCACTTCCGGGATCGCTTCGCCGATCGGCTTGCCCTGGTCGAGCACCATGCGCCGGCCGATCTCGTTCGCCCGTTCGCGCAGCAGATCAGCCGCCTTGCGGATGATCTTGGCGCGGTCGAAGGCGGTCATCGCCTTCCATGCCTTGAATTCGCGGGTCGCGGCTGCGACGGCTCGCTCGAGATCCGCCGGCGTTGCGTGCGGCAAGGCGCCGATTGCCTCGCCGGTCGCAGGATTTATGACGTCCTCGATAACCCGGCCTTCCGCGCCGAGCCATTCGCCATCCACGAAAAGTTTCAACTCACCATAAGAATGGGTCTGCGTCACGGTTTCCTCCCTCGCGGCGACCATAAAAAACGGCAGGGGGCAATGCCCTCAGCGCACCACGAATAGCGCGTCGAGAGCCAAAGCCCCGTCCCCCTCGCCATAGACAACGAGCGGATTGATATCGACTTCGACAATCTGAGGCTCCGAGCGCATCAGCGCGCCGAGCTTGACGACCACGTCGGCAATTGCTTCGACATCGCGCGCCGGCTGGCCGCGAAAGGCCCCGAGCAGCTTCGATGCCTTCAGCTTGTGGATTTCGGCGATCGCCCGCTCGCGGCTGATATCGGCCGGCAGCAGGCGAGCATCGGCGAGAGCCTCGATCCAGACGCCGCCGAGGCCAACGAGTACGACCGGACCCCATTGCGGATCGCGCTTGGCGCCGACCACCATTTCGAGGCCCTGGCGCGCCATGCCCTCGATCAGCACGCCGTCGAGCTTGAGGCCCGGCTTGTGCTTGGCAATGCTGGCATACATCTTTTCATGCGCCGCCCGAAGTGCCGCCTCGTCGGCGATATTGACGATGACGCCGCCGGCATCGCTCTTGTGGGCGAGTTCGGCCGCCTGCGCCTTCATGACCACCGGATAACCGACATCGGCTGCGATCGTCGCGGCCTCGTCGGCGGATTTTGCCAAAGCGCCCTTCGGGATGTGGATGCCGAGATCGGTAAGGATCCGCTTGCCTTCATACTCGACCACAAGGCCGGAGGGCGGCAGTTTGCCGATCCGTTCGCCTTCCGGCGCCCGGTCGTTGGTGGCGGCGAGCGCAGCCGCATAATTCATCACCACCGCCATGGCGCGCATGGCGCGTTCCGGCGAGCGGAAGAACGGAATGCCGCTGTCGCGCACCGCCTTCATGAAGGTCGGGTCGAGCGGATAGTCATCGCCGACGATGTTGAGGATGACCGGCTTTGTCGCGGTCGCGGCGACCGGAATGATGGCGTCCGACTTCTTGATCTGCATCGGCGGCGAGCCGCCCGCGTGCGACAGGAAGACGATCCCCACATTCGGATCCTTCAGCATGGATGCCGTGGACGTTCCGAAAATACCGGGATTGGAGAAGCCGGTGGTGCCGATGTCGAACGGGTTGTCGACATGCACATAGGGCGGCACCTGCGTGGTGAGCTCCGCATGCACCTCTTCCGACAGTGTCGCGATCGGCAGGCCGACGCGTTCGCAGAAATCGAAGCAGAGACCGCGGATGGCGCCGGAATTGGTGACGATGCCGGCTTCACCCGGCGGCGGCGACGGATAACGGGCAAGGATCGCGGTGACGTCGAATAGTTCGTCGGTCGTCTCGACCAGCGCGACGGCTTCGTTGCGGACGGCGGCCTGCATCAGCGCGTGGTCGCCGGCCAGTGCGCCGGTATGCGATTGCGCCGCCTGCTTGCCGCGCTCGCTGGAACCCGGATGCAGCATGACGATCGGCTTGCCGAGTTCGCGGGCGCGCCGGGCGACGGCGAGAAACTTCTGAGGATTCTTGATCTGCTCGACATAGACCGCGACGACGGCGTTGTCCTTGTCCTCGATCAGCCAGCCGACCAAGTCCTCGGCAGCGATCACCGCCTCGTTGCCGGTGGCGATCACATAGGAAACCGCGATTTCGCGCGAATGCATGGCGAAGCGGATATTGGCCGCCGTCGCACCGCTCTGGGCGACGATGGCGACTCTGGAGCGCTCGCCGACGCCGCGCAGGTCGACCGGCTCGAAAGTCAGCGGAATGCCGTCGACATAGTTGGTATAGCCCATGCAGTTGGGTCCGAGCATCGCCATGCCCGCCTTGCGGCAGATCTCAGCAAGCTCATTCTGCTGCTGGCGGCCTTCCTCACCGGCTTCGGCGAAACCGGAAGAGTAGACGATGACGCCCGCCACATCCCGCTCGACGCAGGCAAGAACCGAGTCCCTGATCGCCACCTGTGGCACGATGAGGATCACCACGTCGACGCCCTTGGGCAGGTCGCCGATGGTCTTCACGCAGGGGCGACCGTTGATCTCGCCGCGCGAACGGCTGACGAGATGCAGGTCGCCGGCATATTTGAAGAGTTCGAGATTGGCGAGCACGCCGCCGCCGATCGAGGCGGGATCCGGCGACGCGCCCACGATCGCGATCGATCGTGGGCGCAGCAGACGGTCAAGATCGAACGGCTTGGCCGGATCGAGCGTCTTGGGAGCGGTGGTCATCGTATCAGCCATGGGAGCCACTTCTTAGTCGCGACGGTAGGCACCGAGGCCCGGGCGGAAGGATTTCTCGTCCAGGAACTGGCTCATGCCGGTATTGCGGCCGTTTTCCGGGTCGCGGAGTTCCGTCTGATCGGACTTCGCCATCAGATATTCGCCGGCCTGTTCCCAGGTGAGATCGCGGGTGAAACGGCAGGCGGTCTTGGCCTGGCGCAGCACGAAGGGGTTCTTGCCGATCAGCGTCATGGCGAGCTTGCGGGTCTCGGCCTTCAGCTCGTCCGGCGAAACGGCCTTGTTGACCAGCTTCATGTCGGCAGCCTGCTGGCCGGTGAAGGTTTCCCCGGTCATGATGTAATACATCGCGTCGCGGAAGCTCATCGTCTCCAGCACCGACTTGGTGACGATGCCGGCGGGGATGATGCCCCAGTTGATTTCAGAAAGGCCGAAGATGGCGTCTTCCGAGGCGATGGCCAGGTCGCAGCCGACCAGGAACTGGAAGGCGCCGCCGAAACACCAGCCGTTGACCATGGAGATGGTCGGCTTCGGGAAATACATCATCCGGCGCCACTGCCATGCGGCGTTCGCCCGGAACAGGCGTTCGCGCTGGATCGGCGGCACCTTGTCGGTGGCGCGGAAATATTCCTTCAGGTCCATGCCGGCCGAGAAGGATTCGCCGGCGCCGGTGACGACCATCACCTTGCAGCGGTCGTCTTCTTCCAGCGCATCCATGATCGCGTTCATTTCCCAGACGATGCCCGGGTTGATGGCGTTGCGCTGCTTCGGACGGTTGAGCGTCACCCAGGCGATGCCCTCGTCGAAATCCACGGTAACATATTCGCCCCACTTGCCATTGTTCTGGCCGGCGGCAGCGGATTCGGTCTGGTTTTCCATAGCAAATTCTCCCTACTGGGGAAATGGATATCAGGGACCCGAATATGCGTCAAGCGGCTTTCAGTCTCAGGCCTGGCGAAAAGAAAGCCGTTTGACGTCGTGCTGACCCGATGCTTAACCGCGGCCGAGGAATGGCATTTCGACCGGCAGGATGATGCTCTCGTAAAGGTTCACGTCGTCCGGCAGCGTCGCCATCAGCACGACGATCCGTGCCACATCCAGAGGCATCATCGTTGCGGGACGGACCTTGTCGGTGATGCCGGGAACCAGCGAACTGACCGTCGAGCCCGGATGCACCATGGAGACCGCAATGCCGTGCTCGCGGCCGTCGACGGCGAGCGAACGGGTAAGGCCCTCGAGCGCGAACTTGCTCGCCGTATAGGCGGCGGTATGGCCGCGCGGAACTTTGGACGACAGGCTGCCCATGTTGATGATCCGGCCGCGCTTCTGTTCCTGCATGATGACGAAGGCGGCGCGGCTGCAATAGAAGACCGAGTGCAGGTTGGCACCGATCACCTCGTGCCAGCGCTCGTTGGTGAGCTTTTCGACCGGCGTATGATCGGCGATGCCGGCATTGTTGATCAGGATGTCGAGCCGGCCGTATTTTTCCTTCACCGTGACGAACAGCTTTTCGACCTGCGCGTCATCGGTGACGTCGGTCTGGACGACGAACGCATGGCCGCCGTCGGCTTCGATCTCGGCCGCCAGTTTTTCAAGCTTGTCGGCGCTGCGGGCGGCAAGCACGGTGAAGGCACCCTCAGCGGCAATCGCCTTGGCGATGCCCCAGCCGATGCCCGAACTGGCGCCGGTGACGATGGCAATACGGTCCTTGATCGAAATCATTTGAAACTTCTCCCCTGATTAATACGCTTAGGCGCGTGAAATTCCTTCATAAAGCGCTTCGAGCCCGCGCCGGTCGCTGACCCCGAGCTTGCGATAGGCACGCTGACGGTAGGTGACGATACTCGAAAGCGCGAGCCCGACCTTTTCGGAAATTTCCCGATGTGTGCGGCCGAGTAGCAGGCCGGCGGAAACCTCTGCCTCACGGCCCGAAAGTGCAAACCCCGCCTGCAGCAGCCGCCCGGCGATCTCCTGCTGCGGCGGATGCAACGGTGCCGTCTGCGGCCTGCCTTGGAGCCGCACATGCTTGACGACCATGGCCATCAGCAGCGGCGCGGAGGCTTCCAGCCGTTCGACCGCGGAGAGCGGGAACGGGCCGCTTTCGCGGGTGCGATAGAGGCTGGCGAAGATCCGCGGCTCCTCCGAATGATAGATGGTCAGGCGTTCCAGCACATGGGCGCGCTCGTAACAGTCTCGGCGGTATTCGGGATCGCGGATGCCGTTCCAAGCCTGGCGCACCACCTGCACCTTGGCAAGTCCGGGGCCTCCGTTCAGCATCTGGCGGGTCACCCGGTCGCGTAGCCAATAACGGCGGGCATAGTCGAGCGAGGCGCGCTCGGCAAAGCCCGGAATGGTCGAGTGATAACCGCAGGCGAAGAGATAGGTGAGCGACCCGTCTTCCTCGGCCTGGAAGGCGGAACAGAAATCGGTGCCGGCGATGCCGCGCAGGGTTTCCAGCAATTTTTCGGGAAAGCCGGGCTCGCCGACCTCGTCCACGAGGGCAGCCATGACGGCCACGTTGTCTCCATCAAGCGCAGGCATTGACGCCTCCAGGGTTGAGAATAAATCCGTCGTGGGCATGTCCACCTGCAAGGTGGACATGGGAGGGTCGGCAAGGGCCTACCATCACGGCCAATGCAACAAGCCTGGATATGGAGGAACCACCATGGTTGACGCACCAAAGCTTCGCAAACTCTATCACTTTTCCTACCCCTGCCGCGATGGCGAGGAGACTCGCAAGTTCTACGAGGACCTGCTTGGCCTGCCGCTGGTCAATTGCATGACCGCCGACAAGGTGCCGTCGACGGGCGAAGAAAAGCCCTACGCGCATTTCTTCTTCGAAATGGGCGACGGCTCCTACATGGCCTTCTTCGACCTCGGCGAAAACGCCATGCCGCTTCCCTCGCCGAACACGCCGGACTGGGTCCAGCACTTCGCGATGGAAGTCGATTCCGTCGAAGAGGTTCTTCAGATGAAGAAGCGTCTTCAGGATGCCGGCGTGAAGACCACCGACGTCATCGACCACGAGTTCATCAACTCGATCTACTTCTTCGACCCGAACGGCCTTCGCCTCGAAGTGACGGCCCGCACGGAAGAGCCGGGCTATCTGGAACAGGCGGCTTCGGAAGCCCATGACGCCATGAAGGCATGGGTGAAGAAGAAGGCCGGGATGATTGCGGCGAAGTCGGCTGCGGCTTGAGGTAGCCAATCGGGGACCGGACGAATGGCCGGTCCCCGATCCCGCCGTGAAGGCGGGAGATGAAATCGGAGCACCACCGATCCAGCCTTGACGGTGGTGCTTTTCATTAAAGCTCACGGTCAAACCTCCCGATGATCCGGAGCCCGCCCCCGACAAGCTCCGGCTTGTCTTTCAAGACAACAACCCCTGCCGCCTGCTCCAGTCGATCACCCGGTCGATGCAGGCTTTTAAGAGCTCCGGCTGGCCGAGGTAATAGTGGGTCGCGTGCGGGATGGTCATGTATTCCTTGTTCTCGGTGGCGAGCGCCGCCCGGATCGTCGGATTGTGTGTCGCCGGGACCGCCTCGTCGGCATTGTTCTCGATCTGCAGCACCGGCGAGCGCTTGATCAGCGCCGCGTTCATCGGACCCTTGGCATTCGACAGGTCGTAGCTCCACTGGGATAGCCACGAGCGCAACGTCGTGAAGCGGGCGAGCCCGACCGGGCCGACATTGACCGTGCGCGGATCACCCATATAGCTCTTGCCGATCGGCCGGTCGTTCGGGTCGATCGTGCCGTCGAACCAGCGCACGTCGCACATAGTGCGGTGGACGACGAAGGCGCGTTCCTGCTCGAACGAGCCGCGGCGCTTCAACTCCGCCAGCATGTCGAGCGCCCAATGGGTAATCTTGCGGTTGCGGGCGACCTGGGCCGCCCGAAACCGCTGGATGAATTCCGCCGAATAGGGCGGCTGGTGCGGGCAGTCCGGCGAATAGATGTCGAATTCCGGGTCGCGCAGATCCGGGTCCAGTTCGTCGAGAACCGACGGGTCGAGCCATTCGGTCAACGTTTCGGCACGCGACAGGTGGGCGGCGATGAAGATCACGCCGTCGGCCGGCTTCAGGCCCACTTCGACGAGGTTGACCTCGTCGCCGGCCGGCGTGTGGGTGATCGTCGGGTTTTCCGCCTGTGCCTGGTAGAACAGCGATAGCGAACCGCCGCCCGACCAGCCGACCAGCACCACCTTCTCGTAACCAAGCTCGCCGCGGGCATAATCGAGCCACTTGCCGAGGTCGATCGCCACCTTTTCCATGATCAGAGCGGTATCGTTCTTCGGATAACGGCTTGCGGCGCAAAGCACGTGCAGACCGGCGTCCGCCAGCGCCGTCGGCATCGGCAGGAGCTGCAGCGTCGAGGTTGGATGCATGAAGACATAGACCGTCTTCGACGGCGCACCGGCGCCGCGCAGAAGCTGGCCCTCCAGGTTGACCCTGCCGGAATTGCCGGCAAAGCCGTAGGTCTCAGTATATTTCGCGGTCTCCGGAAAGGAGACGATCAGCGGGATCCGCTGCCATTCCGCCTTGGTGGTCATGGTGTCCTACCCATTATGCTTCGCCCGCTCGGCCGACGGAACCGGCGAGCAGGCTTTCCAGATTGAGCTGCGAATATGCCCCTAGGCAACCGCTTCCGGCGACCTGGTTCCCGCCACGACCGGCACCGAGGTGGCGTCGTAGGTGAACAGCCATTCGTAGCGCTGCTTGACCTTGTCTTCCTGCCATTCGGCGTTGACGTAGTCCTCGGCGAGCTTCGGATCCTTCAGCGCGGCATTGTGGAAACGGCTGAGATTGCCTTCGGCGCCGCGGACGATCTTGCCGGTGCGCTCGACGCGGGCCGCCTCGTAACCGGCGAAGGCCGCTTCGTAATTGCCGTTGTTCTCGGCAAGCGCGCGGGCGAGCACGAAACCGTCCTCGATCGCCATCACCGCGCCTTGCGCGAGGAAGGGCAATGTCGGATGGCACGCGTCTCCGAGCAGCGTCACGCGGCCGCGGGTCCAGTCGTCCATCGGCGGGCGCAACATCAGGGCCCATTTATAAGGCACGTCGATTGCCTTGATCATCGTGCGGATGTCTTCATGCCAGCCTTCATAGTCGGCAAGGCACTCTTCCACGGTGCCCGCGACCGACCAGGATTCGACCTGCCAGTCGGCGCGCTCGACGACCGAGACGTAATTCATCAGCTTGCCGCCGCGCAGCAGGTACTGGATGACGTGGCCGCCGGGGCCGATCCAGTTGGTGCCGACCGGGCGCAGCATGCGTTCCGGCAGGCGCTCGACCGGGATGACGCCGCGCCAGGCGACGATGCCGGTGAATTTCGGGTCGTCGCGGCCAAACAGCGTCTCGCGGATCTTCGAATGCACGCCATCGGCGCCGACCACGATGTCGGAGGTCGCGGTGGTGCCGTCAGCGAAGGTGATCGTCGCGCCCTTGTCGTCCTGGGTGATCCCGACGCATTTCTTGGAGAGCTTGATCGCATCAGGCTTGATGCGGCGCACGCCTGCGGCCAGCGTCTGGTGCAGGTCGTTGCGATGGATGGTTATGTAAGGGAAGCCGTAACGCTCGATCGACAGCGGGCCGAGGTCGAACAGTTTCCAGGTCTGCCCGCTGTTCCAGAGGCGAATCTCCTTGCCCTCCGCCTGAGCGGCGATCGACATGATGTCGTCCTCGAGCCCGAGCGAAAACAGGATTCGCGTGCCATTGGCGCTGACCTGAACGCCGGCGCCGACTTCTTTCAACTCGACCGCCTGTTCGTAGACATCAACGTCAAATCCTTGGCGGAGCAGCGACAATGCCGCTGTCAGACCACCAATTCCGCCTCCCACAACAGAAATCTTCATTTTGTATCCTTTGAAATGCTGGCGACCAATCTCTCCGGTGCGCCCGCGCCTGTCAACTATTTTTGATAAAGTATAATTGACTTTGTTAAAAACCAATTTCATATCTGCCACACTGAAGCATGCGGGCAGGTCCTTGGAGGAAGATGCTCACATCTCAGAGTTTCAATACCCGGTTCAAAAACAGGAAAGAATGTCACCGATTACACCTGCGATATCTGGTTTCCTGATATTATTGCGATAAGATCGAAAACGCCGGATAGCTGTGGTATCTGGTGGACAGAGGACAGCGGAATTCGATTGACTGACAAGAGGAATACTCTTGTATATAGTCAAATCTAGTTGCCTATAGACGAATTCAAGGCGGCGAGGTCGAGGCGCGGTCCGAGGAGCATGCATAATGACGGTTTGGCTGACGCCCAAGGGTGGCCAGATCGCTTCAACAGTCAGGTTTTCAGGGAGGAAACCATGGTAATCAAAAGTCCGCAGGATTTCGGCGCGGGCATCTTGTTCATCCTTTTCGGCGCGATCGGCCTCTTTGTCGGCTCGGACCTCACCTTCGGTTCCGCCCGCAACATGGGTCCTGGCTATTTCCCGATGATCATCTGCGGCCTGATCGCCCTGATCGGCGTGATCGTCACGGTAAAGTCGCTGGCGATCGAAGGCCCGGCCATCGAACGCATCCAGTTCCGCCCGATCATCTTCATCCTGCTGGCGATTGCCGCCTTCGGCCTGCTGATCGCCCAGATCGGCGCGGTGATCTCCTCGATCCTGCTGATCATGTTCGCTGCCTATGCGCGGCGCGGCGTCAATCTCGTCGAGACGGTGATCTTCGCGGTCACGACCGCGGCATTGGTCGTCATCATCTTCGTCTATGGCCTCGGGCAGCCGATGCCCGTCTGGTGGGGCAGGTAAGCAATGGAAGTTTTTGAACACCTCGCAACCGGCTTCATGGCGGCGGGCTCGCTGGAAAATCTGATGTTCTGTCTGATCGGCACCGTTCTCGGCACGCTGATCGGCGTTCTCCCTGGCATCGGACCCATCCCCGCGCTCGCCATCCTCCTGCCGATCACCTTCGGCCTCGATCCGCTGTCGTCGCTGATCATGCTCGCCGGCATCTACTACGGTGCGCAGTACGGCGGTTCGACCACCTCGATCCTGGTCAACATGCCCGGCGAGGCATCCTCGGTGGTCACCTGTATCGAAGGTCACCAGATGGCCCGCAAGGGCCGCGCCGGTGCAGCACTCGCGATCGCCGCTCTCGGCTCGTTCTTCGCCGGTACGGTCGGTACGGTCTTCATCGCCGCCTTCGGCCCGCCGCTCGCTTCGATCGCCCAGCAGTTCAACTCGCCGGACTATTTCGCGCTGATGCTGCTCGGCCTCGTCATGGCGATCGTGCTCGCCCACGGCTCCGTCCTCAAGGCGGTCGCCATGGTCCTGATGGGACTGCTGCTCGGGCTCGTCGGCACCGATATCAACACCGGTCTCACCCGCTACACGTTCAGCCTGTCGGGTCTCTGGGAGGGTATCGACTTCCTGCCGCTGGTTCTCGGTCTCTTCGGTATCGTGGAAATCATCCGCAACCTTGAAAACCCGCCGCCGCCGCGCGAAACGATCAGCACCCGCATGCGCGATCTGTGGCCCAACAAGCAGGAATTTCGGGACTCTATTCCGGCGGTCCTGCGCGGCACCGGCCTCGGCTCGATCCTCGGCATCCTGCCGGGCGGGGGCGCGGTTCTCGCCTCCTTTGCCAGCTACACGCTGGAAAAGAAGATCTCCAAGAACCCCCGCAAGTTCGGTCACGGCGCCGTGGAAGGCGTCGCAGGTCCGGAATCGGCCAACAACGCCGCTGCCCAGACGTCATTCATCCCGCTCCTGACGCTCGGCATTCCGTCGAACCCGATCATGGCGATCATGATGGGTGCGATGATCATCCAGGGCATCCAGCCGGGCGCTGCCGTCATGACCACCCGTCCCGACCTCTTCTGGGGCATGGTCGCCTCGATGTGGATCGGCAACCTGATGCTCGTCGTCATCAACCTGCCGATGATCGGCATCTGGGTGAAGCTGCTGTCGGTTCCCTACCGGCTGCTCTACCCGGCAATCCTGCTGTTCTGCGCGATCGGCGTGTACTCGACCAGCACCGAACCGTTCATGATGGTTCTGATGATCGTCTTCACGGTGTTCGGTTACGTCCTTCACAAGCTCGGCTGCGAGCCGGCACCGATGGTGCTCGGTTTCATTCTCGGGCCGCTGATGGAGGAGAACCTCAGGCGTTCGCTGGTCATTTCGCGCGGCAACCCGTCGATCTTCATTGATCGCCCGATTTCCGCGACGCTTCTGGTCGCCACGCTTCTGATGATCGGCCTGATCGTCTTGCCGCAGTTCCGAAAGACACGCGAGGAGGCGTTTCAGGAGGAATAACACACATTCCGCAGCAGTTTTGGAGGAGGAGCCAATGACTGAACGACATCTGAAACTGACAAGACGCACGCTGCTTGCGGCGGCCACGATGGCCGCCGTTCTGCCGGGTGTCTCGTTCGCACAATCCAGCTATCCCAGCGCCACGATCACTTTCGTATGCGCCTTTCCGGCCGGCAGCGGCGCCGACGTTCTGGTCCGCTTCTTTTCCGAGAAGGTGGCGGCGGTCTCCAAGCAAACGGTGATCGTCGAGAACAAGCCGGGCGCCAACGGCAATATCGCCGCCGAATATGTCAGCCGCGCCAAACCCGACGGCTACACGGTCTACGTCCATTCCGGCACGTCGACCGCGGCCAACATGTCGTTGTTCAAGAAACCGTCGATCGACGTCACCCAGGCGTTGCGCGGCGTCCAGTTCATCAACAAGCAACCCTTCATGATCGCGGTCGCGGCCGACAGCCCGATCAAGGATATGAAGCAGCTTACCGAGCATCTGAAGGCCAAGGGCGGTGATGCCACCTACGGCTCAACGGCAACCTCGGGCAAGGTCCTCGCCGAAGTCTACCTGCAGCTCGCGGGGGTCTCGGCAACCGAAGTCGCCTACAAGACCGGCCCGGATTCCCTGAACGACATCACCAGCGGCCAGCTCGATTTCGCAGCGCTCGACCCGGTCTTCGCCCTCAGCCAGCAGCGCGAGGGGCGCTTGAGGCTGCTTGCGGTCGGCTCGCCGCAGCGCATGAAGTCGACGCCCGAGATTCCAGCCGTCAAGGAATACGGCCTCAATGTCGACCAGCTTGGATGGTGGGGTGTATTCGTGCCGGCCAAGACCCCGGACGATATCGTCATGAAGCTGAATTCGCTGTTCCAGGAAGTGCTCGACAAGCCGGAAACGGAAGCCTTCCTGAACAAGTTCGGCGGAGACGTCTACAAAGGTACGCCGAAGGAGGTCGACGAGCTTCTTGTGAAGACCGTCGAGGAGTGGCGTGGCTATGTGGCGCTTGCGAAGATTCCGCAAAACTGAGGCCTGTTCGACAGGCTTCACGGGAACCTTTTATGGGAATGACTGGGGCGTTCAAGGGAGGAACTTGTGCCGATGACCACTGAAATCTCACGCAGAAACCTGATGATGGCGACCACCGCCGTCGCGGCGCTCGCATCCTTTGGTGCATTCGCGCAGGGTGCCTATCCGAACGGCCAGATCACATTCGTCTGCGCCTTCCCGGCCGGCTCCGGCGCGGACGTTCTGGTCCGTTTCTTTGCCGAAAAGTTCGCCAAGGTCTCCGGTCAGATGGTGATCGTGGAAAACAAGCCGGGAGCTGCCGGCAACATCGCCGCTATGTACACCGCCCGCGCCAAGCCGGACGGATATACGATCTACGTCCATTCCGGCACCTCGACGGCGGCCAACATGTCGCTGTTCAAGGCGCCGCCGGTCGATGTCGTCAAGGAACTGCAGACGACGTCCTTCATCAACAAGCAGGCCTTCATGTTCGTCGTGGCTTACGACAGCCCGATCAAGGACATGAAGGCGCTGACGGAATCCCTGAAAAAGAAGGGCAACAACGCCAGCTACGCGACGGCTGCGACCTCCGGCAAGGTCCTCGGCGAAATCTACAAGCAGAAAGCCGGCGTCGACCCGGTCGAGATCAGTTTCAAGGACGCCAAGGATTCACTCAACGACATGCTGAGCGGCTCCATCGACTACGGCGTCCACGATCCCGTCTTCGCCCTGTCGCAGGCCAACGAAAAGCGTATCCGGATCCTGGCGACCGGTTCGCCGATCCGGCTGAAGTCGCTGCCCGACATCCCGACCGCCAAGGAACAGGGCTACGATATCGACCAGCTCGGCTGGTGGGGTTCTTTCGTTCCGAAAGCCACGCCGAAGCCGGTGGTCGACAAGATCAACGCGCTGTTCAACGAAATCCTGGCCCAGCCCGATACCGTCGCCTTCCTCGCGAAATTCGGCGGCGACGTCTATGTCGGCACCCCGGAAGAGGGCCAGGCACTGCTCGCCAAGACGGTCGAGGAGTGGAAGACGTATGTGGCCATGGCCAAGATTCCGCAAAATTAATCAACCGATTCGAAAGACCCTGTCGCCATAGTGCGGCAGGCCCTTTCGCAGGGACCCTTACGAACCGCCATAGGAGATGAAAAGTGACAAAATGGCTTAAGAAGATCGCCCAAGCCACCGCCGCCATGGCGATGCTGGCGGTCGCACAGATTGCAAACGTTACGCCCGCTCAGGCCGCTTATCCGGAGCAGACGGTCACCTTCGTCTGCGCCTTCCCGGCAGGTTCAGGCGCCGACGTTCTCGTCCGCTATTTTGCGGACAAGGTGTCCAAGATCGCGGGCGCCACGATCATCGTCGAAAACAAGCCGGGCGCACTCAGCAACATCGCTGCTGAATACACCTCGCGCTCCAAGCCGGATGGCTACACGATCTTCGTTCACTCCGGCAACTCGATCGCCGGTAACATGTGGATCATGAAGAAGCCGCCGATCGACGTCGGCAAGGACCTGATGACGATCGCGACCATCAACAAGCAGGCCTTCATGATCGCCGTCGCCAAGGACGCGCCCTACAAGGACCTGAAGGAACTGACCGCCGCCATGAAGGCAAAGGGCGACGGTGGCTCCTACGCCGTCAACGCCACCTCGGGCAAGGTCATGGCCGAAGTCTACAAGCAGAAGGCCGGCCTCGAAACCGTTTCCGTCCAGTACAAGACCGCTGCCGACTCGCTCAACGACATCACCAGCGGCGCAATGGACTTCGGTTCCTACGACCCAGTCTTCGCCCTCTCGCAGCAGCGCGAAGGCCGTTTCCGTCTTCTCGGCGTTGGTTCGCCGGAACGCATGAAGGGTGCTCCCAGCATTCCGACCCTGAAGGAACAGGGCTTTGACGTCGACCAGCTCGGCTGGTGGGGTGCCATGGTTGCCAAGGGCACGCCGGAAGACATCACCACCAAGATCAACGGCTGGTTCAACACCGTTCTGCAGCAGCCGGAAACCCAGAAGTTCCTGGCTGATCAGGGTGGCGACCCCTACATCTCTACCCCGGCCGAAGCCCAGGCTCTGATGATCAAGACGATCGCGGAGTGGAAGGACTACGTGGCGATCGCCCAGATCCCGCAGCAGTAAGACCTGCTGAAGCAGATAAAAAAGCCGGCGGAAACGCCGGCTTTTTTCGTTGCGGAGAATGACAGGAAGATCTGCCAGTTCCCGGCAAGCGGGCATTTCGGATGTCAATCGCGATAGCTCGGATCGATCCTATCCAGTTTTCGCAGCATCGCCGGCCATTCTTTCAGCCCCGGCTTGGCCGGCGACATCTCGTACATATGCGCGGTCAGTTCGGCGATCTTCTCTTGCGGGATCGTGAGGCCCTGCGGCTGGGCGGCCATGGCGGCGAGCTGGGCGCGGGCGGCCTTTTCCAGCCAGAAGGTCCAGACGAACGCCTCGCCGACGCTTTCGCCCGAGGTCAGCGTGCCGTGGTTCTTGAGGATCATGTTCTTGTGCGGGCCGAGATCGTGGATCAGGCGCTCCTGCTCTTCCATGTTGAGGGCTAGGCCCTCGTAGCCGTGATAGCCGATGCGGTTGTAGAAGAACATCGAATGCTGGGAGAGCGGCAAGAGGCCGCAATCGAGCATGGAAAGCGCCATGCCCGCCTCGGTATGCAAATGCATGACGCAGTTGAGCTCGTGGCGCGCCTTGTGCACGGCGTGGTGGATGACGAAACCGGCGCCGTTCACCGGATAGTCCGACTTGCCGATGATCTTCGCCTCGTGGTCGATCTTGACGAGGTTGCTCGCCTTGATCTCGTCGAAGGCCATCCCGAACGGATTGATCAGGAAGTGGTTTTCGGTGCCCGGGACGCGGGCGGAGATATGCGTGTAGATGAGGTCGTCCCAGCCGTAGAGTGCCGCGAGACGATAGGCGGCGGCGAGATCGACGCGGACGGCCCATTCCTCGTCGGTGACCGAGGCGCGGTCGAACTCGGTAATGACTTCGCCGGATTGGTCCTGTCCTGCCAGTCCGATGACGTGACGTTGAAATGCCATGTGACGTCCTCCCCAGAGTTCAAAGGCTAGAGTTCAAAAGCCCAGATTGCAATCGGAACCACCGGCGTCGGCAACGGCGTTCCCTTGAAAAACGCTTGGACATTCTCGACCAGCAAAAGGGCCATGGCGAGGCGAGTTTCCGCGGTAGCGCTGCCCTGGTGCGGCGTCATGATGACATTCGGCATCCACAGCAGCTTTTCTGAAACCCTCGGCTCGTTGGCGAACACGTCCAACGCCGCAAAGCCGAGCTTGCCGGTTCTGAGCGCCTCCACCAGCGCCGCCTCGTCGACGATCGAACCGCGCGAGACGTTGACCAGCGTGCCCTCGGGTCCGAGCGCCTCCAGCACTTCGCGGTTGACGATCTTCCTGGTGTCCTCGCCGCCGCGGCTGGCGACGACGAGAAAATCGCTCTCCGTCGCCATCGCGACGAGGTCCGGCATGTAGGTATAGGGGACAGGTTTCTGCCGTGGACCATGATACGAAACCCGCATGCGGAAAGCGGCGGCGCGTTCTGCAATCGCCGCGCCGATATTGCCGAGCCCGACAATGCCGATCGCCTTGTTCTTGAGCGACCGGCCGAGCGGAACTTTTGCCGCGATCGTCGTCCATCGGCCGTCGCGGATATATTGGGTCTGGGGCACGATATCGCGGGCGGAAGCCAGCATCAGCGCCATGGCGAGGTCAGCGACATCCTCGGTCAGCAGGCCCGGCGTATTGGAAATGCCGATGCCACGTGCCTTGACGGTCGGCATATGGATCGAGTCGATGCCGATGCCGTAACAGGCGACCAGCTTCAGGTCCGGGAATTTTGCGAGTATGTCCGCGTTGGCGCCGACGCCCGGATCGGTGACCAGCACCTGCACGCCCGGTATTTCGCTGCCTGCGGCTACGTCCGCGACCGACATTTGCCGCCCGCCCATGCCTTCGAGCGTCGAGACCACCGAAACCGGCAGGACCGCCGTCAGCACAACGATACGGATGGTTTTCTGGTCTGATGTCACGGAAACGATGCCCTCCCCGGATCGAAATCTTGGAGCCGACTTTATACGGCTCCCTGCCATGACGATAGGCCTTTTCGTCCATGTAGAACGGAATTCGTCATCGACGGATTACCCGTGGATGAACTTCCAGGGGCTTACTTCGCTTTCGAGCGACAGCGGCACTTCGATCAGCCACGGCCCGCCACGCGTAATCGCGGTCTCGATTGCCGTGCGGAGATCCTCCGGCGCGCTCACCCGGGCGAAATCCACATGGAAGGCGGCGGCGAGCTTGTCGAAATCGGGGTTCTTCAGCTCCGAGCCGATCAGCCGTCCGCCAAATGCTTCGCTCTGGTCGCGCTTCACGTTGCCGAAGGCGGAATTGTTGAAGACGACGGTGATGACGTCGATGCCGTATTGGGCGGCGGTCGCCAGCTCCTGGGCGGCGAACATGAAGCCGCCATCGCCTGATATCGATACGACCGGCACGTCCGACCGGGCGACCTTGACGCCAAGCGCGGTCGGAAAGCCGAAACCGAGTGTGCCCTGGAAGCCGGTCGAGATGAAGGTGCGTGGTTCGTAGACCGGATAGCAGTACCAGGAGGCGAAACCGGACTGGCAGACCTCTTCGACGAGGATGCCGTCATCCGGAAGGGCTGCGCGGATCGCTTGCAGATATTCGTAATGCGGCGAAATTTCCTGGATGGCTTGCGCCGTCTCCGCGCGCGCCTTTCGGATCGATTCCTGCCAATCGCTGGAAAGGGTCCGCGGCTTGATCTCGCCAAGCAGCGCTGTGAGGGAGGTCTTCGCCCGGCCGAGTACGCCGAGGGCCTCCGGTGTGCGGGTCAACTCCTCCGCGTCGATTTCCAGCCGCACCACCGGCACATCGGCTCTCGGCTTCCAGCGCCAGCTCGGCACCTCGAGCCGGGTGCCGATGCCGATGACGCAATCGACCGCCGGCCAGAGCTTTCGCGCTTCGGCAATGGTGAGGCCGAGTTCGTGGCGGTTGGAAACCACGCCGCGCCCGGAGCGAAAGCCGACCACCGGCGCATGCAGCATTTCCGCAAGCCGCAGCACCTCGTCGCGGGCCTCGAATGCGCCGGGGCCGACGAAGATCATCGGCCGTTCCGCCCTGCCGACCACAGCCGCCGCCTCATCGATCGCCACGTCGGCTATCGGATCCGGATGGTTTTCGAGCGGCCGGGCGATCTCGAATTCGCCCTCCGCCACGAACTGTTCCCAGGGCATTTCGACCGTCGCCGGGCCCGGTTTGAGCGAGCGCATCTCGCGAAACGCGTGGGCGATAGCAGCGGAAACATCCCCTGCCTTGTCGGCGCGTTCGGCGGACTTGGCGATGCCGGCTAGCACGGCGCGCTGGTCGCGCATCTCGTGCAGATGGCCGCGACCCTTGCCGAGAAACGCGGTCGGAACCTGCCCGGTCAGACACAGAACCGGCTCGTTGCAGCCCCAGGCAGTCAGAAGCGCAGCGCCCGTGTTGAGCACGCCCGGGCCTGGTACGACGGAATAGACACCGGGATTGCCCGAGGCTCGGGCATAGCCGAACGCCATGTAGGCGCATGTCTGCTCGTGCCGCGGCGTGATCACCCGCATGCCGTCGCGCTGGAAGGCGTCGAACAGGCCGTAGAGCTGGGCGCCCGGTATGCCGAAGACGGTATCCACATTGTGAGCGCGCAATGAAGCGACGATGGAATCGCCCCCGGTAGTGGTCATGTGAGATCGCCTTTTTGAATGAACGTTCGGAGCTTTGGCGGAGACGGTGCGTCCTGCCGATTTCCCCGCCCCTACAAACTCTTCCTTACCGTCGGGTCCAGATTGAACAACTTTGCCGCATTCAGCCCCAGGATATTCCGTTTCGCCTGCTCGCTCAGGAACGGCAGGTCGTAAATCTCCTGCGGCAGGTCGAAATCGAAATGCGGCCAGTCGGAAGCAAACAACAGCTGGCTCTCGGCGTTGATCATCTCCAGCGTCAATTGCAGCGCCTTCATGTTCACCGTTTCCATCGGCTGGGTGGTGTACCAGCAGTTTTCACGCATGTAGTCACTTGGCAGCTTTTTCAGCTGCGGCGCCTCGGAAGGGCGCATCAGGTACTGGTCGTCGAGCCGCTGCATCAGGAAGGGGATCCAGGCGAGCCCGCTTTCCACCCAGATGCTCTTCAGCTTCGGGAAACGCTCCGGAATGCCATTCAAGATCCAGTTGGTCATGTGCACCATGTTGCACCAGACGAAACCGAGCGCGTGCATGCCGAGGAAGCGGTTGATCGTCGCAAGCGACTGGTCCTGCCAGTGATAGGCGGCATGGAAGGCGATCGGCAGGTTGCGCTCCTCGAGCATCGCATAGATACGCATGTAGTCGTTGTGATGCACCGCCTTGTGGCGGACGGACGGAACGCAGAAGCCGATGACACCCGGCTGGCCGGAAAATTCCTCGATGGTGCGTTCCGCTTCCTTCGGCACGTTGAACGGCAGGTAGGCGAGCGTCTTCAGCCGGTCGTCCTTGGAGAGCACCTTGTCGATCAGCCAGCGGTTATAGGCGCGGCCGAGATAGACCTCCATTTCCGGCTGTGGATGCAGGCCGAGCGTCAGCATCGGCGTCGGAAACAGCACCATATAGTCGACGCCGAGCGCGCTCATCGCCCGCCGCGACAGCGTGATATCGCGATGCACCCCGTCCTCGACCTTTTCGCGGATGCCCGCCTGGTGCGGAATGCGGCCGCCGACATCCTGGTATTTGAGGCCCATGTCGCCGTTCAAACCGTAGGAGGCGGTGCCCATCTTCTCGTCGTGGAAGAGCATAGCCTGATGGCGGATGACCGGGTCCTCGATATATTGCACCAGTTCATGCCAGGAGATCGTCTCGGTGTGGTGGGCGTCCACGTCGCAGATCAGCCAGTCCTCGAAACCACGCTTCTTAGCGGCCCGGTTGGCATGGGCTAGAATGTCGCGCGTATCGGTGAAGACGTCGATCTGCTGCACCGGCAATTCGCGGGCGCGATCCTTGTTGGAAATATCCATGTTCGCTCTCCTCAGGCGAAAGAGTGGATTTTATGCCTCAAAGTTCATCCGGCCGGCGCCGGTACCAGAGCGCCAGTTCCATCGGCCCGAGATGCAGGGCGCGCAGGATTTCCGACACGGCAGACAACGCTTCGGTGGCGGTCACCGTCTCGTCGCGGGTGCCGGTCAGCGGCCGGAACGTGCGTTCCTCGCCGTCGCTCTTGGCGACGTAAAGCCGGATCGCCGCAGTCATCATCCGCGCCACCGCCTCGTCGGAGACGCGCGATGCTTCGCCGTTTTCCAGCAGTTCGGCCGTCGCCTTCTCGATCTCGGCGGTGGCGTCCTCGATCCAGCCATAGGGATCGTTGCGCCCAAGGGGATTGCTGCGAAAAGTGGGTTCAGAGGACGACATAGATCTGCCCCTCCCGGATCGCCAGTTCGGCGCGGTGCAGGCGGTATTTGGCCGGCCCGGCATTGCGGCCGGTTTCCAGGTTGAATTCCCAGCCGTGCCACGGACAGGCGACGTGCATGTTCTCTTCATTGTATTGAAGCGTCCGCACCTCCTGCCTTTCATCGACGGGCTCGATGACTTGAGGATAGATGCGGCCCTGACAGATCGGCCCCTGCCGATGCGGGCACATGTTGTGCCAGGCGTGCAGCGCACCCTTCACACGAAAAATGCCGATCTCCCGCTCCCCGCAGGCGACGACCTTGCGGCCGCCATCGGCGATCTCATCCTCCGAACAAACCAGATATTCCGCCAAGGTCTCCTCCCTATCCTTCGCGCGATTTCAAGATTCTTGAAATCATTCAGTTATATTGTATAAAGATGAACGAGGACGTCAAGCGGAGAGGTCATGGACGCGTCGGTAAACCAGAAAGCGGCAGGCAAGGACCGGGAGATCAAGGGCGCCGCCGGCATCCAGTCGCTTGAAAAGGGGCTGAAGGTGCTGACGGCGATTCGGCATGCTGGCCGTGCCATGCGGCTGAACGACATCGCCGCTGCTGCCGGCATGACGCCCAGCATGGCGCATGGTTATCTGGTCAGCCTGGTGCGCACCGGCTTCGTCACGCAGGACCGGCTGTCCGGCCTTTACGATCTCGGCGATGCCGCGCTGCAGCTCGGGCTTGCCTCGCTTTCCCGCACCGATTTCCTCAGCCTCGCCCGCGCGGCGATTTCGCAGCTTGCCGCCAAGCTCGGCGAGACGGTGACGCTGGCGGTCTGGAACGGCGATGCGCCTGTCGTGGTCGACAAGATCGAGGGCCGCTCCGACAGCGTCTACGAGATCAAGGTCGGTTCGCTGGTCCGCCTGTGGCCGACGGCGACCGGTCGGGTCTTCATGGCCAACCTGCCGGACGCCGAATGGGAACACCACTTGCGCGCCATGATGCACCAGGGCGGCGAAGCGGAGGGCTCGATCGCCCGTTTCATAACCGATCTCGCAACGGTGCGCAGCCAAGGTTATGCCGCGACGCTGCCGTCCACGGTTCCGGATTTTTCGGCGGTCGCCGCCCCCGTCTTCGATCACCGCTCGCATCTGAAAGCGGTCGTCACCGTGCTCGGTCGGCAGGATGGCTTCGATATCGCGCCTTCCGCCCCGCCGCTGACCGCAACGTTGCGTGCCGCCAGGTCCCTGTCGCTGCGGCTCGGCGCCTCAGTAAGTTGAGGGTTTTGTGCAACGCGACTTGTGCCGCTGCACTTTCTCCGCTACCCCGCTCATATAACCGTTTAAAGAAGGTCACCGCATCGTGATGGCTGAAGACGTCAGGCCCGAAGAAGCAAGCACCGGCGATTGGGTGATGCAGCAGCCCCGGGCAATCTACTTCCTGAACCAGGCAAATCATGCCGTCCGCAGCCGGCTGGAAGTGGCGTTGTCGGCGCTGCAGATGACCGGCATTCAATATACGGTGCTGAGCGTCATCGGCAGCCGCGAGGGTCTCTCCTCGGCCGAACTCTCGCGCCGTTTCTTCGTGACGCCGCAGACGATGAACGAGCTGATCGGCGGCCTGCAGCGCCGCAATCTCATCACCCGCAAGGAAGACCCGGCCAACCGCCGCATCCTGCGCATGAGCCTGACGACCGAGGGCAAGCGGATGATCAAGGCCTGCGACGCGGCAGCCGATGCCGTCGAGCGGGACGTCTTTTCCTTCCTGCCGCAGGAAAGCTACCAGCAGCTCCGCGAGCTTTGTCGGCTGGTCGCCCGCAATCTTCGCGAGCGCGACGAGATCGCCAAGGGAGACTGACAAAATGCGCGGCCGGCGATAGATTTTCGCGGGCCGTGTCGAACGGGCTTATTCTCGAACGACATTGGGGTAGCAGTCCGATGACGGGCTGCCGCATCCAGGGAGAAAAGCCATGAAATACATGCTGATGATCTACCGCGACGAAGCATGGTTCGCTGCCGATGCCAAGAGCGGCGCCCATTCCGCCCCCTATATCGCTTATGCCGAAGCGCTGAAGAAATCCGGCGCGCTTGTCGGCGGCGATCGGCTGCAGGTCTCCGAGACCGCAAGCACGGTACGGGTCACAGGCAACAAGACCGAGGTGCTGGACGGCCCCTATGCCGACACCAAGGAACAGCTGGGCGGCTTTTACATCATCGACGTGCCTGATCTCGATGCCGCGCTCGAATGGGCAGCGAAATGCCCGGGTGCGATCAACGGCGCGATCGAAGTGCGCCCGATGTGGGTGATGTGACGCCGATGGTCGGCGGCGGCGAGGTTTTGGACGGAGTTTCCGGCGAGGCCGAGCGCGTCGCCCGCCAGTCCTACGGCCGGCTCGTTGCCTTCCTCGCCGCCCGCACCCGCGACCTGGCGGGTGCCGAGGACGCACTGTCGGAAGCCTTCGCTTCGGCGCTTTCCGATTGGCCCAATATGGGTATTCCGAAAAATCCCGAAGCCTGGCTGCTGACGGTCGCCCGCCGAAGGCAGCTCGATGCGATGAGGCGCGGGGGCACGCGTGCCGCCGCCGCGGATCATTTGAAGCTGCTGTCCGACGAGCTTTCCGATCAGGAGCAGGCGGACATCCCGGACGAGCGGCTGCGGTTGATGTTCGCCTGCGCCCATCCGGCGATCGACGCCCGGATGCGTGGGCCGCTGATCCTGCAGACCATCCTCGGCTTCGACGCGGCAACGATCGCCAGCGCTTTCCTTGTTCCACCGGCTACCATGGGGCAGCGACTGGTCCGCGCCAAAACCAAGATCCGCGACGCCGGCATCGCCCTCCGCCTGCCCGGACGCGCCGACATGAGCGAACGGCTGGATGCGGTTCTGGAGGCGATCTATGCGGCCTTCACCGAAGGCTGGATCGATCCGGCTGCCGCCCCGTCCCGCCGCCGCGGTTTGGCGGAGGAGGCGATCTGGCTCGGCCGGCTGGTGGCCGTGATGCTGCCCGACGAGCCGGAAGCGCTCGGCCTGCTGGCACTGATGCTGCATCTCGAAGCCCGGCGCGGCGCGCGGCGGACCGAGGCCGGCGATTATGTAGCGCTCGCCGAACAGGACCCGGCCGCCTGGGACAGGACCCTGATCGACGAGGCCGAAGACATCCTGCTCACCGCCAGTCACCGCGGAAGGATAGGCCGCTATCAATTGGAAGCCGCCGTGCAATCGGCCCATGCGATCCGCCGTTTCGGCCGTCAGCCCGATTGGGCGATCCTTGAAACCCTCTACGGCCATTTGGGGGCGTTGACCGGCTCGCCGGTGGTTGCCGTCAACCGCGCCGTGGTGATCGCGAGCGGCCGAAGCGTGGAGGAAGGGCTCGCGGCACTCGATGCGGTCAACGGCGACCAGCGCCTTGCCGGCTACCAGCCCTATTGGGCGGCGCGCGCCGACCTGCTTTCCCGCTGCGGCCGAAGACAAGAAGCCGATGCCGCCTATGCGCGCGCCATCGGCCTCGAAACGGACCCTGCGATCCGCCGATTCCTGGCAGGTCGCCGGTCGGGACTCGCAGTTACGTCCTGAGCTGCGGCCGCAGAGGAACTCCGCCGCCTTGCCTCAAGATCAAAGTGCTCGGCCGACAGCCCGGTCGTTCTCGAGGCGGGCGATGCAGCCGGCGAGCTTGGCCAGCAGAAGATCGAAATCGATCGGCTTGGTCAGGTAGTCCGCCGCCCCTGCCCGCAGGCCCGTCAGGACATTGTCCTTGTCGGTCAAGGCCGACAGCAGGATGAAGGGGATGTTGAAAAGCTCGGCGTGGTTCATCTGGATTTCTGCCAGGAGCTGGTGACCGTCCATGACGGGCATCGAAATGTCGCAGATGACGATGTCCGGCCAATAGGACAGGATGGCTTCCAGCCCCTCCTGCCCGTTGGCGGCCTCCAAAGTTGCAAACCCGGCGTCCGTCAGTTCTTCAACGATGAGCTGGCGGATATCCGCTTCGTCGTCGATGCATAGTACGGTAATCATCCTGCTATTCCCTAAGCTGCACGTTTGATGAGATTTGCGAGCGGTCCCTTGTTCGGGAGCGCCACGGTGAATGTTGTTCCCCGGCCGAGCACGCTCTCGACCGAAATCGAACCGCCATGCAGGTCGACGATCTGCTTGACGAGGTTGAGCCCGATGCCGGTGCCGGCAATCCCGGTCGCGCTGCGGGCCCGGTAATAGGGCTGGAAAAGCTTCGGCAGGTCCTCGGCATCCATGCCGATGCCGGCATCCTGGATCGACACATAGGACATGCCGTTCTTCGTCGAGGTCCGGATATGGATATCCGGCGCCTGGGGGGCATATTTGACGGCATTCGAAAGCAGGTTGGTGAAGACCTGTTCGATCGTTGTGCGATCGGCAAGGATCGTCTGCGGCAGATGCGAAAGGTCCCGGTGAATTCTGTGGGATTTGCGAACGTCCATCTGCCGGGCGCAGCAGGATTCGATGATTTCCGCCAGCGAGAGCCGTTCCGGCTTCAGCGTCGTTTTACCGGTCTCCAGCCGGCCCGCCGACAGGATGCTCTCCATCAGGTCGACCATGCGCAGCACGGCGGCGCGGATCTGGGCCGACTTCTCTTCCACATATTCGGGCTTCTGGGTTGTTTTCGTGCGCGACAGGCGCTGCGCTGCGGCATCGATGATGGCAAGCGGGGTGCGGAACTCGTGGGAAGCCATGGTGACGAACTGACGCTGCAGGGCGTTCACATGCCGCTCCTGCGCCAGGAGCCTGTCCAGCTCCTCCCGCTGGCGCTCGATCTCCGTCGTCCGCAGCCTGACGCCCTCTTCGAGCTGGTCGCGGTGGCGCATCAGTGCCAGACGGCTTTCGGAGAGGTCGAGGGTTGTCTTGCGCAGTCCACGGCCCAGGAAGATCACCACGCCCATGGCCACGACGATGCCGGCAATGCCGACCGGAGCGATTTTCTCGATGAGCATCAGGCCCGGCCGGATGGGCTGCCAAGCCATATATCCAAGCGTCGAGCCGGCGCTGGCCATGACCGGAATGGCCGCAGTCGATTCGGCAGCGTCGGTGGTAAAATGCAGTGTCTCGATCCGCGCATAACGAGCGATTTTTTCGACCGCGCTGGCATCCAGAAATCTTACGGCAACCGCAATGAATTCCTTGCCGGCATCCAGCGAGACCTCGTCGCTGCTCGGGACGATCGGCCTTGCGCTGACGACAGCCGGCCGGCCGGCGATCGAGAGGATCTTCTCCGCGAAAATTTCGGCAAGCACCGGGGGATTGGAATCGCCGGGTGCGGTCCGTTTGCGGAGCGCCGCCCGGATGTCTTCCCGCAAGGCAGCCGCAGCCTTTTCATCGCCGAGAAAGGTCAGGGCCGCGATATCCTCGCCGTCCCGCATAGCGAAGACCAGCTCATCCCGCTCATTGAACACGTAAGTGCGGTCATGGCTGAAATATTTGTGCATCCACATACCGATATTGTCGGCAATCCATGGGTGATCGTCCTTGGCGACAAGCAGGACCGCGTCGTTCCATGCCGTGACGCTTTCCAGTTCATGCTGTACGGCTTTCACCTGCTCGTCGAGGCCCTGTTCGACGTAACCCTTCTGCCGGGTCAAGGAGAAATCGTCCACCTTGACCGAGGCAAGCCACATGAAGCCGGCGAGAAGCAGCGCTGTCAGGGCCGTCAGCAATGTCAGCACGATCGTGACGTGCGATGTGATACGGATGTTCTGCTGCATAGGCACCGCTTTCTCTCGGCCCATCATGCATCCAAAACATTACATTCCGCTAAATTTTAAATGCCAAGGTTGAACGGAGTATTTTCCATACAGCTGTGGGTGGGACGTCAGGCGGCGATGGTCGTCCCGGTGGTCGAACCGACGCTACGGGGAGAAACTACGTCGCTTTTCCCGACTATAACCAGGAAGCCGGGCTTTTCGGCAGCCGGCCGTCGGGGTCGGTGACCGTGAGCTTCAGCTGATCCTTGCCGTTCCAGCGCCAGAGGGCGACGCAGGTTCCGCCTGGCGACATGAAGGACGGATAGATAACGCCGTCGCAGCCATCATCGAGCAACCTCTCTGCAACGAGATGCGTCGCCGGTATCTGGCCGGCATCGAGATCGGCCCGCCATTCGCAGTGGTGGATTGTCTCGTCGACGCCAAGACCGGCCAGAACCTGGGGGCTGGTCAGATCCGCGAGCCGCGCGCCGTCGAGCCGAAGCTGCGCGATCAGGGCCGGATGCTGGACGAAACCCTGATTATACTCCGCCCAGGCGGTGCAAAGCTCGCGTGCCGCATAGATGGTCGCTGCGCCGACCGGGTTCCAGCGTCCGCCGAAGCGAGCAGCGCCGTCGCCGGAAAGCGGCGCGTGCGCCCAGCGCGGCACATAGGCACGCCAGAGGATGCCCGATTCCGGGGCCAATTCAGGCATAAACGCCGGAGCGTACCGCCTCCAGGTAGGCGAGTACCTTGTCGGCCTTGCCTTCGCCGACGAGGTCGTAAGCCGTCTTGCCCGCCCAGCCCGGGATAGGCTGGTGCTTGAACCAGATCGCCGCGCGGTTCTCGTCGCCGGCCATCTCGCTCGCCATGGCCAGAATGCGCACGACCGGGGAGAGCGCCAGATCCACCTTGCGGGCGCCGCTCTTGGCCGTCAGCGTATTGCGGGCGACACCGATCAGTTTTGCGAGTTCCGCCTGGGTCAGTCCGAGCAGATCGGACACCCGCCGCGCCGATAAAAGCGCGGATTGCGATTCACGGAAAGCGGCGGCGCCGATTTCAAAAGCATGAGCCATGAGAGCAGTCCTGATCCAGTTTTGATCATCTGTTGCTCAATATGAGCCCAATTTCCGCGCATTTCAAGCGCTGCCGTTAATCGTCGTCATCTTCCAGTTCCGGCTCGACGAAATCGTCGACCGGCAGCTTGCGGGTCAGCAACCCGGCATCCTCCAGCATTTCCGCATCCGGAAGGTCGCGGAGTGTGTCGAAACCGAAGGCGGTGAGGAAGGCCGGCGTGGTGATATAGGTATAAGGCGCACCGGGCGTCGGGCTGCGCGGGCCGGAGGCGAGGAAACCGAGCTGCCGGAGCGTCGCGATCGTATCACGGCTCACCTCGCGCCCGAAAATCTTCGAAATTTCGGCGCGCGTCACCGGCTGGAAATAACCGATCGTCATCAGCACCAGCGCCTGGTGATCGGTCAGATCCGCGGGCGGTGCGTTGGCAGTACCGGAAGCATGGATGACATCGGCAAATTCCGGCCGGGTGCGATGCTGCCAGCCGCCGGCGACCGCGACGAGTTCATAAGGCCGGCCGCCGAGCGACTCGCGGATCTCCTCGATGATCGCTTCGATATCGCAGTCCTCTCCAACGACGCGCTCCAGCGCTTTCCGGGTGACGGGCTCGGAAGAGGCAAAGATCACCGCCTCCACCCGCGCCGCCCATTGGCGATGCCGCTCCTCCTGCGTCAGGTGGAGAAGCTCCTTGTCGATGACGATTTGCCGCGCCCGCTTCGCCATGCTCAGAGCCCGTAGATGCGGAAGGTTGGGCGGCCGGAAAGCTCGCGCACCGCTTCCAGCTGCTGCAGCCGCTCGAACAGCCGGCGCGACGCGAAACGGGAAAGGTTCGGCGTTTGCAGCGAGCCGGAAACGGCGTCATCGGAGAGCAGCAGGCGCAGCCCGTCCTCCGCCCCTTTCGCGCGCAGCTTTGGCGTGACGAAGGCAAGCCGCTCGGCGCGCCGGGCAATGTCTGCCGCCAGCCGGCCGGCTTCGGTCGCGGCATGTACAACGGCCAGGCAGATCGCCCGGTCGAACCCTTCTTCACCGGGCCGGATGCGGCCACGCCCGCCCTCGGCGCGGAACACCGAAGAAAAGCGCTGGCTCATCAACAGCGGCACGGGCACGGGCCAGCGCAGCTTCTGCGCCAGAAGGAGATCGGCAAGCCACCAGCCGAGCGCTTCGGCATCCGGGCGGATCGTGTGCGCCTCGCGGATGATCGCCGCGGCCGCGAACGGCGCGGCTGATCCGGCGAGGCCGAGGTCGTCAAAAGTCTGCGCGAGCGTTGCCAGCGGCTCGTCCCATTTGATGCCGAGCATGCCAGCTACCGTCTGCAGCATTTCCGCATCAAGCGCGGCCGAACGCGAGGCAAGCCGCTTCCAGGCCGAAAGGATCTGACCGGCCGGACCGGGATCGTCTCCCGGCTTGCGCAACAGCCAGGCATCGCGCAGCCCCGCCTCGTCTTCCGAACGCCCCGCAAGCCGAACAGCCGCCGTCGCGCATTTCAGCGCTAGCCGCTGCCGCCAGGCGCCCGCCCAATCAGGTTCGGCCCGAACGATCTGGTCGAGCGGATAGAGCGCGCCACCCGCCATGAATGCCGCATCCGCGGTGTCCGCGGCAAAAGTCTGGGGACCTGCCCAGCGAGCTGCCGGCATGGGCTGAAACGGCGTCTTCGGAGATACGGCCTTGGGAATCATGGGCGTGAGCGTAAATTTTATGTGCGCTTGTGGCCACCGATCGCGCAGCAATCCGCACCGTCGCCCGGCGGATTTGCACCGTTATTTGCAGGGCGCCGCTGCGAAAGCACTGAAAATCGGCGAGCCGAGGCCCCTGCCCCTGTCGATCAATAGGAGTTGAGTTTTGCGGATCGGCGCGTCGCCCTACATAGGATGCGGCTGGCCAAGGAGGATTTCAGTTTGACGTTCCATCGGATGATTGCATCTCTCGCCGTAGTCCTTGCCCTTTCGGCGCCAGTTCTAGCGCAGCAGCAGCGCGGTGGAGACGAGAACCGCGAGCGGGGGCGCCAGACGGAGCAGGGTGGCGGTGGTGGCATCTTCAGCCTGATCCCGGCCGATTCCACCACCGAACATGTCTTCAAGGCGCCTTCCGGCGATCTCCCCTATACCGCGACAGCCGGCACGCTGGATCTCTTCGGCCAGGACGGCAATCGCTCGGCGAAAATCTTCTATACCGCCTATATCGCGAAGAACAGAACGTCGGGCCGGCCGCTCACCTTCGCCTTCAACGGCGGCCCGGGCGCCGCCTCCGCTTATCTGCATCTCGGTCTGGTCGGTCCGAAAATCCTGGAATTCGGGGCGACCGGCGACAATGGCACGACGCCCCGGCTGAAGGACAACCCCGAAAGCTGGCTCGCGTTCACCGATCTCGTGCTGATCGATCCGGTCGGTACCGGCTGGAGCCGCGCCGCCAGCAACGACGCGGCCGGCGGTTATTACGGCGTGCGGCAGGATGCCGACAGCCTGTCCAAGGCGATCGCGCTCTACGTCCAGAAGAACAACCGGCTCGATGCGCCGAAATACCTGCTCGGCGAGAGTTATGGCGGTTTTCGCGCCGCCAAGGTCGCCGTGTCTCTGAAGAACAGTCAGGGGATGCTGGCCTCGGGCATTATCATGCTGTCGCCGCTGGTGGAGGGTCGTTTCCTCGCCAATTCCGACGATCCCTTGAGTGCGGCGCTACAGCTTCCCTCGCTCGCCGCAGCCGAGCTGGAGCGCCGCAACCAGTTCACGCCGGAAAAGCTTGCCGATGCCGAACGTTTCGCGATCGGTGACTATCTCGTCGGGCTCGCCGGCCCCTCCCCCACCGGCCAGGCGGCCGATACGCTCTATGGCCGGGTTTCCGAACTCACCGGCATTCCGAAGGACATCGTCGTCCGCACCCGCGGTTTCGTGGGCGATGTCTATGCCAAGCAGATGGGGGGGCCGGGAAAGATCGTCAGCCCCTATGACGCTGCCTACGCGGTGCCGGATGCCTATCCGGAAGATGCCGTCACCCGCAACGACGACCCGATCCTCGAAGGTTACACGCGCGCCTATGGCGCCGCGTTTGCCGCCTATGCTCGCAACGAGCTCGGGTTTGCGAGCGAAATGACCTATTCGCTGCTGAACGAGGAGGTGAACCGCCGCTGGGAGTGGAACGGCAGCCGTGGCGGAGATTCGCGCTCGCTCGCCAGCGCCAGCACCGATATCCGCGACCTGCTTTCGGTCATCCCGTCCTTCAAGCTGATGATCGCCCACGGCTACAGCGACGCGCTGACGCCTTACGGCGCCAGCCGCTACGTCATCGACCACCTGCCGCCTGAACTTGCTGCCGGCCGCGCCGAACTGAAGGTCTATCGCGGCGGGCACATGTTCTACACCAGGCCGGATTCACGCCGCAGTTTTGCAGGCGACGTCAGGGCGTTTTACGAGGCCAAGGCGACGGATTGAATTTGCCAGCTGTTCGATGACGGACGGGTCACCGTGATGTGAATGCGTCGCGTCTTGCTGGTCAGGGCTCGAAACCGCTACTAGCTCACATACGTTGATTTTCAGAAAGATCTTTGGGTCCATGACCAGCGAATACCAGATGTCGCGGCGCGCCTTCGTGATAGGCTCCGTCTCGATGACCGCGACGCTTGCCGGCTGCGCCACCACCGCTGAGCGAGCTCCAGTCCCGGAAATGGCCCGCCGTCCGATCGAGCCCCCCAGCGAAGCGGAGCTGCAGGCCCGGTACGCCGCCGTCGAGGACAGCGGCCACCTCCTGCCGGCGATCCCCTACAAGCAGATCGACCCGAAATATTATCGTCAGCGCGTGGTCGATCCGACCGGCGAACTGCCGGGCACGGTGGTCGTCGATACGCCCGGCCGTTTTCTCTACGTGGTGGAGCCCGGCGGCACGGCGATGCGGTACGGCGTCGGCATCGGCAAGGACGGTTTTGCCTGGCAGGGCGAAGGCGTCATCCACTGGCGCCAGCCCTGGCCGCGCTGGAAACCGCCGAACGAAATGGTCGCGCGCCAGCCGAGCCTCAAGAAGTTTTCGATCGAGAACGGCGGCATGGATCCGGGCGTCAAGAACCCGCTCGGTGCGCGGGCACTCTACATCTTCCAGAACGGCCAGGATACGCTCTACCGCCTGCATGGCTCGCCGGAATGGGCTTCCATCGGCAAGGCGTCGTCGTCGGGCTGCGTGCGCCTGGTCAACCAGGACGTCATGGATCTCTATGCGCGCGTCCCCTACCATGCCCGGATCGTCGTGCATCAGGATGTGTTGAAAACGGTGCCCACGGTCTGAAACAGCCCTCCACCGGCCTCACCGGATGTCCGGCGATGTTGTTTCGCCGGGCCTACCTGGTGTAAGCAGCCCAGCCGTAGTCAAAACAGTGCTGGAGGCCTGAACTGGATCTGGACGACGAGACGCCGCAATCCGATGCACCGACGCCGCGCATGCTGTCATGGGCGCGCAATTCGACGATCTATCGCATAAACCGGCGCATGCACACGGAAAAGCAGCTCTTCGATGCCATAGCGCGCAAGGCACGTGAGAAATTCGAGGATATCGGCGAAGTCCAGGTCAGGGCGCTGGCCGAGTTCGCGGTGAAATTCGCCTATGACAACAAGGCGCTGGATGATGCCGCCTTTGCCGAGACGAGCACCCGCTCGGGCATGCGCGGCGGCAGGTCCAGACGGGCCATTGCCCAGAAACTGTCGCAGAAGGGCGTGGCGAGCAGCACCGTGGCGGCCGCCATTGCCGAGGCGGATGATTTCCATGCGGCCATCATCCTGGCCCGCAAACGCGCCTTCGGGCCGTTCCGGAAGGGCGCGCTCGACGAAAAACGCAAGGCGAAGGAGTTCTCCACCTTCGCCAGGGCAGGTTTCAGCTTCGATATCGGCAGGAGAATCTTCGAGATGTCGCTCGATGAGGCCGAGGAAGCGCTGGATGCGGGCCGCCACCTCTAGGCGCTAGGGCGCCGCCGGCCGTCAGGCCTGCTTGAGCGCCGGGTCGTCCAGCGCCGGATTGTAGAAGAGCGACAGCGTCAGGCTTTTTGCGATGCGCTCGGCCGTTGCCATGAACCAGGCTTTCGCCTCGGGGCTCGGAGCCATGTCGTCCAGCGTCGCGGCAAACAGCTCCAGCCATTTTGGGAAAAGCTCTGCCGTCATGTTGGCGACGCCTGCATGCGCCTGGACCGGCTTTCCGCCATAGGCACCGTTGCGGAAGGCGACGGAGGACCAGAAGCTCTTCATTTTCGCCATGTGCTCCGGCCAGCGTCCGGAAAGCCGCGCGTCGAATACGGGTCCCAGTTCCGGATGCGCCAGTATGCGGCCATAAAAGGTGTCGACCAGCGTGTCGATGAAGGCATCATCGACGCCGATCGCCTTCATTTCCGCTTCCGCTCGTTCCCGGATCGCCGCGATATGCGCCGCGCGCCCCTGCAATTCGTCGCTCATCTCAAAACCTTGGGTTCCACCGCATTTGCAGCCCGCCTTATATAGGCTCAGCGGATGCGGGACCCAAGGCCTGATGCCCGGTTGCGACGATGTGTCAGAGAGCGGCGTGCGGGTACTTCGAAGACGTTGAAATTCAGCCGCGCCGCAGCATATCCCTTTTGCCGCGAGCGGCTATGGGTTCATGGATGGAGACGGGGATCATGCGGAAGCGTGAATTTCTGATCGGCGGGGCTGCGCTGGCTCTGTGGGCGACAGCGGGAGGTCAAGGCATGGCGGCGTCGAGTAAACCGGTTGATGCCGCAGCGCTTGCGGCTCTACGACCTGGCATGCCGATGTCGGCCGTCGAGAAGGCGATGGGGTCTGCCTGGCGCGCGCCGCCGCCCCACAAGGGCGGCCTGATCGACATTCTCGAGAATACGTATGGCGTCATCGTGCGGATCGATCGGAAGGGACTGATCGGCAGCGTTAATTTCAACTCCCGCTTCGAGCATACGATTGCCGGCGTTCCCATGGGTATTTCGCTTGCCGATCTTCGCACCACTGTGCCCGATATGCAGATCGGCGAGGAAAGCAAGGTACGGCGCGCTACCCGTTTCGGCAGGAAGCAATTGCAGGAAGGCGAGCTTTCCGCCCGCATCACCTATGACACGGTCTACGAGATCAACATTTCCAATCCCGATGCCGAATATAGGGAGCCGACCGCACCGCCCTACCCGGCCGCAAGCGGCGATCCCGGCGCGCCTTTCTCGGATGTTAACCTGAAGCTGGCGGTGCTCTCTGCCCTTATGCGTTCCAAGGCGATTGATCTCGGCACGCCGGAAGAGCTTGCGAGCCATGTGCTGGGCCGCCCGGTCGACCTGGAAAAGGAGGGTTACGAGCGCATTCCGGAAGCGCTGGATTATCTCTCCCGCTATCCTTTGACCGACGAACTCCTGGCTTCCGTCGACTGGATCGAATTCGACGGAGGCGCTGCGATCTACCCCTATGTCTGGTATTTCTGGGGCGGCGAAGAAAACGCGTTCGATATCAAGGACCTGTCAGGTATCCGCTTCTGCCCGAACCTGAAATTCATCTCCGTGATCTCGATGATCGACAAGGTTGATATTCGCGACCTAGCGCCGCTTACGAAACTGGAACGGGTCAGCATCAACGTTCCGTCCGAAAACATCGAAGCATTGCTCGATCTGCCGTCGCTCAGACAAGCGGGCCGTTTTTCCGGGGCGCCGGCCGCACGCGGAGTTTTGGAAACGTTGAAGCAGCGCGGCGTGCAGGTAAACTAGATCTGGGACGCCCCGCCGACGTCAAACCTGCCTTCGGCCATGTTTCGGGAAAAGGGGGAACTCCCTTCCCGTTCAGGGCAGGGAGTAGCTTTGGATCACACGCGTTCCAGAGCGACCGCGATCCCCTGCCCCACGCCGATGCACATCGTCGCAAGCGCGTAACGGCCCTTGCGGAGCGACAGTTCGAGCGCTGCGGTGCCGGAAATGCGGGCGCCGGACATGCCGAGCGGGTGGCCAAGTGCGATCGCGCCGCCGTTCGGGTTAATATGTTCGGCGTCTTCCTGCAGGCCGAGTTCGCGAAGAACCGCGATGCCCTGGCTCGCAAAGGCTTCGTTGAGTTCGATCACGTCGAAATCCTTCGGCGAGATGCCGAGACGGGCGCAAAGCTTCTGGGTGGCCGGCGCCGGGCCGATGCCCATGATGCGCGGCGGAACGCCGGCGGTGGCGCCGCCCATGATGCGGGCGATCGGGGTCAAGCCGTATTTCTTCGCCGCCGCTTCCGAGGCGATGATCAGGGCCGCTGCGCCGTCGTTGACGCCCGACGCGTTGCCGGCGGTCACCGTAGCACCCTCGATCTTGTTCAACACCCTGAGCTTGGCAAGCGCTTCCATGCTGGTCGCGCGGGGATGTTCGTCCTTCGAAACGATCACCGGATCGCCCTTCCGCTGCGGGATGGTCACCGAGGTGATTTCCTTGGCGAGACGGCCGTTCTCCTGAGCTGCCGAGGCCTTCGCCTGGCTGCGGACCGCAAACGCGTCCTGGTCTTCGCGGGAAATCTTGTAATCGATCGCCACGTTGTCGCCGGTTTCCGGCATGGAATCGACGCCATACTGCTTCTTCATCAGCGGGTTGACGAAGCGCCAGCCGATCGTGGTGTCAAAGATCTCGGCATTGCGCGAGAACGCGGTATCGGCCTTGGGCATCACGAAGGGCGCTCTGGACATGCTTTCGACGCCGCCAGCGATCATCAGTTCGGCCTCGCCCGCCTTGATGGCGCGGGCGGCGGTGATGACCGCATCCATGCCCGAACCGCAGAGGCGGTTCATGGTGGTGCCGCCGAGCGAGACCGGCAGTCCGGCAAGCAGCGCCGACATGCGGGCGACGTTGCGATTGTCTTCGCCGGCCTGGTTGGCGCAGCCGTAGATGACATCGGCAACCGCTTCCCAATCGACGGAAGCGTTACGTTCCATCAACGCTTTCAGAGGGATAGCGCCAAGGTCGTCGGCACGAACGGCGGAGAGCGAGCCGCCGAAACGGCCGATCGGAGTGCGGATATAATCGCAGATATAGGCTTCGGTCATGATCTTCTCTCTCACAGTTTCGGCACGACGAGATCGGCAACCGGTCCATCGATATGGAGGCGCGCGCCGGTCATGGCCTGCAGTTCCTCGACTGTCATGCCGGCGAGCTTTTCGCGCAGGACGAAATGCTTCTCGACGATGTCGACGACGGCGTGGCTCGTATAGACCCGAGTGATACAGGCAACGCCGGTCAGCGGAAAGGTGCAAGCTTCAACTAATTTCGGGTCGCCGTTCTTGGTGACGTGTTCGGTGATGACGCAGACCTGCTTGGCGCCGTGCACGAGGTCCATGGCGCCACCGACGGCCGGCACGCCCTTTGAGCCGACCCGCCAGTTGGCGAGGTCGCCGTTCTGGGCCACCTGCAGCGCGCCCAATATGGCGACGTCGAGATGTCCGCCGCGCACCATGGCAAAGCTGTCGGCGTGGTGGAAGAAGGCAGCGCCCGGCTTCAGCGTCACGGCCTTCTTGCCGGCGTTGATCAGGTCCCAGTCCTCCTCGCCTTCGGCCGGCGCTTCGCCGAAGTTGAGGATGCCGTTTTCGGTGTGGAAGATCGCCTCGCGGCCCGGCGGCTGGTAGCGGGCGACCATTTCCGGAAAACCGATGCCGAGGTTCACATAGGCGCCGTCCTTTATGTCCTGGGCGGCGCGCCAGGCGATCTGGGCGTTGGAAAGCTTGATGTCTTCTCGGGTGTTGAGGGTCATACCTGTGCTCCTGGGGCGTAAGCCACTCCGGCGCGAATGAGGATTTCTTCCTGCTGGGGGTTGGGCACTTCGACGACGCGGTCGATGAAGATGCCGGGCGTCACGACATGCTCGGGATCGATGCCGCCTGGGGGCACGATCTTCGACACCTGCACGATCGTCTTGGCGGCGGCCATGCACATCAGCGGATTAAAGTTGCGGCCGGCCTTGTTGTAGGTGAGGTTGCCCAATGGATCGCCGAGCTGCGCCTTGACGATGGCGAAATCCGCCTTCAGCCAGCGCTCCTGGACATAATGGCGGCCGTCGAACTCGGCGATCACCTTGCCGTTGGCAAGTTCGGTTCCGTAGGCGGTCGGGGTGTAGAAGGCCGGGATGCCAGCGCCGCCGGCGCGGATACGCTCGGCAAGCGTGCCCTGGGGCACGAGTTCAAGCTCGATCTGGCCCGCGAGATAACGGTCGGTAAAGGCGCGCGGATCCGACGACTTCGGAAACGAGCAGATCATCTTCCTGACCATGCCCGCGTCGATCATCGCGGCAATTCCGATACGACCATTGCCGGCATTGTTGTTGATAACGGTTAAGTCCTTGATACCCTTGTCGATCAGGGAGTGGATCAGTTCGATCGGCGCCCCCGATCCGCCAAAACCGCCGATCATGATGGTCGCGCCATCACCGATCTCGGAGACGGCTTCCGCCGTGCTCCCGATTGTCTTGTCCATACGGGATATCTCCTTCGCTATACCCGGCGAACGTGCCCGCCGTGCCTCCGCGAAAACAGATAGATCAGCATGGGAAAGACAGCAAGAAATATGTGCGATAATTGACTTTTGTTCATATATCGCACATATTGTGCGAACTGGCGATGCGGAGCCTGCACATCCTCGCGGCTTCACATTGCGTCGACAAAGGGCGAGACACAGGGAGAAACCATGCAGGAAACGGATTTCGTCAGCGGTTTCGCGCGAGGCCTGAAGGTCATCGAGGCATTCGGTGAGACGACGCCGCGGCTGGCGATCGCCGATGTGGCGAAGGCGACCGGGCTCGACCGGGCGACGGCCCGCCGCTGCCTGCTGACCCTGGCCGAACTCGGTTATGCCGACTATGACGGAAAATTCTTCGTGCTGACGCCGAAGATCTTGCGGCTCGGCCATGCCTATCTCTCCGCCACCCCCCTGCCCCACATCGTCCAGCCTTTTCTCGACAAGCTCGCCGAGGAGGTTCACCAGAGCGCGTCCGCAAGCGTGCTCGACGGCACCGAGGTCGTTTATATCGCCCGCGCCTCGCAGAAGCGGGTGATGTCGATCAACCTGATGCCCGGCAGCCGCCTCCCCGCCTATTGCGCCTCGATGGGCCGCGTCCTGCTGGCGGCCATGCCCGACAACGAGAGCCTGGCGCTCCTGAAACAGAGCAATCTCAAATCCTTCACGCCCCGCACGCTCACCGACCCCATCCGGCTGATGGAGGAGCTTGCCCGCGTCCGCGAGCAGGGTTTTGCCGTCATCGACCAGGAACTGGAACTCGGCCTCTGTTCGATCGCGGTGCCGCTGGAAAACGATCGCGGCCGGGTGGTCGCCGCAATCAATATCGGCGCGCCGGCGGCAAGCGTCCCCGCCGCCGAAATGGCGGACCGGTATCTGGAGCCGCTGAAGAGCGTTGCAAGGCTTCTGAAATCGCTGCTGCGCTGAACCCATCAGCGCCGTGAATCGATGAGGCCGGATCGATTCAATCATGTCGTTGGACGGCAGAATCGGGACTTGCGATTCTGCCGGCATGACCAGCGGACCGCTTCCCCTCACCCGCCGCGACCCCGCCCGCAACATGGCCCGCTTCTACGTGCTTAGCGTCGAACCCGATCTTTTCGAGGGAGCGGCGCTCACCCGCAACTGGGGCCGTATCGGTACCAAGGGCCGTTTCCGCATCGATCTGTTCGGCTCGCGGCTGGAGGCGGAACGCCGGCTGGTGGCGCTTGTCCGCAGCAAGGTGAAGCGCGGTTATCGGCGACCGGCGGAGGCAGGTTGACAGCTGTCAACTCAAGTCCACCCTTTAGCGGGTAGCCTTGCGCCAGCCCGCAGACTGTGCCTCATCTTCGCTGCAGAACGATCGCTCTCCGTATTGCCTGCTGATAATAGTGGCATTGTAATCCAGCTGCCCGAGAACATGAAAGATTCGTTCCCGGGAACTGATGGAGACATTGCCTTTGATGTTGCAGGCGGGGTCGTACCACTCGCGCGGCGCAATTGCGTAGCCGCCAGTCGTGGTGAAAGCGGCGAGTGAGGCGGCGAATACCAGAAGCGGAAATTTGCTCATGGCCGAATATAGCGGCCCGGTTCTTATATCCTGTTTCCCTGGTCGCTCGAGTTTTAGCAATTGAGGGCTGAGACGTGACGTCGCATCTCGACAGACTTCCTCGAGCAACGGGCAGGTTGACAGCTGTCAACTCGATCGCGCGCATCATCCCTGGGGATGGCGGGGCGCCTCTATGGTCGTTGCAGGCGATTGATGGTCTAACCGAAGCGTCAGGCAACGCCTGTGCTGGGGAGGGATCATGAAGCGCATAACCGGTAATCGATTGGGGCTGTCGCTTTTGATCCTGCTCGGCTGGGCACTGATCGGGTGGCTTGCAGGTCCGCTTCTGGCGCTTGTCGGTGAGCCTTCCATCGATCTTGGCGGCATTTCCATTCCCAAGGCATTGCTCTTCGCGGTTATTTTCCTGATCAGCATGTCGGCTCTGTTCGACAGCCGGGAAGTCGGCCTTGCCGCGCCGAGTTCCGGGCGTTCGCTGCTGCTGGCATGGCTGCCCGGTCTTTATGCCGTCTGGTTCCTGCTGCTGGCGGTCTGGTCCGGCCTTCCGTCGATCGCGCTGGCATCCTCGCTGCTTGTCTCGACGGCGCTCGGAGCGGCCTCGCAGGAACTGATGTTCCGGGGCATCCTGTTTGCGGGGTTGCGATCCCGCTATTCGGACCTCAAGACGACGTGGATATCGAGCATTCTTGCCGGCATCGCCTGGCTTCCCGTCTGGATCTGGTACGGCGCCTGGGAACAAGGGGTTGGCGATATGATGCTCGGCTTCCTCCTGAGCATTTTGTTTTCGGCAATCCGCGTCAGAACCGGCTCGCTTTATCCCTGCATCCTGCTGCATGCCGTTTGGAGCTATTGCCTCACGCTGCTGAGGGTGAGCGGGGAGGGCGTGTTCTGGAGCCAACTGCTCTTCATCGCCCTCGTCATTCCCCTTCCGATCTACGGGCTGTTCCTGTTGCGGAAGAAGGCTCTTGTCGGCATGCCGGCCGTGGCAGCTGGTTGACGGACGGCCACAAAATATCCGAAGGCTATCGGCGGTTGACAGCTGTCAACTTGATGATGGTTGAGAACACATCCCTGATGTTATTGCCCTGGATTTTTAGAGCACGGGCGACAAAATAGTTTCATCCCCTTCCGTTTCCGGCAGGTTATGCTTGCATGCAGCAAATGCCGGGGAAAACGACTGATAGCCATGCTTAATGTCTTGTTAACCAAAAAATCCTTGACGCGAATCGCCGTGTCGCCCAGGTTGGTAACGGCAGGAGACGAAGAATTTCCGTTTTGGCGTAACCGGTCGCTCTGCCTGTTAGTACGGCAGCTTGCCGTATAAATCGGTAAAAGAATGGTGTCCGGTCAACCCGGCTTCACATCGGAGGCCTATCCTGTTTCCGGTGGTTCAAAAAGGAGCAGGGCATGGTCGGCACGAATGAGGAAGAACCCATGGCTGTATCGGCGAAAAAATCGGGTGCTCTGAGCGCGGATGTCACGGCCCAGCCGCGGATGCTCGCCGACGAGGCGATCGCCAGGGATGCGCGGGCACTGTCCGAACAGCTGAAGGCGATGCGCGAGCGGCTTTTCCCACCGGCCTCGATGAAAACGCTGAGAGCCTTTTCGTCCGGCGAGGCCGCCAAGCTGATCGGTGTCTCCGACGGTTACCTGCGCCAGCTTTCGCTGGCAGGGGAGGGGCCTCAGCCGGAAACCGGTGCCGGCGGGCGGCGCTTCTATTCGCTCGCCGACATCAACGCGCTCCGCCACTACCTCGCCGACCAGGCGCTCGCCAAAGGCAACCACGCCAAGGCGCGTTCCTACCTGCCGCATCGCGACGGCGCCCGCGGCGAACATCTGCAGGTCATCTCGGTCACCAATTTCAAGGGCGGTTCCGGCAAGACCACGTCCGCCGTGCATCTGGCGCAATATCTCGGGCTTACCGGCCACCGGGTGCTGGCGATCGATCTCGATCCGCAGGCTTCGCTCTCTGCACTGTTCGGTTATCAGCCGGAGCTGGATCTCACCGGCAACGACACGCTTTACGGCGCAATCCGCTACGATGCCGAGCAGCGGCCGCTCTCGGATATCATCCGCGGCACCTATTTCCCGGGCGTCGATATCATCCCCGGCAATATCGAGCTGCAGGAATTCGAACATGTGACGCCGCAGGCGCTGGCGCGCCGGCAGGAAGGCCAGGATGCCGGGCCGCTGTTCTTTGCCCGCATCCAGGCCGCCATCCAGACGGTCGAGGCCGATTACGACGTGGTGGTGATCGACTGCCCGCCGCAGCTCGGTTACCTGACGCTGTCGGCGCTCTGCGCCTCCACCTCGGTCGTCGTCACCGTGCATCCGCAGATGCTCGACGTCGCGTCGATGAACCAGTTCCTGTTCATGACCTCCGACCTACTGTCGGTGGTGCGCGAGGCGGGCGGCACGCTTAATTTCGATTTCCTGCGCTATCTCGTCACCCGGTTTGAACCGAACGACGGGCCGCAGGCGCAGATTGTCGGCTTCATGCGTTCGCTGTTCGGTGAGCGAGTGCTGACCGCGCCGATGCTGAAATCGACGGCGGTATCGGATGCCGGCCTCACCAAGCAGACGCTCTACGAGGTCGGCCGCGAGAACTTCACTCGCACCACTTATGACCGGGCCGTCGAAGCAATGAATGCCGTCAACGGCGAGGTCGAGGCGCTGATCCACTCCGCCTGGGGATGGTGAGGCGCAAGCAGGACATCAAGAGAAGGCGATGACGATGGCTGGAAGCCGCAAGAACGAGTTGAGGGCGCTATTTGCGGGAGGACTTGCACCGAGCGAGCCAGCCCGTGCGCCTGAAACCAAATCCATGCCCGAAGCCGAAACCGGCCCGGTTGCTGCGGGGGAGGGCGCGCCGCCGCCCCGCAGCGCATCCGGCGCTGTCAAGGCGATGGGCCTGTCGCTTGGCACCATGACCCGCGATGCGGATGAGGCGCGGGCGCTGCGCCAGGCGCTCAGTGACGGCGAACGCGTCGTCAACGTCCATCCGGAGAAGATCGATTCCTCCTTCATCGAGGATCGGCTGCGGCTCGACGATCGCGACGACGAGGATTTCGCAGCCCTGATCGACAGCATCCGCGAGAGCGGACAGCAGGTGCCGGTGCTGCTGCGCCCGCATCCGGACAAAAGCGGCCGTTACCAGACCGCCTACGGCCACCGCCGCGTGCGTGCCGCCGCTCGCCTGGGGATCGAGGTCAAGGCCATCATCCGGCCGCTGTCCGACGACGAGCTGGTGCTGGCGCAGGGCAAGGAAAATGCCGAACGCCGCAACCTCACCTTCATCGAGCGCGGATTGTTTGCCAAAAACCTCGCAAGCCGGGGTTTCGACCGCAAGGTGATCGGCGATGCGCTCGCGGTGCAGAAGAGCGAATTGTCGCGCCTGATGCAGGTGGTGGACGGCATTCCGGAAAATTTCATCCGCATCATCGGCCCGGCACCAAAGGCCGGCCGTGACCGGTGGATGAAGCTCGGCGCAATGCTGCAATCGGGCGCTGCCCAGAACGCCGCCCATGACGAGATTCATTTCCAGCGGTTCCAGTCGGCCGGCAGCGATCAGCGCTTCCAGTTCCTCTTCGACCGGCTGTTGCGCCGGATCAAACCGGAGGCGCCGAAGCCGAAAGAGCTCAAGGACAGCAGCGGCAAGGTTTTCGCCCGCATCAGGCGCGACGGCAGGGGTCGGCGTATCGAGTTTTCGCCGGATGTCGATGCCGCGTTCATCGACGAGGCGGCGGCATTGCTGGCTGAACGTTACGAACAGTTCATCGCGGATCGTTCTGCCGACAAGGCCTGACACCTCGTCACGCTAAAGGCTAATATTGACAGGCAATGTATACAGACCTATTGCTAGTATAAGGGTATGGAGGAAATAGGGCTGGCCGGCGGCTTTCCTGGCCGCACAGGGAATTCCTTTTTCAATGGGTTTTCTTTAGGCGCGCGAATTTTGATCGACGCCGGTCGATTTGAGGAGCCGTTTTCCGCGAGAAACGCTGTTAAAGGCGAAATTGTATACATGAATCCGTAAAGTAACCCTGGAATACGGCTGGAATGTCTGGCCGGGTTGTCGGTTAACGAAAACGGAAGCAAGTGGGATTTGAGGCTATCGTCACCCGTTGACTGTTGGTTCCAATGTCCCCGATATATCCCACAGGCTGTGATGGGCTGGGGGCCGCAAGGAGGACGCGGTCTGTCACGAGGAGCTTTGAGAACAGGTCGTCTTAGAGGAGGAAAGAAAATGATTACCAGAAGAACATTGATGGCTGCGGCAGGTCTCGCCATGGGCGGTCTCGTTGCCATTCCGGCATCCGCGCAGGAAACGGTCAAGATCGGCCTCATCCTGCCGATGACCGGCCCGTTCGCGTCCACCGGCCGCCAGGTCGAAGCGGGCGTCAAGGCCTATATGGCGCTGAACGGCGATACGGTCGCCGGCAAAAAGATCGAAGTCGTGCTGCGCGACGACGGCGGTGTCGCCGACCAGACCCGCCGCATCGCCCAGGAACTCGTTGTCAATGACGGCGCCAAGATGCTGATGGGTTTTGGCCTGACGCCGCTTGCCATGTCGGTCGCGCCGGTTCTCAACCAGGCGAAGATCCCGGCGATCATCACCTCGGCAACGACCTCGGCGATCATGCCGCAGTCGCAGTATTACGCCCGCACCTCGATGGGCGGCCCGCAGTCCGCCGTTCCGGTGGCCACCTGGGCGGTGCAGAACAATCTGAAGAAGGTCGTGACGCTGGTCTCCGATTACGGTCCGGGTATCGATATCGAGCAGGGTTTCACCAACCAGTTCAAGAAGGAAGGCGGCACGATCGTCGAAGCGATCCGCGTTCCGCTGGCGAACCCGGATTTCGCCCCCTTCCTGCAGCGCGTCCGTGACGCCAAGCCTGACGCGGTGTTTGCCTTCGTGCCGGCCGGCATCGGCGCGCAGTTCATGAAGCAGTATGTCGACCGCGGTCTGGCCGACGCCGGCATCAAGCTGATCGCCACCGGCGACGTCACTGACGACGACCTGCTGAACGGTATGGGTCCGGCCGCCAAGGGCGTGATCACCGGCCATTTCTACTCGACCCTGCATGACAGCCCGGAAAACAAGGCTTTCGTCGCCCAGGTGAAGAAGGCCAACAACAACATGCGCCCGAACTTCATGGGCGTCGGCGGGTATGACGCCATGACGCTCGCCTATATGGCGCTGAAGAAGACCAATGGCGATACCGACGGCACCAAGCTGATCGAAGCCATGAAGGGTGCCACCTGGATAAGCCCGCGCGGCCCGATCGCTATCGATCCGGCCACCCGCGACATCGTCCAGGACATCTACATGCGCGAAGTCAAGGAAGTGAACGGCGAACTCTACAACGTCGAATTCGCAACCTTCCCGAAGATCAAGGACCCGAACGCCAAGTAAGGCGGATTGATCTCCCTGAGACAGGAATGGCGGGCTTCGGTCCGCCATTTTCGTTTGGAATATGGGATGCGTTTACGGTTTCGCACTCACGCGCCGACCGTGAGCACGATCTTGCCCTGGATATGCCCCCTGGCGGCTCGTTCATGGGCCTTGCGAGTGTCGGCGAGCGGATAGGTGCTATCGAGGACGACGCGGATCGTCCCGTCGTCGAGCAAGCGCGCGATTTCTGCCAGCTGGGCTCCGCTCGAACGGACCTGGGTGGTCGAGACGGTGACGCCGAGCTTTTCGGCCTCCTCGGCACCCGAAAAGCCTAGTGGGTAGACCGGGAACAAGGCGCCGCCGCGCTTCAGTGTGCGCAGGAAACGGCCGGTGGTCGGCCCGCCGAGGGCGTCGACGACAAGATCGATGTCATGCGCAACCTCTTCGGGCGGCGTTTTTGTGTAATCGATGAATTCGTCGGCACCGAGTTCCCGTAACAGCGCCTCATGCTTGCCGGATGCCACGGCGATGACATGCGCACCTTTCAATCTCGCGATCTGCACCGCGAAGTGCCCGACGCCCCCTGCCGCGCCGTTGACGAGGACGGTCTTGCCTTCCAGCGGCACGGGCTGATGTTTATGCGGCTGAAGCGGGTTCGGTTCATCGTGCCCCAGCGAGATCATGAACTGCCACGCTGTCAGCAGCGACATCGGCGCTCCGGCGGCATGCGCATGATCGATGCCGGCGGGCTTGAGCGCAAGTTCCGACGCCGGCACGCTGACATATTCGGCATAGGCCCTGCTTTCCCCGACGCTGAAAAAGCGGACCATGGAGTAGACGTCGTCTCCGACGGAAAAACCCCTGACGTCATCAGCCACCGCCTCGACAACGCCGGACACATCCGTGCCCAGGATGATCGGGAAAGGCACCTGCGGCCGCCATTCCGGAGGAAGCGCCTTGTAGCCATCGCGCAGATACCAGTCGGGCGGGTTGATCCCTATGGCATGGACGCGAACGAGGACTTCCCCCGGCTTCAATTCCGGTTTCGGCGCATCCTCGTAGCGCAGCACTTCAGGGCCGCCGTATTCGTAAATCCGGATGGCTTTCATTGTTTCGGTCGACATCGCTTTCTCCGTCGCGGCAGGTGTGCTAACTAATGCGGAGCACTGTTCCGCTTTATATCCGGAGCACTGTTCCGATTGTCAAGGGGTGCGATGCGAGCCGACGCCAAAAAGAACTACGAGCAGCTACTCGCCGTCGCTCGTCACGTTGTCACGGAACAGGGCGCCGACGCGTCGTTGCGCGACGTTGCTCGCAAGGCGGGCGTAGGGCTTGGCACGCTTTATCGCCACTTCCCGACCCGGGAAGCGCTGCTTGAGGCCTTGCTTCGCACGAAGTTCGACGAGTCGGCGCAAAGGGCGAGTGAGCTTGAAACGTGGGACAATGCCGGAAACGCCCTCGTGACATGGCTGCGAGAGGCCATCGCGATGACCCACACCTATAGGGGCGCCATTGCGCCGATGGTTGCGGCAATCGTTGATGAAGGCTCCGCGCTCCACGCCTCATGCGTCAGCTTGCGCGCAGCCGGCACGCGGCTTCTTGTCCGTGCCCAGGCGGACGGCGTGGCGAGAGGCGACATGGATGGCAATGACCTGTTCGCGCTGATCAGCGCCCTGGCGTGGCTCGCCGACCAGCCTCCGCTTGTGCCGCGCGCGGATCATCTTTTCCACGTTATATCGAGCGCGATCCTGACGGATCGACAAGAGCCCGCTATTCCTTGAGAGCGAATACGCCATCGGAACGCATGAATGTGACGATGTGCGCGCGCCATCGACCAGGCCGATGCCGGGTTTCAATGGGACGCCGGCGATTGGTGCTTGCGACCGAAAGCAGCCCGTTGTCAGACGGCTGATGCTGCTTTGAACACCGCCAGCTGGGCCTCGAAAGCCCGTTTGTAGGCGGGCCGTGCTTCGGCGCGGGCGATATAGGCGGTGAGGTTTGGGTAGTCGTCCAGCATATCCGACGATGCTTTCAACCTCAGCAGCACCGTCACTATCAGGAGGTCGCCGGCGCTGAACGCACCATCGAGCCAGTCGGCGTCGCCAAGGTGGCGGGAAAGGTCGGCCAGCCGGTTCCGGATGGTGCCGTCGAGGGCGCGCAAACGCTGCTCGTACCAGGGCTCGTCACGCTCGAGGATCCGGACGAGGCTGCGGTCAAAGATCGGTGGCTCCACCGTGTTGAGCGCGGCAAACATCCATGCGATCGCCCGCGCCCGGGCATTCGCATCGTCCGGCAGCAGGCCCCCATGCCGCTCGGCGATATGGAACGCGATCGCCCCGGATTCGAACAGGACGAGATCGCCGTCTTCATAGGTCGGAATCTGCCCGAAAGGCTGAAGCGCCAGATGCGCGGGTTCCTTCATTGCCTTGAACGACAGAAGACGAACGTCGTAAGGCTGGCCCGCTTCTTCGAGCGCCCAGCGAACGCGCATGTCGCGCGCCAGCCCTTTGCCGCGATCGGGCGACTGTTCAAAGGCGGTAATGGTAATCGTCATCGGTGCTCTCCGTAGCTTGTTTGTCTTGAAGACGGTCGGCTAAACGGGATTCCGACACCCTTTGCCCAAGATAATCCTTGCAGTCGGTCCAAATACAGATCCGCAGAACATGGATCGAGTTTGGCGGTTCGTCCATTGTCGTCGTATGCATGGTTCTGACAAAGAGGTGGGCGACCGCTCATCGATCGCAGGAGGCCCTGCAAACAGACGGAGTTTTAAGATTGAGCGTTGCCTTCACCAAGGAAGAGAGTTCCGAAACCGCTTCGGAAACCCTGCTGCCGGATCGTCCGATTTCGCCGCATCCGAACCTTGTGACGGAAGCGGGGCTGAAGGCGCTGGAACTGCAGCTCGCGCAGGCACGCGAGGCCTATGGCGCGGCGAGCGCGATCGAGGACATCAATGAACGGCGGCGTCAGCAGGCAAATCCGTTGCGCGACGCGCGCTATTTTGCAGCAAGGGTGTACACGGCCCAGCTCGTCCCGGATCCGACTTCAATCGACAATGTCGCCTTTGGCAGCACCGTGACCTTCAGCCGCGACGATGGGCGCGTCCAGACCTACCGGATCGTCGGAGAGGATGAAGCGGACCCCAAGGCCGGATCGATTTCCTTCGTTTCACCGGTCGCAAGGCTGCTGATGGGCAAGGCTGTCGGAGATGTCGTCGAGGCCGGCGGTCAGGAGTTGGAGATCCTTGCAATCTCCTGAAATGCTCATATAGCCGCTGTATACGTGTTCAAACGGGCGAATGACGGGTTGAGCAGGCGTTCGGCAATGGCTATCAGGTGCTGACCGCAAACGAACCTTCCGCGAACCACAAGGCGCATCCCGGCATGACCCCAGATTTCCTCGTCACCCATTCGGGTGGCTTCCATGCCGACGAACTGCTGTCGAGCGTCGTCCTGAGCCGGCTTTTCCCAAAGGCTCGGATCGTTCGCAGCCGGGCGCCGGAATGGATCACGCCTGGTGCCGACCGCATCATCTATGACGTCGGCGGCGCCTATGACGCTGCGGCGCAGGTCTTCGATCATCACCAGCGCGGTGCGCCGTTGCGCGGGGACGGCCAGCCCTACAGCTCGTTCGGACTGGTCTGGAAACATTACGGCCGCGATTACCTCGCCGCCCTCAGCCTTCCGCAGGCCCATATCGAGGCTCTGCACGCCTCTTTCGATGCGAACTTCGTGTTGCCGATCGATCTGATGGACAATGGTGCGCTCAGCCCCTCCATTGCGGGGCCGCTGGCCGGGCTCACTCTGCCATCTCTCCTGGAAACCCTGAAACCCGTGTTCGACGAAAAAGACCCGGAAGCGGAAAACGGCAGTTTCCATGCGGCACTTGCCATTGCCCGCAGTTTCGTCGAGGCAAGGATTGCCCAGAGCGCTGCCAAACTGCGGGCCGAGGCGCTCGTGCATCAGGCCATCGTGGATACGGGCGAGGGGCGCATTCTCGAATTGCCGACGGGAATGCCGTTCCGCCCGGCGATCATCAAGGCGGGCGCAAATCATTTGTTGTTCGTCGTTCACCCGCGCGACAAGGATTGGTGCCTCACGACCATCCGCCGTGCGGATGAAGGTTTCGAGGTGCGCGCCGATCTGCCGGCAGCCTGGGCCGGCCTGACCGATCGCGATCTCGAGGCAGCCTGCGGCGTCGAGGGCGCGAGCTTTTGCCATAATGGCCGGTTTATTGCGGCTGCCAGGACCCGCGAGGCGGCGCTCGCCATGGCCGAGTTGGCGGTCCGGGAAGCCGTTTCCAACGGGGCCAGCTAAGGGCGACAAGGGACGGGCGGCAGCCGAGGAAGCTCCCTCGAGGGAGGGCGGGCTTCCGCTTCCGGCATCAGCCAGATGTGCTAGAACAGTCCATCATGAGTTCCTCGCGGCCCGCTTCGTCATCGACGATCCTGCATCACAGCCTCAGGCATCTGAGGGCGTTCCTCGCGGTCGTCGATACCGGCTCGGTGACAAAGGCGGCGGAGCTCTGCTTCGTCTCCCAGCCGGCGGTCACCCAGGCGTTGTCGAAGATCGAAAAAACCGCCGGCCTGCCGCTGTTTTCCCGCACGCCGCAGCGGATCTTTGCCAATGGCGCTGGTGAAATCCTGGCGCTGCGCATCAAGCGCGCCTTCGCATACCTCGATCCCGCGCTGTCGGAACTGTCGCCGAGACTGCGGGTGACGGCGACGACCGCGCAGCTGAAATCGCTGATCGCGGTCCGCGAAACCGAGAATTTTACGCTTGCGGCGGCCCGCCTTGGCCTCAGCCAGCCGGCGGTCTATCGCGCAGTCAGCCAGCTCGAAGAGGAGGCGGCGCGTTCGCTGTTCGAACGGACGTCCTACGGCATCGTCGCGACGCGCGCGGCTCATGCTCTTGCCCAGGCGGCAAGGCTTGCCTTCATCGAGCTGGAACAGGCGGATGCGGATCTTGCTGAACTGACGGCGGCCGAGATCGGCCAGATCGTCATCGGCGCCACCCCGCTTGCCAAATCCTATGTGCTGCCGAAGGCGATCGCCGGTTTCCGCAAGATCCGCCCGAACTTGCCGATCCAGATCCAGGAGGGGCCTTACCCAGACCTGCTGGGTGCGCTTCGCCGCGGCGAGGTGGATTTCATGCTCGGCGCGCTTCGGGTGCCGGCGCCGATCGGCGATGTGGAGCAGAAGGTGCTGTTTCACGACACGGTGGTCATGGTTTCGGGCCAGGCGCATCCGCTGGCCGGCCGGGAGGAACTGACCGTCGAGGAGCTTGCGGCCTTCCCCTGGGTCGTCAACCAAAGCGGCACACCGATGCGCCGGTATTTCGACAGCGTTTTTACCGGTTCTCCAAGCGGGCCGCCGAAGAGCATCGTCGAAACCGGTTCGCTGATCCTGATGCGCGAGCTTCTGGATTCCAGCGACCATCTCGGCTGCACCTCCCGTCTTCAGGCGGAAGCGGAGATCGCCCGCGGGCTGATGCGGGCGTTGCCGTTCGATCTCAGCCACACGTCGCGACCAATCGGGGTGACGACGAGAAGGGACTGGCTGCCGACGGCAGCGCAGCAGGCGTTTCTGGAACTTCTGCCGACCTGGTCCGAGCGCCCGGCCGATCGATCGCTATAACCAGAACTTATAAGTCCGGCAGATGAACTGATTAAGCCTGAAGACGCAGACGGGCTAATGTGCAAATGCGCCAGATGGGTGGAGAGATTGGCGTTTGGGGCGGGCATCGCGATGTTCCGCCCTCTGGAGGTTAACGAAAAGTTGAAAACCGCGGGACGCCAAAGCATCCTGACCCGTTGACTGACATATCGACCGCCTACGATATAGGCTACCGGTTATGACAGGCCCGGGCTGAAGCCCGGATGCTGTCCGGCAAGACGTCTATAAGAAAATTTAGCGCTCTGAGGAGGAGGGAAGCATGCTCAATAGAAGAACGCTCATCGCAGCGGCAGGCGTGGCGCTCAGCTGCCTGGCTGCCATTCCGGCCGCCGCCCAGGAAACCATCAAGATCGGCCTCATCCTGCCGATGACCGGTCCGTTCGCATCGACCGGCCGCCAGGTTTCGGCCGGCGCCAAGACCTTCATGGCGATGAAGGGCGACACCGTCGCCGGCAAGAAGATCGAACTCGTCATCCGCGACGACGCCGGCACGGCCGACCAGACCCGCCGCATCGCCCAGGAACTGGTCGTCAACGACAGCGCCAAGGTTCTGGCCGGTTTCGGCCTGACGCCGCTTGCCATGGCGGTTGCGCCGGTCGCCACCCAGGCGAAGATCCCGTCGGTGGTCATGGCAGCCGGCACGGCTTCGATCACCAAGGCGTCGGAATACATCACCCGCACCTCCGGCACCCTGCCGCAATATTCGCTGCCGGTCGGCACCTGGGCTGCCGCCAACAAGATCAAGAAGGTGGTGACGCTTGTTTCCGACTACGGCCCGGGCATCGACGCCGAAAAATGGTTCACCAAGGAATTCAAGGCCAAGGGTGGTGAGATCGTCGAGGCCGTGCGCGTGCCGCTCGCCAATCCCGATTTCGCACCCTTCCTGCAGCGCGTCCGTGACGCCAAGCCCGATGCGGTCTTCGTGTTCCTGCCGTCGGGTGCCGGTTCGCTGTTCATGAAGCAGTTTGCCGACCGCGGCCTCGCCGATGCCGGCATCAAGCTGATCGCGACAGGCGACGTGACCGACGACGATATCCTCAACTCGATGGGCAAGCCGGCAATCGGCACCATTACCGGCCATTTCTATGCGACCGCGCATGACAGCCCGGAAAACAAGGCCTATGTCGCTGCCTTCAAGAAGGCCAATGCCGACATGCGCCCGAACTTCATGTCTGTCGGCGGTTTCGACGGCATGGCGCTGATTTACGCAGCGCTCGAAAAGACCAAGGGCGATGTCACCGGCCCAGCCTTCATGGCAGCCGTCAAGGGCCTTTCCTGGACGAGCCCGCGTGGTCCCGTCTCGATCGACCCAGAAACGCGCGACATCATCCAGAACATCTACATTCGCGAGGTCAAGGACGTGAACGGCGAGCTGCAGAACGTCGAGTTCCAGACGTTCAAGGATCTCAAGGATCCGGAAAAGGCCGACGCGAAGTAAGGGCGCTTTGCAAACGGACGGCGGTAGACAGCTTCCGCCGCTTCCGGTGCAAAAAATCCTGGCATCCTTGTTCTTGACCGCAGTCTCCTGAGTGGGAATGTTAGGATCTGTTGATCAGTAAACGGGCGCGCGGCCGCGGGCGGAAAAACCCGGCGGTCGCTCTCAAAGAAGAGCCAAATGCTTACAATCCTGTTCGACGGCATCGCCTATGGGATGCTGCTTTTCATTCTGGCCTGCGGGCTGACGGTGACGCTCGGTCTGATGAACTTCATCAACCTGGCGCATGGCGCGTTTGCCATGGCCGGCGGCTACGTGACCGTGGTGATGATGAACCGCTACGGCATCTCCTTCTATTGGTGTCTGCCGGCGGCTTTCATCGTTTCGGCGCTGATCGGCCTCGTGCTGGAACGGACGCTCTACCAGTGGCTCTACCAGGCAAGCCATCTGGACCAGGTGCTCTTCTCGATCGGCATCGTCTTCATGGCGATCGCCGCGACCGACTACTTCATGGGCGGCCAGCAGCAGCTGATCAACCTGCCGCCGGAGCTCTCCGGCCGCATGGATGTGTTCGGCGTCGGCGTCGGTCGTTACCGGCTCTTCACCATTATCGTCTGCGCGGCACTAGCGCTTGCGCTGCAGCTCATCCTCTCGAAGACCCGCTTCGGCAGCCGGCTGCGCGCAGCCGTCGATGACCGGCGCGTCGCCATGGGCCTCGGCATCAACGTGCCGCTCGTCTTTGCGTTGACCTTCGCCTTCGGTTCGGGCCTTGCCGGTCTCGGTGGGGCGATGGGCGCGGAAATCCTCGGGCTCGATCCGAACTTCCCGCTGAAATTCATGATCTACTTCCTCATTGTCGTCTCGGTCGGCGGCACGTCCACCGTCTCCGGTCCGTTCCTCGCCGCCCTGCTGCTCGGCATTGCCGACGTGGCCGGCAAATATTACGTGCCGGCGATCGGTCCCTTCGTCATCTACGCGCTGATGATCGTCATGCTGATCGTGCGGCCGAACGGCCTGTTCTCAAGGGGTGGCCGATGAGCGTTCTTCCGCAGGAAACCACCGTGTCCGCAAATTCCTCCACCGCTGCAGCGGAAACCCGTGCTGCCAAGCTGATGAAGCGCCGGAGCCGCATCCGCTTCTACGAGATCATCGTCTGGATCGCCGCGATCGCCGCTTATTTCCTGCTGCCGTCGAAGATGCTGATCCTCACCGAGATCGCCATCCTGGCGCTGTTTGCGGTGTCGCTCGACCTGGTGCTCGGGTTTGCCGGCATCGTCTCGCTCGGCCATACCGCCTTCTTCGGCCTCGGCGCCTATGTGGCGGGCCTGATGGCGCAGCATTATTTCGCCGAACCGGTGACCGGGTTGATCGTCGCGGGCGTTGCCTCCGGCGTGCTCGGCCTGCTCACCAGCTTCCTGATCCTGCGCGGCTCCGACCTCACCCGCCTGATGACCACGCTCGGCATCGGCCTGATGATGGCGGAAGTCGCCAACCAGATGGCCTGGCTGACGGGCGGCGCCGACGGCCTTTCCGGTTTCTCGCCCGGTCCGATCCTCGGCATGTTCGAGTTCGATCTGTTCGGCAAGGTCGGTTATCTCTATTGTGTCGGCGTGCTCTTCATCGGCACGATGATCATGCGCCGCATTGCCTTTTCGCCGTTCGGCCTGTCGCTGAAGGCGATCAAGGGTAACTCGATGCGCTCCGCGATGGTCGCCGTGCCGGCGCGCAAGCGCATTGTCACCGCCTATACGGTCGCGGCCGTGTTTGCCGGCATGGCGGGGGCGCTGCTCACCCAGACGACCGCTTTCGTCTCGCCTGACGTGCTTGCCTTCCATCGCTCGGCCGACGTCCTGCTGGTGCTCGTCATCGGCGGTACCGGCTATCTCTATGGCGGTATCTTCGGGGCGATCCTGTTCACCCTGGTCAAGGACTGGCTGTCGGTGATCACCCCGCAATACTGGATGTTCTATATCGGCATGCTGCTCGTCATCCTGGTGCTGGTCGGCCGTGACCGGCTGTCGCGCTGGGTCGAATACCTGCCCGAGCGCCTCTCGAAAAAGGAGGACCGCTGATGAGCGAGATCGTTCTCGAAACCAGGCACCTGGTGCGCCGCTTCGGCGCCTTCCTTGCCACCAATGACGTCAGCCTGAAGGTGGAGCGCGGCGCCCGCCATGCGCTGATCGGCCCGAACGGCGCCGGCAAGACGACGCTGATCAACCTCCTGACCGGCGTGCTGCCGCCCTCGGAAGGCCAGGTCTTCCTCGAAGGCGAGGACATCACCTCGATGGCCTCGTTCCGGCGGGTCAAGCGCGGGCTTACCCGCACCTTCCAGATCAACCAGCTGTTCAACGAGTTCACGCCGCTCGAAACCGTGGCGCTGGCAATCGCCGAGCGCGAGGGCGTCGGCCACAATCTGTGGCGGTCGATTGCCGGTTGCGGCAAGGTCGTCGACGAGGCGGCAGCCCTTTTGGCGCGCTTCGGGCTTGCCTCGGTGATGGGCGAGCGCACCGTGATCCTGCCCTATGGCAAGCAACGCCTGCTCGAGATCGCGCTGGCTTTTGCGTCGAAGCCCCGTGTCCTGCTGCTCGATGAACCGGCGGCCGGCGTGCCCGAAGACGAACGGCACGAAGTGCTGCAGATCGTCTCCGATCTTCCCGCCGACGTGACGGTGCTGCTGATCGAGCACGACATGGATCTGGTGTTCTCGTTCGCCAACCGGATTTCGGTTCTGGTGGCGGGCGCCGTCTTCGTCGAAGGAACGGTTGCGGAAATCTCCACCGATCCGCGCGTCAAAGCGGTCTATCTCGGAGAAAATGCATGAGTGCCCCGGTTCTGGTCACCGAAAAGCTGGTCGCGGGTTATGGCGAGGCGAGCGTGCTTGCCGGCATCAGCCTGACGATCCGGGAAGGCCGCACCCTGGCGCTGCTCGGCCGCAACGGCACGGGCAAGACGACTTTCGTCAATACGCTCGCCGGCGTCACCACCCATCATTCGGGGTCGATCCACCTGATGGGGCGCGACGTCACCAAACTGCGCGCCGACCGACGTGCGGCGGCGGGAATCGGCTGGGTGCCGCAGGAGCGCAACATCTTCAAGTCGCTGACCGTCGAGGAAAACATGACGGCGATCGCGCGCCCCGGCGTCTGGACGCTGGAGCGGGTCTATACGATGTTCCCGCGTCTCAAGGAGCGCCGCAAGAACCTCGGCAACCAGCTCTCCGGCGGCGAGCAGCAGATGCTGGCGGTCGGGCGGGCGCTGATGGTCAATCCGAAACTGCTTCTCCTCGATGAGCCGACCGAGGGCCTGGCGCCGATCATAGTCGACGAACTGCTCGCGGCGATCCAGCGGATCACGCAAGGCGAGGGCATGTCGGCTATCATCATCGAGCAGAAGGCCCGTAAGGTGCTGCCGCTCTCCGACGATGCCGTCATCCTCGATCGTGGCGCGATCGTCTACCAGGGCACCAGCGCCGACCTGCTCGCCAATGACGAGATTCTCGGTCGGCATCTGACCGTGGAAAAGGGTGTCCGGCACTAGTTCGGGAAGCGCTAGCGGCTTTTTATCGCCGACGTGCTGTGCGGTTTGGGCGCCTGATCGCGCTCAAGCCGCACGCAGCGCCAGGCAGCACATTCAGCGGCTGCCTAATGCGCCGTCCCGTCGACGATCACGTGGTCGTGGTCCATCGAGCATTTCTCGATGCGGGCATGCACCCTGTAGACGTCCCGCAGCATGTCGACCGTGACGACGTCGCGCGGGTAACCGCAGGCGCGCATGCGGCCGTTGGCGATCACCAGAACCTTGTCGGCAAAGCGGAGCGCCTGGTTGAGGTCGTGGATGGCGATCATCACGACCATGCCCTTCGAGCGCGCCCGGCGCTGCATGAAATCGAGCACTTCGACCTGCCGGTGAAGATCGAGCGCGCTGGTCGGCTCGTCCATCAGCATGATTTCCGGTTCGCGGACGAGTGCCTGGGCGATCGACACCAGCTGGCGCTGACCGCCGGAGAGCGCACCGAGATCCCGAAACGCGATGGCGGTGATGTTGAGCGCCCGCATGATTTCGTCGATGAACGAGAGGTCGCTGTCGCTGACGCTCCAGGACTGGCCCTGCTTGCGGGCGAGAAGAATGGATTCGTAGACGGTCAGCACCGCATTGGCCGAAGTGTCCTGCGGCATGTAGGTGATGGCGTTCTTGGTCCTGGCGCCGTCGATGACGATATTGCCCGGCCCCTTCAGGAGGCCCGTGATGCGCTTGAACAGCGTCGACTTGCCGGCAGCGTTGGGGCCGATGACGGCGATCAGCTCGCCGGCCTTCATGACTGGCGTCGTCACGTCTTCCACGAACAGCTTGCGGCCGTGATAAGCGCCGACCGATTGCAGTTGCATCGCTACCATGACCGGCTCCGATTCGAGAGGATGAGCGAGAAGAAGAATGGAACACCGACCAGCGCCGTGATGATGCCGATCGGAAAAACGACGCCCGGAATGATCGACTTCGAGACGATCGAGGTGAGCGACAGCAAAAGTGCTCCCGACAGGATCGAGCCCGGCAGGAAAAAGCGCTGGTCTTCGCCGAGGATCATGCGGGCGATATGCGGGCCGACCAGGCCGACGAAACCGATCGTGCCGACGAAGCTGACCGGCACGGCTGCGAGCAGCGAGATGATCAGCATGGTTTCGAGCCGGATGCGCCGGACATTGACGCCGAAGCTCGCCGCCTTGTCCTCACCGAGCCGGATGGCGGTCAGCGCCCAGGCGTGGCGGGCAAACAGCGGCAGCGCGATCAGCAGGACGGCGAGCGTGATGCCGATCTTCGGCCAGGTTGCCTTGGTGAGGCTGCCCATGGTCCAGAAGACGACGGCCGACAGCGCCTGCTCGGAGGCGAGATATTGCAGGAAGGCGAGCAGCGCGTTGAAGGTGAAGACCAGCGCGATGCCGAGGAGGACGACCGTCTGCACCGAGACGCCGCGCATCTGCGAGATGAAATGGATGAACAGCGTGGCGATCAGCGCCATGATGAAGGCATTGACCGGCACGAGCAGGGTGGCCGCAACCGGCAGGATGGAGACGCTGGTGACGATTGCCAGCGCTGCGCCGAAGCTGGCGGCGGCCGAGATGCCGAGCGTGAACGGGCTGGCGAGCGGGTTGGCAAGAATGGTCTGCATCTGGGCACCGGCAACCGACAGCGCGGCGCCGACGACGATCGCCATGACGGCGACCGGCATGCGGATATCCCAGACCACGGCACGGATCTGGGCCGAGACGGAGGAGGGGTTGATCAGCGCGGCGACGACTTCGCCGAGGCTGTAGCGGGCTGGCCCCCAGGCGAGATCGACGGCGAACGACAGACAAAGGGCGGCTGTCATGGCAGCGAGGATCACAAGCTTGCGGCGGGCGAGGGCGCGATAGCGCTCCCGCCCGGCTTCAGCTTCGATCGGCAATGCGGCGATCTCGGCCATATCGGGTTACTTTGCCGCCCTGGCGTCGACCCAGTAGCCCGGCTGATACGGAACCGGCAGGAATTTCTCGTGGAATTCCTTGAAGGTCGCATCCGGGTCGAGATCGGCGAACAGCTCCGGGTGGAACCATTTTGCCATCCGCTGTACGGCCACGAACTGATAGGGGCTCGTGTAGAACTGATGCCAGATGGCGTGGACATTGCCTCCTGCGACAGCCCTGGAGCCGGTGAAGGCCGCATTCTGCATCAGGGCGTCCAGCGCCTTGCGGCTGCCGTCGAACGCGGGGGCCGCGTTCGGGCCGACATTCACAAAATCCTTGGCGTCCTTGGTCTGGCTCCAGTTCGAGCCGGTGACGACGACGACATCCGGATTGGAAGCGACGACCTGCTCGGCATTGATCGAGCCGGTATAGCCCGGAAGGAAGTCCGAACCGAGGTTATGGCCGCCGGCCCAATCCACCATCAAGCCGAAATTGTCGGGACCGAAGGTGCCGCAGCACTCGACCAGACCGGCCGCCCGATACATGAAGACATTCGGCTTCTTCGGGTTGGCGGCCTTCAGCTTGTCGGTAACGCGGGCCATCTGCTGCTTCCAGTAGGCGGCGACGGCTGCGGCGCGATCCTCGTGGCCGAAGATCTGGCCGAGAACCTTGAGGCTCGGCTCGGTATTGTCGAGGATGTGTTCGCGGAAGTCGATATAGACGATCTTCACGCCGATCTTGTTCAGCATGTCCTCGAGCTTCACCTCGTCTGCGGCCTTCTTGTTGCCGATCGGCAGCAGCATGACGTCCGGGTTCAGCTTGACGACGGTCTCGGTCTGCAGCGTGCCGTCGGTCAGGTTGCCGAGGAACGGCAGTTCCTTGCCCTTCGGGAATTTCGCGAGATAGGTGTCGTAGCCATCCTTGTCGGTGGTCAGCAGGTCGTTGCGCCAGCCGACGATCCTGGCGAAAGGATCTTCCTTTTCGATCGGGGCGACCGAATAGAGCATCCGGCCTTCACCGAGAATAACGCGCTCGACCGGCTTGTCGAACTTCACCTCACGGCCAGCGACGTCCTTGACGGTGAACGACTGCGCCAGCACGGAAAACGGTAGAAGGCTTGCAAGCACAACCGTTGATGTTGCAAGCATTTTCGCGAAATTCATCTGGAAACTCCCCCGATGTCTGATAATGTCCGCATGCATATGAAATATGACTTTTGGAATCAAGTTCTATGTTTTAGAGCTTTTCCAAAGTAGTCTGACTATCGGGGCGCCTAAATGAATTCGATGAACTCCAACTATTCCATCCGTGACGAAATCCGCGACTTCTGGTCGGAGAGGGCGGCGACGTTCGACGAGAGCGTCGGCCACGAAATCTTCTCCGAGGAAGAACGCAAGGGCTGGCAGCGGCTGATCCGCAAGCATCTGGGCGATGGCACTGGCCGCGCCGCTCTGGATCTTGCCTGCGGCACCGCCGTCATCTCGCATCTGATGAACGACGTCGGTTTCAAGGTCACCGGGCTTGACTGGTCGGATGCGATGCTGGGCCAGGCGCGCGCCAAGGCGAAGAAACGCGGTGCCGATATCCGTTTCGTGTCCGGCGACGCGGAAAATACGATGGAGCCGAAGAACAGCTACGATGTCATCACCAATCGGCATCTGGTCTGGACGCTGGTCGATCCGCCAGCCGCTTTCGCCGAATGGTTCTCCGTCCTGAAGCCGGGGGGTAAAGTGCTGATCCTTGATGGCAACATGGGCAAGGAGACCTGGGTCAAGGGCCTGCAGAAACTCTGGTCCAGGGTGACCGGCAAGCCGGCCGCAAGCCACATGACGCCGGCCATGGCGGCACGTCACCAGAACATCCGCTCGCGCGTCTATTTCTCGGACGCAATGCCGGCGGAAGCGGTGGTCGATCTTTTGACCAAGGCCGGTTTCGTCAACATCGTGGTCGACCGCAAGCTGTCCGACATTCATTGGGCCCAGGCCCGCAAGATGCCGTTCCTGCGCGGCCTGGAGCGCATGGTGCAGGAACGCTTCGCGATCTGCGCGACGAAGCCGGAATAACCTGCCGATATGAGGTGGCCCTGGCGGCCACCTTTCAATCTACCGCAAATATGCACAGCATTTATGGTCGCCTGACATGATTGTGACCGGGCTGTGACCGCGGGCATTAACCTTTGACCGCTTTCCCCGAAACCCGGGGGAAGCGCAAAGCAACGCGGATCACGATCCGGCCTCATCCGGGCCTCGCGAGTGCCTCGTTTCGGGACGTGCGCCCGATGCAATTAACCTTGTGATAACCGATCGATTTTTGAATGGGCTATCTTCTGCGCGCGGCCATCGCCGCCGCGGCTCCCTCGCCATTTCCGACCATGGAGACAAGATTGTCCATCAAGCTTTTCGCCCTTTCCGCACTCGCTCTTTCCACAATCGCAGCACCCGTCCTTGCCCAGCCCATCCCGAGCATGGTGAAAAAATTCGACGCCTGGGGCCTCTATTCCTACAAGGGCGACGGCGGCACGACCTGCTACGTGCTGACCACGCCGACGCAGATGCAGCCCGCCAATGTCGATCACGGCGACAACTTTTTCCTCGTCGCGCCAAAGCCTTCCGGATCCGGCTTCTATCCGCAGGCGATCATGGGTTACGACCTCAAGGGCGGATCGCAGATGACGGTCACCGTAGACGGCCGAACCTTTGCCCTGGAGCCGAAGGGCAATTCCGGCTGGACGAAACAGGAGAGCGCCGATGCCGCTCTTGTCGCGGCGATGAAATCGGGAAGCAGCATGACGCTCGAAGCGGTCTCCCAGCGTGGCACGCAGACCAGCTACACGTTCTCGCTTTCCGGCGTGAGCGCGGCATTGACCCAGGCGGGGCGCTGCGGCTGACAGGGTTTCGCTCGCGTTGTCATGGCGGATGTGCTATCTGTCATGACAACGATTGGAGCGATTGCCATGAACCTGCAGATACGGGATCCTCGTGCCCGAGAACTCGCGGAGCGGCTTGCCAAAAAACGTAAGGTTAGCATGACCGAGGCGGTGATCGAGGCGCTTGAGGAGAAGCTTTCAAGAGAGGAGCAGGCGGAAGCGCCCCTTCAGGAACGTGTGATGAAAATCGTCGATCGCCTTCACGCCATCAAGGGTGGAGAGGGGCGGGATATGACCAAGGAAGAAATCGACGAGATGTGGGGTCACTAGTGTTCGTCGATACCTCCGTCATCGTCGCGATCTTTTCCAAGGAGGAGGATGCGCCAACTTGGATAAGCAAGATCGAAGCGGCGGAGAACCTCTGCACCAGTGCTTTGGTCGTGCTTGAGGCTGCCATGAGGCTGTCGACGAAGCTCGATGAGGATCCCCTCGTCATTGAGCACGGCCTATCTGATTTCTTCAAAGAGACGAAAATAAAGATCGTCCCTATCGAGGAAGCCGATGGCGAGCTGGCGATCCGGGCTTTCCGGGATTACGGCAAGGGCAGGGGACATCCGGCACAGCTCAATCTGGCCGACTGTCTCTCTTATGCCTGCGCCAAAAACCGAGGCCTGTCGCTGCTCTACAAGGGCGCCGATTTCGCACGTACGGACCTTGCCTGAAGTCCTTCGGACTACGTCGAAAATAGGCCTCGGCGCCCATGGCTTTTTCGTGGCAATGCCCTAATTGACGATTGTCAAAAAGGCTGTCTCAGGTGATCGTTGTCATGTAAGACGGCAGCATAGCGCCGATCGCCGCCGAAAGCCCGATGATGAATCATTCGACTGCCGAGACAGCCTTTCTTTCCCACAGCGGCAAAATGGCCCGTCTTATTTCGGCTTTCAATTGGGCAGGCACTTCGCTCGGGCCGATCGCCACCTGGCCGCAGAGCCTCAAGACCACGATTTCCCTCATGCTTCGTTCGCCGGTCCCGATCGTCACGTTGTGGAACGAGGACGGCGTGATGATCTATAACGACGCCTATTCCGATTTTGCCGGAAGGCGCCATCCCGGCATCCTCGGATGCAAGGTGCGCGAGGGCTGGCCTGAAGTTGCGGACTTCAATGACAACGTCATGAAGGTCTGTTTCGCAGGCGGCACGCTTGCCTATTCCGACCAGGAAATGGTCCTCGACCGCTCCGGCACGCCGGCCTCCGCCTTCATGAACCTCTACTATTCTCCAGTCTATGACGAGGCCGGCAAGCCTTTCGGCGTGGTGGCGATCGTCGTTGAGAATACGGCCAAGGTGCGCGCCGAGCGGCGGCTTCTGGGCGAAGGCGAGCGTCTGCGTCTGATGTTCGATCAGGCTCCGGGCTTCATGGCCATGGTGACCGGACCGGACCATGTTTTCGAAATGGCGAACGGCGCCTATATGCGCCTCGTCGGCGGTCGGGACCTGCTTGGGCGCCCCATCCGCGAAGCCCTGCCGGAAGTGGCCGAACAGGGTTTTTCCGACCTGCTCGATGAGGTCCGCAGAAGCGGCCGTCCCCATCTCGGCCAGGGTGTGAGCGTGATGCTGGCGCGCCGGCCCGGTCTGCCGCCGGAAGAGCGTTTCGTGGACTTCGTCTATCAGCCGATCGTCGACGATGCCGGCCACCCGGCCGGGATCTTCATCCAGGGCAGCGATGTCACCGATCAGAAGAAGGCGGAGATCGCGCTTCTCAAGGAAACCCGGCATCTGGAGGTGCTGAACCGGCTCGGCGCAGAACTTTCCGCCGAACTTGACCTCGAAAAGGTGGTGCAGATGACCACCGACGCCGGCGTCGAACTGACTGGCGCGCAGTTCGGAGCCTTCTTCTACAACGTGGTCAACGACCGCGGCGAAAGCTATATGCTCTATGCGCTGTCCGGCGTTCCCCGGTCGGCATTCGAAAATTTTCCGATGCCGCGCAACACGGCCGTTTTCGCGCCGACATTCAGCGGCGAGGGCGTCATTCGCTCCGACGATATCATGGCGGATCCGCGCTACGGCCGGAACGATCCGTATTTCGGCATGCCGAAGGACCATCTGCCGGTGCGCAGCTATCTGACGGTTCCGGTGATCTCGCGCTCCGGCGAGGTGATCGGCGGCCTGTTCTTCGGACATGCCGAGCCGGCTCAGTTCCGCGAAGAGCATGAGCGGCTGGTGGTGGGGGCCGCCGGCCAGGTGGCGATCGCCATCGACAATGCGCGGCTTTTCCGCGCCGCGGAACGCGACCTCGCCGAACGCCAGCGCGCCGAAGAGGCGCTACAGGTGCTGAATGCCAGCCTCGAACAGAAGATCGCCTCCGAAATCTCCGAGCGCATGAAGATGGAAGAGGCGCTGCGCCAGAGCCAGAAGATGGAAGCGCTCGGCCAGTTGACAGGCGGTGTCGCGCACGATTTCAACAACCTGCTGCAGGTGATCTCCGGCAATCTTCAGCTTCTCGCCAAGGACGTCGCCGGCAACCAGCGGGCCGGCCGCCGGGTGGAAAATGCGCTTGCCGGCGTGCAACGCGGTTCCAAGCTCGCCAGCCAGCTGCTCGCCTTCGGCCGCCGCCAGCCGCTGGAACCGAAGGTCGTCAATATCGGCCGGTTCCTGACCGGCATGGAAGAACTGCTGCGCCGCACGCTCGGGGAGGATATCGAGGTCGAGACGATCCGATCCGGCGGCCTCTGGAACGTGCTGGTCGACCCGACCCAGATCGAGAATGCGCTCCTCAACCTCGCGATCAATGCGCGCGACGCGATGGAAGGCGGTGGCAAGCTGACGATCGAGGCGGGCAACGCCTTCCTCGATGACAATTACGTGCGCCAGCATGCGGACGTGCCGGCCGGCCAATATGTGATGATGGCGGTGACCGACACCGGCACCGGCATGACGCCGGAGGTGATGGAACAGGTGTTCGAGCCGTTCTTCTCCACCAAACCTATCGGCAAGGGCACGGGGCTTGGCCTTTCCATGGTCTACGGTTTCGTCAAGCAGTCCGGCGGGCACGTCAAGATCTACAGCGAACTCGGCCAGGGAACGACCGTCAAGATCTATTTCCCGCGCATCCAGCGCAGTGAGGATCTGGTGACCGACGCCGATTTCGGCCCGGTGACCGGCGGCACGGAAACCATTCTGGTGGCGGAGGACGACGAGCAGGTGCGCGCCACGGTCATCGAGCTGCTCGGCGATCTCGGTTATGCGGTGCTGAAGGCCAAGGACGCGGCGGGCGCGCTGAGTATCATCGAAAGCGGCGTGCCGGTCGATCTTCTGTTCACCGACGTGGTGATGCCGGGGCCACTGAAGAGCACCGAGCTTGCCAGGCACGCCCGCGAGCGGATGCCGGATATCGCCGTGCTGTTCACCTCGGGTTATACGGAAAACTCGATCGTGCACGGCGGCCGGCTCGATTCCGGCGTCGAGCTGCTGTCGAAACCCTATACCCGCGAAGCCTTGGCGCGGAAGATACGCCATGTGCTGAACGGCCAGCAGCATCGCAACCGGGTGAGGGCGTCGTTCGCGGCCAAACCTGCCGCCCCGGTGATCGGGCAACAACCGGTCAAGCCGCATTATTCCGTGCTGCTGGTCGAGGACGATTTCCTGATCCGCATGAGCACGGCCGATCTTCTGACCGAGCTGGGCCACGAAGTTTCCGAAGCCTCGACGGCGGAGGAGGCGATCATCATGATAGAGGAGCGCAGCTTCGACGTGGTGGTCACCGATCTCGGGCTGCCGGGTCTCTCCGGCGGCGAGTTCGCGCAACGGGCGCGCAAGTTATCTCCCGATGTCGGCATCGTGTTCGCGACCGGCAACGACCGCATTCCCGACGAGGCGGCAGTAGAGGGCGCAGTGCTTCTGAAGAAGCCTTACGGCAGCCAGGAGATCGCCGTCGCCTTCGAGAAGATCACCACCCAGAAGGGTTGAAGGTTCACCGAACTACACGAAGGGATCGAGAAGCGTCAATTTTCATTGATTGGCCGAGTGTGGCTCCCCCGGCCTAACATCGCGGCAAATGGAGATAGACACATGTCCCGACGTCGCCTGCCGAAAATCGCCGCACTGCTTGCCCTCGGACTATCCGCTTTCCTCGCCACCATCTCGGTTGTCGATGCCCAGAGCGCGCGCGTTCGCGTCCGCGGAACGATCGTCTCGCTGGACGGCTCGGTCCTCAACGTCAAGACCCGCGAAGGGACCATGGCCGCCGTCACGCTCAATTCCGGCCTGATGGTTTCCACCGTCGTCAATGCCTCACTCGACGACATCAAGCCCGGCGACTATGTGGGCGTTGCCTCCGTGCCAAAGGCCGATGGTGGCGACGGCGCATTGGAAGTTCTGGTCTTCCCGGCGGCGATGAAGGGAACCGGCGAGGGAAGCTTCGCCTACGACCTGAAGCCCAACAGCACGATGACCAATGCGACGGTTTCGAATGCCGTAAAGGCCGTGGAGGGACGCGAACTGACCCTCACCTACAACGGGCAGGAAAAGAAGATGGCGGTCCCGGCCGGCACGCCGGTGGTGACCATCGCCTCTGCCACCTCTGCCGACCTCGTCGCCGGCGCACCCGTCATCATCAATTCCGACAAGGCCGCCGACGGCTCCCTTTCGACCGCCCGCGTCATAGTCGACACCAAGGGCGTCGTGCCGCCGATGTGACCGGCGGCGGCTACAGGAGCGCCGAAAGCTTCCCTTCTTGACGAAGTAAGGATTTTTCCTTACTTTCGAGGGATAGGAGTTAATGATGGCGACTGTATTCAAGGAAGTCAGCACGATCACCGCCAAGGGCCAGACCACGGTTCCCAAATCCGTCCGTCAGGCGATGGGTCTGGATTACGGGGATCGGATCGTCTTCCAGGTCGATGACGAGCACGGCGTTTCGATTGTCCGGGAAGCGGCGGATCAGCCCGACCCGGTGGTCGACAGTTTTCTCGCCTTCCTGGCCCGCGACATGGAAACCCGGCCGGAGGCGCTTTCGACGCTGCCACCGGCTTTGGTTGATCGCATGACTGCCCTGACCAAGGGCATGAAGATGGACCTAGATGCGCCGATCGACGGCGAAGTCGATCTCTAGCCTATGCTGGTGATCAACGGCTGGACCATCCTCGCGCATCCGCTCTTCCTCGATCAGCTGGAAAAGCTGACGCTCGCCGTCGAGCGATCAAGGGACAAGGATCCCGAACACTATCAGGCTACCGCCAATGCCAAGCTGCTTGCCGCCTTGTCGGATCTGGTTTTCAAGATCATTCCGGCCGACCCAACGCTGGCGGCCTATCGCCAGGGTGGCACTCTCGGCGAAGGCCGGAAACACTGGTTTCGGGCGAAGTTCGGGGGCCAGCGTTTCCGTCTGTTCTTCCGCTGCAGCAGCGAAGCGAGGATCATCATCTTCGCCTGGGTGAATGATGAAAACACGCCGCGCACCTATGGCGCAAAGACCGATGCCTATGGGGTGTTCCGGAAAATGCTGTCCGGCGGCAACCCGCCCGACGATTGGGCCGCTTTGCTGAAGGCGGCCTCCGCAGAAGATGCAAAGGCGCGTTTCACCGCGGCGGAGAAGACTGCCGAATAGCTGCCGTCTCACCACCACTCGTAAAAATGCGATACCGGCCCGTGGCCGGTGCCGACCGTGAGGGTGTCGGCGGCGGCGATCGCGCCGGCGAGATAGGTCTTGGCGATCGCAACCGCTTCTGCCGGGAAAGCGCCCTTGGCGAGTTCGGCGGCAATTGCGCTCGAGAGCGTGCAGCCGGTGCCGTGGGTGTTGCTGGTCGCGGTGCGTCTGCCCTCGAACCAGTGGATGCCGGTGGCGTCTGCCAGCACATCCGGGCTGTCCTCGCTGTCCAAATGACCGCCCTTCACCAGGACTGCCTTGGGCCCGATCTTCAGCAGCCGCTCAGCCTGGGCCGCCATCTCTTCGCGGGTCGTGGCGATCGTTTCGCCGAGCAGCGCTGCGGCTTCCGGCAGGTTGGGGGTGACGACGGTGGCGAGCGGCATCAGCTTGTAGGTGACGGCGTCCACCGCATCGAGTGCCAGCAGCGGCGAGCCGCCCTTGGCGATCATGACGGGATCGAGCACGATCGGCACGGTATCGCGATAGAGGCGCAGCACGTCGGCAACTGCCTCGGCGATTTCGGCATTGGCGATCATGCCGATCTTCACCGCGTCGACCCGCACGTCGAGAAAGATGGTGCGGATCTGGTTTGCGACGAAGGCGGCGGGCACCGCATGCACCCCGGTGACCCCTTGGGTATTCTGGGCGGTCAGCGCGGTCAGCGCCGCCATGCCATAGGTGCCGCGGGCCGCAAAAGTTTTCAGGTCCGCCTGGATGCCGGCGCCGCCGGAAGGGTCCGAACCGGCGATCGACAGGACGTTTTTGATGCTCATGTGCGTGCCCTTTCGATTTCCGCGGCAATTCGGCGGGCGGCGGCTTCCGGATCGGGCTGGCCGCAGATGGCGGACACAACGGCGATGCCCTTTGCGCCGGCGGCGAGTGCGGGGCCGGCATGTTCCGCCTTGATGCCGCCGATCGCGACCGCCGGAACCGGCGCCATGGCGACAATGCGCGCGAGGCCGTCAAAACCGATCGGTTGCTTGTGGTCGGGCTTCGTATTGGTCGCAAACACCGGACCGATGCCGACATAATCGACGATCGATGGGTCCACCCGCCGCGCCAGGTCCTCGGTTTCGACCGAGAGGCCGAGGATCATGCCATGGCCGGCACGCTGCCGGGCCATCACTGCCGCCATGTCGCTCTGGCCGACATGCAGGCCCTCGGCGCCGATCGCGATTGCTGCCTCCACGTCGTCGTTGATGATCAGGGGCACGCCGGTGCCGGAAAGTACCGCCTTCAGCGCCCGGCCGGTTTCGATCAATTTTGCCGTATCCGCCTGCTTGTCGCGCAGCTGGATCATGGTGACGCCGCCGGCGACGGCCAGCCTTGTCGTCTCGATCATGCCGATCTCGCGGCAGAGATCGGGATCGAGGACGAGGTAGACGGAAAGGTCGAAGATCTTTTTCATGCTGCGACGATCCTTGCCTTTGCATCGAGCGTCTCGCCAGTCAGCGCCGCGAGACGGTCGAGGAAGATCGGCGAGAAGAAGCCGGGACCGGAGGCGGTGAAGGCCGCTTCCTCGCCCGCGACCGCGAACATCGCGAGTGCGGCGAGTGTCGCCTCGAAGGGGTCGTCCGTGGTCGCAGCAAAGGCGCCGACCAGGCAGGTGAGCGAGCAGCCGAGCGCGGTGACGCGCGGCATCAGGGCAGAGCCGCCGAGGATGCGGACCGAACGTCGGCCGTCGGTGACGAAATCCACCTCGCCGGTAACAGCCACCACGCAAGCCTTCTGCTGGGAAATGGTGATTGCCGAGTCTTCCGCTGCCGAGACGCTGTCGCCGCTGTCGACGCCATGGCCGCTCGACTGGCTGCCGGCCAGCGCGATGATTTCCGAGGCGTTGCCGCGGATGATAGTGGGCCGCAGTTCCATCAGCTCTGCAAGCGCCGCGCGACGATAGGCGGTGGCGTAATGGGCGACGGGGTCGAGCACCCATGGCCTGCCAGCTTCTGCGGCGGCCGAAGCTGCCGCCTTCATGCCGGCCAGGAAATCCGGCGACAGCGTGCCGATATTGATCGTCAGAGCCGCCGCGATGCGGGCGAACTCGCCGGCTTCTTCCTTGGTGTGCACCATGGCGGGCGAGGCGCCGGCCGCAAGCATCACGTTGGCGGCAATGTTCATCGCCACGAAATTGGTGATGTTCTGAACGAGTGGGTTTTTCGCGCGCATCGCGGTCAGCAACAGGCCGGGGGTTTGTCCAAGGAGCCCAAGGGGCATTGTCGTCTGCATGTCTGCCTCGTTCGGCGGGGCAGGCGCGGGGCGCAATGTTGAACGCCCGGACGACTCCCTCCGCCAGCATGATCTGGTTCAGGTTCTAAGGGTGCTTCTCAGCCCGGTTTTGCCGGACGCCCCTGTCTTCACCATGGCTTACAGCAAAGATAATGCGCTTCGCCAGTGATTTTTTCTGATTTTGGGCCTTGCAGCTCTAGTCGCTAGAGGTTGTAGAGACGGGGCTCGATCCAATGGGAAAGACACGATGAACGCGACGACACAGGCACGATACAAGGTTGGGGGCATGGATTGCGCCAGCTGCGCGACGAAGATCGACACCGCGGTGCGCCGCATGCCGGGCGTCGAGGACGTGTCCGTTTCGGTCGCGTCGGGCACGATGACTGTGAAGCATGACGGGACCGGCGATCTGGGTGCGATCGAGAAGAAGGTCGTAGGGCTTGGGTATTCGCTCAGGGCGCTGGGTCAGAAGGCCGGTGAGGATGCGCGGCGGCGCGGTGTCGAGGGGTTACCCCCCTCTGCCCTGCCGGGCATCTCCCCCTCAAGGGGGGAGATCGGCAAGACGCACGACCACCATCATCATCATGACCATGACGGCGGGCAAGATCATTCCCACCACGACCACAGAACAACAGAAATCGAAGACCTGCACGGCCATGATCACGGGCCGATGGACGGGCCGTGGTGGAAATCGGCCAAGGGCCGCCTGACCATCCTGGTCGGCATTGCGTTGGCGGTGGCTTACGGGATCGGCCATCTGGTGCCGGCCTATGACGCCTATATCTTCACCGCCGCGATGCTGATCGGCCTCGTGCCGATTGCCCGGCGCGCCATCATGGCAGCACTTGCCGGCACGCCGTTTTCGATCGAGATGCTGATGACGATTGCCGCCGTCGGCGCTGTTGTCATCAATGCGTCGGAAGAGGCCGCCGCCGTGGTCTTCCTTTTCCTGATCGGCGAATTGCTGGAAGGGGTGGCGGCCGGCAAGGCGCGGCAGAGCATCCAGAGCCTGACGGCGCTGGTGCCGAAAAACGCGCTGCTCGAAGAAAACGGCCAGACCCGCGAAGTACCGGCCGATCGCCTTGCCGTCGGCGCGATCATCCTCGTTCGTCCCGGCGACCGCATTTCGGCGGACGGCGTCATCATCGCGGGCGAAAGCGCGATCGACGAAGCGCCGGTGACGGGCGAAAGCACGCCGGTCTCCAAGGGCATCGACGACACGGTTTTTGCCGGCACGATCAACGGCGATGCCGCCTTGCGGGTTCGCGTGACGGCCGCCGCCGAGGACAATACGATTGCCCGCGTGGTGCGGCTGGTCGAGGAGGCGCAGGAGAGCAAGGCCCCGACCGAACGCTTTATCGACCGGTTCTCGCGGTATTACACGCCGGGTGTCGTCGCAGTGGCGGCGCTGGTCGCCATCCTGCCACCGCTTGTCGGCGGTGCGTCCTGGAGCGAGTGGGTCTACAAGGGCCTGGCGATCCTGCTGATCGGCTGCCCCTGTGCGCTGGTCATCTCGACGCCTGCCGCAATCGCCGCATCGCTGTCGTCAGGTGCCCGCCGCGGCCTGCTGATGAAGGGTGGCGCGGTACTCGAAACGCTCGGCAAGATCACCGCCGTCGCGCTCGACAAGACCGGCACGTTGACGGCCGGCAGGCCCCAGGTGACCGATGTCATCGCCTTCGGCCGCAATGCGGAAGACGTGCTGCGCTTTGCCGCCGCGCTCGAAACCGGCTCCAGCCATCCGCTCGCCGTCGCCATCCTTGCCAAGGCTGCCGATGACGAGGTCGAGATTCCGGCCGCGACGGATGCCAGGGCGCTCGGCGGCAAGGGCGTCACGGCGATGGTCGAAGGCCAGGAGGTGTTTTTCGGTTCGCCCAAGGCAGCGGCCGAGCGGGTTTCGCTGCCGATGGCGCATGGCCGCCGGATCACCGGCCTCAATGACGAGGGCAAGACCGTCTCGGTGCTGGTCGTCGGCGGGGTCCTTGCCGGTGCCATCGCCATGCGCGACGAACCGCGTCCCGACGCCAGGGCCGGCCTGAAGGCGCTGACCGATGCCGGCATCAGGACCGTGATGCTGACCGGCGACAATGCTCGCACCGCGACCGCGATCGGCAAGGATCTCGGCATCGAGGTACGTGCCGAGCTGATGCCGGAAGACAAGAGCCGCATCGTCGGTGAGCTGAAAAGCGAGGGTTACGTGGTCGGCAAGGTCGGCGACGGCATCAACGACGCCCCGGCACTCGCAGCCGCCGATGTCGGCATCGCGATGGGCGGAGGCACCGACGTGGCGCTCGAAACTGCCGATGCCGCAGCGCTGCACGGCCGGGTCGGCGACATCGCGGCGATGATCGCGCTGTCGAAGCGGACGATGCGCAACATCTACCAGAACATCTCGATCGCGCTCGGCCTGAAGGCGGTCTTCCTGGTCACGACCATCCTGGGGATCACTGGACTGTGGCCGGCGATCCTTGCGGACACCGGGGCGACGGTGCTGGTGACGATCAATGCGCTGCGGCTGCTGCGGGTGAGGAACTAGGCACAGCCCGCGGGAGATTGCGCAAGACACTGTCGTGTTGCAAGATAGGGCAGCGTAAAAGGATAGGCTGACATGCGCACCAACAAATCCATCACCCTGACACTCGGTAAACAGCAGAAAGTTCTCGATGCCATGGTGGAATCGGGGGACTATGACTCCGCCAGCGAGGCGGTGCGCGCTGCTCTGCGCGCACTCGAGCGGGAAAGGGAAGCCCTGGACGAAATCATGCGCCTGAAGGTTCAGGAAGCCATGGACGATCCGCGCCCCAGTATTCCGGCCGCCAAAGTATTCGCGGAACTTCGCGAATTCCATGCCAGCCAGGCGAAAGCCGACAAGCGTGGATCATAATGTCGAGTTTCGACCGGCAGCCGTCACTGACCTCCGGCGGATCTACCTGAGAATTGCCCAAGAGGCAGGGTATGAGCGCGCTGGAAACTATATCGATCGAATTGAAGCGGCCTGCATGAGCCTCTCGGCATTTCCCCACCGCGGACCTGTTCGGGCCATATCCACCCTGGCTTACGCGTCATAGGATTTGAACGCAGTGCCGCCATAGCGTTCGTCGTCGAGAAGGACAGGGTCAATATCCTGCGTATTCTTCCGCGGGGCATGGATTTTCCCTCTGACTGGTCCGCAGATGAGTGACGCGTCTTTTCAAAGCGTTCGCGCCAGAACCGCAAAAGCCTCATAGGGTTTCAGCGTCAGGTTCTCGCCAAGCGCATCCACCAATTCGTAGTTCGAAATCAGGCCTTGCCCCGACAGCCGCAATTCCCCGGGCAGCTCGACGGTCAGGTCCCTCGCCGTGAAATTTGCCGCCACCACCAACCGCTCCCCGTCGAGCGTTCGTGAATAAACGAACACGTCCGGATGGCTGTCGAGCCAGCTCTGGTAGGTGCCGTAGACGATCACCTCGTGGGTTTTGCGGAGTGCGATCAGCTTGCGGTAATGGTTCCAGATCGACGTCTCGTCGGTCATTTCCGCTTCCGCATTGATCTTCGGGTAATTGGGATTGACCTCGATCCACGGCACGCCGGTCGAGAAGCCGCCATAGGGCGCAGCGCTCCATTGCATCGGAGTGCGGGCGTTGTCACGGGCGTTTTCGTTGGCGCCCTTGATGAATTCCTCGGGCGACAGGCCGGCCTCGATATGGAGGCGGTGCATGTTGAGCGTCTCGATGTCGCGATACTGCTCGATCGTCGTGAACGGCACGTTGGTCATGCCGATCTCCTCGCCTTGGTAGATGAAGGGCGTGCCCTTCATCAGGTGCAGCACGGTCGCCAGCATCTTGGCCGATTCCACCGGATAACCGGTCGCATCGCCATATTTGGAGACGGCCCGGGGCAGGTCGTGATTACCCCAGAACAGCGAATTCCAGCCGTCATCCGATAGCGCGTATTGCCATTTTCCAAGCACCGATTTCAGCTTCACCAGGTCGAACGGTTTCGAGCGCCATTTGCCGAACACCTCGTCCCATTGCTGGGTGACGTGCTCGAACTGGAAGACCATCGACAGTTCGTGGCGGTTGCGGCCGGAATAGAGGAGAGCCGAACCGGGCGTCGCGCTCCAGGTCTCTCCGACGGTCAGGATATCGCGATTGCCGAATGTTTTGCGGTTCATTTCCTGCAGGTAGTCGTGCAGGTGCGGGCCGTCGTGGACGATCTCATGGTCCACCTGCTTGCCGATATAGTCGATGACATCCATGCGGAAACCGGCAATGCCGCGCTCCAGCCACCAGTTCATCATCTTGTAGATCTCGGCTCGGACCGCGGGGTTTTCCCAGTTGAGATCCGGCTGGCGGGTCGAAAACAGATGCAGGTAATATTCGCCGCTCAAGGTATCGAGCGTCCAGGCCGGCCCGCCGAAGGAGGATTTGAGGCTGTTCGGCGGCCCGCCATCCGCAGCGGGTTTGCGCCAGATGTAGAAATCGCGGAACGGATTGCCCGGGCCCTTGCGGCTCTCGACGAACCACGGATGTTCGTCCGACGTGTGGTTGACGACGAGATCGAGGACGATGCCGATGCCCCGGTTCCGCGCCTCCGATACCAGCCTGTCGAAATCGGCAAGCGTGCCGAATTCCGGGGCGATGTCCTGGTAATCGGAAATGTCGTAGCCGTTGTCGTCCATCGGCGACTTGTAGATCGGCGACAGCCAGATCACGTCGATACCGAGGGATTTCAGATAGTCGAGCTTGGAGGTGATGCCGGGAATATCGCCGACGCCATCGCCGTTGAGATCGCAGAAACTGCGCGGATAGACCTGGTAGACGGTGGCGGTGTGCCACCATTTGCGTTCTATCGGCAATGCAGCCTGGTTGATCGCGGCGGCAAGCTGATCCTGAAAGTCGTTCATCGATGCCCTCCCGGCCTCTTTAACCTGTTCGAACGCGAGAGCGCGGCGGGGGTTCCTCAACCCCGGCGGCAACAACGCGTCGGATGGAACATCGTGACTCGCTGCGGGTTAGACCAGTGGGAAACCGCAAGAAAAGGAGACCCTTCATGAGCAGCAAACTTCCCCCGACGCCCCCGGAAAACCTGAGCCACAAGGGCTCCGGCGAACAGGCCCATCCGTCCGATATCAAGCCCGGCAAGCTCCAGGCGGCGAACGATCCCGGCAAGCAGGGCCAGCAAGGCAATACCAAGGTCAACACAACCCATCAGGGTTATCAGCAGGACCGATAGGGAGTTCATCATGTCGACATCGCAGAAGACACCCGCAAGCATCCGCCAGGGCGGGCCAGGCGCGTCCCATGAAAATGCCCCCAACGCGAAAAAGGGTGTGCCGCTGGAAGTGAAGAAGCCGCCGGCCGATGACGATCTGCGCTCCACCAGCCGCGTTTCGGGCGGCGGCGGCGAACGCGACAGCCACCATACCCATGATGCGAAGAAGAAGGGTGGTCAGGCGAACACGACGCATTGATTGGTCGAACCGGATTGGATGACGAACGCCCTCCCGGCGGAAATGCGGGGAGGGCGCTGTGCTTTCAGTGTCAGACGATCAGGCTGAGGGAACCACACCCCGACAGGCCCAGGCGACGGAGACGAACGAACGCGGACCGTCCGGCCTGCCCGCCTCGTAGGCGGCCCTGACCGCGGCGTCGGTTTTCGCCCGAAGCGCCGGGTCGAGCGAGGCCACATATTTGCCGAGCGGTCCTTCGCCGGCGGCGATCGGCGCCCAGTAGTCGTCGAAGGACTGAAAATCCATCCGGATCATCAGCGAGACTTCCGCCACGTCGACGAGGCCCTGACGGATGAAGCTGTCCTTCATCTCGCCCGGCTGCATCATCGGCTGGAAGAAATGATGGCTTCGCACCTGCCGGGCTTGGTCGTCCAGCATCGAGACCGTGTCCCACATCATCCGCATGGCGGGCATGCCGCCGAGATGATCCCAGACGGTGGCCGCCACCACCCCGCCCGGCCGCACCACGCGCCGCATTTCGGCGACGGCCTTGTCCGCTTCCGGTACGAAATGCAGGACGAGAAGCGCCATCGCCCGGTCGAAATAACCGTCCTCGAATGGCAGCGCACAGGCATCCGCCTGGCTGATCCTGATCCTCGGATCGGTGTTGCGGCGGATCGCCTCTTCGACGAAGACGGGCGAATAGTCGATCGCTGCGATCTCGGAAAGATTGGCTGCCTTCGGCAGCGCGAATGTCAGGCTTCCCGTGCCGCAGCCGACGTCGAGAACCCTTTCCCCGTCTTCAAGACCGGCGAAATCGATCAGCTGGGGTGCCAGCCTCTGGCTCCAGCGCCCCATCAGTTGCTCGTAACCGCCCGCGTTGCGGACATTGAAACTCGATGTCATGTCGCCCTCCAAACTTCCGGAACCAAGGCTATTCCTGGTTTCTCCGCTTGCCAAGACGGCTGAACGGGGTACGCGAGTTAAAGGATGGCGCGGCCCGCCGCGCCATTAAGACTTTGTTGACACCTGTCAACTCGCCGACGAGGGCTCCACCGTATCGAGCCCGGCGCAGATCATCGGGGCATCGAAGCCCGCCACGACCGGGCCGGTTCAGTCCGCCGGCTTGAAACCTTCGTCGGTCAGCGTCATCGAGGCGAGGTCGAGCCCCATGCCGCGTGCACCTTCGGCGGCGGCACGGCCGATCGCCTTGGTCTGAGCGGCGTTGTCCTTGGCCTGTTCCAGCCCGACGCCGAGCAGCAGCGCCTGCATGAACAGGGCTTCCGACATGGACTGCTTCAGGCTGTCATTGGCGTTGGCGAATTCGGGAACCGAAGCCATGGTGCGCATCACCTGCTGCTTGACGGCAGCCGTTGCCGCCTGGCTCGGATCGTCGGTCGAACCGCGCGTCGCCTGCCAGGCGCCGATCCACCAGACCGTATAGGCGTCGGCCAGGTTGTCGATCCGCAACCCATATTTGGCGAGCGGCGTCCGCATTTCCTCGATGATGTCGCGGGAGGCGACCAGCTTGGCGAGGTCGTCCGCACCCTTCGGATCGGCAGCCCGGCTCTTGGCGACGAAGCCGGCGAGATTGGCCGTGCGGCGGGCTTTCGAGGGGACGTAGCGGAAACTGTCCGGCCGCACCGGCCGGGCGGTCTCTGGGGTGGCGGATGCCGGGGCCTGGTTGCCCTTGCGCTGCATCTGCCGGCACAGCGTCTCGGCGATCGGCCCCATGTTCAGCGTCGCTTCGAAGGCGCCGGGGCTGAGCGGGCCTGAAAAATCGGCGCGTGCCGGGACGTTTCCGGCACCAAGGACGGTAAGGCCCGCCAACAGAATTGCCAGATACCTTGCGTTTGCCCGCATCGCCGAATCCCCCAAAATACGATGGGCACTATATGCGCCGCGGTCGGATCGGCAAGTTGAATGGCAGATATCAGCCGGCGTACTTGCGTGCCCGGACGGCTTCGCCAAAGGCCTCGAACAGGGCGCGGTTGATGGGATTGATCTGCGGGTCGTATTCCGCATGCCACTGGACGCCCAGCGCAAACCCTTCCGCCTCCTTGAACCGGATCGCCTCGATCGTGCCGTCTTCCGCCACGCCTTCGACGATGATGCGGTTTCCCAGCTCGTCGATCCCCTGGCCGTGGAGGGAATTGACCCGGATCATCTCGCGGCCGAGCAGGCGTGCGAACGTACCGTCCGGGGTCAGCCGGACGTCGTGCCTGTCGGCAAAGACGACGGTCAGGTCCGGGTGGATCTCGCCGTTTTCCAGCCGCGGCATGCGGTGGTTCATGCGGCCGGGCAGCTCGCGGATCTCCGGGTGCAGAGAGCCGCCGGCCGCGACGTTCATTTCCTGAAAGCCGCGACAGATGCCGAAGACAGGTATGCCGGCGGCAACGCAGGCGCTGATCAGCGGCAGGGCGACCGCATCCCGGTTCTGGTCATAGGGTTCGTGGCGAGCATGCGGCTCGGTGTTGAAGTGGCTCGGATGGACATTCGCCCGGCCTCCGGTCAAGAGGATGCCGTCGACGGTGTCGAGCAAAGTCGGAATGTCGGTGATATTAGGGTTGCCGGCAAACATCAGCGGCAGGGCGCCGGTAACGTCCGCGATCGCCCTGAGGTTCTGCTCACCGACGAGCTGCGCGGAAAAGCGGTTTTCGACACTATGGGTATTGCCGATCACGCCGATCACCGGTCTGGACATTGCTCAAATCCATCATTCAGCCGCAGCGCTTCGATCAGCGGCCTGCGGGCAATTTCATGTTTCACTTCGAATTTCACCTGGGGAACGGATTTCACTTGCGGACCGCCCCCACCCTCGCAAGCACCTCGCTCGGGATCGCATACCGCTTGATGATGTCGCGATTGTTCCGAAGACCGCAGATTTCGCGCTGGATGAACAGCCCCCAGACGGCATCCGCCGCTTCGTCGCGAAGCCTCTCTCGCAGCACCTCGCTGTCGCGTTCCGGGTTCCAGGCATTCAACGCTCCGAGCGCTTCCTCCACCTTCAGCCCCTGCCGCCCCAGCGCTGCCGCGCGCTCGGACATCAGCTCGTATTCGAGGAGGTTGAAGCCGGTATTGGCGAATCCTGGCTGATGGAACGACTGGGGAGGGCGGACGCTCATGGGAAATACCTGGAGTTTCCACCAATGTTAGCCGATTGCTGCGGCGCGTCAAATGAGGAATGGGTGGGTGGTGTGGATGGTGCACCGGAGGACGCCTTCCAGGGACACGGACGAACACGCGGGTCTTTTCGGCGTGGTCCCCTGCGACGCCGGTTTCTCGCGCCGCAGAGCTTCGATGGGCTTGAAATTCGTGACTATTGCGACGCCCGGCGGCGATGCGTGCGGTGCCAACAATGGCGACATGTTGGAGCCCCGTAACATGAGGTCCGAAGTATTACAGGCCGAAAACGAGTGGCGACCACCCATTTCATGCGCGCCGGCGCACAGATCCAGCCGGCCGACAACAAAGCGCTCCGCAAGAATACCGAACAGGCGCGGGGCGTTGTCCGTCGGATCGTCAGAGGCGAGTTCCTGATCGCCGGTTGGCGATCAGTCGAGCTTGGCCTCGGCCACCGCCCCGCCATCTTGGGCGAGGTCTACGCTTGCGACCGCCGACATGCCAGGGACGAGCCTGTCGGTGAGTTTCTGTCGCGGCTCAATGGCGATCCGGACCGGGATGCGCTGGGCAACCTTGGTGAAGTTGCCGGTGGCGTTGTCGGCCTTGATGACCGAGAATTCCGAACCCGTGGCCGGCGCGAAACGCTCGATCCGGCCGGTAAATTTTTCATACCCCAGGGCATCGACGGTGAAGGTCACCTTCTGGCCGGCAGTCATGCCGCCGAGCTGAGTTTCCTTGAAATTGGCGACCACCCAGACTTTGGTAGGCACGACTGAGCCGATCTGGGTGCCGATCGAGACATACTGGCCGATGCGACCGGCGACCTCGCCGAGCGTACCGTCCTGCGGGGCGGTGATGCGGGTATTGGCAAGGTCGATCTCGGCAAGCTTCACCGCCGCCTTGGCGCTTTCGACGTTAGCCTCCAGCGACTTGCGGCTGACGACGATTGTGTTGAGGTCCTGCTCGGTGACGAGTTCGGCGGCTTCGGCCTGGTGGACGGCGGCCTGCGCCTGGTTGAAGGCGGCGCGGTTCTTTTCGGCCTCGCTCTGGGTGGCGATGTTCTTTTCGAGCAGGCTCTGGGTGCGGTCGTAGGTGGTTCTTGCGGCATCGAAGGCGGCGTTGGCGCTTTCCACGGCGGCCTTGGCGGACTGGATCTTGGCTTCGGCCGACTTGCGGCTCTGTTCGGAATTGGAGAGCGAAGCTTCTGCTGTTGCGAGCGCCGCTTTGGCCTGTTCCAGCTTCTGGGCGTAGATGCGGTCGTCGATCCTGGCGATCAGGTCGCCTCGGCTGACCCGCTGGTAGTCCTGCACCGGCACTTCGGTGAGGTAACCGGCAAGCTGCGGGCTGAGGATGGTCACCTGGCCGCGCACATAGGCGTCGTTGGTCGTCTCGATCGTGCCGTGGAAGGGCGGCAGGTTCCAGGCATAAAGCACCACGACGATGCCGGCGGCGCCGATGGCAAGTGCCACATAGGTGGCGATGAAGCGGAAGATCTTGGACATGGCAGTTTCGTTTCTTGTTCTTCGGTTCTTGTTCTGGGAGGCCCGCTCGGGGCTTCAGGCAGCGGCGGGCGTCGGGGTCTTGATTGGCAAAAGCCGGTGGTAGTTGCGCCAGGCGAGGTGAAGGAGAAGGAAGGCAAGCGCTGCGAGCGAGGCCCAAGCGGTCAGCAGAAAGGAGTCGTTGTAGGCGAGCGCATAGGCCTGCTGCTGCACCTGCCTGGCGAGGAGGGCGGCGCCTTGCACCACCTGCTGGTTGGGGTCTGTCAGCACCTTGCCATAGGCGCCGCCGAGCTGAATCAGCCGGGTTGCCACGAGCGGATCGGTCGAGGCGAGCTCGGAGACCAGCCGGAAGGAATGGAACTGCTCGCGCCACTGCACGAAGGTGCCGTAGAGGGCGCTGCCCAGATAACCGCCGACCTTTTGGGTGGCGAGGAAAACGACGATGAAGGAGAGGATGTAGCTCGGGCCGCGTTTCATCGCAGCGCCCATGCCGATCATCAACGCTGGCGGCAGGAAGAGGCCGCTCGCGAAGCTCACCAGGAACTGGCTGAGATACATTTGTTCCGGCCGGGTGAGGATGGTCGACTGGCTATCCATGTAGCTGCCGACCGCCACCAGCAGCAGCGAGACGGCGTGGATCGCCGAGGCGCGGCCGGGCTTCATGATCATGGCGCAGACGACGCCTGAAGCGACGGCACCGGCGAGGATGACCCAGTAGAGCCCGGCCATCTGCTCGTTCAGCATGCCGGCATTGCGCAGAAAATTGATCGCGCCGCTGGTCTGTTCGGAAAACACGAGGCGAGACACCATCAGAGCGCCGGTGAAATGCAGGATCTCTCGGGAGGTGAGCCAGCGGATATCGACCAGATGGTTCTTCCGGTTGAGCTCGATCGCCGCAAAGATCGCGGAGGCGGCGATGCCGGCGATGATCATCCAGGCGAGCCAGTCGACCGCCGTCCACCAATAGAGCCGGCCAACGGTGAACACTACGGCAAAACAGCCGAGCCCGATGGCGAGGAAGACGTAGCTGATGACATCGAGGCTGCTGATCACTTTCGCACGCGGCGGCGAGGCGAGCGGCAGCACGTAAACGAGGCCGAGCGAGACCATGGCGAGCCCCATCTCGACGAGATAGAGCGCATGGTAGCCGCCGATATCCAGGAGATACGGCGAGATGAGGCCGGTCACCGGCGAGGGGAGGGCCAGCGCCGTCAGCGAGGCGCAGAGGCCTATGCTCATCTTCTTTGCCGGGGAGATCGGCTCGAGAATATAGAGGAAACCAAGCGAGGTCATCGGCGCCGCGGCGACGCCTGCAAAGAAACGCAGTGCCAGCGCGCTCTCGTAACTGTCCGTCCAGAAATGCGCCAGGCAGACGAGCACATAGACGACGATCGCCACCTCGGCGAAGTTCCGGAGGCCGTATTGGGCCCGCACTTTGAAGAGCAGCAGCGTCAGGCTGGCATTCGGGAAGAGATAGGCCGCCATCAGCCAGGTGGCTTCGGTCTGGGTCAGATCCATCGGGCCGGCGATCTGCTGCAGGTTGGTGGAGATGAAGCTCATGCCGAGTCCCTGCGTCAGGGCGATCAGCGTGCCGGCCAGCATATAGGCGGCAACCATCATGCAGGATTTGGGCACGAACGCGGGCGCAGGCGAAGAGGCGGCGGGCTCCGGCGCCGATTCGATAGCCGCAACGGTTTCGGCCGGCTCCGCGTTTCTGCGGAAATCCGGCCGTATGATGGTCGCGTCTTCCTGCCTTGCTGCTGTCTCACGCGAGGACATCGATATCCTCCAGCTCGCCGATATTGGCCGAGATCCGGTCGAACAGCGTCATAGCGATCTGCATTTGGTCGGCGTCGATATTCTGAAAGATCTGCTCGCGCATACGGTCGCCGATCGAGCGGACGAGGTCTGCCTGTTCCTGGCCATGAGCCGTCAGGAACAGAAGCTTGACGCGGCGGTCGTTCGGATCCGGCCGGCGTTCGATCAGGCCGTTTTCTTCCATACGATCCAGAAGGCGCACCATGGTGGCCTGTTCGAGCTCCAGCTCGCAGGCCAGCTCGCTCTGGTTCATGTTCTGCTTCTTGGCGAGGCGGAACAGGGCGCGGGCGCGGGGATAGGTCAGCCCATGCGCCGTCACCTGCTGGTTGAAGGCAGTACGGATCTTGCGGCTGACCTTGGTCAACGCTTCGAAGAATTCGGATGCGATCGGATCAGGTTTCATCGTGAGCTTAATGTTAGTGTGCTAAGTTTCTTGTGCTGTAACTAGCATGTCAGCTGATGTGTTTCAAGGGTCAGAGCGTAAGGTGTGAGTTTCGGAGGCGGATGGTCAAGGAAGCGGCACTTTTGGCACGGGGTCTCCCAGGATTAACGTCGCGTTAACCATGGCTCGCTTAGAAATGTCGGTGCGCGAATGACCTGCGCGCCTAACCTCTATGGGATCAACATGTACGTTGTATCGGTGCTCGACAATGGCGACCAAAGGACATTCGTGTCCGAAAGCCTGAAAATATTAGACCGGATCGTCTACGCCACCATTTGCGGTTCTCCGAAGCAGTTCCTGCTCTCCGAGGTAGTCGATATCGTCCCGGTCGACGCAAACCCGACCAAAGCTCCAACGACACGAAACGCCGCTTCCCTCGTCCAATAGTCCGCTCGCGGACTGAAGGATCGAAGAGAGGAAACGATCGCGTTTCCGCGAACCGCCCGCCCGCGCGTCCGTAGCTGGACTGCCCGGCCGATGGCTCGTTCGCGCGTCTGCTCACGTCGGCTGCAACCGATCACAAAACGGGGTCGCAGCCGCGGAGGGCTCGCCGGCATAAGTCGGCGAGCTTTAACACAAGCCATGTCCGCTTCACGCCGGCGGCCGCCCTTACTCCGCCGCGTCGGCCTGTTCGGCGACGATCGGTTCTTCCTTCATCTTCTTGTTCCGGCCCGAAAGCACGTCGCCGGCCGTCTCGGACAGGCGGAAGAACGAGAAGCATGAAGATGCGGAAATGATCGCGATGATGACGAAGGACATCGCGAAGGCGAAATTGGTGAGCGTCCCGGAGCCGCCGGAAAAATAATGCAAGAGCATGGCCGACATCGCGACGCCGGTACTCTGGGCGATGCGTTGCGCCATCTGCGACAGGGACGTCGCGTGGCTCATCTCGGAATCTTCCGCCTCTGCAAATGTCAGCGTGTTCAGCGATGTGAACTGCAAGGCCCTGAAAAAGCCGCCGAGCAGGATGATGGCGACCATGATGGCCGGTGCCGTGGCGGGCGTGAAAGTGGCCAGCAGCGCCATCGACACGCTGGCGATCAGCGCGTTCCACAAGAGCACGTTACGGAAGCCGAAACGGCGCAGGATACGTCTCGTCATGGTTCGCATGCCGAAGGCGCCGATCGTCGACACGAAGGTGATCGCGCCGGATTGCAGCGGCGTGTAGCGGAAAACCTCCTGCATCAGCAGCGGCAGCATGAACGGCAGGGCGCCCATGCTGATCCTGAACAGCGAACCGCCGGTGACGCTGGAGCGGAATGTCGGATACCGGAAGAGTTTCAGGTCGAGGATCGCGTTCGGCGTGTTGCGCGCATGGCGGATGTAAAGGCCGAGCATCGAGAAGCCGACCACTGCCAGGACCAGCGCACTCGAATTCATGCCGCGGGCGAAGGAATCGAAGCCGAAGATGACCGCGCCGATGCCGGCGCCGGTGAGGACGAAGCCCGGAAAATCGAAGGAGGTGCGTTCGGTTGGCGGGATCTTCTCGATCAGCGCGAGCGTCAGGATGATCGCAACGATGCCGACCGGCAGGTTGATCCAGAAGATCCAGTGCCATGAGCTGACGCCGGTGATGAAGCCGCCGAGCAGCGGCCCGATCGCCGGGCCGACCACCGCCGGCATGCTCATCAGCACCATGGCGGACACCAGTTCCTCGCGCGGTACCGAACGCACCAGGATCAGCCGCGCCGTCGGCAGCATCAGCGCACCGCCGAAACCCTGCAGGGCGCGGGCGGCGATCAGCATGGTGAGGCTGGTCGAAGCGGCGCAGAGCAGCGAGGCGAGGGTGAACAGCGCGATCGCCGAGCAGAACACCCGCCGGGCGCCGAAACGATCGGCAAGCCAGCCGCTCAAGGGCAGGAACACGCCGAGCGACAGCACGTAGACGGTGATCGTCGAATGCAGCGCCAGCGGCGGTTCGCCGAGCGCGTCGGCAATCGTCGGCAGAGCCGTGGCGATCGCCGTCGAATCGATCTGCTGCATGATGAGGGCCGATGCGACGATCAGCGGCACGGTCTTGCGGGTATCCAATTTGGCAGTCTTTCGGTTCAAGCCCTTGTTCGGTAAGCCCGGTTCCTGGCGGGCCACCGAACCGCGCGGCCACCGATGGTGTTTCTGCTTGCTTCAGTCGTCGTCATGTGTTCTTCTATATGGAACGCCGGTCCAAAACAGATTATTCCCTTGGATATCGGGCTGTCAACGGCGCTTTTGTGATTGCCGCGTTGACCGCGCGCGTTGTCCGGATGCGTGCCGGCTGCTTGCACGGGAGCGACAACTGAAATGAAGACCACGAGGGACATGGGCGCGCAGGACGAGGACCAGCAAAAGGGCCGCCTCTCTTCGGTCTCGATGGCGATCCGCATCCTCAAGGCCTTCGAGGGCGACGATGCGGAGATCGGCGTCACCGAACTCGCCCGCCGTCTCGGCATTGCCAAGAGCACCGTCCATCGCCTGGTGGTGACGCTGATGGCCGAAGATTTTCTCGAACAGAATCGCGAGACCGGTCGCTACCGGCTAGGGCTCGAGCTTTTCGGGCTCGGTTCGCTGGTGCGCAACCGCATGGACCTTTCCACCGAAGCGCGCACGCTGTTGATGGACCTGCGCAGCGAGACCGACGAGACGGTGCTGCTCGGCGTGCCGGCCGGGCCGGAGATCATGTATGTCCGCGTCCAGCCTTCCCGGCAGGCGGTGCGCATCAGCGCCGAGATCGGCATGCGCGCGCCTTATCATTCGACGGCGGCCGGCCGCGCAATTCTCGCCTTCCAGCCGGAAAGCCGCATTGCTGCCCTTGTCGGGGCGCCCCTGCCGCTCCGAACCCCGAAAACCGTCACCGATCCCGACAAGCTGCGGAAACTGCTCGGCAATATTCGTCGCCTCGGTTACGCGGTGGAAGACGAGGAGAACGAACTCGGCATGCGCGCCATCGCCGCACCCATCCATGACGCCCAGTCGGACGTGGTCGGCGCCGTCGCGATCGCCGGTCCCGTTCAGCGCCTGGCGCTGAAAAATTTGAACGGTTTTGCCGAAGCGTTGCTCGTCGCGGCACGGGCGATTTCCGCTCGCCTCGGGCATCGCGGCTCGCGCGGAGCCGGCGATTTCTGACGAGCGGCAGCCGTGACGATTTAATGTTCCAGAAGGGTTGCCGCGGATTGGACGCGCTCTAGGTGAATCGTTGAACCGCTCGGTTCGATCTCATCGGCGCACGTCGTTCTGGCGCGTCACCGACCTTTTCTCTCCGGGGAGGTCCTCTATGGAAACCCACTGTCTTAAGCGCCCCACGCGGCGCCAATTCCTTTCTTCCGTTGCTTTTACCATTCTCGCCGGCGGGGCCGCGCCGGTCATGGCGCGCAGCATTTCCGGCAGACTTCCCTGGGAGGCGCGCTCCGCCGATCCGCCGGTACAGGTCAAGCCCGGGGGCTGGCTGTTCTTCACACTCGAAGAGGCGCAGACGATGGAAGCGGTCGCCGATCGGCTGGTGCCCGCGGACGAGCTTTCGCTCGGCGGCAAGGATGCCGGCTGCGTTCTCTATCTCGACCGGCAGCTCGTGGGATCCTATGGCACGTCGAGCCGGCTCTATACCAAGGGCCCGTTCATGCCCGGCCTGCCGACGCAAGGGTACCAGGCACCTGACACGCCGGCTCAGCGGTATCGTACCGGCATTGCCGCGTTCAACGCGTTCACCCGCGAAACCAAGGGCGGCAAGCGCTTCGCCGAGCTCGCCCCTGATGAGCAGGACGCCGTGCTGAAGGATCTCGAAGCCGGAAAGATCACCCTGCCGAACAAGGTGGATGCCAAGTCCTTCTTCAACCTAATGCTCGCCAACGTGATGGAAGGCTTCTTCGCCGACCCGATCTATGGCGGCAACAAGGACATGGCCTCGTGGAAGATGCTGGGCTTTCCCGGCGCGCGATACGACTACCGCGACCACGTTTCCAAACACAACCAACCCTATCCCCTGCCTCCGGTTTCGATCGCAGGCTCGATGGAATGGATGACCAGGTAGGGACTGAAAAATATGACCACTATTCTACCTCGCAAGGACGCCGTGATTGTCGGCCTTGGCTGGACAGGCGCGATCCTCGCCCATGAACTGACCGAGGACGGGCTCGACGTCGTGGCGATCGAACGCGGTCCGTGGCGCGATACGGCCACCGATTTCAACATCGGTTATGCCCAGGACGAGCTTCGTTACGGCATCCGCCGTGACCTCTTCCTGCAGCCGGCCGTCGAAGCGATGACGATGCGCAACAACACCTCGCAGACGGCGCTGCCGATGCGGGACTACGGATCCTTCCTGCCCGGCAACGGGGTGGGCGGTGCCGGCGTTCATTGGAACGGCCATACCTGGCGGTTCTGGGACAGCGACTTCCAGATCGCCGATCACCTGAGGGATCGTTACGGCGCAGCGCGGATCCAGGACCTGCAATTGCAGAACTGGGGCGTGACCGGCGCCGAGATGGAAAAATCCTTCGACCGCTTCGAATATCTCGCCGGCATTTCCGGCAAGGCGGGCAATATCAACGGCCAGATCCAGGAGGGCGGCAATCCGTTCGAGGATCCGCGCTCGCGCGATTATCCGCTGCCGCCGCTGCAGATGACCTATGCGCCGACGCTGTTTGCGCAGGTGACCAAGTCGTTGAACCTGCACCCGTTCCCGACGCCGGCCGCCAACCTTTCCAAGGACTATATCAACCCGCTCGGCATCGCCATGGGCCAATGTACCATGTGCGGTTTCTGCGAGCGGTTCGGCTGCGCCAACTATTCGAAATCCTCGGCGCAGACGACCATTCTGCCGGTGCTAATGAAAAAGAAGAATTTCGAGGTCCGCACGGAGTCGGAAGTCCTGCATGTGGATCTCGACGCCTCGAAGAAACACGCCCGCGGCGTTACCTATGTGAACACCTCGGGCGAAGAGTTCTTCCAGCCGGCCGATATCGTGCTGCTCTGCGCCTATGGTCTCCACAACGTCCGACTGATGATGCTCTCCGGCATCGGCGCGATCTACGATCCGAATACCGGCGAGGGGACCGTCGGGCGGAACTACTGCTACCAGACCAATGCCGGCGCGCAGGTGTTCTTCGACGACAAGAACTTCAATCCGTTCGTCGCCGCCGGCGCGCTCGGCCAGACGGTGGACGACTTTAACGGTGATGCCTTCGACCACGGGCCGCTCGATTTCGTCGGCGGGGCGGGCATCAACTGTATTCCGTCGAATGGCCGGCCGATCCAGACCCGCCCGACCCCGCCCGGCACGCCGCGCTGGGGCAGCGACTGGAAGAAGGCGACCGTCAAATCCTACAAGTCGACGCTCGGCTTTTCCTCGCAAGGATCGAGCTATCCGACCCGCGGCAACTATCTTGATCTCGACCCGACCTATACGGACCGGTTCGGGCGACCCCTGCTGCGCTTCACCTTCGATTTCCCGGACAACGACATCCGCATGTCGAACTGGGTCTCGGACCGGATGGAGGAGATCGCCAAGGCCTTCGGCGGCCGGCAATACACCAATACCCGCCGCAAGAAGGGCTGGGATTCGGTGCCCTACCAGAGCACCCACAATACCGGCGGGGCGATCATGGGCACGGACCCCAAGATCAGCGCCGTCAACAAATACCTGCAGAGCTGGGACGTCGCCAACGTCTTCGTCATCGGCGCTTCCGCCTTCGCCCACAATGCCGGCAAGAACCCGACCGGCACCGTCGGGGCGCTCGCCTATCACGCGGCGGATGCCATCCGCCAGCAATATCTCCGCAACCCCGGCCAACCTCTGGTGTCGGCATGAGCAGGATCGTCTTTTCCCTCGCCCTTGCCGCAACGGCCCTCTCTGCAGGCCTGGCGCTCGCCCAGGCTCCCGACCAGGCGGACGAGATCATCCGCGGTCGTTATCAGGCGATCCTCGGCGATTGCTCCGCCTGTCACACCGCGCCGGGAGCAAAACCGCTCTCCGGCGGGCTGCCGCTCGAAACGCCCTTCGGCCAGATCATTCCGCCGAACATCACGCCCGACAAGGCGACGGGCATCGGCAACTGGACGGAGGCGGATTTCCGCAGCGCATTGAAAACCGGCATCGGCCATGACGGCAAGCGGCTCTACCCCGCCATGCCCTATCCGGCCTATACCAGGATGACCGACAGGGACATCGGCAACCTCTGGTCCTATCTCCGGACCGTCGATCCGGTCTTCAACCCGGTCGAATCCAACCAGCTGCCGTTCCCGTTCAACATCCGGCTGTCGATGATGGGCTGGAACATGCTGAACTTCACGCCGGGCGAATTCCAGCCCGATCCGTCGAAATCGGCGGATTGGAACCGCGGCGCCTATATCGTCCAGGGGCCGGGCCATTGCGGCACCTGCCATTCGCCGAAAACCGCGCTCGGCGCCGACAAGACCAGCGAGGCGTTGCAGGGTGGTTCGCTGCAGGGATGGTATGCACCCAACATCACTGGCAACAGCTATATCGGCATTGGCAGCTGGAGCGAGGACGAGATCGTCCGGTACCTGAAGACCGGCACCAACGGGCATACGCTCGCGTCGGGCCCGATGGCGGAGGCGATCCAGGCCTCGACCTCGCTGATGGCCGACGAGGATGTCAAGGCGATCGCCACTTATCTGAAGAGCACTGAAGGCGGTTCGACGCAGAAACCGCAGCCGATCCCGGCGAGCGATGCGCGCATGAAGGCGGGGGCGGCGATCTATCACGACACCTGTTCCGCCTGCCATGGCGGCGACGGCAAGGGGGCGAGCCAGCTCTTCCCGGCCCTGGCCGGAAGCTCGATCGTCCAGCAGCCAAGCGCGGAGACGCTGACGCGGCTCGTGTTGCAGGGCAGCCAGGCGGTGCATACGCCCGCGGCGAAAACGACACCCGCCATGCCTTCGCTCGGCTGGAAGCTGTCGGATGAGCAGGTCGCCGCCGTGCTCACCTATGTCCGCAACAGCTGGGGCAATGCCGCACCCTCGGTCGGGGCGTCGGATATCGGGGCGCAGAGGTAAGAGGACACGTGTCGCGAGATGACAGCAGGCGCCCACGTGGCGCCTGTTCTTGTCCAAAGCATAGGTTTGTGTGGCGGTTGGCGGGATTCAGTATTTCTCGCGCGTGTCCTGCCCTGCGCGAATTTCCTGGTCGATGATTTCATTCAGAATATCTTCGTCTTCGATTGTCTCATGTCCGACAAAACGTGATATCCAGACGCGATCGTCCTCGAAGACCGTTATCTCAATGCGCTGTCCGACGACCGTCGCTGTGATATCGACAGTATCCGGTTGATACCTCTCGATGAAATAGTGGATGTTCGCATCGTCGAGCCGACGCAATATCTTGAATAATGGCGATGTCATCGCCCTTCCTCCTTTACCCACGGTATCTCGGCAATTTGCTATCTCATTTCACCGCTTCCCGCGACCGCATTGCCTCGCTACAACTCAAATCATTGCTGTTTTCAATTGTGGATCCCAAGCCATGGCCGATAGCGTTACCGATCGTTTCCTCCGTTATGTCGTCTTCGATACCCAGTCGGACGCCAAGTCTCCCTCCCAGCCGTCGACGATGAAGCAGAAGGATCTCGGTCGGCTGCTGGTCGAGGAAATGCTGGCGATCGGCATTACCGACGCGCATCTCGACGAGCATGGCTATATCTACGGGACGATCCCGGCGACGACGTCGAAGAACAACGTGCCGGTCATCTGCTTCTGCGCCCATATGGATACCGCGCCGGATTTCTCCGGCACCAACGTCAAGCCGCAGATCGTCAAAAACTATCAGGGTGGCGACATCCAGCTCACCGGCGACAAAAGCCAGGTGATCCGGGTGTCCGAACATCCGGTGCTGAAAGACCAGATCGGCAACGACATCATCACCTCCGACGGCACCACGCTTTTGGGCGCCGACGACAAGGCGGGCATTGCCGAGATCATGTCGGCCGCCGAATTCTTCATCAACAACCCGGACGTCAGGCACGGCGCGATCCGCATCCTCTTCACCACCGACGAGGAGATCGGCCGCGGTGTCGACAAGGTGGACCTTGCAAAGCTCGGCGCAGATTTCGGCTATACCCTGGACGGCGAGACGGCCGGCACGATCGAGGACGAGACGTTTTCGGCCGATGCAGTGGAGATCGCCATCAAGGGCGTCGCCATGCATCCGGGCTTCGCCTATGGCAAGATGGAAAACGCCATCAAGATCGCCGGCGGCATCGTCGCCAGATTGCCGAAGGAGATGACGCCCGAGACCACCAAGGGCCGCGACGGCTTCATCCACCCGACCGGCATGACCGGCGTGATGGAAAAGGCGAACCTCTCCTTCATCATCCGCGATTTCACCGAAGAGGGCCTGAAGACCAAGGAGACGCTGCTCGAGGAGATCACCAGGCAGGTGATCGCCGACTATCCGGGCTCGACCTACACCTTCACCGTCAAGGAACAGTATCGCAACATGAAGGTGGTGCTCGACCAGCATCCGGGCATCGTCGATTATGCCGTCGAGGCGATCAGCCGGGCCGGCATGACCCCGGTGCGCGGCAGCATCCGCGGCGGCACGGACGGTTCGCGCCTCTCCTTCATGGGCCTGCCCTGCGCCAACCTCTTCGCCGGCGGCCACGCCTTCCACTCGCCCCTGGAATTCGTCAGCAGCCAGGACATGGAACTGGCGGTGAAAACGGTGGTGGAGCTTGCCAAACTGTGGGAGGAGCGGGCCTGAGGAACCGCTGAAACACGGCACGGCACTATTGTCCTCGACGGATGGAAGACCATTTTCCGCCAGACTGGTGTAATCAAGTCGGCGTGGAACTCCCATGGATCGCCCCTCGAAAACATCGCAAGCGCGAGCCCGGCAGCCCCACGCTGCGCTCGCGACACTTTGCCTTGCCGTGATCACGGCGCAATTGGATACGTCTGTCGTCAATCTCGCCCTGGATCCGATCGGCAAAGATCTGGATGCCACGGTGTCTCAACTGCAATGGGTAGTCGACGCCTATAATCTGGTCTACGCGGTCCTGCTGCTGACCGGCGGGCTGCTGGCCGATCTCGCTGGCCGCCGCAGGATCCTGATCTCCGGCGCCTTGGTATTCGGCATCGCCAGTATAGGATGCGCGATCGCTCCCACGGCTCCGGTATTGATCGCCGCACGCGCACTGACGGGCGTCGGCGCCGCCCTCTTGCTTCCCGCCTCGCTTTCGATCATTCGGGTGATCTATCCAGATCAGCAGGCCAGACAGCGGGCGCTCGGCATATGGGCCGGGTGCAATGGACTGGCGCTCGCCATCGGACCGACGCTCGGCGGGCTGCTGATCCATGCCTTCGGTTGGCGTTCCGTCTTTTATGTCGTCGTACCGTTTTCGCTTGTCGGCGCTGTCAGTGCGCGCGCGACGATCGAGGAAAGCGCCGATCCGGCAGGTCGATCTTTCGACATCACCGGCCAGGTGCTGGCGATCCTGTCGCTGGCGGCGGTGACACTCGCCGCGATCGAATCGCCGCATTCCACCATTTCGCTCACCGCTGCTTTCGGGGTTACGGGTTTCGTGTTGTTTGGCCTGTTTCTCGCGGTCGAGCATAGGCAAGGGCAGGCGGCGCTCGTGCCGCTGACAATGTTCCGTTCGAGATCCTTTGCCGGCGCCATGGCAGGCACGACGGCCATGACTTTCGGCATGTACGGGACGCTGTTTCTGTTTCCACTCGCGACGCAATCGCTCGGTCGGCTCGATGCTACCTCGACCGGACTGGCGCTACTGCCCATGGCGCTGAGCTTCGTGCTGGTCTCGCCCTTTTCAGACGCCGTGGTGCAGCGTTTCGGACAGCGCATGACGATTGCTCTCGGATTGGGAACGATTGGAATCGGCAATGGCATCCTGAGTGTTGCCTTCTTGCTCGACCTCTTCATGATGAGTGAAATCGGGTTGTTGCTGACCGGGATCGGCATGGGACTTGCGACCGGGCCGCTGACCGCAGTCGCCGTGTCGGCGGTCGGGAGCAATCGCGGCGGAACGGCGGGTGCCCTCATCAACGTCGCGCGCATGGTGGGTGCGACGATCGGCGTTGCGGCACTCGGGGCGATCTTTGCGGCGGTGGCCGGCGCGGAAAACGGCTTTTTCGCCGCGATGATCGTTGGCGCGCTTGTGCAGGTGATGGGCGCTGCCGTGGCACTGTCGACGATCGGCCGATGATCGATGAGCCGGGATTGCCAGTCTTGAACGCGCCGCATTTTCCGCCTAGAAAACCGCCATCTGCAGCACCAACAGGACGGTGACCCATGGACCTCAGCCGAAACGCAACGCCGCTTTGCCTTGCCATTCGGGGAACCGTCCATGCCTTCCATTACGCTTGCCAATCTTTCGTGGTCCACGCCTGATGGCCGGCCGCTTTTTTCCAATCTGAACCTCAGCTTCGGGCCTGAACGCGCCGGCCTTGTCGGGCGCAACGGCGTCGGCAAGACGACGCTTTTGAAGCTGATCGCCGGCGAGTTGACGCCCGCATCCGGCACGGTCTCGATCTCCGGCAGCCTCGGCGTGTTGCGCCAGAGCGTGCAGGTCGCGCCCGGTGATACGATCGCCGACCTTTTTGGCACGCGCGAGGCGCTGGCCGTTCTTGCCCGCGCGGAGGCGGGCGAGGCCTCTGCCGATGAACTGGCCAATGCCGACTGGATGCTGGAGGCGCGCATGGCGGAAGCGCTGGCGCGGGCAGGCCTCGACGCGGATGTGCACACGCCGCTCGAAACGCTGTCGGGCGGCCAGCGCACCCGCGCGGGGCTGGCCGCGCTGATCTTTGCCAAGCCGGATTTCCTGATCCTCGACGAGCCCACCAACAATCTCGACCGCGACGGCCGCCAGGCGGTGATCGACCTGCCCGCCGGCTGGCGGGGTGGGGCGATCATCGTCAGCCACGACCGCGAACTGCTCGAAACCGTCGATGCGATCGTCGAGCTGACCTCGCTCGGTGCCACCCGTTATGGCGGCAACTGGAGCCGCTACCTTGAGCGCAAGGCGCTGGAACTGGCCGCCGCCGAGCACGATCTCACTGATGCACAAAAGCGGGTGACGGAGGTCAACCGCACGGCGCAGGAAACCAGTGAGCGCAAGGCGCGCAAGGACAGCGTTGGCAAGAAGAAGGCCGCGTGGGGCGGCATGCCGCGCATCGTCGCTGGCGGCATGAAGCGGCGGGCGGAAAACACCAGCGGTGACAATGCCCGGCTTGCCGAGCGGCTGCGGACCCAGGCGGCCGAAGACATCTCCGCCGCGCGTGAAAAGATCGAGATCCTGCAGCCGCTCTCCGTGACGCTGCCGCCGACCGGCCTGCCGGCGAGCCGGGCCGTGCTCCGCATCGACAACGTCACCGCCGGTTACGAGGTTGGAAAACCGGTCCTGCGCGATCTTTCCTTCGAGATTACCGGTCCGGAACGGACCGCCGTCACCGGTCCGAACGGCTCGGGAAAAACGACGCTGCTGTCGCTGATTTCCGGCAGCCTGTTGCCCTTCTCGGGCACGGTGCGGGTGCCCGTCAGATCGGCGATGCTCGACCAGCGGGTAAGCCTGCTCGATCCCGCGCTCTCGATCCGCGACAATTTCCGGCGGCTCAATCCGCAGGCGGACGAAAATGCCGGCCGTGCGGCGCTCGCCCGCTTCATGTTCCGCGCCGATGCCGCGCTGCAGGTGGTCGGCACGCTGTCGGGCGGGCAGATGCTGCGGGCGGGGCTTGCCTGCGTGCTCGGCGGGCTGGCGCCGCCGTCGCTGCTCATCCTCGACGAGCCGACCAACCATCTGGATATCGATTCCATCGCGGCGGTCGAGGCCGGATTGCGCGCCTATGACGGCGCGCTGCTGGTGGTGAGCCACGACGAGGTATTTCTCGAGGCGATCGGCATCACCCGCCGGCTGGCGCTGGGTTAGAGCCGGTCAGGCGGCCGGCGAGCCGGTCAGCGCCTCGGTCGTCACCAGTTTGACGCCGGCCTCGGCAAATTGGGCATTGTAGCGGCGGATGATGGCGGCGGCGCTCTCCTGCGGCTGATCGAGCGTGCTGTGGGCGTCGGCAACCACCGTTACCTTCAGCCCGGCCGCGATCGCCCCCTGCACCGTGCCGGCGACGCAGAAATCCGTCTGGGCGCCGAGGATCACCACCTCGGGCGCACCCTGGTTCTCGATCCATTGGCCGAGTTCCGGATTGCTGAACGAGTCCCGGACGGTCTTCGAGAAGGTCGGCTCGTCGTCCCGCTGGCCGAGCGCCGGCCAGACGGGCCAGCCCGGCTCTCCCGGCGCCAGCGGATCGCCCTCCGGCCCGTCATGGCGCACAAAGGCAATCGCCCGGCCTTCGCGCCGCGCCCAGTCGATCACTTTGCGGGCGCGGTCGGTGAGGAGATCCGCATCATGGAGAGGCGGCTCGACAAGGCCGTCGAACATGTTGGTCTGCAGGTCGATGACGATGACCGGCGCTTTTTCCGCTGGTGTGCTGGACATGGGCTTGCCTCCATTCAGGACAGCGAAATTGCCGGATTCCTGTGCCATTGCAACGGAATTTTACGGTTATCCGCACGATCATCGCAGGCATATTGAGATCTGTCGACCGGGGCGGCGGCCGAGAAAGGCGATCCCAAACCTGCGGTACTCGCCCGATCGGTTTTCCCGAAAGAGAGGGCGCCGGCCCGATCGCCGCCGCCCTCTCCTGTTTGCGATCTGGCGATCAGCGGCAGACGCGGGTGGTCCTGACGACGACCCGGCCGTGGTAGCGGGTCTTCACCTTCTTGACCATGCAGTCGCGATGGCGGGGACGATACGGACGGTAGACTTCGCGGACGGTGTGACGCGGGGCGACCCGCTCATGGGTGGTGATGGTGACACTCGCGGCGTCGGACGGGCCGGCGACCGAGAGAATGGAAGAAATGGCCAGGGCCGATGCGATAAGCAGGTTCTTCATTGGGTGTTTCCTCAATCTTTTGCGCGACATAAACGCGGATTGACGGTCCGGGTTCCACGAAAGGGATTGGGACTGAAGTCCTATGCCCGCCGTTCAACTGGCCGGTTTCCCTATTCCACTGCGCAACTTCGCCGGCTCCTAGCAAACCGGAAAACAATCCTACCTCAGCAGTCCCTGGCCGCCGTCCACGTAGATCGGGGTGCCGGTCACGTGCCGGGAGCGGTCGGAGGCGAGGAAGGCGATGACTTCGGCGACGTCCTCGCTTTTTCCCGGCTTGCCGTCGCTGATCGGAACCTGGCCCTCCGGCCATTCCACCGGGATTGCGGTTTCCTGCTCGTGGCGGAGCCTGGTATTGTCGTGGATATTGGTCTCGATTTCGCCGGGGCAGACGGCGTTGACGCGGATGTGGTGTTTGCCGAGTTCCAGCGCCAGCTGCTGCACCATCGCCACCTGGGCGGCCTTGGTTGCGGTATAGGCGGTGGCGCCGGGTGTCGTGAAGGTGCGGTTGCCGTTGATCGACGAGACGACGATGATCGAGCCGGCACCCTGCGCCTTCAGATGCGGCACGGTAAGGTGAAGCGTCAGATAGGTGCCGCGCAGGTTGACGGCGATCGTCCTGTCGAATTCTTCCGGCTTCAGGTCGTCGATCGGCGCCCAAACGCCGTTGATGCCGGCATTGGCGACGACGATGTCGAGCCGCCCGAATTTTTCCGCAAGCCGGCCGATCGCCGCGCGCATCCGGTTTTCGTCGGAGACGTCGGCTTCCAGCACCAGGGCCTCTCCGCCGGCCTTCTCTATCTCGTGGGCAGTCTTTTCGATCTCGGTTCTCGTATGGCCGAGCAGCCCGACCTTTGCGCCTTCGGCCGCGAGTTTCATCGCCGCCGCCTTGCCGATGCCCGAGCCTGACCCCGTTACCAGAGCCACCTGGTTCTTAAGTTCCATGAGTTCATCCTGTCGCTGGATCGCGGCTTCTGCCACGCGAAAACGAACGGCAAGGGATGGCGCAAGGTTCCGCCTGTCAGGTTGGATATCTCAGGATGGATATCGCTCGTCGAGGATACGCAGGCCTTCGGCGAATTTCGAACCGTCGCCGCCCATCTGGCGCATCTGGGCAAGATTGTCGGTGAGGTCGGCGCGCTTGACCGGTCGGGCGAGCGGGTTTTCGATCGAGCGGCGGACGAAGGCGAAATATTCCTCGCCGTCGCGCTTGCTCATCGCGTCGACGGCATTGACGACCGCTTTGGAAAAGCCTTCTTCGCGCAGTCGCTCGAACGTCCAGCCGGCCCCTTTTTCGACCACGTCATGCAGCCAGGCGACCTGTTTTTCATCCTCGCCGGCGACGTTTTCGGCGACGCGCCGGACATGGTCGATGAACGGACCGCCGGTTTTCGACGACTGTCCTTGATGCGCCTCGGTCGCGATGACAATTGCCTTGTCGATCAGTTCCGACATCTGTCTGTCTCCCGTCCGCTCGGCGGCACTTTATAGTGTCCGCGCCTGACGACAATGCGTCAATTGCGATCTTCTTCGAACTGAGGGACGGCAAGCGGGCTCAGCCAGTTCTCCCGCCGCTTCACCCATATTTCGTAGACCGGTTCCAAGTCGGTCGGCGCCATGTCGAGCGATCCGACCCGGATCTCGATCTCGTCGCCGTCGCTCTCGTTGAAGACGCGTGAGCCGCATTCGGGGCAGAAACCGCGGCCATGGAAATACTTGACCTCGCCTGTGCTTTCAAAGCCATGCCGCGGCCAGATGCCGAACGTGACGAAGCTCGAGCCGCTTTCCTTGCGGCAATCGGCGCAATGGCAAAGCCCGATCCTGACCGGCGCATCCTTCACCGAATACCGCACGTTGCCGCAAAGGCAGCTTCCAGACCGGATGATCATCCTTTGTCCTCCTTCTTCCTCGCCCGGAAAACGCAGTTAGGGCAGGGGAGGATGAAGGGAAGAGATCAGGCGGGTTCAGGTGCAGGGTCGATGGCGCTGACCACGCGCGAGACGATTTCATTCATGGTCGCCTCGTCCAGCGTCTCGATATATTGCGCGGTTTTCTGCTGGATGCGGGCGGGAATGTCGAAGCTGCGGACCTGGTTGCAAACGGCGACACCGGTCGTGTCGTGCCCGGAAATCGCCACCGCAAGACCGACATCGCGGATAAAAGCCCCACCGGTGGTGATGGGCACCGTCATGCTGACTCCCAGCCTGTTGATCTCGATCGGCGTGATGACGACGAAACGATGCCGGTTCTTCATTTCCCGGCCGGCGACCGGGTTTGGGTCGATCCAGTAGACATCGCCGCGCCTCGGCACGTTGCTGTGGATCATCAGATCTCGTGCCCTATCGGATCGCCTTCCTGCGCATCGGCGACCGCGGCATTCAGCATCGCCATGGCATCGCTTCCCTTCAGCAATTCGCTAAGGGTATAGCGCTTGCGGCCGCTCTCGACGGGACGGGCGATCAATTCACCGTTGGCGACGTCGAGTGTGAGTTGATCGCCGACTTCGGTATGCATCAGCTTCAACAGGGCCGGCGGGATGGTAATCACCGCAGCACCGCCTTGGCGTCGGATTTTGGTGGTGACCGGCATGGCTCGCTCCTGAAAGTGCTACATATGTAGCATGTTCGCGCGTGGCAGCAAGGTTGATTTGCGGTTTGACGCGCGTCATTGAGCCGGTCGATGGCGACTTGGGGTGCCGGATGGAACGGAATGGCTCAACCGGCGTTCGATGCGAGCGTTCAGATGGATCGTCGCCATGCGCTCATTTCTCGCCGCTGCCGCGTTTATCGCCTTCGCTTCTTCGCCAGGCTTCGTTTTGGCCGCCGAAAGCGATTTCCTGAAAACACTTGCCGGCAACTGGAGCGGCAAGGGCACGGTTCTGACCCGGATCGGGGCAACGCCCATCAATGTCACCTGCAGCTTCACCTCCACGGCCGGGGCAACCACCCTGTCGATGCAGGGAACCTGCCGCGGCCTTTTGGTCATCCGGCGCAGCATATCGGCCGATCTCCAGGCTTCGGATCGCGGCTATAGCGGTACCTATCTCGGCCCCTCCGGCCAGCCTTCGATGCTTTCCGGCAACCGCCGCGGCAATGCGATCAATCTCGGCGTCCGCTGGGCGAGGGTGATCAACGGGGATCGCGTCGCCAATATGACGATCGAGAAGATCGGCAATGACCGCCTCCGGCTTCAAACGGTCGACAAGGATCTTTCGAGCGGCAAATCGGTGGTGACCAGCCGCATCGATCTCAGCCGATAATCATCCGAGGTCGGCGGATTCGTTTATTCCACCTGGCCGAGCTTGCCGGGGTTCATGATGCCCTTCGGGTCGATCGCCGCCTTGATGGCGTTCATCATGTCGACGGCGTCGCCATGTTCGCGGCGGAGATATTTCAGCTTCGAGATGCCGATGCCGTGTTCGCCGCTGAACGTGCCGCCCATGTCCATGGCGCGCTGGTAGAGCCGTTCGGCAAGGCGCTCGGCCTCGGCCAGTTCTTCGGGGATTTCCGGCTTGATCAGGTAACCGACATGGAAATTGCCGTCGCCCACATGGCCGATGATCTTGCCCGTCACGAAGGAATTGTCGATGTCCTCGCGGGCGGCGAGCACCGCTTCGGCGAGCCGCGAGATCGGCACGCAGACGTCCGTCGTAAACGCCTTGCAACCGGGGCGCAGCGTCTGGTTGGAATAGATCGTCTCGTGACGCGCCTTCCACAGCCGCTCGCGGTCCTCGGTGCGGGTCGACCATTCGAAGTCCGAGCCGCCGAACTCGTTGGCGATCTCGCGCACGGTGTTCGATTGCTCTTCCACCCAGCGCGGACTGCCATGGAATTCCAGGAACAGGGTCGGCGCCAGCTTCAGCGTCAGGCCGGCATGCCGGTTGGCGGCTTCGACCGCCACTTCGTCGAGGAATTCGATGCGCGCGACCGGGATGCCGCTCTGGATGGTGGCAACGACGGTTTCGACCGCGCCGCGCATGGTCTCGAAGGCGCAGACGGCAGACGCGATCGTTTCCGGGATCGGGTGCAGCCTGACGGTGACCTCGGTGATGACGCCGAGCGTGCCTTCGGCGCCGACATAAAGCTTGGTCAGGTCGTAGCCGGTGGAAGACTTCTTCGTCCGCCGGCCGGTGGTGATGATCTTGCCCTGCGGCGTGACGACGCGCAGCGCCAGCACGTTTTCGCGCATCGTGCCGTAGCGCACCGCCGTGGTGCCGGAGGCGCGCGTCGAGGCCATGCCGCCGAGCGAGGCGTCGGCGCCGGGGTCGATGGGGAAAAACAGGCCGGTATCGCGGATATGGGCGTTGAGCTGTTTGCGGGTGACGCCCGCCTCGACCTGCACGTCGAAATCCTCGTGGTTGACCTGGACTATTCTGTTCATGCGGGTGAGATCGAGCGAGATCCCGCCCTTCAGCGGGATCGTGTGACCCTCCATCGAGGAGCCTGCCGCAAACGGGGTTACCGGTATGCCCGCCTCGAAACAGGCCGAGACGACGCGCGCCACCTCGTCCTCGTTTTCGGCATAGACCACTGCGTCCGGCAGCCTTGTGGGCTGGCGGGACATGTCGTGGCCGTGATGTTCGCGCACCGCTTCGGTGGTCGAAAGCCGGTCGCCGAAATGGAGCTTCAGGGCGTCGAGGGTGGATTGCAGAGAGGTCATTTCTTCTCACCCGTCAGCATGCGGTGGTAGCGCGAGCGGGCGATTTCCTGCGTTGTGATGAATTCGAGGAGGACCGGCACGCCCTTTTGCGTCTGCTCGATGCCGCGCTTGATCGCCGGGATGATTTCGGCCGGGTCGGTGACCCGTTCGCCGTAACCGCCCAGCGCGCGGGCAAAGGCGGCGTAATCGCCGGAAATGTCGGTCGAGCGGTATTTTTCCGTCGACACCTTCATGATCGGCAGTTCCATCGCCATCGAGAAATTGTTGAGCAGGATCGACAGGATCGGCAGGCGCTCGCGCACCGCGGTTTCGAAATCCATGCCGGTAAAGCCGATCGCCGCATCGCCCCAGACGTTGATGCAGAGCTTGTCCGGATGCATCAGCTTGGCGCCCATGGCAAGGCCCAGGCCATACCCGAGCTGGGTCGTCTTGCCCCAGCCGATATAGGTGAGCGGCTTTACCGACTTCCAGAACGGCGAAAGCTGGTCGCGCGGACTGCCGGCGTCATGGGTGATGATGGTATTTTCGATATCGACCGTGTGCTGCAGATCCCAGAGCACGCGGTAGGGCGACAGCGGTTTGCTGTCGGAGGTGAGCTTCGGCATCCATTCCGCCAGCCACTCGGCTTGGACCTTGGCAATTTCGGCGGCGATGTCGGTATGGTCGCGCGGAGAAACCTTGCGGGCTTCGAGCTCGGCAAGCACCGCGTCGAGCGTCAGCGCCGCATCGCCGACAAGCGCCACCTTGGCCTCGATATCCTTGTTGACGTGGTCGGGATCGAGCGTCGCGTGGATGACTGTCTTGTCGAGCGGCATCTGCACGCCGAAGGCGGTCTCGGTGAACGAGCAGCCGATGCCGAAGATCAGGTCGGAACTGTCGAGGAAATGGCGCAGCGTCTTGGAAATTGCCGCCCCGCCGGCGCCGACCGACAGCGGATGGGTTTCCGGAAACGCGCTCTTGCCTTCAAGGCTGGTCGAAACCGGGATCGCCAGCAGTTCGGCGAGCTGTTTCAGCTGCGGCCAGGCCTGCGCGTAATGGACGCCCTGGCCGGCATAGAGGATCGGCCGCTTGGCGGCGAGCAGCAGGTCGACGGCGTCGCGCACGGCGATCGGGTCCGGCCCGTAGCGGGTGGAAAGAACCGGCCGATAGTTCAGCGGCTCCGGCACCTCGTCCTGCCACATGTCGTTCGGGATCTCGACCAGAACCGGGCCGCCGCGGCCATTGCGCAATTTGGAGAAAGCGCGTCGAAAAATATTCGGGATCTCGGCAGCCGAGGTGATCGGCTCGGCGGACTTGGTGATGTCGCGCATCGAGCGGGTGGCATTGTAGTTCGGATCGACATGCGCGACGCGGCGCTCATAGCCCATTGGCAGCACGAGGATCGGCACGGATTCCGAATAGGCCTGGGCGATGCCGCCATAGGCATTCTCCGTGCCCGGCCCGAGCTGCATGGCGAAGACGCCGATCGTCTTGCCGGACGAGAGGCGCGACATGGCGTCGGCCATATGCAGGCCGTGGCGCTCCTGGCGCACGATGATCGGGCGGATATCGCCCATGGCCGCGTGTTCGAGAACGTGGTTCACGGGGTAACCGCAGATGACCTCGATCCCCTCGCGCTTCAGAATTTCCACGATGGCGTCGGCAACTTTCATGGGTTTCTCCTCCCCGGAGATGTGGTCGATTAGAGGTGAGGTTCGAAGTCTTGTCGTGTCCAGGCGCCGGGATGACGCACGGGCGCGCGGCGGACCTGGTCCGTATTCAGCAGCCCGCTCTGGCCGAGCGTGATGCGATATTCCTCGATGAAGGCCTGCGCCATATGGGCGGCGCCATGGTCTCCGAGTGCGGCAAGGCCGAGCATGAAGGCGCGGCCGGCAAACGACGAATGGGCGCCGCAGGCAATTGCGCGCACCATGTCGACGCCGGAGACGACGCCGCTGTCGAACAGCACCGTACCACGGGTGCCCACCGTGCGGGCAATTTCCGGCAGGACGTCGATCGTCGCGGGCGCCGCATCGAACTGGCGGCCACCATGGTTGGAGACGACCACGCCGTTCAGGCCGAGTTCCAGCGCCTTTTCCGCATCCGCCGGGTGCATGACGCCTTTGACCATCATCGGCCCCGGCCATCTGTCGCGCAGGCGGGCGATCTGCTCCCAGGGGAAGCCGCCGCCGATATGTTTTTGCACGAAGGCGGAGGTGGTGACGCGGTCAGGGGCGCCGGCGAAACCGGCCATGTTGGCGAAGGTCGGCATTCCCTTGCGGCGGATCGCGTCCAGCCAGAAGGGGGCCATCGCAGCCGCCATCATCGTCTTCGGCGTCAGCTTGAAGGGCATGGTGAGGCCGTTGCGAAGATCGCGCGGGCGCTTGGCGCGCACGGGCACGTCGAGTGTCGCGACCAGAACCTTGGCACCGGCGACATGGGCGCGATCAGTCATTTCGAGACTGTATTGATGGTTGTTCGGCGCCATCGGGTAGAGCTGGAACCAGGTGACGTCGGGCGCCCATTCCACCACCTTCTCGATCGCCGCGCAGGCAAGCGTGCCGACCAGATAGGGGATGTTGTAGGCCTGGGCGGCCTTGGCGAACTGCTCGGTGGCGCCCGGCCACATCATGCCGTCGAAGCCGATCGGCGAGATGCCGATCGGGGCGGCGTAACGATGGCCGAAAAGCTCCACCGAGGTGTCGACCTTGGATACGTCCATGCCATAACGCGGCACCACTTCTACCGCCTGCAGCGCTGTCCGGTTTCGGTCGAGGCCAGTCTCGTCGCCGGCGCCGCCCTGGAGGAACTCATAGGCGAAACGCGGAATACGCCATTTCGCCCGTTTTTCCAGGTCGCCGACCATCGGATAACGCCGGCGGAGTTCCGCCAGCGTCTCGATCGTCTTCGGGTTGTCAGCTGGTCCTCCTCCCATGACCGCCAATCCCTTTAGTACGAAACCATGACTTCGATCATGGCCTGCTGGCCGCTCTTGGTCGCGGCCAGTGCCCGCTGCAGTGCCGCCGGCAGATCGGCGCCGGTTTCGATGCGCTCGGCATGGGCGCCATGGGCGCGAGCGACGGCGGCATAGTCCGGAGCCGGGTCGAGCGCGGTGATCGGCATGGTGTTGGCGGTCGCCGCGCTGCCGTCCGGATACATGTAGAGCGTCGAGCGGCGCACGGCGTTCCAGATGCCGTTGTTGAAGACGACCGTGAGCAGCGGCAGTTTCAGCGCAGTTGCCGTCTGGTGACAAGCGACAGGGTTGGCGAACATGTAGGAACCGTCGCCGATCGTTGCGATCACCTGGCGGCTGCGGTCGCCGAGCTGGGCGCCGAGCGCTGCGGTCAGGCCGAAGCCGAGACCGCCGGACAGCGGGGTCGAGAAGTAGGATTTCGGATATTTGAAGCTCATCACCGACGGATCGATGCCGAGTTCGTTCACCACAGTCGTCCTGTCGTCCAGAATATCGGAGATGCAGCGGCTGACATAGGCCGGCGTCATCGGCGAACCGTTGCCCATGGCGGCGCGCTTGTCGGCGGCCTCGGCCTGGGCCGCCTTGATCGTCGCCCACTTTTCGCGACGCTCGGAGAAGGTTTCGGATGCCGGCACGCGCTCGGCCATCGCAGCGGCAAGCGCTGCGATCGTCTTGTTGATGCCGCCGGCAAGCGCGATGTCGATTGGAAAACTGCGGATCGGTACGCGGCTATGCTGCGGGTCCGGGCCGATGGCGATGACCCTGGCGCCTTCGGCCATGTCCGTATGGTCCGAAATCCACGGAACCGCGGCATTGATCACGACCACGACGTCGGCGTCCTTCAGGACCTGGGTGGAGTCGCGGCCAATCATCATCGGATGGTCGCTCGGCAGTGCCAGGCGGGTTGCCCACATTTCGATTGTCGGCAGCGCGAACTTTTCGACGAAGCCGGCGAGCGGCTCGAAATCCGGTGCGAGCTCCGGGCTCTGGGTGATGATCAGCGGATTTTTTGCCTTGGCGAGCAGGTCGGCAGCCTGGGCGACCAGGTCCGGATCGGCCGGGCCGTAGGTGGTCGGGGTGACTGTCGAGCGGTGGCTGATCTCGACCTCCGCACCCTCGGCCAGCGCCTCGCGCGGCAGGCTCAGATAGACCGGGCCGCGCGGCTCGCTCATGGCGATGCTCATGGCGCGGTCGATGACGATGCCCGCCTGTTCCGGGTAGCGCAGCTCGTAATCCCACTTGACCACTTCGCGGACCATGCCGCCCTGGTCGAACATTTCCTGGCCCCAGTGGATCGGCGAGGAACGCGAGCCGAAACGGCCGTGTTCGGTGATCGGCGTGCGGCCGGAGAACATCATCACCGGCACATTTTCCGACCGGGCGTTGATCAGGCCCATGACCGAGTTGGCAAGCCCGACATTGACGTGGACGATGACCCCGGCGGGTTTTGAGGTCATCAGGTAATAGCCGTGCGCCATGCCGACCGCGACACCCTCATGCGGGATGACCAGAGCTTCCGGCATTTTCAGGCCGGTTTCGGACTGGCGGGCAAACGCCTCGATGATCGACGGGAAGTCGGTGCCACCATTGGCGAACAGGACATCGATGCCTGCGGCCTTCATGTGGGTCAGCACAGCTTCGGCGGCGAACGTGCCGGTGGGTTTTTCGTGTTTCATGCTGCAATCCTCTTGGAAACTTTTAAGAACCCGCCAGAAATTCGTCCGTCAGGTGATGCTGACCGTCTTGGTGACCATATAGGCGTCGACGCCCTCGATCCCGACTTCGGACCCGTGGCCGCTCGCTTTCACCCCGCCGAACGGCGTTTCCGGCATGGAGATGTTGAAGGAATTGATGCCGACCATGCCCGCTTCCAGCGCGTCGGAAAGTTTTGCGATGGTCTTGTGCGAATTGGAGAAGGCATAGGCCGCAAGGCCGTAGGGCAGTTCGTTCGCCTTGGTGACCGCATCGTCGAAATCTGAGAAGCGATTGAGCACGGCGACCGGGCCGAACGGCTCCTCGCTCATGATCCGCGCATCGCTCGGCACGTCGGCGAGAACGGTCGGGGCATAGAAAAAGCCTTCGTTGTAAACTCGATGGCCGCCGGCGAGCAGCTTGGCGCCCTTGGAGGTGGCGTCCTGCACCAGCGCCTCGATCGCATCGCGGCGGCGGCCGTGGACCAGCGGTCCCATGCCGGTCGCCGGATCGAGGCCGTCGCCGAGTTTGATCTTGGAAGCGCGCTCGGCAAAACCGGCGCAGAAGGCGTCGTACGACTTGTCCTGCACGTAGAAGCGGGTCGGCGAGACGCAGACCTGGCCGCCATTGCGGTATTTGCGCTGCACCGACATGTCGAGCGCTGCGGTCTGGTCGGCATCGTCGAAGACGAGCACCGGCGCATGGCCGCCGAGCTCCATCGTGGTGCGCTTCAAGGTTTCCGAGGCAAGCCGGATGAGGTGCTGACCGACGGCGACCGAGCCGGTAAACGAGATCTTGCGGATGATCGGCGAGGCGAGCAGGTGGCGCGAGATGAAATCCGGCACGCCGTAGACGACGGCGATGACGCCCGCCGGAACGCCTGCATCCAAAAGGCATTGGGCGACGGCCGCGGCAGACGCCGGGGCCTCTTCGCCGGGTTTGTAGATCATCGTGCAACCGGCGGCGAGCGCCGAGCCCATCTTGCGGGCGGCATTGCCGACCGGGAAGTTCCACGCCGAAAAACCGGCGGTCGGGCCGACCGGTTCCTTGACCACCTGGAAGCGGGTTTCGCCGATCCGGCCGGGAATGACGCGGCCATAGGTGCGGCGGCCTTCCTCGGCGAACCACTCCATTTCTTCCGTGGCGAAATGGGTCTCCAGCCGCGCTTCGGCGATCGGCTTGCCCATTTCGAGCGTCGCGAGTCTGGCGATCTCTTCCTGCCGGTCGTGCATCAACTGGGCTGCGCGCTTCAGGATGCGGCCACGCTCGCGCGGGCTCGTCGCACGCCATAGCGGAAAGGCTCGGCTTGCGGCTTCGAGCGCCCGGTCGAGATCCTGCGCCGTCGCATGCGGCACCACGCCGATCGCTTTTTCAGTGGCCGGGTTGATCAGCGGCTGCGTCTTGCGGTCGCCATTCTCCAGCCAGATACCGTCGATCAGGAGACGCGCGGACTGGTAACCGTCGGACGAGTGGGCTGGATTGGTCGCGATGTTCATGGTCGTCTCCTCCGTTTTCATCAGACGAGTGCGTCTGGCATTCGTCGATTTCGGGCTTTTCTCGAACCCGGCTTCCTCGTCCACTTCAAGGGGATAAAGCAGGGAGCCTGATATTGTCAATTCCGACGTTCACGTCGGCTCAAATAGCGACCGTACCGCCGTCGATCGGGATCACCGCGCCGGTCATGAAACTCGAGGCCTTCGATGCCAAAAGCAGGGCGAGGCCCATGATCTCCTCCGTCTCGGCAATGCGGCCGAGTGGCACGGTGTCGGCAAAGGCCTTTTCCACCTCCGGTTCGCGAATGCGGCCGCCGGCGATATTGGTGCGGAAGGGGCCGGGCGCGATGCCGTTGACGAGAACGTTATAGGGCGCCAGCTCCCACGAGGCCTGCTTGACGAGATTAACGACGGCGCCCTTGCTGGATGCATAGGCGTAACCGGTCATCGGATCGCCGCGCATGCCGGCGATCGAGGCGATCGCGACGATACGGCCTTGTCTCTGTTTCTTCATATGCTTGGCGGCGGACTGGATGGCAACGAAAGTGGCGGTGAGGTTCACGTCCACCACCCGGTTCCACAGCTCGTCGCTGACATTCTCGATGGCGCCCGCCTCGGTGCGGGAATTCGGGCCGCCGCTGATGCCGGCGTTGGCGACGAGGATATCGAGATGCCCGTGTTTTTCGGCAATGCCATCGATGGTGTTGCGCAGGCTCGCGCTGTCGGAGACATCGACCTGATGGCTTTCGGCGGAAAAGCCCTGGCCGTTCAGCCATTGGTAAGCGGCGGCAAGCGTCTCGGCGTCGAGATCGAGCAGCGCCACATGCGCGCCATTGGCCGCCAGCGTCTTGGTGATGGCAAGGCCAAGGCCGCTCGCCGCACCGGTGACGACGGCGATTTGGCCTTTGAGATCGAATAGTTTTTCGGCCTGCATTTTTCTCCTCCCTGAGAGCCGGGCGAGCATGACCCTCCCCACCCAAGCGGCTCCAACCTTGTATGCAATTCGCCAAGATGCAAGTTAGAAATTTGCTATTATCAATCAAAATTTGACAGAGTCATATTGACCCTCCCCGAAAGGTTATACAGATTGCCGCCATTCGCGGGAGCCGAGGAGCGCCTGCCTTAACGGTCGTCAGGTCCCGGGGAGGGTAAAACACCGATGAGCTTTACCGAAAGCTATGAAACCGTCACCGGCACGAAGATCCGGCTCATGCGGGGAGGCAAGGGCGCTCCGCTGCTTTTCCTGCACGGTGCGAGCGGCGCCTCGCGCTGGCTGCCCTTCATGGAGAAGCTCTCCGAAACCCACGAGGTGATCGTGCCGGAACATCCAGGTTTCGGCGGCTCCGACAATCCGGAATGGCTCGACAATATTTCCGACCTCGCCTTTTTTTATCTGGACGTCCTCGACCATCTCGGCCTCGACAAAGTCAACCTGGTCGGCCAGTCGATCGGCGGATGGCTGGCGGCGGAGATCGCCGTCCGCAATGCGACGAAACTCGGCACCCTGACCGTCGTGGCGCCGGCCGGCATACGCGTCAAGGGCCTGCCCAAAGGAGACGTCTTCATGTGGAGCCCGGAGGAGACCGCCCGCAACCTCTTCCACGACCAGGCGTTTGCGGAAGCGATGCTGGCGGCCCCGCCGCCGTCGAAGGAAGGGATGGAAATCCTTCTCAGGAACAAGCTCACTTCGGCCAAGCTCGCCTGGGAGCCGCGTTTCCTCAATCCGCACCTGCACAAGTGGCTGCATCGGATCCCGGTGCCGACACTGATCGTCTGGGGGGACGACGACAAGGCGATGCCAGTCGGTTACGCTCCGGCCTGGCGCGACCTCATTCCCAATTCGCGGCTTGAGATCATCGAGAATTGCGGACACGTGCCGCAGATCGAAAAGGCCGACCGTTTCGTCGAACTGGTCAATGGCTTCATCGGGGAGGTTACGCGATGAAATTCTACTTCATGCACCTGATGCCCTATGCGGATCTCGATCTGTCCTATGACGAGAAGCACAATTCCGCCTGGGTCACCCTGCCGAACACCTATTACGATCCGAAGAAGGGCCACCAGCTCTACAACCGTTACCTGGACGAGCTCGAATATGCCGACCAGCTGGGGTTCGACGGCATCTGCGTCAACGAGCACCATTCGAACGCCTATGGCCTGATGCCGATCCCGGGCGTCATGGCCGGCGCGCTCGCCCGCCGCACCAAGAACGTCAAGATCGCCATTCTCGGCCGGGCGCTGCCGCTCCTCAACAACCCACTGACCGTGGCGGAAGAATTCGCGATGGTCGACAACATTACCGGCGGCCGCCTGATTGCCGGCATGGTGCGCGGCATAGGTGCCGAATACCATTCCTGGGGCGTCAACCCGGCCTTTTCACACGAGCGGTTCCAGGAGGCCCATGACCTGATCCTGCAGGCCTGGACCCAACCCGGCCCGAGCGTCTTCGAAGGCAAGCACTATAATTTCGAATACGTGAACGTCTGGCCGCGGGTCTACCAGGACAATCCGCATCCGCCGATCTGGATCCCGAGCCAGGGTTCCAGCGAGACGATCGAATGGGCCGCTCATCCGGACCGCAAATATACCTATCTCCAAACCTTCGCCTCGGTCTCAACCGTCGCCCGCTACATGAAGATGTATAAGGACGTTGCGGCCGGTTACGGCTACGAGGCGACCGAAGATCAGCTCGGCTGGTCGCTGCCGCTTTATGTCGCGGAGACCGACGAGATCGCCCGCCGCGAAGCCAAGGAGCATATCGAGGCCTTCCTGCAGAAGTTCCTGCGCATGCCGATGGAGATGCTGCTGCCGCCCGGCTACACTTCGGTGAAGTCGATGGTCGGGGCGATGTCGGCCAAGGCCGGCCATGCGATGAAGCAGACGATCGACAGCGTCATCGAAGAAGGCAAATTCATCTGCGGCAGCCCGGCGACGGTGCGCGAGAAGCTGGAAGAGTACCAGGCCCAGATCGGCTTCGGTCATCTCTTGACGCTTCTGCAGTTCGGCACCCTACCGGCCGAGCTAACCCGTAAGAACATGGAGATCTATTCCAAGGAGGTCATGCCGTATCTGCGCAACGCGACATCCAGGACCGCGGCTTGAGGGGCCGTCGATTTGATGAGTTTGGTAACGCTATGAAGCCTTTGGGCGTAGCCATATCACCCAAGGTTCAGCTTGATGTGCGGTTGTGAATGCCGTCATTTGAGGCGTAGGACCGCGCAATTGTCACCCCCCAGTCGATGCGGTCTCAGCGGCCGGCGCCCCAAAAAAGCCGGCCGCTACCCCTCGGGGCTATACCCCTTGTGCTAGGTCTTTTGGACGAATTGAGGACTTTGCAGTCGGGAGTACAATGACTGCATCCTAAGCCGAGCGTAGAAGAGGTACCGGCTTAGGAGAGGCCCGCGCAGGGGGAAAAAGGCGCGGGCCTTTTTATTTTTGCAGTACGGCATCGAAAAGGTGATGCCATTTGCCAAATTTCAGGCATGTTCGCCGCGGGCTGGGGCGAGACATGAATCCAAAAAACGACGACGCGTGCTCGGATGATCTTCCGAACGGAGACGGTTACCCGGAGCTTACCGATGACGAACTTGAAAAGTTCGTCCCCGTGCTGATCGAGGCACTTACATTTCCATCTCTGCCGATCGGCTGGAAGCCGGGCGACGGAGGCTGAACGACCTCCCTTCAAAGTGTCCATAGGCTCGATCTCCCTTTGGCTATGCATTCGACGATGACCGAATGCGTAGCTGTGTTTTTCGCATGAGGTCTGTGTTAGGAGGCGTCGACACAAGACAATGAGACATGCCGATGCTTCCCTGGATCCAGCTTGACCGTGCAACCATTCCCGGCGAGGGCGGCGAATTGCGCCTCAAGCAGCGCGGAGCCGAATTTTCGATCATGCTCGGCTCGACGGAGTTGATGAACAGCCGGTTGAGCGGTTCGGAAGAGGCGCTGGCGACGCTCTCCTGCGAGCGGATTTCCGGGCGGAAGGATGCCCGGATGCTGATCGGCGGCCTCGGCATGGGATTTACCCTGCGGGCGGCCTTGGGCGCTTTGCCGGAGGATGCCAGGGTTACCGTCGCGGAACTGGTGCCGGCCGTGGTCGACTGGGCGCGCGGGCCGATGGCGGAATTTCACAAGGGCACGCTCGATGATCTGCGTGTCGATATTCATGTCGGCGATGTCGGAGCGCTGATCCACTCGCGCAATGCCACTTACGATGCGATCCTGCTCGATGTCGACAACGGCCCCGACGGGCTGACGCGGGCTTCCAACGACAGCCTCTATAACCACGCGGGGCTCCGGGCCGCCAAGGCGGCGCTGCGCGAAAACGGCGTCTTGGCCGTCTGGTCGTCGGCGCCGGATGCCGCCTTTACCCGCCGGCTGCGGGATGCGGGATTTACCGCCGAGGAAATCTTCGTGCGCGCCAACGGCAAGCGCGGCGGCCGCCACGTCCTGTGGATGGCCACCAACCGGTAGCAGGTACCGCACTCATTTCGCCCCGTCTTCATGCTCCAGTGAGCCCGAAGCGGTCGGCAAGAGCGAAAAGAGGTGGGCGTTCATTGCCGCCTGTGCCCATTCGGGATTGCGGGCCTTGAGTGCTGCGAGGATTTCCCGGTGCTGGGCATGGGTGCGGCGGGTGCGCACCTCGACCGGCTCTGAATACCGGTTGAAGATCGAGGCCGGCAGCTCCAGCGAAGAGGCCAGGATCTTTTCGAGCCGCGGGCTTTCGGCGGCGGCGGCGATCACCGCATGGAATTCGGTGTTGAGCCTGTCGAAACCTTCGAGGTGCTCGTTCCAGCCGAGTTCCTCGAACTGGGTCTCCATCACCCGTTCCAGCTCCTGCAGCCGCTGCAGGTCGGCTTCCGAAATGCGAGTGGCGGCGCGGCTGGTCGCATGGCCTTCGAGAATGGCACGCAGCCGAAAGATCTCGATCGCGTCGTCGAGCGAGAAATCTGCGACGATCCCCCGCCGGTAGCGTTCCAGCACCACCAGGCCCTCGGCGCTCAGCCGGTTCAACGCCTCGCGGATCGGTGTGCGGGACACGCCGATCGCGACGGCGAGCTGGTTCTCCAGGAGTTTGTCGCCGGAGCGCATTTCGCCGGTGAGGATCAGATGCCGGATACGGTGATAGGCGGTTTCGACAGCGCTCTGCGTTGTCCCGTCCTTGGCATCGTCTCTGGTTGTCTCGTTGGTCAAGCGGCCACCTTTCCTTGTCGTGATGATGATGCGGGAAAATATGACGATCGTCTATCGTCAAAAAGTGTATACCAGATTAGCGCGACAAGCTCTTCCATGGTGGTTATGCCTTGACTTCCGCATGAAAGGTATACAAGGATATCTTCAGGAGGCCTGATAAGGCAATCGGCCACGGTCGAGGGAGGAGACCACCATGACTCAAACCCGCAAACCTTTTATCGTCGGTATTGGCGGAACCCAGCGCCCCGGCTCGAGCTCCGAGCTCGCCCTGCGCCATTGCCTCGCCGCGGCCGAAAAGGCCGGCGCGGAAACCGACCTCATCTGCGGCACGGCGCTCGAACTGCCGCTCTTCGATCCAGGTGTGACGGACCGCACGCCGGCCGCCCTTCGTCTGCTTCAGTCCCTTCGTCGCGCCGACGGCATCGTCATCGCAACGCCGAGCTATCACGGCGGCATGTCCGGCATGATCAAGAACGCCATCGACTATACGGAAGATATGCGCGAGGACGCCCGTTCCTATTTCGAAGGCCGTGCCATCGGCTGCATTATCTGCGCTGCCGGCGATCAGGCGCTCGGCTCGACGCTGATCGGGCTGCGCTCGATCGTGCATGCGCTGCGCGGTTGGCCGACCCCTTACGCGGCGACCATCAAATCCAATGAGAAACCTTTCGTCGACGGTAAACCAGCCCGCCGCGAGGTCGCCCAGCCGCTCGAAATCGTCGCCTCGCAGGTCGTCAGCTTCGCCGAAATGATGATGGCAAGCTGCGTCGAAGATGCCGCGCCGCGCCTCGTCGCCAGCAACTGATCCAATTTCAATCACCATCGTCGGATCCGTTGCCCTCATCCGGCCGCGGTCCCAGCGGAGCTTTCCATGAAGTTCAATTTCTTCCACCTGATGCCTTATCCCGATTATGACAAGCTGCCGCATGAATGGCCGGTCAGTACCCACGGGATCGACAGCACCCGCATCCAGGCGCTCTACAACGAATATATCGACGAGATGGTCGATGCCGAGAATTACGGTTTCGACTGGGTGGGCTGCAACGAGCACCATTTCAGCCCCTACGGCCTGATGTCGAACCCGAACCTGATCGCCGGCGCGCTTGCCCGCCAGACGTCCAAGGCGAAGATCGCCATCGTCGGCAACCTGCTGCCGCTCCTGAACCCGGTCCGCGTCGCCGAAGAATATGCGATGATCGACGTGATGTCGGGCGGGCGCCTCGTCGCCGGCTTCCTGCGCGGCATCCCGCACGAATACATCGCCTACAACATCCCCCCGAGCGAATCCCGCAGCCGGCTGCGGGAGGCGACCGAGCTGATCATCAAGTGCTGGACCGAGGACGAACCCTTCGGCTGGGAAGGCGAGCACTATCAGTTCCCGGCTATCTCGATCTGGCCAAAGCCGATCCAGAAGCCGCATCCGCGCATCCTGATGTCCGCCAGCAACGCGGAATCGGCTGAGTTCGTCGCCAAGATGCGCGCCATCATGGGCATCACGCTGATCCAGGACCTGTCGATCGCCAAGGCTGCCGTCGAGAATTTCAAGAAGACCGCGCGTTCCTATGGCTGGGAGCCGACGCCGGACGATATCCTGGTCGGCCAGCAGATTTGCATTGCCGATACGGACGAGGAGGCCAGGCACCACATGGCCGCCGCCCAGACCTATTTCCACCAGACGCTGATGCGCCCGCAGCGCTCCGCCCAGCAGCTCGTTCTCGGACAGAGCCGGTACTACACCGAGGCCGATGCCGGCGAAAACTTTCAGAAGCGCCTCGCAACGCTGCGCGGCCGCACGGTGGAAGAACAGATCGAAGCCGGTTCGATCATCTGCGGCAGCCCCCAATCGGTCATCCGGCAGATCAAGCGCCTGCGTCAGGAACTCGATTGCGGCCTGCTGAACCTGACGATCAAGGTCGGCAACATGCCGGGCAGCGTCGTTCGCCGCGGCATGGAACTGTTCCGCGACCGCGTCGCCCCGGAAGTTGCTGGTCTGTAAGAGGAGTTTGATCCATGAGCTTTGAATTGAAGACGATCGAGCTTTCCCGCGGCAGGCTCTCCTACCATGTCGGCGGCACCGGGCAGCCGGTTGTCTACCTGCATGCCGCCGGTGGCGTAATGCTGACCGAGCCGCTGAAGGCGCTCACCGCGAACCACACGGTCTATGCGCCGATTTGCCCGGGCTTCGACGGTACCGAAGGCAACGAAAGCCTGAAGACGGTGCGGGACTGGGCGGCCATGGTCGCCGAGTTCGCCGAAAAGCTGGTCGGCCCGCGGTTCGACGTGATCGGTTCCTCCTTCGGCAGCTGGTCGGCTTTGTGGCTTGCCGCGGAGCACCCGAAAATGGTCGACCACCTGGTCCTCGGCGTCCCGGCCGGGTTCCGGTTCGAGGGCAAGGGCGGTTTGCCTGCCGATCCGGAAGAGCGTTTCAAGGCGCTCTATGCCCATCCGCAGAAGATCAAGTCGACGCCGAAATCGCCTGATGTCATGGCCAACAACGGCAAAACCTACGAGCGCCTCGCCAATAACATTCAGGTTGACGAGGCACTCAGTGAGCGCCTGCCCTCGATCGAGGCGGTCACGCTGATCCTGCTCGGCACCGAAGACAAGGTCGTGCCGGCGGAGGCCGGCGCGCACCTGAAGCGCAACATCCCGACGTCGCAGCGTGCCTTCATCTTCGACGCCGCTCATTCGATCGAGGTCGACCAGCCGGAACGTACGCTGCGGCTCTGGACCGACTTCCTGAAGCGCGGCCCCGGCTACGTACTCAACCAGGGGCCTGATGCCGCCTGATGCGCGATACCCTTCCCAGGGGAAGCTTGGCCCAGACCTCGGTCTGGGCCTTTTTTCCTTGGGCGCAGGCATATTCTCCCTCATTCCTGTGCCTGTCACAGGAATCCAGCCACGCGAAGTCTTTCGCGTGAGAAGAGTCTTTCGCATTCAATGACTTGAATGCGCTGGATCCCTGTGACGAGCACAGGGATGAGGATGGTGGAGGTTTTGCGGGCCGTCAAACAGCCGTCGTCGTCGCCAAATTCCGCAAATCGCACATTTTCAACATTGACGGATATAATGTGTCTATTATGAATTGATTTGCGTTTCGCTTCAGGAAGGCCCAAGAGCCGCATGCGGAACGCCATCGCCCGGGATATGTGGGACGATGTGAATGGGAGGAATGGCATGATCGGTGAAGACGTCAGACGCAAGGAAGACAACCGGTTGATCACCGGCAAGGGCCAGTATGCCGACGATCTCAAATTCGATAACACGGCCTATGCCTCCTTCGTGCGTTCGCCGCATGCCCATGCGTTCATCCGCAGCATCGACACGTCAGCCGCCCGCGACATGCCGGGCGTCCTCGCCGTGCTGACCGGCGAGGATATTGTCGCTGCCGGCATTACGCCGATCCCGCATGCCATCGGCAGTTCGCAGTTCGGCTCCGACATCCGCATCAAGAACCATGACGGCACCGAGCGCGCTCGCACCCAGCACCAGGCGCTGCCGACCGACCGTGCCCGCTTCGTCGGCGAGGCGGTGGCCATGGTGATCGCCGAGAGCACCAATCTCGCCAAGGATGCCGCCGAAGCCATCGAGATCGACTGGGAGGAGCTGCCCGCGGTCGTGCGCGGCATCGACGCGCTGGAAGAAGGCGCGCCGCAGCTCTGGGACCATGTTCCGGGCAACAAGGCGATGGACGGTGAGGTCGGCGACAGGGCCGGCACCGCAGAGGCATTCGCCAAGGCCGCTCATGTCCTCGAATTTACGAGCTGGGCGCAGCGCGTCACCGGCGTCCACATGGAGCCGCGTTCCTCCGCTGCCGAATACGACCCGGAGACCGGCAAATTCACCATCCACGCCTCCGGCGGCCATGGCGTCGTGATGATGCGCGAGCAGATCGCTGCGTCTCTCGGCGTCGACATGGCCTTCGTGCGGGTCGTCGCGCCCCGCGATGTCGGCGGCAATTTCGGCACCCGCAACGCCACCTATCCGGAATTCGTGCTGTTGCCATACGCCGCCAAGCTCACCGGCCGGCCGGTCAAGCACCAGGCGGAGCGCATCGAGGCCTTCCTGTCGGATTTCCAGGGCCGCGACCTGCATGTGAAGGCAAAGCTTGCGCTCGACGAAAACGGCAAGTTCCTCGCTTTCCACTCGGTCAATACCAGCAATATCGGCGCCCATACGGTGTCCTACACGCCCCTCAACAAGGGCATCCAGCTGATGACCAGCCTTTACCGCGTGCCGGTCGCGCATGTGGAATTCCGCGCGGCGATGTCGAATACCGTGCCGACCATCCCCTATCGCAGCGCCGGCCGTCCGGAAGCCATGTACATCATCGAGCGGATGATCGACCTTGCCGCCCGCAAGTTCGGTTTCGACCGGGTGGAGCTGCGCCGCATCAACATGATCCCGGAAGAGGCCTCGCCCTATTCGAACCCGATGGGCGTCATCTATGACAATGGCGACTATATCGGCTGCATGGACAAGGTGCTCGACATGGCCGACTGGAGGGGTTTCGAGGCGCGCCGCGCAGAAGCCCGCAAACGCGGCATGTATCGCGGTATCGGCCTTTCCAATTATATCGAGGGCACCAGCGGCGTGCCGCGCGAACGCGCCGAAATCATGGTCGATCCGACTGCCGGCATCGTCGATGTCGTCATCGGCACCCAGAATACGGGGCAGGGGCACGAGACGGCGTTTGCCCAGCTGGTTGGCTCCTTCCTTGGCATTTCCCATGAAGTCGTGCAGATCCGCGCCAGCGATACGGATTTCGTCTCGGCCGGCGGCGGTTCGCATTCCGGACGCTCGCTGCGTTTCGCGAGCATCGTCATGCACAAGGCGACTGCCGAGATCATCGAGCGCGGCCGCAGGATCGCGGCGTTCATGCTGAACGTCGCGCCGGAAGAGATCGACTTCGCCGACGGCCATTTTCGCGCCCGCGGATCGAACGGCGTCGTCAGCCTGTTCGAGGCAGCGCAGGCTGCGGAAAACGATCTCGGCCTGCCGGACGAGCTGCGGGGCACGCTTGCGGCGATCTCCGACGAGACCACCCACGGGCTCGCCTATCCCTACGGTGCCGCGGTCTGCGAGATCGAGATCGATCCGGAAACCGGGTTCTTCCATATTCCGCGTTATTCGACCGTCGATGACGTCGGCAAGGCGTTGAACCCGATGATCGTCGATGGCCAGACCCATGGCGGGATCGTCCAGGGCGCCGGCCAGGCGCTGTTCGAATGGTCGAATTACGACCAGGAGACCGGCCAGAACCTGTCGGCTACCTTCATGGACTATCAGGTGGCGCGTGCTTCCGATTTCCCGAGCTTCGACACCCATATCAGCGAAGTGCCGGCCAAAAGCCATCCGCTCGGTTTCCGTCCGGGCGGCGAGGGTGGTACGACACCGTCGCTCGGCGTGACGATCAACTCCATCACCGATGCGCTCGCCGATCTCGGCGTGACCCATATCGAAATGCCGGCAACGCCCTCCCGTATCTGGGAAGCGATCCGGGCGGCAAAAGCCAAACAAGAAGCGTGAGGAGAAAACATTGTCCGACGTCCTGATCAATACCCGGGGGAACGTCCTCGAGATCACTCTCAACCGTCCCGACAAGGGCAATGCGCTGACGCCGGAGATGGCGCAGGCGATCACCGCCGCGCTGAAATCGCTGTCGCCGGAAACCCGCGTCGTGCTGATGAACGCCAAGGGCGGCGATTTCTGCACCGGACGCAGCGCCGCCATGCCGGCAGCCGGTTCTCGTGCCACCGCGCTCGACCTGCGCACTGCGATCTCCGATCCGGTCCTCGATTTTTATGAAGTGCTGCGCGAAATCCCGATTCCGTTCATCACCGCCATCCGCGGCAGGGCCGCCGGCGTCGGCTGCGCCATCGCTGCGCTTGCGGACGTCGCGATCGCCGCCGAAAGCGCCACGTTCCAGGTGCCGGAAATGAACCACGACATCGCCCCGACGCTGGTGCTCAATGCGCTCGCCGACCGGGTTTCCCGCGCCACGCTCGCCCGCATGGTGCTCACCCGCGACGTGATCCCCGCGACCGAAGCCAAGACGCTCGGCATTGTCGGCATCACGGTCGCCGACGCCGGCATCGACGCCGAAGTCGAACGTGTCGTCGGCCAGCTAGAAAAGAACTCGGTGCCGACCGTTCGCGGCATCAAAGCATTTCTCTCGATGAGCCCGGAAACTTCGTTCGCCTCCCGCAAGGAACTGGCCGCACTGATCAACTGCGTGGCAACGGCGGAAAAGTTCCGCTGACATGGATCCGTAGCCAGGATCCTCCTTCATCGACATACCGGCACCTTCTCCCGTTGGGGAGAAGGGATGCGGAACAATGCCCGCGACGCCTCGGGGAGTTAAGCCTTCTGATTGGCCGCCTAGTCCGAATGCTTCATTGACCGGGTGCGGCCCCGGCGTAGGATCGCCTTGGGTAAAACCCATTGGGCTGGGCTGGCGTATCTATGGAGGGTGCCATGCAGGAACCTGATATGCAGAAACTCGATGCACTTGTCGGTCGGCTGGTGGGCGATCTCGGCGCTGGCGTGTCCGGCGTTCTCGTCGTGCTTGGCGACCATCTCGGCCTGTTCCGGGCGATGATGGACGGACGGCTGCGATCCTCGATGGAGATCGCGGAAACGACGGGGCTGACCGAACGCAATGTGCGTGAATGGCTCGCCGCCATGGCTGCGGCCGATTACATTTCCTATGATGAAGCCTCGAGCAAGTTTGCCATGACGCCCGAGCAGGCGATGGTTTTTTCCAATGAGGATAGCCCGGCCTTTTTCGGAGGCGCTTTCGAAATCGTCCAGTCGATGTGGATGGACGAGCCGAAGGTGGAGGAAGCCTTTCGCACCGGTCGCGGGCTCGGCTGGCACGAACACAGCACCTGCCTCTTCCGGGGCACCGAGCGCTTCTTCCGGCCCGGCTACAACAGCCATCTGGTCGATGAATGGATCCCGGCGCTTCAAGGCGTCAGGGAAAAGCTGGAACGGGGGGCGGAGGTCGCCGATGTCGGCTGCGGCCATGGCGCTTCGACGATCCTCATGGCCAAGGCCTTTCCGAAGTCGCATTTTCACGGGTTCGACTACCACGCCCCTTCCATTGAGCGGGCGAAGCGCGCAGCGCAGGAGGCCGGCGTCGACGACCGGGTGACGTTCCGCCAAGCTTCGGCGAAGGAGTTTCCAGCGGGCAACTACGATCTCGTCGCCATGTTCGATTGCCTGCACGATATGGGCGATCCGGTCGGAGCGGGCCGTCATATCCGCGAGACGATGGCGAAGGGTGGCACCTGGATGATCGTCGAACCCTTCGCGCATGACGGTTTGAAGGATAATCTCAACCCCGTCGGGCGCGTTTATTACGGCGCCTCGACGATGATCTGCACTCCCGCCTCCATGGCCCAGGAGGTAGGTCTCGGCCTTGGAGCGCAGGCGGGCGAGATGAAGCTCCGCAAGGTGGCGCTCGACGCCGGCTACTCGCACTTCCGACGGTCGAGCGAAACTCCCTTCAACATGATCTTCGAAGTACGGGCCTGAACTGGCTTTGGGTTTACGTTCCGGACGCACAAGCCGGGCTGAAGCCCTGACGCCAAGAATTATCGGCGGTGTCAGGGCTGGCTAGCCGATTCATACACACGCCCGTCGCTCAAACACCCAAAGACGATGTCTCCGGTGCCCCAACTCCGGTGATCGCGAAATCAGGCATGCTGCCTGATGCTGTCGGGGGTTTTTCCCGTCCAGCTCCTGAAGGCCCGATAAAAGGAGTTGGGCTCGTTGAAGCCCAGGAGGAATGAAATCTCCGACGCCGGAAGCGCCGTTTTTTCCAGATAATGGCGTGCCAGTGCTTCCCGCGTTTCCTTCAGAATCTGCTGAAAGCTGGTACCCTCGGCTTCAATGCGGCGCTGGAGCGTGCGCTTACTCACAGCCAGTTTGCGGGCGATGGCTTCCATGGTGGTCAGGCCGCTCGGGATGGCTTCGTGAAGTGCTGCCCGGACCCGTTTGGCGATGCTCACCGATGCGTCGAGATCTGCCAGACGCTGGCGGAGATCAGGCTCGAACGCGGCCCAAAGAGGCTCGTTTGACGTCAGGAACGGGCGGATTGCATCGGATTTTGCAAACCGGATCAGATGACGAGGACCACGGCTGAGACGAGCGCCCAGGAAATCCTCATAGGGAGCGAGCGGCGACGGCAAGACTGTCGTCGTTACGTCGACGGGAGAGATGGCCTCCCGGGTGCCAATTCGCGCAAGCGTGGCCCAAAAGAGCAGCTCCATCGTTACCAGCGACACGGGTGGCGGCGGCCCGTCGTGCCAGGCGAACTCGATGGTCAGCATGTCGCGGTCGTCATGCGCCTCCATCTGCATCGGGCCGATGAGTTTCTTGTATTTGGCGACACGCTGCGCCGCCACGACCAGATTGGGACTGCATAGAGCCGCGAACAGGGGCGGCGAGAAGGATTCGGCGCGGACGGCTTCGCAGACCCGAATAGGAAACAGCGGGTCGCCCTTCTCCTGTTCGACGCTTTCCCAGAGACGATAATAGTCCTCCGGTTCAAGCCGCACCGAAGGTTGGTGCAACAAATCGTCCGGAAGGCCGGCACGACGCAGCACATTCGCCGAAGCGACGCCGAGGTCCGCGAGCAAGGTGCGCCAGGTCGTGTCGAGTGCATAGGTCAGCGTCTGCATGAGGAACCTTAGAGCCGGTTGGAGCCAATTGTCTATCGCTCCGTGTCAGGGAATGGCGCGGAGCGACAGGAGGATAGTCAAAGCCCGAACTGCGCTTTCATGCCGCCGAAGAAGGTCGCGTCGTCGGCCGCAGCCCGGCTTCCGAGGATCTGGACGGCGTCGGCACCTGCCGGGTAGCGAAGCTGGTCGGTGCCGTCCGTGGCAGCGCCGTAGATGACTTCGGCCACAAGCTCAGGCTCGGAGGCATTCTCCATCATCGGGCCGAAGAAGCCGAATAGCGACTGCACGAGCGGCTGGTATTCGACAAGGCTCTCATCGTTGCTCATGTCGAAGGAACGACCACCGAAGTCGGTCTTGATGCCGCCCGGTTCGATCACCTTGACCGCGATCCCCAGCGGCGCGAGTTCGTACTGCATCGACTCCGACAGGCCTTCCACGGCGAACTTGGTGCCGTGGTAGAGCGTGCCCAGCGGAAAGGCCATGCGGCCACCGATCGACGAGATGTTGACGATGGTCCCGCTGCGGTTGGCGCGGAAGTGAGGAAGCACGGCCTGGGTCGTCGCTAGCATACCGAGGACGTTGACGTCGAACTGACGACGGATCTTGTCGATGGGCGTGGCCTCCAGCGGGCCATATGCGCCGTAGCCCGCATTGTTCACCAGCGCGTCGATGCGCCCGAACCTGGCGAGGCCCGCATCGATTGCCGTGCGGATGGAGGGAGCGTCCTGAACGTCGAGACGCGTGACCAGCACATTGTCAAGCCGCGTCAGTTCAGTCTCCCGCTCGGGCGTTCGCATCGTGGCGATGACGTTCCAGCCGTTCTGGTGGAAAAGCTTGGCGGTGGCGCGTCCGAGGCCGCTGGAGGTGCCGGTGATGAGGATGGTCTTGGTCATGGGGTTCTCCTTCATGTTGATGATCACAAAGGTATCGGCCGGCCGCGCCATGCGCACTGGCGAGAGATGCCAATCGGCTATCCGATTGCGCCACAGGGGCTGCCGGCTATAGCGCCAGACCTTCGGTCACCAGCGGAGCCAGCGCCTCCGTGGCCGCCGGCGAGATCTGCACGATCGCCCGCGCATCGAGATCGAACACGACGGCGACCGACTGCATCGTACCGAACACTCGGCCGGTGAAGGGATCGACCATCCAGAAAATCAGCGACATGACGCGCTGGTCGGTCTTCTTCAGCCCGCCCCAGATCTCGAAACAGTCGCCGAGGCGCGGCGTTTCGCCATAAAGGATGCGGAATTCCAGCACCGCGCCGCCGACCTTGCCGGGCGGCGTTTCGGCATGTTTGCTGACGAGTTCGCGGATCGGGCCGGTGAGCTGTTTCACCCCGCCGCCGACCGCGCCGATGAATTTCTGGGGGCCGAGGCGGTTGAATGCGTCGCAGGCCTCCGGTTCGATCAGGCTCATGGCCGTGCGCTTCAGGCCAAGCGTGATTGCCCGGTCGCGCGAGGCGCTGATCGTCACCGGCTCATTGCCGGTGCCGCGGGCGAGCGCCTCCTTGGGCGCGTCGACCAGCGAGGCGGAAGCCTTTTCGCGGAAGGTCGTTGGCCAGGAAAGGGGCGTCTTGAGGTCGGCCGCATCCACATGGGTCAGCCGCACCCTGAAGCTCGCGGCCAACTGGCCGGAATGGCTGTTGTAAAGCATCAGCACCGCAAACGCCGTCGTCTCGCCGATCTCGAGGAAACCGCCTGTCATATGCAGCGACGTGCCGGCATGCGCTTCGCGATGGAAACGGATGTGATGTTCGTTATAGGCGATCGTCGTTGGGGATATGGGCGAGAACAGGCCCGTCAGGCCGTTGAGGCCGAACAGAACCGCGAGGCTCTCATTGGCGCGGGCGACGTAATACTGGGTGTTCCAGTGGGAGTTTTCGTCCACTTCCCATTGGCGCACGCTGCCGCGCCAGACCTCGATCATCGGGGCTTCGGTCATTTCGCCTTGCTGCGTGCTCACGCCGGCTCCTCCTGCAGAACGATACGTCCCTTGACCGCGCCTTTGGAGAGCCGGCTCATCGCGTCGTTGATCGATGATTTCGGGATGGCTTCGTAGGGAATGGCGTCGAGTTTTCCGCTTTTGGCGAGTTCCACCAGATCCCGCAATTCCTGCAGCGAGCCGGTGATGCTGCCGATCAGGCTCAGGCTCCCCTGCGCCATGCGCATGGTCGGGATGGTGAGCTGGCCACCGAACATGCCGACCATGATGATGCGGCCGCCGCGCGCCAGCGCCGGGAAACAAAAGGCCGCCGTCTGGCTGTTGTTGACGAAATCGATGATGGTGCGCACCGGCCGGCCGACCGTATCGACGATCCTCTTCGTCACGTCGTCGCCGGTCGAAAGCACGGTTTTGTGGGCGCCGGCATCCGTGGCGATCTTCAGCTTCTCTTCGGAAACGTCGACCACCACGATGTTGTGGTGTCCGAGCGCCTTGAGGATGACGATGCCGCTGAGGCCGAGCCCACCGGCGCCGACCACGACGATCGCCTCGTCTGGGTGAACCGGCGTCGCCTTGCGGATGGCGGAATAGGCGGTGAGGCCGGAGCAGGCATAGGTGGCGGCAAGCGCCGGGTCGAGGTCGCCGGTATCGATCAGGTAGCGGCTATGCGGCACCACCACATGGCTGCCGAAACCGCCGGGCCTGCGCATGCCGAGCGGCCGGCCCTGCATGCAGAGGTTCTCCTGTCCGGCGCGGCAAGTTTCGCACTCGCCGCAACCGAGCCACGGATAAACGAGCCTGACATCGCCGACCTTGACGTCCGTCGCATTGGGGCCAATGGCGGTGACGGTGCCGAGGATTTCATGGCCGAGGGTGAGCGGGCGCTTCATCCCGATACTGTCGATCGACACTTTTTTGTCGCCCATGTCGAAAATGCCCTTCCACAGGGTCAGGTCCGAATGGCAAAGCCCGCAATGAGACACCGAAACGACGACCTCCGAGCCCACCGGCTGCGGGTTCGCCTCCTCGACCTCCCGGAGCACTTCCGATGCTTCAAATACCTGCCATGACCGCATGATCCAGCTCCTCCCAGATGTGCGAAACGTATCAGGCTGCCTGTTATGTGGCAATTGGGAAATGGGCCCGGTTATGCGGTTGGATGACGATGGTTAGCGCGGAGACTGCTGCTCCACGTTTTCCTGCGCCTCGATCGCCGCCTCAGCGCCTGCAATCGCCTTGTCGAGCAGTTCCAGAAATGCCTGCCGCTCCTCTGCAGACAGAAACCGCAGCACATCTGCCTCGTGCTGCGGCAGCGAGGTTTCCACCAGTGCGGCGGCTTCGAGCCCCGCCTTGGTGAGCCGCAGTTCATAGACGCGGCCGTCATCGGCGGCGCGGTCGCGTTCGACGAGTTTGTGTTTGATGAGCGGCCCGAGCGTCTGGATCAGCGTCGGCGGTTCGATGCGCAACCGCCTGGCGAGCGCGATCTGGCTGATGCCGGGGTAACGGCGGATCAAGAGCAGCACGCCGCCCTGGACCGGGGTGACCGCAAGCGAGCGGGCGCGGAACCAGTTCTGCCAGTGGCTGCCGAACAGCGACTGCAGGCGGCGGATGCGGATGCCGACGACGCCGTCGAGAAGGACGGCATGGCCATCCCTCTCTGCCGGCGCACTCGGCTCCAAACTCATGTCTTGTCCCAATTGCCGTAGACCTTCACGTCCATCGAACCGATGCCTTCGAACGTGCCGTGCAGCACGTCGCCGGGAGCGATCGGGGCGACGCCTTCCGGCGTGCCGGTCATGATGATGTCGCCGGGATAAAGCGTGTAGGCCTTGCTGGCGAATTCGATCAGCTTCTGGACATTGAAGATCAGCATGCTGGTGTTCGATTTCTGCCGGCTCTCGCCACCGATCGTCAGTTCGAAATCGAGATTGTTAGGGTTCGGGATCTCGTCTGCGGTGACCACATAAGGTCCGAGCACGCTGAACGTGTCGAGCGACTTGCGGTAGCTGCGCTCTTCCGGGCCGCGGATGGTGATGTCGTAACAGATCGCGTAACCGGCGACGTAATCCAGCGCATCGGCTTCCGACACGCGAAAACCTTTTTTGCCGATGATGACGGCAAGCTCGATCTCGTGGTCGGTGCGGCGGTCCGCCCAATCGACCACGACGCCTTCCGACGGACCGACCAGCGAGCTCACCGCCTTCAGGAACACGCCCGCCTCGGCGATCGGCTTGATCTTCATACCGTGATGCAGCTGGTCGCTGTCGAGCACTTCGTCGAGATGGAGCCGGTAGTTGACCGGGGCGCCGACGATCTTGCCCGGATTGGCGATCGGGCTCAGCAGCGCGACCTCGGACAGCAGCTTCGACGGCGCGGTCTTCGCCATCTCCTCCATGACGGGGCGTAGGTCCGCGAAATGGGCCATGAACTGGTCGCCATAGGGGAAGGGGTAACGGTAGTTCGGCAGGCGATCGAGGACGCTGGTGACATCCTTCACTTGATCGCCGACGACCACGCCGAGACGATTATCGTCATAGCGACAAAAACGCATGATTTCTCTCCCTGATCTCGTTCGCTCAGACGCGGGTGCGGTCTTCGCGGAAATAGCCGAGCTTCTCCTGCGCCACGCGGTCGGAGAAGCAGAATACGACGATGTCCTCGTTGGCCTTGAACGAGCGCCACGACCAGCCGGGCACGACGATCACGTCCTTGGGGCCGAAATCGAAGGTTTTGGCTCCAATCGTGATCGAGCCGGTGCCCTCGGCGATGCACATGACGATGTGATCGGTCGAACGGATTTTTGCCGTTTCCATGCCCTTCGGGAAATGGCTGAGCCAGGCCGACATGGTCGGCATCGTCCAGCCTCCGTCGAGCGGGTTGGAGTATCGCAGCGTCGTGCCGATATGGGCATCGATTTCTTCGCCACGTGAGGCGCGGTAAAGTGCTTCGCGGCTGCGCTCATAGGGATAGTTGAAGATCGGAGTCGTCTGGCCATAGGGGCTGGCGCCGCCGATCGGCAGCATGCCGGAGCCGAACCGGGCAAGCGAGTCGCCTTCCGGCCGGAGCAGCTCCTGTTCGGTGTCGTCGGAATCCTCGCGGAATACCGCTTCGAAAAAGGCGATCATCGGCACGTCGAGACCGTCCAGCCAGGCGGCCGGGTCGGAACCGTCATTGCCGTGGTCGTGCCAGGCCCAGACGGGCGTGATAACGAAATCGCCAAACGCCATGCGGGTGCGCTCGCCGCCGACGGTCGTATAGGCGCCCGAACCTTCCAGCATGAAGCGCAGCGCCGACGGCGTGTGGCGGTGCGCCGGCGCCACTTCGCCCGGCATGATGATCTGGATGCCGGCATAAAGCGTCGAAGTGGCGCGCGACTGGGCCGGGAAGGCGGGGTTTTCGAGGATCAGCACCCGGCGCTCCGCCTCTTCGGCGGTCAGCAGACTGCCGGATTCGAGGATCAGCGGGCGGATGTCATCGTAACGCCAGCGATGCGCCTGTGCCTTGGAGGTCGGCTCCGGCGGCAGCATGCCCTTCATCACTTCCCAGAGGGGCGCCATGTTGTGCGGCTTGAGCCGCGCATAAAATTCTTCCCGCTTCGCAACGGTCGCTGCACCAATCTCGTGCATGAAATCCTCCTCCTTGGCTCCTCCAGCCAAGATCGTAAGGTATACTAAGTAATTTGATGGCGTCAATTGCGATGGATGAGGATGCCGCGGGCTCTACCTGATCTCTTCCCTTTGTGGGGAGATCAGCCTATCGCCCCGCGCTGCTCTTCGCCCGGGTCGGCTTCGGCGGCGCGGGCGGCTTGATTTTGTCCTCGCCCTTTGCCCCGCGGCCGGGCGCGCCGAGCCGTTCGGAAAGCCGGTGGGCGGCGGCCATCAGGGCGTCGATCGTCGGTTTCTTGCGCGGGCCGGCGAGCTGTTTGTCGGAGCCGAGCACGGTCATGGTCGCGACGATCCGGCCGCTATAATCGAAGACCGGCGTGGCGATGGCGGCGAAGCTCGAATTGATGCTGTTGACCGTCATCGCATAACCTTGGTGGCGCACGGTCTCGATGATCTTCTGGATATCCTTGGTGCTGGTGACGCGCGGCGAGAGCGAGGCTGCGTCATCCGACGAATCCCGCTTGGCCGCAGCAATTTCGTCCTGCCGCACCGCCATCGTCTCGCTCTCGTCGAGGTAGGTGAGGAAGACCTGGCCGGTCGCCGAGGTCAGGAGCGGCAGCACGTAGCCGAGGCGCACGGCAAGCGATCCCTGCCGTTCGCCATCCACCTTGGAAACGATGCCCGGGCCGCGATCGCCCCAGAGCGAAAGATAGGTGGCGAAACCGGCGGTGCGCTGCAGCGCTGCGAGCTCCTCACGGGCGAATTCCACCACGTCGAGCTGGCGGATGGCCGACAGGCCGAGCTGGATCGCGAAACGGCCAAGCCCGTAATGCCCGGTGACCGGATCCTGGAAGGCGACGCCCTCCTTGACGAAGCTGACGAGGTAGAGATGCGCCTTGCTGGGTGGCATGCCGGCAGCGGCGGCGATATCGCGCAGCGGCAGCGGGCCGTTCGCCGCCTCCATGGCGCGAATGACCTGGAAGCCGACCTCGATCGATTGAATGCGGCGCTGGGTCCATTCCACCGGCGCCTTTGTCTTATCTGACGGCATCCTAAATCCCCTGTGTTCCCAGTTGATTATATTTATATCTGTAGCAGGTCGAGCCCGCTTTAAACGTAGTTTTCCACAGCACGGAAGGCGGCGACCAGATCATTGGCATCGAGCATCCGCTCCTGGTTGACCAGGAACGGGCTTTTTGCGCAGGCCGTCGCAAGATTTTCGATCGTCGTATCGCTGATATCAGGCATGCCGAGGTCGACAAGCCGTCGCGGCATGCCGATCTCGTCGTAGAAATCGAACAGCGTTGTCAGTTCGTCCTCGGGGCGGCCTTCCGCCATTGCCTGCACCAGCGTGCCGTAGGCGGCATGCTCGCCGTGCAGGGAGTGTTTTCGCACCGGCTCGATCGCGCCGAGTTCGGTCGCGACCGCATGGGCAATGGAGAGGCCGGTGTTTTCGAAGGCGACGGCGCTGAGCCAGAGGATGGCCTCGACGACGGCTTCGAAATCTGGCGTCACCTCGCCGGTGCCGGCCACCCGCATGGCACCCGGTCCGTGTTCGAGCAGCATCCGGTAACAGATATCGCCGAGCATCACGCCGGTCTTCAAGGGCCGCGTGCCCTGCTTGGAAAGGCCGGTGCCCTTCCAGGCGCCTTCCGTCTCGAACTTTGCGGTCAGCGCATCGCCGATGCCGCCGAGCAGCAGCCGGGCAGGAGCCTTGGCGATGATCGCGGTATCGACGATCACGAAGGCCGGGTTCTGGTTCATCTGCTCGACGGCGATCATCCTGTGGTCATCGTCATAGATGACGATGCCGCGGGTCGAGGGCGCGTCGGTGGAAGCGACCGTCGGCACGCTGACGAAGGGCAGCCCGGTGCGGCGAGAAACACCCTTGGCGACATCGAGCGTGCGCCCGCCGCCGATGCCGACCACCACTTCGCCGCGCTTTGCCTGTACCAAATCGGCCAGGCGGTCCATTTCCCGATGGGTGACATCCGCGTCGAAGGGGATGACGGTTGGCGTGATATCCTGACGGTTCAGGGTTTCGGTGAGATCCGCCTCGATATGTGGAAGCACGACGGCGTCGCAGATCGCCACGACCGAACGGCCAAGCGTCGCCGCCTTTTCGCCAAGCTGGCTCAGGGCTCCCGGACCTTGGATATAAAAAGCCGGCGCCCGGAATATACGTGTCATGCCTCCCCCCGGAATGCTGTAACGCCGAATGCTATACAACATTATCAAAGGAAATGGGAGCTTGGCTAAGGTCGTATTGACCTGGGGGCGATTGCTCCGGTCGGCCTGGAGTTCACACGAGATCGGCGAGGTAGGTGTTTTCCGCCCGCGACTGGGCGTAGGCCGCCGGATCGACCTCGGCGATGATCAGGGCTTCGCCCTCGGCGGGTGCTTCGGCAATCAGCTTGCCGTCCGGTGCCGCGATCCGCGACAGGCCGGCATAGGCGAACAGATCGTCTGAACCAGAGTGGTTGATATAGGCGACAAAAACCTGGTTCTCGAAGGCGCGGACCTGGATCATGTGTTCGGCGATGAATTCCCCAGACCAGCCGGTCGGCAGCGCCGTCGGCACGACCACGAGATCTGCGCCGCCCTTCGCCAGCTGGCGAACGTTTTCCGGAAACTCGACATCGTAGCAGATCAGGAAACCGAGCCTGATGCCGCCGAGCGTCACTAGAACCTGGCGGCGGTCCTCCTGGGCGAACCATTTGCGCTCATAGGGGCCGTAGAGATTGCATTTGCGGTAGACCGCCGTCTGCCCCATGCCGTCGGTGAAGAAGGCGCTGTTGAAGGTGTTTTCGAAGGTCTTTTCGGCAAAACCCGCGACGATCGCCAGGCCATGTCTTTCGGCGATTTCCGAAAGCCTGGCGGTGACCGGTCCATGCGCGGGCGTGGCGAGATCGGGAAACAGGTCTGCCGCGCCATACCCGGTCAGCGCCAGCTCCGGTGCGATCAGGAGTTCGGCGCCTTCGGTCGCTGCCTCGTCTGCCGCCGCTTCGATCTTGGCGAGGTTTGCCTCGATGTCACCGACGACGGGCTGCATCTGGAAACCGGCGATCTTCATGGGCTTTTCCCTTTAGCGTTCGTCCGACATGGCGCCGAGCAGTTTCGGCAGGTCGCCGAACCGGGCCACCAGACCGAAGACGACTGCCGCGATGACCAGGAACAGCACCGTCACGGCGGCCATGGTCGGCGTGTAGCCGTAGCGCAGCGCGTTGAAGATCTTGATCGGCAGGGTTTCCATGGTGAAACCGACGGTCATGTAGGCGACGATATATTCGTTCAGCGACAGAACGAAGGCGAAGGCGTAACCGGAGACGAGATAGGGCAGGATCAGCGACAGCACGACGGTGCGAAAGATCTTGCCGTCGTCGGCGCCCATGGTGGCGGCCGCTTCCACCAGCGAACGGTCGATCGCCGAAAAACCGAGCGACAGGGTCACCAGCGGCAGGGTGACGAAAAAGATGCCGTGGCTGATCACCGCCGTCCAGGCCTGGCCGTAGAAGCCGGTGGTAGCCCAGAAAGTGAGCAGGCCAAGCGCGGTGATGACCGGCGGCAGGGTGAAGGGCGCGACACCCAAAAGCTGGAAGATGTTGGCCCAGGGAGCCACGCGCCGCCACAGGAACCAGGCAAGCGGCAGGGCGATCAGCAGCGCCAGCAAAGCCGAGGAGGCGGCAAGCGTCAGCGAGGCGATCAGCGCATTGCGCCATTCGGCATTGGTAAAGATCTGGCCGTACCAGGAGAGCGAAAAGCCCTGTGGCGGAAAGGCGAGCGTTTGGCGCGCATTGACCGAGACGCCGGCAACGACGATCAGCGGCAGAGCCAGGAACAGGCCGACGACGAAGAAGAACAGGCGGCGGAGTATGGTCATTTCGCTTGCCTTTGCTGTCCGGCGTAAAGCGAGAGGCCTACCAGCGCCAGCGACACGAGCACAAGGAAAACGGCCATGGCGGCGGCAAACGGCATGTTCGACTGGTAGACCGCCTGGTCGGTGATCAGCACCGACAGCGTCCAGTGCTGCGGCCTTCCGAGCAGCTGCGGCAGCAGGTAGCAGCCGAGTGCGAAGATGAAGACCATGATCAGCGTCGCCAGAATGGTATTGCGCAGCGCCGGCACCACGACGGTGAAGAAGGCCTTGACCGGTGAGGCGCCGAGCGTGCGCGCGGCTTCGGTCAGTGTCGGGTCGAGGCGGACCAGCGCCGGATAGAGGACCAGGACCGTATAGGGGAAGGCCTGATAGGTCATGGCGGTCATGACGGCGCCGAAACTCGGGGTCAGCGCCTGCGGTTGCGCCATCAACCCCAGCCAGACGAACAGGTTGGTGACGCCGGCGGTGCGCGAAAACAGCGTCGACCAGGCAAAGCCGATCATCACTTCCGAGAGCGACAGGATGGACAAGAGCGCCACCAGCCAGACGACCTGGATTTTTCGCGCCGACCGGGAGAGCAGATAGGTGAAGGGAATGCCGATCACCACGCAGGTTATCGCCACCGCGACGGCGAGAAACAGCGAGAAACCCAGAACCTTGCCGAAGAACAGGCTGAGGAAACGGGCGTAGTTGTCGAACACGAAGGCGGGCGTATAGAACCCGCCCTGTTCGCGCTGGAAAAAGGACACGGCGATCATCGTGGCGAACGGCACCACGAAGAACACGGTCAGCATGCCCGCCGGGAAAAAGAGCGGCCCGTAATCGGCAAGACGCTGCGGCTCATCGCGTCTCATCGGGCGAGCACCACGCTGGTGGCGGGATCGAGCCTTATGCCGACGCTCTGGCCGACCGAGACGTCCGGCCGGTTGCGTGGCGAGGAGACCGCGATCACCTGGGTGCCGCCCGCTTCCACGAAGGTTTCGATGGCGCCGCCGAGATCGCGGATGAACGTGACGGTGCCGGCAATCGCGCCGTGGCCGGGGGCGGTGAGCTGCACGTCTTCCGGCCGCACCGACAGCATGCCTTTTGTCGCACCGGCGGGGAGCGCGATGCCTTCGACCAGTTCGCCGAGCACGCTGGCGCGGCCGGCACTATCGGCCGCCACGGGCAGGAGGTTGGTCTGGCCGATGAAATCGGCGACGAAACTGTCGGCCGGGCGGCGGTAGATATCAACCGGGGCGGCCGCCTGGCGGATCTCGCCGCCGTTCATGACGACGACCGTGTCGGCCATGGTCATCGCCTCGCGCTGGTCATGGGTGACGACGATGGTGGTGATGCCGAGGCGCTGCTGCAGCTGGCGCAGTTCCACCTGCATCGCCTCTCGCAGTTTTGCGTCGAGCGCCGACAGCGGCTCATCGAGCAGGAAAAGCTTTGGCGAGATGGCGAGCGCTCTGGCGATCGCCACGCGCTGCCTTTGGCCGCCGGAGAGTTTTGCCACGGAACGGTCGGCGAAGCCCGGCAGATGGATCATCGCGAGCAGTTCGTCGACGCGTTTCTTCTGCACGTCCTTGGGCGTGCCGCGGATGCGCAGCGAATAGGCGATGTTCTCGCCGACCGTCAGGTGCGGGAAAAGCGCCAGCGACTGGAAGACCATGCCGAGGTCGCGCTTGTGGGTCGGCACGGCGGTGATATCGGCGCCGCCGAGCTCGATCGAGCCATTGGTCGGAAGATCCAGGCCGGCGATCATCCGCATCAGCGTGGTCTTGCCGCAGCCGGACGGCCCGAGCAGGCAGACGAACGTGCCGTCCGGAACCGAAAGGCTCACGTCGTTGACGGCCGTGAAGTTGCCGAACTGCTTCGTCACATGGCTGAGGTTCAATCCGGACATTCGGTCTCCGTGTGTCTTAACGGGCTAGTGCCCTCATCCGGCTGCCGCCACCTTCTCCCCGCTCGCGGGGAGAAGGAATATGCCGCACCGTGTCGGCTATCGCAAACTTGAGCGTTGGGCACGTCCCCTCTCCCCGCAAGCGGGGAGAGGGCTAGAGTGAGAGGCGGCCTTGGAGCGCGAGGCTGTGATCAACCCGCGATCATCTCCGTCCACTTCTGGTTCAGGAAGTCGGACTTGGTCTGGTAGAGATCGTAACGCGGGATGATCGGCTCGATATCGGAGGAGACCGAGGCGAATTCGGCGGCGGTGAGGTCGAGCAGGTCGCGCTTGACGGTCGGCGAGGTGCCGACTTTGCGCGACAGGGTCGCCTGGATGGCCGGCTGGCACATGTAGTTGATGAACGTGTGGGCTTCCTCGGTCTTCTTCGAGGCACGCGACAGCGCCCAGCAGCCACTGTCCTGGATGCCGCCTTCCTTGGGGAAGGTCGAGCGGACCGGGCTCCCTTGCGAGGCGGCAAGACCGGTGACGTCGTGGTAATACTGGCCCATCGGGATTTCGCCCGACTTCAGCGCCTGTTCGAACTGCGCCTCGTCGCGATACCAGAGGCGGACGTTCGGCTTCACTTCCGAGAGCTTTTCGAGCGCCTTGAGGATGCCTTCGTCGGTATCGAGCGCCTTGGTTCCGCCCATGAAGGTTTTTGCGGTCACTTCAAGCAGGAAGGAGTTGGAAACGAGTGCCAGGAGGCCGAGCTTGTCGGCATTCGCCTTGTCCCACAGGGCAGCCCAGGAAGTCGGGGCTTCCTTGTAGGCCTGTGTATTGGTCACCAGCGTGATGTACCAGGAGACGGCGCCGATGCCGGCGATCTTGCCGTCCGGATATTTGTTGACGAAGTTCTCAATGAGGTTCTTGGAGTTCGGCAGCTTGGCGGCGTCGAGCGGCGCCCAGAGTTTGGTCGTCTGGCCCTTCAGCATCGCCACCTGCGACATCATCGAGACGTCGGCCGGAGCGGCACCCGCCTTGGCGGCCTGTTCGAGCTGAACCAGCCAGGCTTCGCCGGTCGGCTCGGCGACGGATTCAATCGCGATGCCGGTCGCCTTGGTGAAGTCCGGAAAGATGTTCTTGTCGAACGAATCCTTGAAGAAGCCGCCATAGACGCCGACCTTCAGCGACTTGTCCTGGGCGCGCAGCACCGAGGGCATGGCCAGCATGGAGGCGCCGGCGAGACCGGCACCGAGCACGCTACGGCGTCCGAGTTTGGCGTTCAGAATGTCACGCATGATGTTCTCCTTTGTTTTTTAGGCCTGCCGGTGCTTTGCCGGCTGGCGAGTTCCCTTGTTGTCTGCAGTTTATGTCAGGCGCGGCCCTTCACGGAAGGGCTGAAGACCATCAGGCTCAGAATTTCGAACAATATCTGAGCGCCCGCATGGGCAGTGTTGTTGGTCGCGTCATATTGCGGCGCCACCTCGACCACATCGCCGCCGACGATGTTGATGCCCTTGAGACCGCGGACCAGTTCCAGCACTTCCCGAGTGGTGAGCCCACCGATCTCCGGCGTGCCGGTGCCGGGCGCAAAGCTCGGATCGAGGCTGTCGATATCGAAGGAAACATAGGTCGGGCCATCGCCGACGATTGTCTTGGCCTTTTCGATGATCGCCGGCAGCCCCATGCCGGTCACTTCCTCTGCGTGGATGACGGTCATGCCGGATTCGTAGGAGAACTCCCAGAGATATTCGGCCGCACCGCGGATGCCGATCTGGATCGTCCGGGTCGGATCAAGCGCGCCGTCGAGCACCGCGTTGCGGAACGGGCCGCCGTGGTGGAACTTGGTCTCGTCGAAAAAGCCGCTGGTGTCGCAATGGGCATCGATATGGATCATGCCGACCGGCGCCTTTTTGCCGACCGCCTTCAGGATCGGATGGGTGATCGAATGGTCGCCGCCGACCGAGAGCGGCAGCACGCCGGCATCGACGATCTGGCCCACCCGCTTTTCGATGTCGTCATGGCTCATTTCCAGCCGGTAGCGGCTGCGGAAGGCCACGTCGCCGATATCCGCGACATTCAGTTCATAGATCGGAGCGCATTCCAGCACGTGGTTATAGGGTCCGACGCGCTCGATCGTGCGCAACGCCCGAGGCCCGAAGCGCGAGCCCGGCCGGTTGGTGACGCCGAGATCCATCGGCATGCCGACCATCGCCACCTGCAGGTCGCCGAAATCCGGGTTCTCCGCATCGAGCGGCCTGTAGGGCGCATCGAGAAGCGTGGGAATACCCGCATAGGGCGCGACGCGAGTGCCGGCCTTGTCGAAGATCTTCTCTCCGACCTTTTTGAATTTCGGGTCGAAGATCTCGCCACCCCGGCTGTCGAGGTATTTTGCGCGCAATTCGCCGAGCTTCTTCGCGTCGAATGTCATGATCGCCTCGCCTGTCTGCCAGCCGCTTGTACGCAGCCTAATTTTTGTTCCACCGGGCTTGCCGCCCTTGTTTTCATCATTATCCGTCAGGTGCGGGTGGAAAAGCAATTGAGATTGTTCTAGCAGTCAGTGTGAGAAAAACTAACACTTAGGTTCAATCCGGGGAATGAAATGACCAACCGGCTGCCGCCCCTTAACCCGCTTCGCGCCTTCGAGGCAACGGCCCGCCGCGGTTCGGTCTCGGCGGCGGCCCGCGAGCTCAACGTCACCCACGGCGCGGTCAGCCATCAGATCAAGGCGCTGGAAAGCTCGCTACAGGTCTCGTTGTTCGAACGCGGCGCCAAGCGTCTGAAGCTCACCTCGGAGGGCGCGCTGCTGCTGCCCGCTGTCAGCCAGGCGTTCGGCGAGATCGCCGCCGCGACCGCGCTGATGAAGCGGCCGGCGACATCAGGCGAGCTGTCGATCACCTGCGTGCCGGCGCTGCTGTCCTTCTGGATCGTGCCGCGCCTCAATTCCTTCACGGAGCAGTTTCCGGGCGTCAGGCTGAAGCTTGCCGCCTCCAACGACCCGGCCGTGCTGCATTCTTCGGATGTCGACGTCGCCGTCCTTTATGGCGACGGCAACTGGCCGGATGCCTGGACGCGGCTGTGGAGCAACCTGCAGCTCTTCCCGGTCGCCAGCCCGACCCTGCTCAACAGCCGGCCGCTACGCTCGATGCGCGATCTGGAAGATCATGTCCTGCTGCATGGCGATGCGGACGGGCGTGAGTGGAACACCTGGCTTTCCGCCGCTGATGCCGTCGACCTGCCGCGCCGGCAGCAGTATTTCATGGGCGATGCCCGGTTTTCGACGGAGGCGGCGCTGCACGGCCAGGGGATTGCGCTCGGCGACACGATCACCGCCAGCAAGCTGATTGCCCGCGGCGAACTGGTCGTACCTTTTGATTTGAGCGTTCCGGCCAACGACGCCTTCTACGTCGCCTGCCGGCCGGCCATGCGTTCGGCGCCGATCGTGCGGGTCTTCATCGACTGGCTGTTCGCCTCGCTGGAGGCAGATCAGCTTGCCGAACCGCATACCTCGGCCCGCACGCTGTTGCGCAGCCGCCGCGCGTGATATCTATCCCACGTCTATTGTCCGGGCGATCAGGACAGCGGAGGTTTACCTCGTCGGCGAACCCGGCTAAGCGGGTTCCAAAAACTTGCCCCTGTTGCTCATCTATCGATTTCAGAGTGTCCGATGCTTCGCCGTTTTTTCTCATATTACCGGCCCTATCGCGGCCTTTTCATCCTCGATTTCGGCTGTGCGATCATTTCCGGCGTGCTGGAACTGGGCTTCCCGATGGCGGTAAAGCTGTTCGTCGACCGGCTTCTTCTCAGCCAGGAATGGCTGCTGATCCTGCTCGCCTCGGCGGCGCTGCTGGTGATCTATGCGATCAATACCGGCCTGATGGCGATCGTCACCTATTGGGGCCACATGCTCGGCATCAATATCGAGACCGACATGCGCCGCGCCGCCTTCAATCACCTGCAGAAACTCTCGTTCAGCTATTTCGACAACCAGAAGACCGGCCATATCGTCGGGCGCCTCACCAAGGATCTCGAAGAGATCGGCGAGGTCGCCCATCACGGGCCGGAAGACCTGTTCATCGCCATCATGACCTTTGCCGGGGCTCTCGCGCTGATGTTCTCGGTCAACCCGCAGCTGGCGACGATCACCGCTTTCGTCGTGCCGCTGACCGCCTGGGTCACCAGCCATTTCGGCGGCCGCATGACCCATAATTTCCGCCGGCTGTTTCAACGTGTGGGTGATTTCAATGCCCGCATCGAGGAGAATGTCGGCGGCATCCGCGTGGTGCAGGCCTTCGCCAACGAGCAACACGAGCGGAAACTGTTCGAACAGGACAACCAGAACTACCGGCGCGTCAAGCTCGATGCCTACAAGCTGATGGCGGCGAGCAGCTCGCTTAGCTACATGAGCATGCGGCTCACCCAGATGGTGGTGATGATCGCCGGCGCCTATTTCGTGCTGTCGGGCGAACTGACCGCTGGCGGCTTCATCGGCTTCCTGCTGCTGGTCGGCGTATTCTTCCGGCCGGTCGAGAAGATCAATTCGGTGATCGAGACCTATCCGAAGGGCATTGCCGGTTTCCGCCGCTTCACCGAACTGATCGATACCGAACCGGATATTGCCGATGCGCCCGATGCGGTCGATGTCGACCATCTCAGGGGCGAAATCGCCTATCAGAACGTCTCCTTCGGTTACAGCCCGGACAAGCCGGTGCTCGAAAACGTCAATCTTTCGATCCGCGCCGGCGAGACGATCGCCTTCGTCGGTCCCTCGGGCGCCGGCAAGACGACGATCTGTTCGCTGCTACCGCGTTTCTACGAGATTGGCGGCGGCAGCATCACCATCGACGGCATGGACATCCGCGCGATGACGAAAGTATCGCTGCGCCAGCAGATCGGCATCGTCCAGCAGGACGTCTTCCTGTTCGGCGGGACGATCCGCGAGAACATTGCCTATGGCCGCCTCGGCGCCAGCGAAGCTGATATTATCGAGGCGGCACGGCAGGCGCGGCTGGAAGAAATGCTCGCGGGCCTGCCGCAGGGGCTCGACACGGTGATCGGCGAGCGCGGCGTGAAACTCTCGGGCGGCCAGAAGCAGCGCGTCGCGATCGCCCGCATGTTCTTGAAAAACCCGCCGATCCTGATCCTCGACGAGGCCACCTCGGCGCTCGACACGGAGACGGAGCGCGCCATCCAGCGCTCGCTCGCTGAGCTCTCGCAAGGCCGCACGACGCTTATCATCGCCCACCGCCTTGCCACCATCCAGGGCGCCGACCGCATCGTCGTCATCGACGGCAACGGCATCCTCGAACAGGGCACCCACCAGGACCTGATCGCCAAGCGTGGTGCTTATACCCGGCTGCATGCGGCGCAGGTGGGGATGATATGATACTGTCCGCCGACTGATTCACCACCGCCGGACCGCATGGAAACTTCGCTTTATCTTCCCGTCAAAACCTTTCTCGAAAGCTTCGGATACGAGGTGAAGGGGGAGGTTGGCGGTTGCGATCTGGTGGGGTTGAGCGAGACGGATCCGCCGGTTGTGGTGATCTGCGAGCTGAAGCTCACCTTCAATCTCGAACTGATCCTGCAGGCGGTCGACCGGGCAGGTGTTTCGGACGAGGTGTGGATCGCTGCGCGGGTTTCCGCCAAGGGCCGGGGCCGGGAGGCGGACAAACGGTACCGTGATCTCTGCCGCCGGCTGGGCATCGGCATGCTCGGGGTTTCGGATACGGGCGAGGTCAGCGTGCTGGTCAGTTCGGTGTCGCCGATGCCGCGCACCAATCCGAAACGGCGCACACGGCTTGTCAAGGAACATCGCAAGCGCCGCGGCGATCCGGCCGTGGGCGGCAGTACCAAGATCCCGGTGATGACCGCCTATCGCCAACAGGCGCTCGCCTGCGCTTCGGCACTGAGCGGCGGGCCGCTCCGGCCGCGCGACCTGAAGACAGCGGCATCCACGGCCGGCGCGATCCTGCGCGCCAATTATTACGGCTGGTTCGAACGCATCGATAAGGGCGTCTACGGGCTGACGGAGGTCGGGCGGCAGGCGCTGCAGCGGTGGCCGCAGGCGATGCCGGGTGAGACCGAGCAGGCCGCGCCGCCGGGCGAATAGGCTGAGAACCGCCGGCATATCTAGAGGAACCGCGTCACCCATTCCTTCGCCCAACAAAAAAGCCGCCCGCTTCGAATGCGGGCGGCTTTGATAATCTCTCGGGCGGGAGGCTTAAGGCTGCGTGCCGGTGCCGCCCGTTGCGCCGCCAGCCGGCGGAGTTGCCGGAGTGGCATTGTTAGCCGGCGGGGCTGCCGGGGTCATCGGAGCTGGTGCGGGAGACGACTTGGAGTTGTCGGTTACCGGCGGGGTGGTCGAAGACGTGGTCTGCTGGTCGGTCGAGGAACCGCCCATCTGCGACCATACGAATGCGCCGACCAGAATGACGGCGATCACCGCCACCCACGGTACCCACGAAGAGGTGCTGCTCCGGACTTCAGTGGTCCGGAGGTCCGGATCACGGGTCTCGAACTTTCTGTCATTGGGATCATAAGTCATGCTTGCTTCCTCCTTCTGCAGCCGGATAATGCCCCGATACGCCTTTGGTTCCCGATTTCGTGAACCGGGAAATCCAGGCTGTGCCGAATTAACGCGCAAATCTCTTGGCGCCTGCCACGCAGGCAACCACCGCAAGCGTCGCCGCGAACATGCCGAGATTGACCTTTTCGTCGAGGAGTGCGGCGGCCAGGACCAGGCCGAAAAAGGGTTGCAGAAGTTGCAACTGGCTCACTCCGGCAATGCCGCCGAGCGCCAGGCCGCGATACCAGAAGATGAATCCGATCAGCATGCTGAACAGCGACACATAGGCAAGACCGAACCAGGACGTGCTGTCGAGATCGGGCAAGGAGACCGGCATCACCGCAATCGACAGGGCCAGCATCACAGGCAGGGAAAGCGCCAGCGCCCAGGATATGACCTGCCAGCCGCCGAGCTTGCGCGACAGGCTGGCGCCTTCCGCATAACCGAGCCCGCAGGCAAGGATCGCTCCGAGCATCAGGAGATCGCCGACTGAGGAGGCTGACTCTTCCTGAAACAGCGCAAAACCGGCGACGATGGCGCTGCCGAGGCAGGAGAACAACCAGAAGACGGCCTTCGGGCGTTCGCCGCCCCTCAGCACCCCGAAGATCGCCGTCGACAGCGGCAGCAGGCCGACGAACACGATGGAGTGGGCCGAGGTGATGTGCTTCAGCGCCAGCGCCGTCAGCAGCGGAAAACCGATGACGACGCCCAACGAGACAATGGCGAGCGGCAGGAGATCGGAGCGCGCCGGGCGTCTTTCGCGAAAGGCCAGCAGCAGGCATATGGCGAGCAGCCCGGCGATCGTGGCGCGGGCCACGGTCAGGAACAGCGGATCGAAATCCGCAACAGCAATGCGGGTAGCGGGAAGCGACCCGCTGAAGATCAGAACGCCAACGAAACCGCTGATCCAGCCGCTTGTCGTGTTGTTCATCGAAAGTCTCCTGTATTGGCGAAGCATCGCCCCTGAACGTCTCCCTTGGACGTTCTTCGCAGACATTCCTTGGGTATTTCCCCGCTATCGGCCGGAAGCCATGGCAGCGCCAGAGACAATGCGATACAATTTCCGGAAACTGTTATGGTTTGTGGAGCAGTACGGTGGATGCGAGGGCGGATCAGAAGGGCGGCGGCCAGCGTATCGGGGCCGTCATGGCGGAGATCCGCAGTCGCATCGCCGGGCGCGGACTGGTGCCCGGCGCGCGGCTGCCTTCGGTGCGGGCTTTCGCCAAGGCGATGCATGTCTCCGCCTCGACGGTGGTGGAGGCCTATGAGCGGCTGGCCGCCGAGGGGCTGATCCGCTCGCGACCGGGATCGGGTTTCTATGTGTCGACCCCGCTGGCGCCACTGTCGCTCTCCGAGATCGGCCCGAAGCTCGATAGGGCGGTCGATCCGTTCTGGGTGTCACGCCAGGCGCTGGAGGAGGGCGACCTGTTGAAGCCCGGCTGCGGCTGGCTGCCGTCCTCCTGGATGCCGGAGGCGGCGATCCGGAGGGCTCTGCGCAGCCTGTCGCGCAGCGAGGACCGGGTCCTGTCCGACTACGGCACGCCGCTCGGCTCGCCGCAATTGCGGCAGCTCCTCTCCCGGCGAATGGGCGAGCACGGTATACCGGCTGCTCCGGACCAGATCATCCTCACTGAATCCGGCACCCAGGCGATCGATCTTCTCTGCCGTTTCCTGATCGAGCCGGGCGATGCGGTTCTGGTCGACGATCCCTGCTATTTCAACTTCCACGCCCTGCTGCGTGCCCATCGCGCAAAGGTCGTCGGCGTGCCGATGACGCCGGCCGGGCCGGATATCGAGGCTTTCGGAAACGCGATCGAGGAGCACAAGCCGCGGCTCTACATCACCAATTCGGCGATCCACAATCCGACCGGCGCCACACTTTCGCCGGTCGCGGCGCACCGGCTGCTGAAACTCGCCGACCGCGCCGGCCTGACGATCATCGAGGACGATATCTTCGCCGACCTGGAACATGAACCTGCGCCGCGGCTCGCCGCCTTCGACGGCCTTGACCGCGTCGTGCATATCGGCAGCTTTTCGAAGACCCTGTCGGCTTCGGTGCGTTGCGGCTTTATCGCCGCCAGACCGGAATGGATCGAGGGTCTCGTCGATCTGAAGATCGCCACGAGCTTCGCGGCGGGCAGGCTGTCTTCGGAGCTCGTATTGCTGCTGCTGACCGACGGCAGCTACCGGAAACATCTGGAAGAACTGCGCGTCCGGCTGTCGCGGGCAATGGACGCGACGACGGGCCGGCTCGCAGCACTCGGCATCACCCCTTGGCTTCAGCCGCGTGCCGGCCTGTTTCTCTGGTGCAGGCTTCCGAACGGGATAGAGGCGGCGGAGGTGGCGCGCGCCTGCCTTGCCGACAATATCGTGCTGGCCCCCGGCAACGCATTCAGCCTCTCCCAGAGCGCCGGAAGCTTCCTGCGCTTCAACGTCGCGCAGTCGGAGGACGCGAGGATATTCCGGAGCCTCGAAAGGGCGCTCAGCCGTTGTGGTTAACAATGAGTTGACAGCTGTCAACCGGGCTCAGGAATGGCCGCCCGTCGTCGTGCTCAATTCTGCGCCAGCGTCGTGCGCGGCCCGATCCAGCTGTGCCACTGCTCTTCCGAGCCATGGAAGACGTTGAGGTCGATCTTGCCGGCGACGCCGTGCGACAGGCCGGAGCCGGAATATTGCCAGAACAGCCATTTGCGGCCCGGATAGACCTTGGAGGGATGCTGCGCGACGGCACGCAGCCAGAAGGGATAGTCGAGAAGCTCGCCCGACAGGTTGTCCTCGTAGAAATCCGGCGCCGTATAGATGATCGGCCGCTGGCCGTAATAGCGCTCCAGCTTGTCCATGAAGACCTGCATCTTATCGAGCACCCGGGCGCGCGAAAGTTTTGCCTTGCAGTTCGACTCGCCATTCCATTCGACGTCGATGACCGGCGGCAGCGCGTCTGGATCGCGCGGCACGTTTCGGATGAACCAGTCGGCCTGTTCGCCGGCGGTGCGGCACCAGTAGAAGAAGTGGTATGCACCGCGCTTGATGCCGGCTTCCTTGGCTCCGCGCCAATTGGTCTTGAACATCGGATCGAGATGGTCGCCGCCGTCGGTCGCCTTGATATAGGCGAAGTTGGCCCCTTGCGTCCTTAGCTTCGCCCAGTCGATATCGCCCTGCCAGCGCGACACGTCGACGCCGTGGACGGCATAACTTCTCGGCGACACTCTGCCGAAATTGATCGGCTTGGCATCGCGGAACTGGCGGCTGTAGATCTGCGTGCGCCCGCGGCGAGGGGCGGGTTCCGCCTCCGGGCTGTCGGGCATCAGCATGGCGACCGGTCGCTCGGCGGGAAGCGGCATGCCGACCGTCGTTTCCCGCACGAAGGCTTGTGGCTCCGGCATCGGACCGGTCCAGGCGATATCCTGCTCTGGCGGCGCCTGCCGCTGGGGCGTTTGCTGTGCGCCGATCCGGGAGGTCTTGCCGACACCGACCGATGGAACGGGGGCGGCGGGCAGGTCGACGGAGCCCGTCTTCTCCTGCGTCGCGACGCCGGCCACCAGCTCTTCCGGTCCGGATGTCGAGGCGCAGCCCGCCAAGGCGAAGCAGGTGACGAGGAGTGCTGGCACAGCCGATAAACGCATTTGAAAACCCATACGCAAAACAACAAAGACGGCTGCCCCTTGCCGTCGAGAACCCCTGACAGGAATTGCTAACGGAAAATTACCAAAAAAAGCTGAATCCAATCTTTACGCGCGGCGATGTTCTGAAATCAGACGCGCGGCGTGATCAACCGGGCCGGATTTCCCGCAACCGTGGCGCCGGTCGGCACGTCCCGCGTCACCACCGAGCCGGCGCCAACGATCGCCCCGTCGCCGATCGCGATGCCGCCGAGGATGATCGCGCCGCCGCCGATCCACACGTCGGCGCCGATGTCGATCGGGCGGGCAATCTCGTGGCCCTCGGCGCGCAGGACGGGGTCGCGGTGGTGATCGGCGCAATAGAGCTGCACGCCAGGTCCCAGCATCGAGCGGTCACCGATCCTGACCGGCGCGGTATCGAGGATCGTGCAGCCGGCATTCAGATAGACGCCTTGCCCAAGAAAGATGTTGAAGCCATAGGCGCAGTGGAAGGGAGCCTCCAGAAAGGCGTCCGGGGCTGCGCCGAACAACGCCCGCAGGGCAGGCGCCATCGCGCCGCGCTCGGTGGGCGGCATGGTGTTATGCGCATGGACGGCAATGCGGGCCTTGTTTCTCAACCCATCGAGTTCCGGGTCGAGGCAGCAATACCATTCGCCGGCCGCCATCTTTTCGCGTTCGCTCGCCATGTCGTCTCCTCCGGCTGCCTTCTCGTCTCCTCCGGCTGCCTTCTCGTCTTTCAGCGGTCCGCGCCGGCCTTGATCCGGGCCGTCTCACGCCGCGCGACGCTTTCCGCCGGCCACATCGCCGTGGAACTGTAATAGTTCTCGAACACATTGGCGCCTTCCGGCAGACCCACCCAGGCGACTTTCGAGCGCGTGAAGATATGCACGTCCGGTGAGAATTCGCCACGCCTTTCGAGCGTCTGGACCCGGATGAACAGCATCCATTTGCGCCGGCCGTAATCGCTCCAGACGGCTGTCTGGCACTCTAGGCAGCGGTAGATGTCGTGGGGCAGGCCGCTGGCGGTCTTCATGGCGATCGCGATCGGCTCCGTGCCTGTCACCTCCACCCGATCGGCTTCGATGAGGGCATTGATCGCAAAGGCGCCGCCCGTCTGCTGCTGGCAGTCGGTGCAATGGCAGCAATGGATGAACATCGGCCGCCCATGCATGCGATAACGCACTTGGCCGCAGAAGCAGCCGCCTTCGAATATTTCGCTCATCTTCCGTCCGGGCTCCCTCAGATTACGCATGCCGAATATGAAATATTCCCCAACCCTCCCGCAATGCAAAATGAAGAAGACGAGGCCGGCATGTTCTGCTTTAACTCCGGCAGCAACGACATGAGCAGGATCAACGCATGACGAAAGAGCGGGTTGGTATCGTCGGCCTCGGCCGGATGGGCAGTGCCATGGCCGAGCGCCTTCAGAAGCAGGGCTTCGCGGTGACGGGCTGGACACGCAGCGGGCTTTCCGAGGAAAAGGCCTCGGCACTCGGGATTGCCGCCTCGGCCGGCCTGGCGGCGCTTTTCGACGCTTCGGATATCGTCATCCTTGCTCTTCTCGACGATGCCGCCGTGCATGCCGTGCTTGATGAACTCGCCGCCGCCGCGCCGGCTGGCAAGCTGGTCGTCGATACCAGCACCGTCAGTCCCGAGACGCTGCGCGTCCATCAAGATGCGATGGGCAAGGTGGGTGCGGCACTTCTCGACGCACCAATTTCCGGCGGGCCGGAAATGCTGCTGGCAGGCACGGCCGGTCTTTACATCGGGGGCGCGGAAAAGGACTTTCAGCGTTTCCTGCCGGTGGCCGAGGCGCTTTCGAACCGTATTCATCACGTCGGCGGACTGGGCGACGGGGCGGCGGCGAAACTCGTCAACAACATGATGCTGATGGGGCTGTGGCAGATCATGAAGGAAGCCATCGAGCTTGGCGGCAAGGCCGGGCTCGGGCGCGGCAAGATGATCGAGATCCTGTCCGGCAGTCCGGCTGCAAGCCCGGCCATGCGGTCGCGGCTTCCGGTCATCCTCGGCGAGACCGAGGCGGTCGGGTTTCCGGTCTCCGGCGTGCTGAAGGATATGGGCGTGGTTCTTGATCTTGCCCGCGGTCTTGGTGTCGCGACGCCGGCCATCGAGGCGGCGCGCGCCAGTTTCGAGAATGCCGCGGCGCTCGGATATGGCGAAGCAGATCTCGCCACCGTGGTTCGGCTGGCACTCGAACGAAAAGGCTGAGCCCGGGAGCGGCCCAGCCTTTCCTAAAGTTCAGAGTGTCCGGTCGAGGCGGGCGTCGACCGAGTGGCTATTGCCGCCGCGCAGGGCGAAGAACAGGAAGATCGCTGCCCAGAGGATAGACTTTTCCGCGCCGGCGAGACCCTGGTTCTGGGCGATGCCGTGGAAATAGACGGTGACCAGAAGCACGATCATCGCCGCGAAGGAGGCGGGACGGGTGAAGAGGCCGATGGTGACGAGAATGCCGCCGAAGAATTCGGTGGCGGAAAGCAGTGGCGACCAGAAGACGCCCGGATAGAAACCGAGGCTTTCGACCATGCCGACCGCGCCGAACGGGTTGGTGATCTTGCCGAAACCGTGGGTGACCAGCAGCGCGCCGGCTGCGACGCGCAGGATCGTCTCGACGATCTCATGGCCGGAGGTATAGACAGGGGCGAGTGCCGGAATGATCAGCCGGGAGCGGGTGGTGGATTGAAGAGCCATGGGACCTCTTTCTTTGAAAACGACGCGACCATCGTCGCAGAAGCTCCAAATTGACGTTCGTGCCCTTTCTGTCGAGGTCCGCGCGTTCAAAAACTTGACCGTTCCGGTTGACAATATCGTGAGACCGAATTGACTAGGGTAGAAGGCGAAACATCATGGAAAAACCGCGCATTACGATTCTTTATTGCACCCAGTGCAACTGGCTGCTCCGGGCCGGCTGGATGGCGCAGGAGCTTTTACAGACCTTTGGCGATGCGCTCGGCGAGGTGGCGCTGATCCCCGGCACCGGCGGCAATTTCGAGATCCAGGTGAACGGGACGCTCATCTGGGAGCGCAAGCGCGACGGAGGCTTCCCTGGCCCCAAGGAGTTGAAGCAGCGGGTGCGCGACATGATCGACCCGGACCGCGACCTCGGCCACGTGGACCGCAAGGCGACCGAGGACGGCGGGAGCTGAGAGCGCCCGTGACAGATCCGTGAAGGTTTTTTGGCGACGGGCGCGGAAACTTCAAAAAGTCAGTTGACAGGGGAAGGTCACCCCCGTACATGGCTCTCCGTCGCCCAGATGGCGGAATTGGTAGACGCGCCAGCTTCAGGTGCTGGTACCCGAAAGGGTGTGGAGGTTCGAGTCCTCTTCTGGGCACCATTCCGATTTGATCCCTACCAAGATCAAATACTTAACGCCTTTCCAAACAATTGCGCATTGGATACCTTGTAACAAAGGTCTGTAACAATGCGCTAAAGGCTTGTCCGCCCGATGGTTGCGAAAGGCTCATCTACACCGCATTTCGTAAAGCGGATTCCGTCAGACATCCGAGAAGTTCTCGTCGGCCGAAAGCTTGTCATTTCGGTGGGCGAGGAGGTTGTGGAATTCGCGGTTACCCAGAGCACCCAAAGCATTCGTTTCTCTCTGCGAACATCTGACCCCACCGTTGCAAAAGTGAGGCTGGCAGAGGCGATCTCGTATCTGGAGCAATATTTTGAAGCGCTTAGATCCCATCGGCCCGTGGAGCTATCGCATCGCCAGCTTCATGCTCTAGCTGGAGACTTCTATCGAGCATGGTCGCAAGGCCCTGATGGGATGAAGTCGCTTACGGTGGTTCCATCAACCGGTGAGGTCATTGAGGGGCCATGGGCCGATGACGACGAGCTTCTCGCTGCAGTAAGCCAGCAGCTTGCTGACAAGGCGGAGCAAGGCGGCACGGAATACCGTCGCAGAACCTATGGGCCAGTTGTTGACCGCATCCTCGCTCAACGGAATGTGCCGAGCGTGACGCCCAGTTGCCGAGAGCGATTGATAGACACGTTCAGCGCGCTGAACGCATCGCGCCGGTGATCCAACCGACGGATTGTCATCCGGGCGGTAGACACTCTTGTATAGTTCCCTGGGCAGGATTTGGCGACGACAAAGCACCGGGGCGACGCCTTCCCGCTGTTTAGTGCGGTGAGGTCGGTCGTCCGAAATTGATTGGACAACGCCACCAATAAGGCGCAGCGTTTTGTGGCGATGACAGTTGCCACGGGCGCCGTCGCAGTAAGCCTGAAAAGCTTCCGCCCGATTGTGGACGGAGAAGGCTAATGTCCAGATATTTTTTTCATGTGAAAGACGGGCGAATAGCGGTCGATCATGTCGGACTCGTTTTCGACAACGACGATGAAGCCCGAAGCGAAGCTATGCGTGGTGCCAGCGAAACCTTGCTGGACAATGATATGAACCTCTGGCTGGGCAACGATTGGGTGATGACTGTTGCGAATGAAGAGGGATACGTCCTCTTCAATCTTCATTTTTCCATCGAGCAGCCGAAGCGAAACACGCCTGTTATTCTGCAATGATGGAAGGGCGTTGGTTCACCGGCTAATGCGGATCCCCAGCTTGCGGAAGCAACACTTGGCGCTCACCATCCTTTCGTGCTTCTAACCATTCGTCTGCCCGTGGAATGTTCTTGCTCTCCCATTCCCCCAATGCTGCGACGAATATTCGTGCGGTGGGCGGGACAGCCTTCATTAGCAGCGTTTTAAACTCCGTTGCATTGCCAGGAACGTCGACGAATAATAGGTGGCCTTGAGAAGTGAGATCGAAGTGTTCAAGCAGGTCCTTTTTCACCTGATTGAATTCCGAGATTAGGTCCGTTTGCAGTGATAAGATGAAAATCATTTGCTTGCGCTTCCGTTATCTATGGACTTAATGCACGAGCTTTCACAAACGACCATCTTGCACCATTGTCATCTTCATGAGGACGGCCCGACCCGACGCAAGTACTCTGTTCGGCAGGAACTTGATCACAGTTGGACGCTCCACGACATCGCCTCAAGCAGGCGCGCAACGCCCTCGACTTTTTGTTTGGATGATTGATGCAGCATGTCACGCATCGAGATCGGCTGGGGTTTCCGCTTTCTTGAGATAAGAGGACGCTTGGGTGCTTTTACCCGTTGGAGCTATGGACGCCCCAAGCCGACAGGTGACCCAATGAATATCCAACGGACTGTTTTGGAGGCCCAGGCGGAAAAAACGTCTGGGCCTTCTTTTTTGCAGCTGAGAGACTGGCAACTTCCCCCGCGAAACTTTTCCAGGTCTCGCTAAGCTAGGACGTACGCCTCGATCGCTGCAGAAATGAAGATTTCTCTGGCCTCTTCCGCAGACGTGGCAAGGTTTATCGCTGTTCCGCATCGCCGGACAGCCATTTCGAAATACAGCCCTGTATCGGCAGGCCATCGATGCTGAAGATAGTGAGCCGCTTCCGCCGGCCCTCGAATTAGCTCCGATGACCCGTAGCCGATCCTGACGGCGACTGGCTGACTCCAACGCCTGCTGTAGGCGGCTGTGGTTTCCATAGTATCTCTCCCACCAGGGTATCCCAGCGACCAACACCATATCCGGTCGGCATGTGTTCCACCACCTAAGTGCACTTACGTCTAAAGTGGTGGGGCTATGAGAAGGGTGCGTCCCAGGACCAGGCGTCGGTTGCGGCGATGTGGATACCCTGTGACATAAGCCGATGCGTCGCGGCACGACCTATGCCGCAACCGCGCCCGAGATAATCCGGATAACCAAAGATGTGCCTGCTGCGGTATTGACGAGGACGATGTCGCAAGGTTGGAGAGTATGGCCCGTGGCCTCGCTATCAGTCTCCAGCGAATTGCCATTGGCATGCTTCTGGGTGCGATACCCAGGGTGATCATTGGCTTGGCAATGGGTCTGTTGCGCCCGGTTCATGCGTCACTGAACCCGCTTTTCGCTGCTCTGTTTCCAGTTCCGAAAATTGCACTTCTGGCGCTGCTTTTACTGATATTCGGCATAGGCGAGACATCGAAATATCTGGTGATTGCCATCAACGTCTTCTTTCTGATGACGCTGAACACCTATGCCGGTGTTGGAGGTATTCCGCGTAGCTATTTTCGAGGTGGCACGAAACCCCAACGCGTCGCGCCTGACGACCTATCTGACCGTGGCGCTTCCGGGTGCATTCCCCGGTATTTTCACCGGGTTGAAAATCTGCCTGGGAACGGCGCTGATATTGCTTGTTGCCGTGGAGTTTTCGACGGCGGATTCAGGCGTTGGCTTTCTGGTGATTTCGCTGCTGGGCCTTCTTTTCTCTTATGCTGTGGACTCCTGTGAGAGACTTTTGGTGCCTTGGCGGCAGACATTTCGCTGATCAAAGCTATTCATCCGCGTCATTGATTGCCTCGAAGCGTCGCGACGCCATCGCAGATCTTCAAAATCAGCTCTCAATCCTACTTTGGAATCCTTAACCCGTTAAATTGTCACTAGGAGCCAGCGTATCCACCAGTGCGGTTGGTTCGATCCGCATCCCAGCGCTATCGAAAAAGCGCAGATGCGGGCCGTCCCACGAAAAATGGACGGTATCGCCTGCGTCTACAGGAACCGGCGACCGGTGTTCTGCGATGATGGCCTGCCCTTCGTCGGTCTGGCAGTATAGAAATTGGGTCCCGCCTAGATATTCTGAGAAATCCACCCTGGCCTGCAGCATCGCTTCGCCGGCGGTCGACACGAACAGATGTTCGGGGCGAATGCCCAGCGTGATCTTTTCGCCCGGCGACAATGCCTGTGCGTCCAGTGATACCGGAATCCGGCTGCCGCCGAGCAATACCGATCCCTCTTCCGCCCATTTCGCTTCCAGAAGGTTCATGCGCGGCGAGCCGATGAACCCGGCAACAAAAATGTTGGCCGGTTTTTCGTAGACCTCGCGCGGGCTGCCGGTCTGCTCTATCCGCCCGTCGCGAAGGACCACTATCTTGTCGGCCAGCGTCATCGCTTCCGTCTGGTCGTGGGTGACGTAGATCATCGTATTGCGCAGTTCGCGGTGCAGCCTTGCGATCTCTATTCGCATCGACACCCGCAATTCAGCATCGAGATTGGACAGCGGCTCGTCGAAGAGAAACACCTCGGGTTTGCGCACGATTGCGCGGCCGATCGCCACCCGCTGGCGTTGGCCGCCGGACAGCTGGCCGGGGCGGCGATCCAGCAGCGGATCGATTTTCAGGATCGCGGAGGCTGCCCTGACCCGCGCTTCGATTTCCACTTTCGGCGTCCGCGCCATTTTCAGACCGAACCCCAGATTGTCGCGCACGCTCATATGCGGGTACAGCGCATAGGACTGGAACACCATAGCGATGCCGCGCTCGGACGGATCGAGATCGGTGACATCGCGTCCCTTGATCTCGATTTCGCCGTCAGTGACCTCCTCGAGCCCGGCGATCATCCGCAGCAGCGTCGATTTTCCGCAGCCGGACGGACCGACGAAGACGACAAAGGATCCTTCGGTGATCTTGAGGTTGATGCCATGAATGACCTCCAGGTTGCCGAAACTCTTGCGGATATCGGTGAGCACGACCCCGGTTCTGGCTATCTCATCACGCATCGTTGCGTTCGCCCGCTCTGACCCAGACCAGCATTTCACCTGGCGACCTGTTGTCCCAGAAAGGATAAGGTACGAACCGTACCGTCGCCTCCTCCGTCTCAGGCGGCTTGGTGCGATAGAGCGCGTCACCCCAATCAGCCTTGTCGCGGCTTGCGGGAACATCGAGCGCCACGGCGCCGCCGAGATCTTTCAATTCGGCCATCGTCGTCTGCGAAACGCCGCTTGTGAGCCTGATGCCGTTCAAGCCGTCGCCATTGTCGGTCGCCTCGACGCAATAGACCATCGGCCCGCGCATCAGCGCCGTGCGGCCGGCATCGTGCCGCACCAGCGGATTGGCAAACAGCGCGCGCGGCGCCAAGGGAATATCGAGATCGATATGATCGCCGCTCGTCCAGTCCCGATCGATGCGGGCATAGCCGTCGATCGTGACCGAGGCAAGATCGATCGTTTCGCCATTGACCTTCAGCGTTACGCCATCCGCCCATTCGGGGATGCGCAGTGAGATCGCAAAGCGTGTCGTCCTGTCCGTCGTCACATCGAATCCGATCGCGCCGTCCCAGGGATAATGCGTCTTCTCGGCCAGCCGCACCTTGGCTCCACCGATATCGAATCGGGCCTGGCTTTCGCCGTAAAGATGGACGGCGATCTCGTCGTCCGACACCGCGTACATATACGAGCCGATCGACGCGAGCAGACGGGCGATATTGGGTGGACAGCAGGGGCAGGGATGCCAGATCCAGCGGTGATGATTGCCGGCGCTTTCTAGAGGATTTTCATAGAAGAAGGTCTTACCGTCGAGCGACAGGCCGGACATGGCGCCATTGTAGAGCGCCTGTTCCATAATGTCGGCATAGCGCCGGTTCGGACCGCGCCCGAGCATGCGGCTCGCCCAGAAGACGAGGCCGACGGAAGCGCAGGTTTCGGCATAGGCGCTTTCGTTCGGCAGGTCGTAATAGTCGGTGAACCCTTCGTTGGAGACGGCAGGCCCGATGCCGCCGGTGAGATACATCTGCTTGGTGATCAGATCGTCCCAAAGCGTATCGAGCGCCGCCGTCAGGCTGTCATCATTGTATTCGGTGGCGATATCGGCCATGCCGCAATAGAGATACATGGCGCGCACGGCATGGCCGACGACCTTTCTCTGTTCGCGCACCGGCTGATGCGACTGGCTGTATTCATAGGTTTTCTGGATGAAATTGGCGGGATCGCGGCCGTCGCGGATCGCTTCCTCCGTGAAATAATGCGGTTCGGTGCCGCGCTCGTCGATGAAGAATTTGCAGAGGTGGAGATATTTCTTTTGTCCCGTTACACGCGCCAGCTTCACTAGTGCCAGCTCGATTTCCTCATGGCCGCAATAGCCGCGCAGTTGACCCTCGCCACGGCCGAAGGTCTTGATCAGGTAATCGGCATAACGGCTCACAATGTCGAGAAGCTTGCGCTTGCCGGTTGCCTGAAAATAAGCGACCGCTCCTTCAATCAAATGCCCGGCGCAATAGAGTTCGTGGTGGTCGCGCAGGTTGGTCCATCGGCGATCCGGCTGGACGCGCTGGAACCAGGCGTTCAGGTAACCGTCCTCGTCCTGCATCTTCCCGTACATGTCGATGATCTCGTCGACACGGGCTTCGAGCTCCGGATTCTTCCGCCGATAGAGCGAATAGGCCACCGTCTCGATCGACTTGCCGAGATCCGAGTCCCAGAACATCTGCGTGGTGCCGCCCCAGGGTTGGATCGGGATGACGATGCCGGGGCTCGGCTTGCTGGTGTCGATGGCATCAAGCATGCCAGCCTCGACGCAGCGGTCGAGCAGCATCTCGGCCGTGGTGTCGCAGATCGCTTCCTGGCGGTCGCCGAATAGGCCGTGGATATCGACGCTGGGTACGGGCAGGGGGCGGAACTGGCGGTCCCTTTTCATGGTGTTCATGGCTTCATCCGTTTCTTGAGATCATTTCACCGCGCCGGCCATCAGCCCGCGCATGTAGTAGCGTTGCAAAAGCAGGAAGACGATCAGGCAGGGGATCGTCATGACCGCGACGCCGGCCTGTACCGCGCCCCAGTTGACCGCGCCGAGACGGCCGGCGCGCACTGCCATCATCAGGACGGGCAGGGTGAATTTCTCGTTGCTGGCCAGGAGGATCAGGGCTGCGAGAAATTCGTTCCAGGCATTGAGGAAGGCGAAGATCGCCACCGTTGCGACGCCCGGCAGCACCAGTGGCAGCAGGACGCGCACCAGCAATCGCAGGTCCCGCGCGCCGTCGATGCGCGCTGCCTCCTCGATCTCCTTCGGCACGGCGTCGAAGGCGTTTCGCATCATGAAGACCGAGAAGGGCAGTTGCAGCGTGACGTAGATAAGTGTCAGCCCGAACAGCGAGTTGTTCAGCCCGAGCTTTGCAAGGATGATGAACAGCGGGGTCAGGATCGATTGGAACGGGATCATCAGCGTGGCAATGATCAAAACGAACAGCACGTTCTTTAGCGGAAACCGGTAGCGGGAGAATCCGTAACCAGCAAGTAGGCTGACCGCTACGGTCAGCACAACGGTTGCGAGCGACACCAGCAGCGAATTGATCGTGTGCCGCCAGATCCCGGCGCCGAAACCGTCCAGCGATCCATATGCATCGAGGCTGAAACCATTGGTCGGCCAAGGCGGCAGAGGCGGCAGGCGAGCTTCCGCGCCATGGCGAAACGAGGCCAGAAACGCAATGGCGAAGGGCGCCAAGAAGAACAGCGAAATGGCGATGCCGGTGGCATGATAGGCGCCGTTTGATCGGACGGCCTTGCGCGCACGGCGCTGCTTGGCGGGTGTCGTATTTACAGGTGTCACGGTTTTCCCTCCCGGACGCGAAGCAGCCAGAGTTGGATGATGCTGATGGCAACCAGAATGGCGAGAAGTGCTATCGACAGAGCTGCGCCATAGCCGAGATTGAAGGACACGAAGGATTGGTTGAAGATGTAGTAGACCACCGAGATCATCCGGTTCTGCGGCCCGCCCGACGTCATGATGTAGAACTGGTCGAAGGCGAGGATCGAGCCGGTCACGGAGATGATCAGCGCCAGGGCGATGGTTTTGCGCATCAAGGGCAGCGTCAGGTGCCGGAAACGCTGCCAGCGGCCTGCGCCATCGATTCGGGCGGCCTCCGTCAGTTCGGCCGGAATGGCCTGCAGGCCGGTCAAGAGAATGATCATCGTAAAACCGGCGATCTTCCAGACGACCATGACAATAATAGTGAGGAAGGCGCTGTCGAAACTTGCGAGCAGGTTCGGGCTTTTGTCCACCCATCCGAGCGCCCTCAGGGCCGGACCGATGAAGCCACTGTCGACATTGGCAAGCCACACCCAGAGCAGCGAAGCCGTGGCAAGACCAACGACAACCGGCAGGAAGATGATGGTGCGGTAGGCGCTGACGAAGCGCCGCTGCTTCTCGACGAAGATCGCCAGCGGAAAGGCGACGGCGAAGATCGCGATCGTGACGATGACGGTATAGTAGGCCGTGAACTGCAGCGCCGACATGAAGCGGGCGTCGTGGAACATGCGGACATAGTTCCTGAAACCGATCCAGCGCGTGCCACCCATCAATGGCCAGTTGTGCAGGCTCATCCAGCCGGTAAAGATCACCGGGATGACGAAGAAGGCGATGACCAGCGCCATCGCCGGCGCGATATAAACCAGCCCGCGCAAGCCCGTCCTGCGGGCGCGCCGGCGTCTGGGCAACAGGGTCTTTGAGCCGGAAATGGTCATCCAGGTGCTCCGCAGAGACGGTGGAAAGGTGACCGGAAGGCGGGCTTTCGCCTTCCGGTCATAGCTGCCTTGGGGAGGTTACTGGCCGCTGTCGATGATCGACTGCATTTCGCTTTGCGCGTTGGCAAAGGCGCTATCGACGTCGTCACCGAAAATGGCGGCGTTGGTGAAGCTCGCCCAGGGGCCGTTCGCGCTGTTGATCAGGTCGTTGAATTGCAGCGTGTAGGGGGTCTTTGCGACCGCGATCGCGTCTATGCCAACCTGCAGCCGGGGGTCGAGACCTGCCAGCACCTTGTCGGCGATATCGCCGCGCGTCGGCAGGCTGCCATACTTCGCCATGATCTTCTGGCCGTCCTGGGAGTAGATGTATTCGAGAAATTCCTTGACCGCGGCGATCTTTGGCGTGCCCTTGGTGACGACGAAATTGTCACCCCCGGCAAAGGAGGATGTTCCACCTGTGGCGCCGGGGATCAGCGAGACGCCGAAGTTGATATCCGGATGCTCGGTCACCAGCGAGCCGATGGCAAAGGCACCAAGGCTCTGCTGGCCGATCTTGCCGTTGGTGAAGGAGAGGAAGTTCGCGCCATTGTCGCTGGCAGCTCCTGCGGGCACGAGATCCTTCTTGACCATGTTGCGGTAGATATCGATCGCCTGGCGCATTTGCGGCGTATCGAGTGTCGCCGCCTTGCTGTCGGCCGACAGAATGTCGGCGCCTGAACCCCAGACCAGAGGCGTGAAGGTGAAGATCATGCAGCCGCCGCAACCGCCGCCGGAGAAATAGAAGCCGTAGGTATCGTCACCCAGCGCCCGGATCTTCTCGGCATTGGCGGTGATTTCATCCCAGCTTGCCGGTGCCTTTTCCGGATCGAGGCCGGCCTTCTTGTAGAGGTCTTTGTTCCAGGCAAAGACCGACGTTTCGACCGAAAGCGGCAGACCGTAGATCTTGTCCTGATAAGTGCCGAGCTTGACATGCGAAGGCGACAGCGAATTGAAGTAGGGCAGGGACTTTGCCCAGTCCGTCAGATCCTCGAGCTGGCCGGCGGCTGCAAACGCCGGATTGTAGATCAGGTCCATCGACAGCGCGTCGGGTGCCTGTCCGCCGGCAATCGCGGTTGCATACTTTTGCACCAGTTCCGAGAACGGCACCTCGGTCATCGCGACCTGGTTCTCGTGGCTGGAATTATAGGCCTCGACCGTTTTCTTGAAGGCATCACCGATGCCGGTGCGAACCCACATCTCGACCTTTTCGGCTGCAGAAGCCGACGATGCGAGGCACAGAACCGAGATACTGGCCGCTGTTAAAAGACGCTTGATCATGACACTCCTCCGAAATCGGGCGCTCTCCTCAGCGCCCTTGCTCATTCTTTCGAGGGTTCCCCCCCGCACGACTGCCGGACAACCAACCGGCATGGCAGTTTTCGCACACCCGGCTCGACGGGCCGTCCTTCCGCGAGCGCCAGGACGGTCAATCCCGCCTGACGCCCGAGTTCTTTCAATTCCATATCCACCGTCGTCAGCGGGGGCCGTGTCTGGGCCGCGACAATCTCCCAATTGTCGAAGCCGATCACCGAAACGTCCTCAGGCACCTTGATGCCGCGTTCGCGCAGGGCATCCACCGTGCCGCGGGCGATCTGGTCGTTGCCGCAGAACAAGGCATCCGGCTTGTCGCCGGCGCGCTCCCAGAGCAGGCCGACCGCCTCGTGGCCCCAGCTTTCCGACCAGACGCCATAAAGAACCTGTTGGCATTCGCCCGCTGCGATGCTGTAGGCATCGGCGCGTTCGCGCACCGAGAAAAAGTCCTTCGGGCCGGTGACATGGACGATCCAGCGCCGCCCGATCGACTGCAGCCACTCGACCGCAAGGGCTGCGCCATGCGCATCGTCCGACCGGAAGATAACGCTGTTCGGCGTCCCTTCGGTGAAGGCATAGACGACCGGAACCGACAGGTTCGAGAGATCGACCGGCAAACTCCTGTCCATCCGCTTGCCGGTGGCGATGATGCCGTCCACCTGCTTGTCGAGCATGGCTTCGACATGGATCTGCCCAAGCGCCGGGTCGTCTTCGATGGCGCAAAGGAAAACCGAAACGCCGTGATCGACCAGTGCCTCCGATACGCCAGCCATTACCGGCAAGGTGAATCGGCCGTAGGTGTCGTTGGTGAGAAGCCCGATCGTGAAGCTGCGCTTGCTGAGCAGGCCACGCGCAAGCGCGTTCGGACGAAAACCGATATCAGTGGCCACCCGTTTGACCCGTTCCCGTGTCTTGTCTCCCATGCGGCCGGTGTTGTTCAGAGCTTTCGACGCCGTCGAAATGCTGACGGCCGCTGCGGCTGCAACGTCATGAATCGTAACGCGTTTCTTATTCCTCCCCGTATCCAGACTATTGTCCTCCTGCTATGGTGAGAAAACCTTTTACCAGGTAAATTGTCAAGTGAGAAAAGGTTTTCTCAAAGCTTGTAGCGTGAACGCTGCCAGAGCCACTAAGGTTCAACTGGAGGACTTGATCGGGTTCGACGATTTTGCCGACGTTCAGGCGGTGATGGCAATGAGCGGGACCAACACCATTGTTGATTTCGGCAATGGCGATGTCCTGCAGTTCGTAAATGTGGCTTCTTCATCATTGACGGCCGTGGACTTCATCTTCGCCTGAGGCAAGCTGCTCGTAAGAACAGCAGACCACGGTCGGCGCAGCTCGTGGGCTCCAATTGACGGTCATTGAAACTTCTTCTGACCCCATCTCGCGATCGGCATGTTACGCAATGGCTGCCGATCCCGATCCGATTTCCGTGGATTGCGATCGGTATTCCGAAATGCCGAGCACACTGATGGACCTGTCGAAAATAAAGACGCTGATCGATTTTGTCGGACGATCGAATGTGACCGAGTTGTCGGTCACGGAAAAGGACGTCACGGTCCGGATCTTCCGTAATGCGGGCCATGCTGCAATCGACGTTCCGGTTTCGGATCCGGACGAAACAGTCGCTGCGGCAGCGAAGCCTGTTTCCGGCTCGTCGCCTGCGGCCTCGGCAAAACAGGCTTTTCAGCTGAAGGCACCGGTCTTCGGCATATTGCATCGGGCATCCGCCCCCGGACAGGAGCCGTTCGTCAGGATCGGCGACCTCGTGGAAGAGGGGCAGACGCTTTTCATCATCGAGGCCATGAAGGTTTTCAATACGGTCGCTGCGCCGCTTGCGGGTCGCGTTGCGTGGCTGACCGAGATCGATGGTGTGGAAGTTGAAGTCGGCGACGTGCTCGCGGAGATCGCGTAATGGGCGAACCTCCCAAAAACGCCGCCTCGGCCAATCGCCGCTTCGATACCGTCCTGATTGCCAACCGGGGAGAAATCGCCCTTCGCATTCAGCGCGCCTGCCGCGAGCTTGGTCTGAAAGCCGTAACGATCTGCTCGGAGGCCGACCGGCAGGCGCCATTTGGCAAGACGGCCGACAGCGTTCTGTGTATCGGCCCGGCGAATGCCGCGAAAAGTTACCTGAACAAGGATGCCATCATCCTCGCGGCAGAGCTGACCGGTGCCGGCGCAATTCATCCCGGCTACGGTTTCCTGTCGGAAAGCGCGGCCTTCTCGGAGGCAGTCGAAAAGGCCGGTCTTGTCTTCATCGGGCCGGACGCTTCGTCGATCTCGACGATGGGCGACAAGATATCGGCAAAGCGGGCGATGATCGCTGCGGGCGTTCCCTGCGTGCCCGGCCCCCAGACGGCGCTGCCCGACGAGCCGGCGAGCATCGAGCGGACCGCGCAAGAGATCGGTTATCCCGTCATCATCAAGGCTGCCGGCGGCGGCGGCGGCCGCGGCATGCGTGTCGTGTCCGAGGCCGGCGCACTGCATGAGGCAATCGCGCTGACCCGCGAGGAAGCGCGTCAGGCCTTCGATTCTCCCGCGCTCTACATGGAGAAATTCCTTCAGCATCCCCGGCATATCGAAATCCAGGTCCTGTGCGACGTCCACGGCAATGCCATCTGGCTGGGGCACCGGGATTGCTCGATGCAGCGGCGCCACCAGAAGGTGGTCGAGGAGGCCCCGGCGCCCGGCATCGCGCCCGATCTGATCGGGCCGGTTGGCCTGGCCTGTGTGAAGGCCTGCCGGCAGATCGGCTATCGCGGCGTCGGAACGTTCGAGTTCCTCTATGAAGACCGCGAGTTCTATTTCATCGAGATGAACACGCGCCTTCAGGTCGAGCATCCGGTCACGGAAATGACCAGCGGCATCGACATCGTCCATGCGCAGATCAACGCCGCCCAGGGTATTCCGCTCGAGTTGCGGCAGGACGATATCCGCTGCAGCGGCCATTCGTTCGAGTGCCGCATCAATGCCGAGGCTCCGGAAAGCTTCCTGCCGTCGGCCGGAACCATCACCGAGCTTGCGCTTCCCGAAGCGCCGGGCGTACGGGTGGACACCCATATTCACGCCGGCTATCGGGTCTCTCCCTATTACGATTCCCTCATCGCCAAGCTGATCGTGCACGCTCCGACGCGGGCCGAGGCAATGGCAAGGATGCGCGAGGCGCTTGCCGGAACGAGGGTGGAGGGGATTTCCACCAACCTGCCATTCCTGCGGGCGCTCTTCGAGGACGAAGCCTTTGCTCGGGGCGAAACGGACATCCACTACCTGGAGAAATGGCTCAAGCAGCGGAGAGCCGCATGAGCACGATCGATTTCAGCGATCCGGCAACAATCGCCGCGCTGACGGAAGCGCTGACGGCGGCCGGTGTCGACGGCCTCGAGATTTCCGGTCCGGGTGGGCAACTTCGCCTCGTCATCTCGAAGGGCGAGGGGCCGCACATCCGTTTGACAGGCGGCATCGGGGCGAACCCGGCCAATGCGGCGATCGTCAAGGCGCCGATTGCGGGATGCTTCTGCGCCATCCATCCTTCGGTTTCCGAGGAAACCGAGACACTGCCGCGCAGGGTTTCCGACAAGGATGTCGTCGGCTTTATCCGCATCGGATCGGTGCTGCTTCCCGTTCTGGCGGGCCGATCCGGCTTGTTGGCGCGGCGGCTGGCGGAGCCCGGCGCGCTGGTCGGATTTGGCGATCCCCTGTTTGAAATCGAGCCCCAGCCATGATCGCTACGTTAAAGCCCTTTGCGTCCTCTCACCAGATCGTCACGGCGACGAAAGGCAGGGCGCGCGTCTCCTTCATTGGAGGGCGCTCCTTCCTGCTCGAAGCGGCGGGTGAATTCGATCTGCCGGCACAGCGTTTCATCTGGGCACTATCCCATGTGGTCAGGGATTGGGCGGATGTCGCGGAAGTGATACCGGGCATGACAAACCTGCTGGCGATCTTCACGGCAACGCCCGAGGATCCCGAGTTCATCGTCGGCAGGCTTCTGGAGGCCTGGGACAGCGTCCCCAGCCTTGATCTCTCCGGAAAGACGATCGAGATCTCCGTCCACTATGGTGGTGCCTATGCGACTGATCTTGCGGCGGTCTGTGATTTTTCCGGTCTGAGCGACCGGGAGGTGGTGCGCCTCCATCACGATGCGACCTATCGGGTTTTTGCGCTCGGAAGCGCTCCGGGCTTCGGTTACCTGCATGGCCTCGACGCCCGTATCTATATGCCCCGCAAGACGGTTCCGTCGCTCAAGATGGAAAAGGGCTGCGTGACGATCGGCGGAATGCAGACGGGCGTCGCGATGCTGACCGGCCCGAACGGGTGGAATTCCATCGGCTATGCCGATCTGCAGATGTTCGACCCGACGTCTTCCACGCCGGCCCTCCTGGCGCCGGGCGACACGGTGCGCTTCGTGCCGGACAGGATCGAGCTATGATCGAAATCGTCGAGACCGGTCCCTTCAATACGGTGCAGGATCTCGGCCGCCCCGGCTATCGCGATATTGGCGTCTCCGCCGGCGGCGCCATGGATCCGCTCGCGGTCAGGATCGGCAACATCCTCGTCGGCAACCCGCAGGATGCGGCTGCCATCGAGATACAGATGTTTCCCTTTACGCTGCGTTTCAAGGTTCCTACCGCGTTTGCCGTCACGGGCATCGATGGTCAGCCGCTGCTCGATGGCCGGGAATTGCTGCCGTGGTGCGCGTATCGGGCCGAGGCCGGGGAGATCCTCGAGCTGAAACAGCCGCCGAAGCTTGCACGCGCCTATATCGTGCTCGGCGGCGGGATCGACGTTCCCGTTCTCATGGGCTCGCGAAGCACGGCGCTGCGCGGTGGGTTCGGCGGCAATGCCGGCCGGCCGCTCATGAAGGGAGACCGGATCGAGGTCTGTGCCCTTCCCCAACCTCTTCCGCTCCCGGCGGGCGGTATCGCCGCGGTGGCGCCGGCGACCGCGTTGCGTGACGCATTCCCCGTAGCAGACGATGGCACGCTGCTCATCCGCGCCATTCCCGCCGGAGAACATGAGCTTTTCGCCGATGACGGCGAGGCTTTCTGGAGCCAGGTCTGGAGGATTTCGTCGCGCAGCGACCGCACGGGTTACCGTCTTTCCGGCGCACCGATCAAGCCGGTGAAGACGGTCGAAATGCGCTCGCATGGCGTGGTGCCCGGCGTGGTTCAGGTGCCGCCGGGCGGGGAGCCCATCATCCAGATGAGCGACGCCAATACGGCGGGCGGTTATCCGAAGATCGCCGGCGTGATCGAAGCCGATCTGTGGCGGCTCGGGCAGGCGCGTGCCGGCAGCCGGCTGCGGTTCATGCGCTCGACACATGCCGAGGCCCGCGCGGTCGAACAGATTGTCTCCCGGTATATCGAGGACATCGAGCGGACATCACAAATGGTCAAGCGCGCCTTGAAGGCGATGACCTGATGCCATTCGCGATCAGATGGAGGACGCGATGAAGATTGATCTGAATTCCGACATGGGCGAAGGTTTCGGCCCCTATCGCCTGTGCGACGACGAGGCGATGATGCAGGTCGTATCGTCGGCCAATATCGCCTGCGGTTTTCACGGCGGGGACCCCGAAACCATGGCGCGCATGGTGCGCCTTGCCAAGCAGAACGGCGTCGGCATCGGCGCACATCCGGGCCTGCCGGACCGAACCGGCTTCGGCCGGCGCGAGATACCCTACCAGCCGGACGAATTGCGCCAGCAGATGCTGTACCAACTCGGCGCCCTGACGGCGATCGCCAAGGCCGAAAATATGACCGTCGGCCATTTCAGCTTTCACGCGGCCATGGGCAACATGGCCAATCGGGACCCCGCGCTGGCCGACCTGATGATGAGCGCCATTTCGAGCGTCGATCCGAACCTCGTGGTGTTCGTGACGCCGGACAGCGAAATCGAGAGGGCCGCGAAGCGCGCCAAGCTGAAGACGCTGGCGCTTTTCTTGGCCGACCGCGCCTATGACGCCGGCGGCAAGCTCGTCGCCCGCGGATTGCCGGGTGCGCTGGTCAAGGAGGAGGCGGCGGTTCGTGCACGGGTGCGCCGGTTCCTGACCGATGCGACCGTCGAAGCGATCGACGGGACGATCATCGCCATGCCGGCTCGCTCCATTCTCGTGCACAGCGATACGCCCGGCTCGCTCGAGCTTGCCCGGGTCGTCCGCAGCGAAATCGAGGCGTCCGGCGCGACGCTCGCGCCTGCGGCCGAACTCGCGTCCTGAACGGCCGCCCGCCGTCACAATTTCCGTTTCACCGAGAGACCAAGTCAATGCCGTCCATCGCCGACCGCCTGAAGAACGTTTCCATCCCTGCATCCGCCGCCATGACCCAGCGTGCCCGGGAACTGGCCGCCAAGGGCATCAAGGTCGTCAGCCTTTCCTCCGGGGAACCGGACTTCCCGACGCCAGCCCATGCGATCGAGGCCGCTCACGCTGCGGGACTGGGTGGCGATACGAAATATCCGCCGATCGATGGTACGTCGGAGCTGAAGGCCGCGATCGCCAGGAAGTTCAAGCGGGACAACAATCTCGTCTATGATGCCAGCCAGATCGTTGCGTCGGCTGGCGGCAAGCAGACCATTTTCAACGCCATGCTCGCAACCCTGAATCCGGGCGACGAGGTGGTCATTCCGACCCCTTCCTGGGTAAGCTACGCGGATATCGTCCATTTCGCCGGCGGAACGCCCGTCGCAGTTCCCTGCTTCGAGCAGACCGGGTTCAAACTGCGTCCGGAGGATCTGGACGCGGCGATCACGCCACGCACAAAATGGCTCATCCTGAATTTCCCGAACAACCCCACGGGTGCGGCTTGCTCGCGAGCCGAGATGGCGGCGATCGCGCAGGTCATGCTGCGGCACCCGAATGTCTGGATCCTGACCGACGACATCTATGAGCATCTGGTCTATGACGATTTCGAATTCTGCACCATCGCCGAGGCCGAACCCAGGCTCTACGACCGCGTCCTGACGATGAACGGCGTCTCGAAAGCCTATGCCATGACCGGCTGGCGGCTGGGCTTCTGCGCCAGCGGCTCCAAGGAATTGATCGCGGCAATCAGCAAGGTCAATTCCCAGAACGCCGGCGGCATCACGACGGTCACGCAGGCCGCCGCCATCGCTGCCCTCGACGGCCCGCAGGATCTGCTTAAGGAGCGTGCGGCGATCTACCGGGAACGGCGCGACTTCGTCGTCGGAAGGCTCTCGGAAATCGAAGGCCTGCGCTGCCACAAGCCGGAAGGAGCGTTTTACCTCTATCCCAACATGTCGGGCCTGATCGGAAAGACCACGAAGGGCGGGCGGAAGATCGAGACCGACGTCGATTTCGTCATGGGCCTGATAGAGGAACACCATGTCGCGACCGTCCAGGGTGCGGCCTATGGCATGAGCCCGTATTTCCGCATTTCCTATGCGACTAGCATGGAGATGCTGAACGAGGGTTGTGCGCGCATTGCCGAGTTCTGCAAATCGATGCACTGAGATGAAGTGCCGACTTCCGCCTCGGAAATAGCTTACTCAGAGTTTCAACCGCTCGGTCAGTTCCACGAGAATGTCCCGGACGGCGAATGCCGGTTCCGACAACGAGTTCTGGTCGGACGTGCAGAGCGAAAGCGTTTCCTCTATCCGGGGCGATACGACCCGGCAGACGAGCGGTTCGCTCGACTCGGAAACGATGCGGTCGGCAATGGCCTTTGGCATGATCGTCGCCCCGAGCCCATTTCCGACCGCGCGGGCGAGGGTGCGCACGATTTCCACTTCCGCCACGACCTTGAGATTGATCCTGCTGCGGGTGAAAGCGGTATCGATGGCGCGGCGCACGAAATTATAGGCCGGCGGCAGCAGCATCGGCATTCCATCCAGGGCGCCGAGCGGCACGGGTTTCGAATCCGCCTCGATCGCGAAGTTGCGATGCGCGACGAGATAAAATTCCTCGCTCAGGATCGGTTCGAAACGCACGCCCTTGATCGGCCCGATGCCATGGATCAGCGCCATTTCCAGCCGTCCGTTCATGATCATCTGGCTATAGGTCTGGCCGACGCTTTCGGTCAGGTGCAGCAGAATGCCCGGATGCCGCTTGCGCGTTTCCGCCAAGAGATCGACCGAGAGCGTGGCGGCACTGCTGAACGGCACGAGGCCCACCGAGACCCGGCCCGCCAGTGAATTGCCGGCGGCTGCGGCATCAGCCTGCGCCTGCTCCATCTGCCGCAGGATGATCTGCGCGTGCCTGTACACCGCATGTCCCGCATCGGTCATGCTGACGCCCTGCTGGCTGCGGATCAGCAGTTTCTGGCCGAAATGCTCCTCGAGCGCCGCAAGCTGCTGGCTGAGCGCCGGCTGTGCGAGGTGAAGGATATCGGCGGCGCGGGTGATACTGCCGCTGTCGACAATGACGATGAAGGATTTGAGGCGCCTAATATCCATGGGGTCGGGTGATGCTCTGTTCCGCAGGCCTATGTTTTGCAGACATGCCCGCCTTTGGCAATGCGGCTCTAAAGGATGGCCGCCTACTCCGCATAAGGAATTCAAGGCCTTGGGGCTGGGCGCTTGCCATCCGGCAAGCTCCATAAAACTTGCTTATTACTCCAGAAATAATCGGTCTTAGGCAAGCCGTGAAAGCTTCGATACTGTCCACGCCAACAACAAGGGGATCAGAATGTCATTCTCCGATTACAGGACCGCACTGGTTACCGGCGCATCGTCCGGCATCGGCGCTGCCGTCGTCGAGCGTCTCCGCGCCGAGAATATCGAAGTACACGCGATCGCTCGTAGTGCTGACGCCCTCAATGAACTCGCCGAGCGTACGGGCTGTATCGCGCATGTCATCGACGTCACCGACCGTGCCGCGATCGCTGAACTTGCCGGCAGCGTCCAGTTCGACATTCTGATCAACAATGCCGGCGTCGACCGGCCGAAGAAGTTTCTGCAGGCGGATGCCGAAGACATCGATCTGCTGGTCGACGTCAATCTGCGCGCCGTCCTGCATATCTGCCGCCTGATCGTTCCCGGCATGGTCGAGCGTGACCGCGGCCATGTCGTCAACATTTCCTCGATCGCCGGCAACTACAATTTCGGCGGCAATTCCATCTATCATGCGGTCAAATCCGGCGTCGCCATGCTGTCCAATCAGCTCAGGATCGACGCATTCGGCAAACGCGTCCGCGTGACGGAAATCTGCCCGGGGCGTGTCGCGACGGATATCTTCAACCACGTGCACGGCAACGATCCGAGCGTGCACGAACGTTTCATCGACGGGTTCGAGCTGCCGCAGGCATCCGACATCGCCGACGCGATCGCCTTTGCGATCGCCGCACCGGTTGCCGTCAATATCGGCCATATGGAGATCACCCCGACATTGCAGGTAATGGGCGGGCTGCAGACTGCCAGGCCCGAAACCTCCGCAGCCGTCTACGAAGCTGAAGGCGCGAAGCGGTGACCGGCTTTGATCTATCCGCGATCCTGACCAATTCCGACTATCGCGCGATGCTGCTGCACGGCATCGAGACGACCTTCGCCATCTATGTCGGTTCGTGGCTGCTGGCGATGACGCTTGCGATCCTGCTGCTGGCGTTCCGCATGTCACCGGTCAGGATCGGCGAGCCCATCGTCAAGGCCTACATCTCCTACCACCGCAACGTGCCGACCCTGGTGCAACTGATGCTGTGGTATTTCGGGATCTTCACGCTGCTGCCGCAGGGCCTGACGAATTGGCTGACGGATCACAATGCGGAGGCGATCTTCGCGATCATCGGCCTTGGACTGTGCCAGGCAGCCTATTTCAGCGAGGACCTGCGGTCCGGCTTACGCTCCGTCAGCCCGGGCCAGATGGAAGCCGCCAAGGCCCTCGGTCACGGCTATATCTCGGCCCTGCGCTTCGTGGTCATGCCGCAAGGCGTGCGCAATGCCTTGCCGCCGCTGATCAATCACAGCGTTTCGCTGTTCAAGAACAGCAGTCTGGCGATTGTCGTCGGCGCTTCGGAGCTGACGCACGCGGTCAAGGAGATTGAAAACCTCAGCTTCCGGACTTTCGAAATCTACCTGGTCGGCACGGTCCTCTACCTGTTCTTCTCGCTCATCATCATGGGGGCCGGTGCTTATCTGTCGATGCGCGCAGATCCGGCTCGGAGAGCGCGCGCATGATCCAGGACATCATCACCATCATCCATGACTATTGGCTGCTCCTTCTGATCGGGCAATATCCCAACGGGCCGCTGGGCGGGCTCGCCAATACGATCATCCTCTCCCTGCTGGCGATCCTGCTTGCCTTTCCTGTCAGCATTCTTCTCGCCCTGGCACGCCTTTCAAAATGGCGGGCGTTGAGATGGCCGGTGACGGGCCTCGTCTATGTCACCCGCGGCGTGCCGCTGCTGATGCTCATTCTGTGGTGCTATTTCCTGGTTCCGCTCTGGACCGGTGCCGACGTACCAAGCTTCCTGATCATGCTTGTGACGCTGGTCGTCTACGAGGGGGCGTTCCTGAGCGAAGTGGTGCGGGCTGGCATCGTCTCGTTGGGCCAGGGCCAGATGGATGCGGCAAGGGCGCTCGGCCACAGCCATCTCAGCGCAATGCGCTTCGTAATCCTGCCGCAGGCGCTCTACAACATGATCCCGAGCATGATCTCGACATTCGTCTCGACGATCAAGGACACGACCCTCGGTTACGTGATCAACGTGCCGGACCTGACCTTCGCGGCAAGCCAGGTGAACAACCAGCTGTTCACCCAGCCCTTCCAGGTCTTCATCATCCTGGCTGCCGTCTACTACGCGCTCTGCTGGAGCCTGACCTATGTGGCCAACAGCCTCGAGCGGCGCATTGCACGCCGCCGCGCAGGTCCGCGTCGCAACGCTCGCCTTGCCACCGAGGCCGTCCCCCTCAAAACACTTGTGGAGCAGCCATGACGATGCCAGTTTCCCAGCTGCAGGATGGCCAGGCCATCCGCCTTTCGGATGTCTGCAAGAGCTACGGCGACTATCCGGTCCTGCGCAACATCAACGCCGAGGTCGGCCGCGGCGAGGTCGTTGTGATCTGCGGGCCATCCGGTTCCGGCAAGTCCACGCTGATCCGCACCGTCAACCGGCTGGAGGAAATCAATAGCGGATCGATCAACTTCGAGGGCCAGAATATTCATGCCCCGATGCGCGGACGCGAACTGAACCGGCTGCGCAGCAGGATCGGGTTTGTGTTTCAGAGCTTCAACCTCTTTCCGCATCTCTCGGCGGTCGAGAACGTCTCTATGTCGCCGATCCGGGTGAAGGGTGTTTCTGCGGACGTCGCTCGCGACAAAGCCATCAAGCTGCTCGATCGTGTCGGGCTTGCCGACAAAGCGAATTCCTATCCAGGCCAGCTATCCGGCGGGCAGCAGCAGCGCGTGGCGATTGCCCGGGCACTTGCTATGGAACCACCGGTCATGCTCTTCGACGAGCCGACCAGCGCGCTCGACCCGGAAATGGTGGGCGAGGTGCTGAGCGTCATGAAGAGCCTGGCTGCCGAGGGTATGACCATGCTCTGCGTCACCCACGAGATGGGCTTTGCCCGCGATGTCGCAGACCGCATCTGGTTCATCGATGCGGGCGAGATCCTCGAAATGGCGCCGCCCAAGGATTTCTTCCAGAACCCTCGTCATCCCCGCGCCCAACGGTTCCTGTCCGATCTGCGCCATTGACCAATCAAGACATCATAACAAGGAGAACAGCAATGAACTGGAAATGCCTGACACTAACCATCGCATTGGCAGCGGCCGGTGCCGCTTCGCCGGCGGTCGCGGACCAACTCGACACGATCCTGGCCAGCAAGACGTTGCGCTGCGCTACGTTTGCCGACGTTCCGCCATTCGCCGCTCCGGATGTGAAGACGCGCGAGATGGTCGGGTTCGACGTCGATCTCTGCAATGCCATCGCCAAGGAACTCGGCGTCAAGGCTGAAGTGAAGCCGGTTTCGGTCGAAGCCCGCGTGCCGGAAGTCAAACTTGGCCGCGTCGACATCACGGTTGCCAATCTTGCCTATACCCAGGGCCGCGCCGAGCAGATCCAATTCAGCGATCCCTATTATCTCGCCAAGGAAATGCTGATCGTTCCAGTCGACGATGCCGGCAAGAAGAAGTCCGACTACGAAGGCCAGCGCGTCGCCTCCACCAAGGGTTCGACATCGGAAATGTCGATCAAGCTCAACAAGTCCGATCCGCTGACCTTCCAGGACACCGGCTCCGCCTATCTCGCCGTCCAGCAGGGCAAGGCACGCGGCATGGTCGCCAACACCATGACCACGACCAAGCTGGTGAACGAATCCAAGACAAAGGGCAAGCCGATGCGGATGATCGAGGAGCCGATGCTCTTCCAGCCAATCGGTATCGGCATGGCCAAGGACAATCCCGCCCTGACCGCCAAGGTCAACGAAATCCTGCGCAAGCTCGACACGTCCGGCGATCTCAACAAGATCTGGGACAAGTGGCTTGGCCAAGACACCGAATACAAGATGACCCGCACCGACAAGGTAGTGCCGCTTTCCGAACTGAAGTTCGACCCAATCCCGTAATCGTCTCTCGCTCGGCTCTGCCTGAACTCAATCGCAAATCAACGAAGGCTGCAGGTGGCGGGACGTGCCCGCCGCCGGTCTTGCCATGGGAGATTTTTTCATGATCCATATCAAAGACATCGCAGAACGGCCAAGCAAGGCCGATATCGAAGCGGTCGCCAAATTCTCGCCGGCCACGATCCATGAAGCGCAGGGGCGCAGGGGCGCGCTTTCCTCACGCCTCAAGCCGGTCGACTATCGCATGAAGCTGTGCGGCCCGGCCTTTACTGTCAAATGTGCACCGCGCGACAACATCATGTTGCAGCTTGCCATCAACTACGCCAAACCGGGCGATATCATCGTCGTGTCTGCGGGCGAGTTTGAAGAGGCCGGCTCTTTCGGCGATGTTCTTGCCAATGCCTGCCTTGCAAAGGGCATCGGCGGCCTGGTGACCGATACCGGGGTCCGTGACACGTTGCAACTCCGGGAGCTTGGCTTCCCGGTCTTTTCGCTCAGCGTCTGCATCAAGGGCACCGTCAAGGAAACCATCGCTGCCGTCAACGATCCGGTTATCGTCGGCGGAGAGATCATCAATCCGGGCGATATCATCGTCGGCGATGCTGATGGCCTCGTTGTCGTGCGCCGCGCCGAGGCGCAAGAGGCAGCGCGTCTGTCGCAGGCCCGCGAAGATGCGGAAGCCGGTTATATCGAAGCCTACAAACAGGGAAAGTCGGTCATCGAGGTCAGCAAGCTGGAACCGGTGTTGAAAGCCAAGGGACTTGTCGTCGATATCTGAGCAGGCGCTCCAGATGTCGCAGCATTTTTCCTGCTCAAGGAACGAGGTATCCGATGAGCTATTCCCTGTTTGATCTGACCGGTTTGCGAGCCTTGGTGACGGGTTCGTCGCAGGGTATCGGCTTTGCGCTTGCCAGAGGCCTCGCGGAACACGGAGCTTCCATCGTCCTGAACGGCCGTGACAGGGCCAAGCTCGAGACCGCTGCAGGACAGCTCAAGGAAACTGGTGTGACGGTTTCGGTATCTGACTTCGACGTTACGGACGCCGAGGCCGTGAAGCGCGGGGTCGATGCGATCGAGGCCGAAGTCGGTGCGATCGACATCCTGGTCAACAATGCCGGGATGCAGTTCCGCAGCCCGCTCGAGGATTTCCCCATCGACCGCTGGGAGCAGTTGCTGAAGACCAACGTCTCCAGTGTCTTCTACGTTGGCCAGGCGGTGGCCAAGCACATGATCGGCCGCGGACGTGGCAAGATCATCAACATCGCTTCGGTGCAGAGCGAACTCGCGCGCCCCGGCATCGCTCCCTATACGGCGACGAAAGGGGCGGTGAAGAACCTGACGCGCGGCATGTGCACCGACTGGGCCAAGCACGGCCTGCAGATCAATGCGCTCGCGCCCGGCTACTTTAAGACGCCGTTGAACCAGGCACTGGTCGACAGCCAGGAATTCTCGTCCTGGCTTGAGAAACGCACGCCCGCCGGACGCTGGGGCGATGTCGAGGAACTGGTCGGTGCGGCCGTCTTCCTGTCAAGCAAGGCCTCTTCCTTCGTCAACGGACACACGCTCTATGTCGATGGCGGCATCACCACCAGCCTCTGAGGCAGGAGCCTTCGGGCCGATCGTCGTGATGGGCGTCTCGGGCTGCGGCAAGTGCGACGCTCGAGCTTCCGACTACGGAGCCGGACGTTGCGACCATCGATATCAACAGTCACTGGACTCCATCATTGCGATGGCCGTGACGCTACTGGCCGCCCGCAAGGGGCGCGCAAGCTGAACAGGACTTCTGGAGGAAACATGAGCAAGCCCGATATTCTTCTGATCGGCCCATATCCGGAATGGGATCTGGTCGAACTGGAAGTGCAGTACAATGTCTTGAAGCTTTACGAGGCCGTCGACCGCGATGCCTTCGTGAGCGAACACGCCGCCGATATCCGCGCCATCGCCACGCGCGGGGAGCTCGGCGCTTCCGCCGACCTGATCGGCAAGCTGCCGAAGCTCGAGCTCGTCTCGGTCTATGGGGTCGGTTACGATGCGGTCAACCTGGACGCCTGCCGGCAACGGGGCATCAATGTCACCAATACGCCCGATGTGCTGACCAATGACGTGGCCGATCTCGGCGTGGCGATGATGCTGGTCCAGTCGCGCGGCATGATCGGCGCCGAGGCCTGGGTCCGGGACGGAAGCTGGGAGACACAAGGCCTCTATCCCCTGAAGCGCCGGGTCTGGGGCCGCAAGGCGGGGGTTCTTGGCCTTGGCCGTATCGGTTTCGAAGTCGCCAAGCGCCTTAAGGGCTTCGACATGGACATCGCCTATAGCGACGTGTCAGCCAAGCCGTATGCGGAAGACATGACCTTCATCTCTGATCCAGTGGAACTGGCCCGGCGTTCCGACTTCCTGTTCGTGACGCTGGCCGCGTCGGCGGCCACGCGTCATATCGTTTCGAAGAACGTGATCGCCGCCCTCGGTCCGGAAGGCATGCTGATCAACATCTCGCGCGCCTCCAATATCGATGAGGAAGCGCTGCTCGCCGCACTCGAAGGCGGAGCGCTCGGATCTGCGGCACTCGACGTGTTCGAAGGCGAGCCGAAGCTCAATCCGCGTTTCCTCGAACTCGGCAACGTGCTGGTGCAACCGCATCACGCATCCGGCACGATCGAGACCCGCAAGGCGATGGGCAAGCTGGTGCGCGACAACCTTGCCGCCCACTTCGCCGGCGCCGCCCTGCCGACACCCGTTCTCTGAGGATAAGTCCATGAAAGCCGTCGTCATTCATGCCGCCAAGGATCTGCGCATCGAGGAACGGGAGGTCGAGGCGCTCGGCCCCGGGCAGGTGGAGGTCGCCATCGAGGCAGGCGGCATCTGCGGTTCCGACCTGCATTATTATAACCACGGCGGCTTCGGCACCGTGCGCGTCCGCGAGCCGATGATCCTCGGCCACGAGGTTGCAGGAACGATCAAGGCATTGGGGGCAGGCGTATCCGACCTTGCCGTCGGCGACCGGGTGGCGGTGTCGCCCAGCCGCCCCTGCAATGCCTGCGACTACTGCCTCAAGGGCCAGCAGAACCATTGCCTCAACATGCGCTTCTACGGCTCCGCCATGCCGATGCCGCACATCCAGGGGGCCTTCCGCGAGCGGCTGGTTGCCGAACAGTGGCAATGCCACAAGGTCGCCGATGGTGCCTCCATCCACGAAGCCGCGATGGCCGAACCTTTCGCTGTGGCGCTCCACGCCGTCGTCCGCGCTGGCGGGCTCGCCGACAAGCGGGTTCTTGTGACCGGCTGCGGCCCGATCGGTGCGCTGGCGATCATCGCGGCACGCGCCCATGGTGCCCGTGAGATCATAGCCACCGACGTGATGACCCCTGTACTCGAGACGGCGCTCCAGGTTGGTGCCGACCGGGTGATCAACGTCGCGAACCAGCCCGAGGAACTGGCCTCCCACTCGGCCAACAAGGGTTATTTCGACGTTCAGTTCGAGGCATCGGGAAACCAGAGCGCATTGCGTTCGGGGCTGGAGGTGCTGAAGCCGCGCGGCATCCTCGTCCAACTCGGGCTCGGCGGCGACGTGTCGATCCCGCAGAACATGGTGGTGGCCAAGGAGATCGAGATGAAGGGCACTTTCCGCTTCCACGACGAGTTCGGCCTGGCGGTCGACCTGATTGGAAGGAAAAGGGTCGACCTGAAGCCGCTGCTCACCGGAACCTATCCCCTCGAAGACGCCGTCAAGGCATTCGAGGCGGCCGGTGACCGGACGCGATCGATGAAGGTGCAACTCGCGTTTTGACAGTGCGTAGTCAGCAACGAAACCATGAGTTCGAAGAAACCGTCCGGTTGGGCGATTGGTTGGTAATTGGCCACGCCAACCACCGTAATCAACGTGCGGTTCCGGCCTCTGCATGGTGGCAGGCAGTCAGCAATCCCGGGGCAGCCGTCCTTGCCGTCAGTCCGGGCTCCTGTTCCGCGCAGATCGAAGTGGCCTTCCAGCAACGCGTCCGAAATCGGCATCCGCTCGGGGGATTGGCAGGGCTTGGAAGATCACCTTGCAGCACGATGCGCTTGCGATGACCACGAAGTCTTGGGTCCGGTGTCGGAACGGCCGACATCAGGGCCTGCGTATAGGGATGTGCCGGCGCGCTGAAGATCGATTGCTTCGGCCCGGTCTCGATGATTTTGCCGAGATACATGACCATCACACGGTCCGCGACGTGCCGCACGACGGCAAGGTCGTGCGCGACGAAAAGCATCGCCAGATTGCGCTCGCGCCTCAGCCTGGCGAGCAGATTGACGACCTGTGCCTGAACCGAGACGTCGAGGGCGGAGACCGGTTCGTCGCAGACGAGGAGTGTCGGGTTGAGTGTCAGGGCGCGCGCAATTCCAAGCCGCTGCCGCTGGCCGCCTGAAAATTCCGAAGGATAGCGGTCCGCATGTTCCGCACGCAGCCCCACGGATTCAAGCAGCTTGACCGTCTCTTCCCGCCAGCGGGCCTTTGGCATGGCGCCGGGATGCAGCGCCCACGGTTCGGAGATCAGCCGGTCGACCCGCATGCGCGGATTAAGTGACTGGTATGGGTCCTGGAAGACGACCTGCATCTTGCGGCGCAATTCATGCAGCTCCCTTCCGCTCGCTTTTGTGATTTCCACGCCATCGAGAACGGCGCTGCCGCTGGTCGCCGGCCCGAGCTTCAGGAGCGTCCTGACCAGGGAAGTCTTGCCGCAACCGCTTTCGCCGACAAGGCCGAGCGTCTCTCCGCGGGCGATCTCGAAGCTGACGTCGTCGACCGCGCGCACGGGCGTCGCGCCGCTGCCGAAGTGCCGGGAAAGGTTTTCGACTTTGAGAAGAGGCTGGTTCATGCTGGCGATACCGGGAAATGGCAGGCGGCCTGGCGACCCGGCCCCACGGTTTCAAGAGGAGGGACGACCTCGGCGCAGAGCCCTTCGGCACGCGGACAGCGCGTCCTGAACGCGCAGCCTGAAGGAAGGGCGACGGGATTGGGCGCCGAGCCGGGGATCGGCACCAGTTCGTCGTCATCGGTATCCAGGCGCGGCTGCGAGGCGAGCAGGCCGACGCTGTAGGGATGTCGTGCATCCTCGAAAAGTTCGAAGACATTTGCGGTCTCGACGATCCGGCCGGCATACATGACGGCCACGCGGTCAGCGAGTTCGGCTACCACACCCAGATCGTGGGTGATGAAGATCATTCCGGCATCGCTGCGTTTACGGATCGTGGCCAGAAGATCAACCACCTGCGCCTGGATCGTGACGTCGAGCGCCGTCGTCGGCTCGTCGGCGATGATGACATCCGGTTCGAGTGCTACGGCCATGGCGATCATGATGCGCTGGCGCATGCCACCGGAAAGCTCGTGCGGATATTGCCGCGCCCGACGTTCAGGATCGGGAATGCCGATTGCCGTCAGGAGGTCGATCACAGCCTTCTCGACGCCGCCTTCGGGGCTGCGGCTGTGGATGCGGTACATCTCCGCGATCTGCCAGCCGACAGGATAGACGGGATTGAGCGCCGCAAGCGCATCCTGAAAGATGAGGGCGATCCGGCTGCCGCACAGATCTCGCCGTTCGTTGCGCGAAAGCTTCAACAGTTCCGTCCCGTCGAAGCGGATCGACCCCCGGTCGATAGCGCCCGGAGGATTGGGAACGAGGTCCATGATGGCAGATGCGGTCACAGACTTGCCGGAGCCGCTTTCGCCAAGAAGGGCCAGGACTTCACCGCGTTCCAGCGAGAAGGAGACGCCATTGAGTGCGAATATGCGGCCGGACGCCGTGTCAAAACTGACTTGCAGATCCTCGACTTCGAGAAGGGCCATCAGCGCCTCCGGCTTACAAGACGCCAGTGCTGCGACGGATCGTTGACGATCCGGAACCAGTTGGCGAGCAGGTTGAAGGACATGGTGGTGAGCATGACGGCGAGGCCGGGGAAAAAGCCGAGCCACCAGGCGGACGACAAATAGCCCTGGCCCTGGGCGACCATCAGACCCCAGCTCACCGAAGGTGGCTGGATGCCGAGGCCGAGATAGCTGAGGCCGGATTCGAACAACATGACCATGGCGAGATTGACCGAGGCGAGCGTCAGCATGGTGGGCGCGACGCTGGGGAGGATGTGGGTGCGCAGGATCCAGGTCGGTCCGCCACCGAAGACGCGCGCCGCATCGACGAAAAGTCGTTCGCGGACCTCCAGCGTTTCGGCTCTTGCGACGCGGATATAGGCCGGCATGCGGGTGATGGCGAGCACGATCACGAGGTTGCCGACGCTCGGACCGAACAGGTAGAGGCCGAAGAGTGCCACCAGCAGCGTCGGGAAACCGAGGATGATATCGCAGATCCGCATGATGACGTTTCCGACGATGCCGCCGAAATACCCGGCGATCACGCCCAGAAGCGTTCCGCCGATCAGGCTTGTCAGCACGGTCACCACGGCGATGCCGATCGTCGTCGAAGCCGCCTGAATGAGGCGGACGAGGAGTGGCCGTCCGAGTGCGTCGGCACCCAGCCACAAGGTCCAGGACTGGCCGAAGTCGAACGGCGGCAGGTTGCGCGCCTTCAGCGAAATGCGATTGTCGCCGAGGAGCGACAGGGAATCGGTCAGGATGGCGAGCACGACGATCAGCAGCCAGATCGCCGCGGCGACGGCCATCGGGTCACCCGCGAGCGCACGCAGGAGCCAGAGGATGCGGCGGCTGCGGCGCTCGCGGGCCGGGAAGAATTCGGCGGACGTGTCTGTCATTCGACCCTCACGCGCGGGTCGATCGAGGCATAAAGCATGTCGACCAGGATATTGATGACGAAGATCACGACCGCGACGGCAAAGATCGATGCCTGGACGATCGCGAAGTCGCGTTTCAGAATGCCGTCGATCAGGAGTTTGCCGATGCCGGGAAACCCGAAGACCACCTCGACGACGCCGCCACCGCCGGCGAATTGGGCGGCAAGGTCGCCGGTCACCGTGACCGCCGGCAGGAGAGCATTACGAAGCGCGTGCACGAAGGTGACCCGTCCGTCACGCGCGCCCTTGGCCCGCGCCGTGCGGACGAATGTCGCATTCAGCGCTTCAATCATCGAGCCGCGGACGATCTGCACCAGAGTTCCGAAAGGTCGGGCAAACAGGCAGGCGACGGGTAGCACCCAGTAAATCGGGCCGCCGAAGCCTGACGTCGGCAGAATGCGGAAGGTGACCGCAAACAGAAGCACGCCCATCAGGCCGAGCCAGAAATCCGGCACGCTTGCGGCTGCCTGCGACAGGACATTGACGCCCCGGTCGATCCAGCCACCGGCGTTCACGGCAGCAATGGATCCCATGACGATCGCGGCGGTGAAAGCCAGAGCCAACGCGATGGCGCCAAGTGCCAGCGTGTTCGGCAGCGCCTCGAGTACCACGTCCATGGCCGGGCGATTGTGCCAGAGAGACATTCCGAAATCGAGGCTGAGAATATCCCAAGCCCAATCGAAGAACTGGGCCAGGAGCGAGCGATCGAGCCCAAGACGGATGCGCATGGCTTCGCGCGCCGCATCCGAAGCGTCGACGGGCAGGTAGAGATTGACGGGATCGCCCGTCAGCCGCACGAGGAAGAAAGCGGATGTCATCAGCGCCGCAAGCGCGAGCGCCGCGAAGGCCGCACGTTTCAGGAAATAGGTGAAGGACATCCGCTCTCCTCAAGCGACATTCAAGCCGTCGGCCGGGCAGATCAACGGTAGCTGATCGACTTCAGCTTGATCTCGTTGCCTGCCTGTACATCGGGCGTATAGTTCACGTTCTTGGCGACACGGGCGATCGTGACCATGTGAAAGAGCGGTGCGATGTTGACCGTATCGACGGCGATGTACTTGAAGGCCTGCTGGAACAGCTTCTTGCGCTCGTCACCGGTCGCCTTCGAGGCATCGGCGATCAGCTTGTCGAGACCGGCGTCCGTGATGGTCGACTGGTTGCCATCCGTGGTAAAGCGGTTCGGCAGCGTGAACACGGCATCGCCCTCGGCATTGTCGATCTGCGTCTGCAGGATCGAGGGCGGGCGATCCTTGTTCCACGGTTTCAGCAGCCGCTTCAGCCACGGGCTTGTCTCGAGCATTTCAAGCCGAGCGTTGAAACCGGCATCCGCCAACATGGCCTGAATAGCCTCCAGGCTTTCGGACGAGTTCGGATAGATGCCGATGCGGCCGTAGATGACGATCTCCTTTTCGACCGGCACGCCATCCGCCTTGGCGGCCGCAAGCAGGGACTTCGCCTTTTCCGGATCGTAGTTCCAAACGGGAATGTCAGGATTGAAGCCGAAGACCGACGGTGGCACGACCTGCATCGCCTTTTGAGCGTCCTTGTGGAAGATCGTTCCGATGAGGCCATCCCTGTCGATCGCGAGGTTGAGTGCTTCGCGAACGCGCTTGTCGTTGAGGGGTGCAATCTGCGCATCGATCCTCAACAGCGAGGTTTCGGCGTTTGGGAAAGCATGATCCTGTCCGGTGGTGCCGTCCTGGGGTGCGATTTCATAGGCGATCTGCGCTTCGCCGGTGTCGACCATCGCCGCCCGCACCGCGGACTCGGAGCGCCAGATGATCGTCGCTTTGGGAATTGCAGGCTTGTCGCCCCAATAGCCTTCATAGGCCGCGAGACCGACCGACTGACCGGGCGTCCACGCGACCAGCTTGTAAGGTCCGGTTCCAGCTGGGTTGCGCGTCTTGGCGTCGCCCGGGGTTGCCGGCGAACCGATGTCCAGGGCGGACAGCTTGTTTGGGAGGATTGGCTCGACGACGTCCGTCTTTATGAGGAGCGTCGTCGGGTTCACGGCTTCTGCATTGAGTTTGAGGCCCTTTAGCGTGGCTTGTCCCACTTCGCAGGCGAGCGCCGGATCCTGAGCCCGCTTCAGAGCCGCGATAACCGCATTGGCATCGAACGCCTTGCCGTCGTGGAAGGCCACGCCTTGGCGCAGCTTGAACTCCCAGTTCAGGCTATCGACCTGCCGCCAGCTGGTGGCGAGGCTCGGGACGACAGAACCATCCTTGGGGCTGAGATTGACAAGCGCTTCGGTGATGTTGTTGTGCAGAATGCGTGAATTGCCCGAGAGGTCCGTATCGCAGGGATCGAGCGATTTCGGTTCATCTGTCACCACGACCGTCAGCTTGTCCGGGGCCGCCCGAGCGGGAATTGCGGCGCTTGCCGCCAGCGACATTGCAAGCCCCATGCTCAACGCATGGATACCCATGATCTTTTTCATAAAAGCCCTCCTCCAAATCCAATCGAACCGCATACGGCGCCTCGGTGATCTCTTCCTCAAAGTCATCCGGCTCCGCGGGGACAACCCGCGCTCAAATGGCTTTACTTCCTCCTGCAAGTGCGTAGTGTCAAATATGACACTTGCGACCCCAACATGCTCGTTCGATCTCAAGAAGTCAAGGCAAGCAATCCGCATATGGAATTTGAAGTTCATGATTGAACCAAAGCATGGGTCTCCGGTGGTGGAAAAGACGGCGCATCTACTGGAGGCGGTCGCCGATGCGAGGACCGGAATTTCGCTCGGCGCATTGGTCGATCAGCTCGGAGTGCCTCGTTCGACCGTGTACCGCATCCTCAATTCACTGACCGCACATGGGCTTGTGGCTCGGGTGAATGGCGGAGCTTCCTACGAGCTGGGGCCGAAATTCGTGCAGCTCGCGCGGCGTATTTCGCCCGGCGCGGATAGGGTGACGCTGATCGAGGCGGCGAGGCCGATCCTGGCGGCCGCGGCCGACAGGATCTACGAATCCTTCAGGCTGGCGGCACCCGAAGGTAATGAAATGATGACGATATTTGCGGCTTCCAGCCCTGGCGACTACGCCCTGTTCATCAAGGTCGGCGGGCGTTCGCGCAAGCATGTCGGTGCAGCCGGCAAGCTTGCTCTGGCCTATTCCGACTACAACGAGATCGAGGTCTACTGCGCCGGCGGGCTGGAGGCCCGGACGCCGTATACGATCACCGATCCTGAGACGTTGAAGGAAGCGCTCGCGGAAATTCGCCGCAGCGGAAGTGCGGAAGACAATCAGGAATCGAACCTTGGCTTGCGGGCTTTCGCCGCTCCAATATTCGATTCAGCAAGTCGCCTGGTCGCCACCGTCAGCGTGCCGTTCATCGGCGAGGCGACGCCGGAGCGCGCTCGATCAATCAAGCGCGAGGTCCTCGACGCCGCCACCATGGTGATGAAGGCTATCAATGGCATTCATCCGATGTCCAAATAAGAAACTATAAATTCTTTATTGAACTATCGTGTCGTTATGCTAGACCTCGCAGCCGGACAAACGGAGGTTATCATGACGGCTTTGGACCCATTGGTTTACGCAAAACTTTTGCGGACAAATTCGGCGACCCTGAGTAGCTTGCTGTTGAAGCGTGGGCTCAGGAACACCGCGGTTCGCGGCGTGCGACCGCTCGCAGCCGCCGACATGCCGATGATCGGCCCGGCCGTGACCGTTCGCTACATTCCAGCCAGGGAAGACATCGACGGTTCGACCTACAGTTCCGATCCGTCCAACCAGCAGCGCAAGGCGATCGACACGATGCCCGAGGGGCACGTCCTCGTGTTCGATTGCCGCTCGCTGGCGGAGATTGCCGGGATTGGCGCGATGCTGGCTCGGCGCCTTGTCTACCGCGGATGCGCTGGCCTTGTGCTGGATGGCGGCGTTCGCGACACGGCCGATATCGCCCAGCTTGGGCTCCCGACCTATTGCATGGGCCCGGCGGCGCCGGCCAATCTGGTTGCCCACCACGCTTCCGATATGAACCAGCCGATCGCCTGCGGCGGTGTAGCGGTTTATCCCGACGATATCATCTTCGGCGACACCGAGGCTGTCATTGTCATCCCTCGGGAATATGTAAACGAGATCGCTGACGAGGCCGTTGCAATGGAGGAGCAGGAGGAGTTCCTGAAGCTGGAGATCGAGTCTGGCAAATCGACACTTGGCGTATATCCGCCAAACAAGGAAACGCTCGATCGGTTCGAGGTTTGGCGTAGGGCTCGTGTTGACGCCGTTTGACGCCTACAACCGCCAGTCCGGCTGGTTCAGTCTGGTAACTTGCTGAGCGGTGATGTCAGGTTAACTGCAGCTGAAAGATTTTGCGGCTATCTCGCCGTCATGAGCCAGAGTCCTGTCAAGCTTGCGGCGTAAGCCGCCAAGCCTGAGCGACATCTGGCATCTGGACGAGGTGGTCGTGACGATCAGCGTCATCTGGCACTTCTTAATCGCAGGAATGCGGCGCTGGCGTGCGAGCCTCTTGCAATAAGATGGAGCGACCACGGGCGAGAATGACGCGGGGGCTGCGGGCACTGATAGCAGTTCGCCGATCAGGAGCCCGTTTTGCGCCGGCGTGGCCTTCCTAGCCGTTCCACGGATTGATCATATCAATCCCGAAACCTTCAAAATCTTTGGTGTTGCGCGTCGCGAGGGTGAGATGGTGTGCTATCGCAGTGGCGGCGATTAATCCGTCCATTGAAGCCAGTCCGCGACCACTCTGCTTGGCAAGTGCCATGAGATCGCCCCACGACAGGGCGACAGGCTCTTCCACCGGAATCACCCGCCCCTCGAAACGTTGCGGCAGGTCATGCGAAAGCCATTCCGCCAGAGTGTCGCGTTTTTGCCCACTATCCATCAAAGCGACGCCTCGGCGGATTTCTGCGATTGATATGACGCTGATATAGGCGCGGTCTTCGTCGAGCCCGCCAAGCCATTCCAAAACGCGTGCGTCGGGACGGGGCTTTGTTACTTCGGGCAGAACGTTGGTGTCGATGAGCAGTCTCACAGCGGCAGATCGCGTGGCTCATCGCGTTCACGATCCAGATCCAAGCCGGCGCCGCGGAGCGGCGAGTCCATGAGGAATTCCGCAAGTGATCCTTTGCGTGCTGTTTTCCGCTGCCATTCTTCCGCCGAAACGACAACCACGCTTGGTTTTCCGTTCCGTGTGATTGTCTGGGGCACTGATTGTGCTCGCTCGATGACCTCGGAGAGTTTTGCTTTGGCGCCGGCGACCGTCCAGATCCTATCATCGTGTGCTGATGGCCGCATTGCTCGATCCTGACTATAATGACCATCATGACTATCTGGGACGACGGGCTCGAGCGCAAGCCTCTCCCCAATTCGTTCGCTGAAAAAGCTAGATAACGCCTTTGCTGAAAATGAAGCATCCATAGGGGCCCGGATCGGAGGTTCTTACGATCGCAAACGATTTTTTTGCTTCTTCATAAAATGTGAAACGCTCCAATGCCTCCATTTGGACGGATCGCCCTTCAGCTTGATCTATGGCCTTCTGTATTGTCGCGAAGATGGGCACCTGGCCAGCGACGTTGCCGACAACTTGCATCCGTTTCACCGGCGCGTCGACAAAGGTATCAAGAGGAAAGAGCTTCAGAACAGCTTCCGTAAGACGCTCGAGGCCGCAGCCGGAAACGTCGATGAGACGGCTGTAGGTTGTATGTCGGGCGATTGTCTGTGCGGGATGATTGATGTCGCACAAGACCAGTTGGTCGCCGTGCCCCATCAGCATCAAAGCATGCATCAGTTCCGCATTTAAGACTGGATCGATTCCCCTCAGCACCTTGTTATCCTCCCTTTGGATGAGGCCAATTCTTTACTAATTAAATCATGTCCGTAATGTTCGCGATTACGACGCTGTCCGCTGCAAAATTTTTTCTCCATTATCCCTCGCGTTCTGGGCGGATTATGGCCATCCAGGGCTCTGCGAAGCCGTTGAGAGAATGCGCCGGCAGATACCAAAGAAATCTCGACCGAGAGACTTTACAATATTTTGTCTCTATGTGAAGTCTATGGGGCGGATGACGTCTTCCCAGGATAAGCCGGATGGCGACAGGTCTAGCTGACGGCTTTACCTGTCGCCGCCCTCCGGGAGGATCGATCAAACGGCGCGAGGAGTGCGCGACGCCGTAGGAGGAGGACAGCTTTTGGCATCGATGAATATCGTCAATGTCGGAAAGGCCTATGGAAGCCTGACGGTGATCCATGGTGTTTCCGTCGAAATTCCCGACGGCGAATTCGTCGTTCTGGTGGGGCCGTCCGGTTGCGGAAAATCGACACTGTTGCGCATGGTCGCCGGTCTCGAGCCGATAACTTTCGGGGACATTCGCATCGACGGCAAGGTGGTCAACGACCTGCCGCCGAAGGACCGCGATATCGCCATGGTATTTCAAAGCTATGCGCTCTATCCGCACAAAACGGTGGCCGAGAACATGGGTTTCGCCCTGAAGATGCGCGGCGAGACCAGGGCGGATATTGACGAGCGCGTGCGCAAGGCTGCCGAGATACTCGACCTGATGCCGTATCTTGCGCGCTATCCCCGCCAGCTTTCCGGGGGGCAGCGCCAGCGTGTGGCGATGGGAAGGGCGATCGTGCGCGATCCCAAGGTGTTCCTGTTCGATGAGCCGCTCTCCAACCTCGACGCCAAGCTGCGCGTACAGATGCGCGCCGAGATCAAGGAACTGCAGCGGCGGCTGGCGACGACCATGATCTATGTGACGCACGATCAGGTGGAGGCCATGACCATGGCCGACCGGATCGTGGTGCTGCGCGACGGACGCGTCGAGCAGATCGGTACGCCGCGGACGCTCTACGATACGCCGGCAAACACCTTCGTTGCCGGTTTCATCGGCTCCCCGTCGATGAATCTGATCAAGGGGCATATCCGCGCCGCCGCGGAGCCGTTCTTCGAGACCGATGACGGCATTCGACTGCCGCTCGACCGCGCGCCTGCGGGCTCGGACGGGCGGCCGGCCTTTTACGGCATCCGGCCGGAGCATTTCACGCTCGGCGGCGCGGTCAGCGCCCACGTGACGGTCGTGGAATCGACCGGATCGGAAACGCAGGTCTTTGCAAGGCTCGGGCAGCAGAAGATCATCGGCGTTTTTCGCGACCGCATCGAGGAACCTTCGGACCGTGTGATCGCGATGACACCGAACGCAAACCTCGTCCATCTGTTCGATGCCGAGAGCGGATTGAGGCTCGACTGAGAGCCTGGCCGGCGCTTCGAGGAGGAGGCGCCGGCAGCCACGAACGGTGGCGTTCTATCAAAGGGAGGAGACCCACATGAAAGTCAGTGATTTCGAGAGAATGATGGCGATCGGCCTCAGCCGGCGCGCCATTCTGAAGACGAGTGCAAGCCTCGGTGCCGTGGCTGCAACGAGCGGCATGCTCGGTTCGCCTGGAACGGCCTTTGCGCAGGATGCGTCGCTGCGCAGCCAGATCCTGCAGGTGCCGGGCGTCGGCAAAGGGTCTCCAACCGACGCCGATTGGCAGAAGGTCGGTGGGATGTGCCTGGAAGCGACGAAGAAGAGCGTGAAACAGGGCGAGTTCGCTGGCATCCAGCTGTCTTTCATGGGGCTGAACAACCAGAACCTGCATAACGTCCTGTTCCGGGGCTTCCTCAAGCCTTGGGAAGACTATACCGGCGCCAGGATCACGTGGATCGACCTCGCGCAAGCCGACTACAGTCCACGCCTGCAGCAGGCGATCGCCACGGGTACGGTCGATTTCGACCTGCTCGAAATGGGCGCGCCGTTCGAGGGCGATGTCTGCGGCAAGGGGCTGGCGTCGGAGATGCCGGACTGGGTCAAGGCCCAGATCGACATGGACGACTATGTCGATTACCTCAAGGCGCCGGTTGGCACCTGGGACGGCAAGACCTACCGCGTCTCGGTCGATGGCGATTGCCACAACTTCAACTACCGCACCGACTACTTCACCGATGCCGGCCTCGCGAAAGCCTGGAAGGACGAAGGCCACCAGGGTGAGTGGGGCGTTCCGAAGACCTGGCAGAAGGTTCAGGAGGTCACCAAGTTCCTCAAGGGCAAGACCGTCGGCGGTATGGAAGCTGTCGGCTATCTCGACGCGCCCAAGGCTTGGGGCGGTTTCGGCTTCTACTTCCTCGGCAGCCGCGCCACCGCCTATGCCAAGCATCCCAATGACAAGGCCTGGCTGTTCGACACCGATACGATGAAGCCGCGGATCAACAACCCGGCATGGGTCCGCGCGATTCAGGACATCATCGACGCCCTGCCATCGGAAGCGGGCGATCAGCTCAATGCCGACCCGGGCACGACAGCCTTCCAGCAATTCCTGGCCGGCACCGGTTCCATGGTCTCCTGGTGGGGGGATGTGGGCGCAAGCGCGCGCACCAGCGACAGCTCCGTCGTCGGCGAGACCATCGGTTTCGATATTCTTCCGGGATCGGACGATGTCTACAATGCCAAGACCGGTAAATGGGAAAAACTCGCAAGCGGGCCGAACCATGCGCCGAACATGGCCTATCTCGGATGGGGCGTCTATGTGATGGCTCGGGTCGATAGAGACGAGAAAAAGAAGAAGGCGGCATGGAGTGCGGCCGCCCATCTTGGCGGCAAGGACCTGGCGCTCTGGACGGCCGCTTATCCATCCGGCTTCCAGTGCTATCGTAAAAGCCAGTTCGACATCAAGGAATGGGTGTCGGCCGGTTACGACGAGGCGTTCATCTCGGGCTATCTCGCTTCGCAGTCGAATTCCTACAACCACCCGAACGCTGCAATCGAGCCGCGCATTCCGGGCATCTTCCAGTATTACAGCGTCGCGGAAGACGAACTGGCCAAGGTATTCGCTGGACGGGCGACCGCTCAGGCCGGTGCCGATGCGATTGCTGCGGCGTGGGAGAAGATCACCGATCAGCTCGGCCGCGACAAACAACTCGCGCTCTACAAGGCCTCGCTCGGGGCCTGACACCCGCGGGGCAGTTTCGGCTGTCTCCTCAATGATCTCAGGCGGCGCAGAGTCGTGGCGCCTGAGCCTCTGCCCGCTTCAGCACGCCTTCTGCCCCAAGGGTCTTGCTTATGTCGCATACGGTTACGCCAGCCATCAGCCCCGTGGAGCGGACGACGGTCCAGCACACCGCCGCCCGACGCGGCCGGCTTTTGATCATTGCCGCGAGCATCCTGTTATTCGCCGTCCTCATTCTTCAGATCCTCGAGGCGGGCGGGGTTACGGCGCTCGGGCTCGTAAGCTGGCGATCGCTGCTGTTTGCCTATATCTTCTGGGCGGTGGCTTTGTGTGCGAGCCAAGTGATGATCCGCGGAGAGGCAGGGCAGCGCGCCGTTTTCGTCCTTCCAGCCATTCTCTTCACCGTCGCCATGGTGGTTTTCCCGACCGTCTTCGGGCTTTATATCGCCTTCACGGACTGGAATCTGAGCGCGGCTGCCGGCCGACGCTTCAACGGGCTGGACAATCTACGCGCGCTGTTTGCGGACGTGTATTTCTGGAACGCGCTTCTGAACATGGTCTACTACGTTCTCTCGGTACTCGTTCAATATGCCATCGCCTTCGGGCTGGCGCTCTTGCTCAACACAGAGATCAAGGCCCGAAAATTCTTCCGTGTCGCTTTTCTCCTGCCGCTGATGCTGAGCCCGGTGGCGGTCAGCTGGATGATCGGCAAGTCGCTGATGGAGTACCGGTTCGGCCCGGCCGCGACGCTTGCGCGCCATCTCGGCTGGGACAACCCGGCCTTTTTCTCGACGCCCTGGCTTGCACGCACCGCGATCATGGCGATGGATGCCTGGGTATCGATCCCGTTCATGATGATCCTGCTGCTTGCCGGCCTTCAGGCACTTCCTTCCGAAATCAAGGAGGCGGCAAAAGTCGACGGTGCGTCCGGCTGGCAGAGTTTCAAGGAAATTACCTTTCCGCTGATGCTTCCGGTCAGCATGACGGCGATCATCCTGCGCATTATCTTCCAGCTGAAGCTCGCCGATATCGTCATCAACGTCACCGCCGGCGGACCGGGCGGGGCGACGGATACCGTGTCGAGCTTCATCTTCCGGGAATATCGTGACCGTTCCAATGTCGGCTACGGGACCATGCTTGCGGAATTCTATCTCGTCATCATCATCATCTTCGTCGCGCTCATCCTCAAAGGGGCGAGCCGATGGATGCAACGTGAAAATTGAGGCGAAGCCCATGGCGATCACCGCTGAAACATCCGATAAGCCGGGAAGCCTTTGGTCGCGGCGCCCGCAATTCCTGACCACCAGCCTGCTGATCTATGCGGCTTTGGTCTTTTGGGCCTTCGTCTCGCTCTTTCCGATCTACTGGACGATCACGACCTCGTTCAAGACAGCCGTCAACGTCACGCAGGGGCATCTGATCCCGTTCGTGGACTTCACGCCGGACTGGAGAGGCTGGCGTTCGCTCGGCCTCTCGCCGGATACGATCCTTGCGCCATCAACCGTGCGGGACGAGTTCCTCCGCCGGTTTTTCAACAGTATCGTGGCGTCCGCCGGGGCCTCGTTCCTGGCGGTGCTCATTGGGTCGCTGGCGGCCTATGGGCTCAGCCGGTTCTCCTACAAGTTCCTTTGGATGGCGAACAAGGACATTTCCTTCTTCTTCCTGTCGCAGTTGATCCTGCCGCCCGTCGTGCTCGCCATGCCGTTCCTGGTTCTCTACAAAAACCTGCTGCTGCTCGATACACTGATCGGTCTGATCCTCGTCTATACGCTCATGGTACTGCCAATCGTGATCTGGATCATGCGCGACCAGTTCGACACGATTCCGGTCGAGCTGGAACAGGCGGCACTGGTGGATGGCTGTTCGATCTGGGGCGCTTATCTGCGGATCGTTCTGCCGATCGCGCTGCCCGGCATGGTGGCAGCTTTCATCCTTTCGGTCATTCTGTGCTGGAACGAATATTTCTTTGCTGCGCTGCTGACGAGTTCGAATGCCAAGACACTGCCGGTGATGGTGGCCAGCCAGACGGGGTCGCAGGGGATCAACTGGTGGTCGATGGCCGCCATCGCCACGGCAGCGATCATGCCGCTGGTCCTCGTCGGAATCTTTCTGGAGCGCTATATCGTCAAGGGGCTGACGGCGGGCGCCGTCAAATAAATCGTATTGAGGAGGACATTTTGCTCAAGAATATTCATCCGGCGCTGAACGCCGACGTGCTGCACGCGCTTCGCTCCATGGGGCATGGCGACACGCTGGTCGTCTCCGACACCAACTTCCCGAGCGACAGCGTCGCCCGACAGACGGTCGTCGGCCGGCCGCTCAGCATTGCCAATCTCTCGGCTCGTGACGCGATCCGCGCCATTCTCTCGGTGCTGCCGCTCGACACGCCGCTCCAGAATTCTGCCGGTCGCATGGAAGTCATGGGCGCGCCGGACGAAATTCCGACCGTGCAAGGCGAAGTGCAGGCGGAGATCGACCGGGCGGAAGGCAGGCCTTCGCCCATGTACGGCATAGAGCGCTTCGCTTTCTACGATCTGGCCAAGAAGGCCTATTGCGTGATCTCGACCGGTGAAACGCGCTTCTATGGCTGCTTCCTGTTCACCAAGGGTGTCATCCCACCTGCAGGCGTGTGAGGTTTCGGCATGGGAACCGGAATCTCCATTCTCGGTATTTTCGTCGCCGACACGGCCTATCTCGCGCCGCGCATGCCGGCCGTGGGTGAGACCATCGCCGGCAGCGGCTTTTCCGTCGGGCCGGGCGGCAAGGGATCCAACCAGGCGGTGGCTGCCGCGCGGGCAGGGGCCGACGTTTCCTTCATCTCGAAGATCGGCCGCGACACATTCGGTGATCTGGCGCTCAAGACCTATGAGCAGGCCGGCGTGACGGCGAAGCTGACTGTCATGGACGACCATCCGACCGGCGCTGCCTTCATCTATGTCAACGACCGTACCGGCGACAACGCGATCATCGTTTATGCCGGAGCGGCCGGCACGATCGGCGTCGAGGATGTCGAGGCAGCGCGGAGTACTATCGAGCTATCCGCCGTGTTCATCACCCAGCTAGAACAGCCCGCACCGGCAGCCCATCGGGCGCTCGAAATCGCAAGGCAGGCCGGTGTTACCACGATCTTCAACCCCGCACCCGCGGGCGTCTTTCCAGCGGAGATCTACGGGCTCTGCGACTATATCATCCCCAACGAGACAGAAGCCGCAGCGTTGGTCGGATTTCCGCTCGAAACCCTGGAGGATGCAAAGCGCGCGGGCGATGTGCTTTTGTCGCATGGTGTCGGTACGGCGGTCATCACGCTCGGCGGGCAGGGCGTCTTGTTCCGCAATGCTGGGCAATCCACTCATGTGCCCGCCGTCTCCTGCGGCCCGGTCATTGATACGACCGGTGCCGGCGATGCCTTCGTCGGCGGCTTTGCTGCAGCGCTTGCGCGGGGCGCGGCACCGCTCGATGCTGTCCGCTTCGGCTGCACCACCGCCGGCATCGCCGTCACCAGACGCGGAACGGCCCCCGCAATGCCCACGCTTGCCGAGATCGAGGCGGTGATGGCGGGCTGACGCCGAAGTCCTGCCGGTGCAGCCGACTGAAACTTTCCAAGGCCGGTTTCGAGGTTCGGCCAGCCATGGCTGCCGATCCCGGCTGGCCGCTTACGCGCGTTCGTACATCACGGGAAAGGCCGAAAACAGGTCTCTGGAGCGTTCGCCATACGAATTGGTGCGCCGCACAACAATTATAACTTTACAAATAATAATAATCTTGTGAAGTTGTATCTGTAGTGATTGAAGTGAGCCAGACCCGTGCCAGAACCGAGATTTGCGACCCGACTGAATTCCTTCGCCTCGAAGCCGAAGGCCGAATGGCCTGATCTTTCGGGCAAGCCGACCATGATGCAGATGGCGACGCGCGCAGCCAAGGTCGAAGGTCTGACTGATCTCGATCTCAACTATCCCGACCATGTTGCCGACGATCCGTCGCTTCTGGCCGGGATGATTGGCGATCTCGGCCTGGCGATCAACGGCTTCGCCATGCGTTATTATACCAATCCGGCCTTCAAGATCGGCGCCTTCACCAACCCTGATCCGGCGGTTCGCCGCGAGGCGATCGACTTGACGAAGAAAGGCATCGACGCGGCGCGCGCCGCCGGCAGCAACCTGATGACGCTCTGGCTCGGGCAGGATGGCTTCGATTATGCCTTTCAGGCGAACTATCATATGTTATGGCAACACGAAGTGGATGGAATTCGTGAAGTTTGCGCCCATGATCCCGACTGCCAGATCAGCATCGAATACAAACCGAACGAGCCACGCTCCTACAGCCTGATGCCCGATTGCGCGACCACGCTTCTTGCGATCAAGGACGTCGATATGCCTAATCTGGGCGTGACGCTGGATTTCGCCCATGTGCTCTATGCCGACGAGCAGCCGGCCTTTGCCGCAGCTCTCATCGCCCGATACAGCCGGCTCCTCGGCGTTCATCTCAACGACGGCTATGCCAAGCGCGACGACGGCCTGATGGTCGGCGCGGTGCATGCCCAGCAGACGATCGAGCTTCTGCGTCAGATCCGTAAGGACGGCTATGACGGCGCGATCTATTTCGACACGTTTCCCGATATGACCGGTCTCGATCCGGTCCACGAATGCGAGGTAAACATCCAGACCGTCAAGCGGATGCTGACGGTGGTGGATCGCCTCGAGCAGGACAACCGCCTTTCCGGGGCGATTGACCGACAGGATGCCGTATCTGCGCAGGCCGTTGTCCAGGAGTTGATGCTCGGCTGAGCCGCCCGAACGCTGAAATTCTTGAAACCTTAAGAACCTTGAACCCAAGGCATGCCGAAGGCGTGCCGATCGACACCATCCGGGAGGAACCGATGAAGACCTTTATGAAGACGACCCTTGCTGCCGGCGTCGCCGCCAGCTTCCTGTTCAGCGCAGCCGTTGCGCAGGATCTCGCGCCGCTGAATTCCGATACCGAAAAGAATCGCATGGACTGGTCGGAGCTTGAAGCCAAGCTCGGCCCATTCCCCAAGCTGCCCGAGGGCACCAAGGCCGGAGCCGTTTCCAAGACGCTGACAAACGAATACTGGCGGTCGCTCGGCGAAGGTTATGCGTCCTTCGGCAAGAAGGTCCACGTGCCCGTCGTCTATCAAGCCGCCCAGAGCGAGGGCGACCAGCTCGGCCAGCTGACGATCGCCGAAGGTATGATCACGCAAGGCTATAACGTCCTGCTGGTCTCACCGCAGACGGACGCCAACCTGCAGCCGGTGATCGAGCAGGCCAAGGCCGCCAAGATTCCGGTCGTCAACGTCAACGACGCGGTCATCCCGCAAGCCGAGCACTATGTCGGCAACGTCCAGCGCGATAATGGCGTCCGCGTCGCCAAGTGGTTCATAAAAAACCGTCCCCAGGGCGGCAAGGTGGCGATTGTCGAAGGTCAGGCCGGTGTCTACGCTGCCGTCCAGCGCACCGACGGCTTCAAGTCGACCATCAGCGAAGGCGGCAAGTTCAAGGTCGTCGCCAGCGTTCCCGGAAACTGGGACCGTCAGACGTCCTACGATGCCGCTACCAACATTCTCAACCAGCACCCAGATCTCGTCGGTTTCTATGCCAACAATGACGGCATGGCGCTCGGCATCGTGGAAGCCGTCAAGGCCGCCGGCCTTGCCGGCAAGGTCGCTGTGTTCGGCACCGACGGAATTTCCGATGCCTATTCCTCGATCAAGGCAGGTGAGCTGACCGGCACGGTCGACAGCTTTCCGGTCTTAACTGGCGAAGTCGCGCTCGAAACCGCGCTCCGCCTTGTCGCCGGCCAGAAGCTGCCCCGCGTCGTTGCCACGCCGCAAGCCCTCATCACTGCCGACAATCTCAGCCGCTACCAGGGAGCGAACGTCGATGTCCGCGCGGTGCTGATGGAAGATGCCAAGGCGGCCAAGTAACGAACGTCGAATGGATGCCGGCCGTCAAGGCCGGCATCCAAGTTTAGTGAACGAGGTGGAATGATGATCCCCCGACTGAGATTCGAGACGATCTCCAAGAGCTTTCCCGGTGTGAACGCCCTGACCGACGTGTCGTTCGACGTTGCACCCGGCGAGATCCACGGGCTCCTTGGTGAAAACGGCGCCGGCAAATCCACCCTTCTGCGGATACTCTCTGGCGTGTTTCGGCCGACCTCGGGAACGGTCTTGATCGATGGCCAAGCCGTTGCCTTCAAGAAGCCGATGGATGCCCGCGGGGCCGGCATCGCCATGATTCACCAGGAACTGCAGCAGGTGCCGCATCTGAGCGTCGCCCAGAATATGTTTCTCGGTCATTCGCTGACCCGCATGGCGGGCCTGTTCGTCTCACGCCGCGAGCAGGAGGCGCGCGCCGCTGAAGCGCTATCGATGATCGACAGGAGCATCGATCCTGCCGCTCCCATCTCCTCCCTTAAGGTGGCGCAGCGCCAGATTGTCGAGATCGGCCGTGCGCTGCTGGACAATGCGAGGGTCGTCGCCATGGACGAGCCGACCTCCAGCTTGACGCCGACCGAGTTCGACCGCCTGGCGGAGGTGATCGCCAGCCTCTCGGCGAGAGGCGTCTCGATCATCTATGTCTCCCACAAGATGGACGAGGTTTTCCGCATCTGCCAACGCGCCAGCGTCATGCGCGACGGCAAGCTAGTCGGCAGGGTCGATCTCAAGAGCGCGTCGGAAAAGGACGTCATCGCGATGATGGTCGGTCGTCAATTGATGCAGGAGGAACACAATTCCTTCGTGACCGATACGGTCAAGCTCGAGGCGAAGAACCTCTCGTCGGCAACGAAGATCCGCGATGTATCCTTCACGCTATTCAAGGGCGAAGTGCTCGGCATTGCCGGGCTCGTGGGCTCAGGCCGAACGGAACTGCTGCGGCTTTTGGCCGGCGCCGACCGGCTGAGCGCCGGATCGATCACCATCGACGGCAAGGCAGTGCGCTTCGCCACGCCACGCGAGGCGATTGCAGCCGGCATCGGTCTTCTGCCGGAAGAACGCAAGCGGGAAGGGATCATTCCTCTGCGTCCCGTGAGCACCAACATGGCGCTCGCTTCGCTCTCGAACTTGTCCGCGGGCGGCATGATCAGCACGGGCAAGCTGCGTGCGATCGCGCAGGATTTGTTGAAGCGCGTCAATCTGAGACCGTTCCAACTGGATCGGCCGATCGGGCTATTCAGCGGAGGCAACCAGCAGAAGGCGATCATCGCCCGATGGCTGGCGGCCAAATCGCAGATCCTGCTGTTCGACGAGCCCACGCGCGGCATCGATGTCGGCGCGAAGTCCGAGATCTATCACCTGATCGAGGATCTCGCCCGCGAAGGCCATTCGATCATCGTCGTGTCCTCGGAATTGCCGGAGATTATCCGGCTCTCCGACCGCGTGCTGGTCATGCGGGAAGGTCGGGTCGCTGCCGGTATTCCACGCGACCAGCTGACAGAAAGCGCGATCGTTGCGCACGCCATTCCGGGGGCGAATGCCGGTGCGGCGGACACACGTGCCGCCCAGACCGCGTGAACCAGATAGGACATACCCAGATAGGACATACAATGACCAGTTCGTCGAACGCCGCAGAATCAATTCCAGCCTTCCGCCGCTTCTCGTTTTCGCTGCGCGACGCGGGAACGCTGATCGGCCTCATCGTCATCATGGCGGTATTCGCAGCACTCGTCCCGGGGTTCCTGTCCGAGCGAAACCTCGTCAACATTCTTCAGCAGTCGAGCATCAATGCGTGCCTGGCGCTTGGGATGACGCTGGTGATCATTTCGGGGGGGATCGATCTGTCGGTCGGTCCGATGGCAGCGATCTCCGCCGTCATCACCGCGACCCTGCTGCTCGCCGGCACCCCGATACCCCTGGCGATCCTCGCGGGTCTCGGCGTGGGCATCGTCTGCGGCTTCATCAACGGCGCGCTCGTCGCCTATGTCGGCCTGCAGCCGTTCATCGTCACACTCGGCACGCTCAGTACCTACCGGGCCATCGCGCTCATCTATACCGGCGGCAATCCCGTCCTCGGCATTCCCTCGGGCTTGCGCTCGCTCTTCAACGGCAATCTCTTCGGCGTTCCGACGCCGGTCATTATCGTCGCTGTCGTGGCGATTGCCGCCTGGATCCTGCTCAAGAAGACACCGATCGGCGAATATCTGATGGCTGTCGGTGGCAATGAAGAGGCAGCTTATGTGGCCGGCGTTCCGATTGCGCGCACTAAGATCACAGCCTATGTCATTTCGGGCGGGCTGGCAGCGCTGGCTTCGCTGATCCTGATCGGGCGTCTGGGAGCTGCCGAGCCTATCCTCGGCAATCTATGGGAACTCGACGCGATTGCGGCTGCGGCCATCGGCGGCGCTTCCCTGATGGGCGGCAAGGGAAGCATTCTCGGCACGATACTCGGCGCGATCATCCTTGGGGCGATGCGCAACGGTTTGACCCTGATGAATGTCCAAGCCTTCTATCAACTGCTCGCCACCGGCCTTATAATCCTCGCCGCAATGATAATCGATCGCGCGACAAGGGGACGGGGATGAACGGTGAAAGCTTCGACATGAAGGCCGTGGGACCACGCATCCGCATGATGATGCCGCTCTTGACGCCGCTCGAAGCAAAGGTCGTCGATACCGTTTTCGCCATGCGGGATTTCAGCGACGAGACGTCGCTCAAGCAGATCGCGGAGAACGCCGGCGTTTCCGAAGCCATGGTGGTCAAGATAACCAAGAAGCTCGGCTTCTCCGGCTTTCGCGACTTCCGCTCTGCCGTTAGCCAGTACAACCGGCAGCCGACGGCGGAGATGCACCAGGAACTGTCCGTGGACGATACCTCGCTCGAAATCGTCCAGAAGGTGTTTCGCACCTCGATCCACGCGCTCGAGGAAACGCTCGCGATTCTCGATATGGCAGCATTCGACCGGGCGGCGGATCTGATCCATAAGGCAGCAACGCGCGATTTCTACGGCGTCGGCGGGTCGGCGCAGATTGCCCGCGACGTGGCCCACAAGTTCTTGAGGATCGGCGTGCGCGCCAGCGTGTTCGACGATTCGCACATGATGCTGATGTCGGCCTCGCTGCTGGCGGAGGGCGATATCGCCATCGGCTTCTCCCATTCCGGCAACACGATCGCGGTGATCGAGGCGATCCAGCTCGCGCGCAGGAACGGCGCGCGCACCATTGCCATCACCAATTACGGTTCTTCGGCGCTCGCCCAGTCCGCCGATGTGGTTCTGTGTTCCACCGCGCAAGGGTCGCCGCTGATGGGCGAAAATGCTGCGGCACGCATTGCTCAGCTCAACATCCTTGACGCTATCTTCGTCGCCGTCGCCCAGCGTGACTATCAGGCAGCCGAACGCAATCTTGAACGCACCATGTCCGCCGTAACGTCCAAACGAAAAGATCGCCTCCTATGACACCTTCGCCTGTTGTCACCGTCTTCGGCAGCCTTCACTACGATATCGCCGTTTTCGGCCCGGCGCGGCCCCGCAAGGGTGAGACAGTAACGGGAACATCCTGGCATCCGAAAAGCGGTGGCAAGGGTGGCAATCAGGCGGTTTCGGCTGCGCGTACAGGGATTGCGACCTCCATGATCGGGGCGGTCGCCGATGACGACTTCGGGCGATTTCTCATCTCGAATCTCGACCGTCGGAATGTCGATCACACATTCGTTCGGCGCGACGCCTCGCAATCGACCGGCATGAGTGTCGCTATTTTCGACGACGAGGGCGACTATGGTGCGGTTATCGTGTCGGGCAGCAACCTGACGCTTGGCGACCATGATGTCCTGGCGGCTCGCGATCTGCTCAGCAAAACAACAGTTCTCGTTCTGCAAAATGAGATTCCCGATGCCGCCAACGTCGCGGCGGCAAGGGCCGTCAAGCAGGCGGGCGGGTGCGTGTTGATCAATGCAGCCCCGGCACGCGCTTTGTCGAACGAGCTGCAACCCCTCATCGATATCATCGTCGTCAATGCCATCGAGGCCGAAATGCTGGCCGGCGCCCCGGTCGTTGAAACACTCGACGGCGCTCTTGAGGCCGCACGGAAACTTGTGCGGCTCTTTCCCGAGGTGGTCGTCACCGCTGGAGGTTCGGGTGTCGCCTACGCGAACCGCGATGGAAAGGAGATCGTCATTGCGGCTGTCAGGGTGAACGTTGAAAGCACGCATGGGGCGGGAGACGAATTTATCGGCGTCCTTGCGGCGGAAATCGCGTCCGGCAAAACGATGAACGACGCGCTTCAAAAGGCGAACATGAACGCGGCAAAACTGGTTGGCACACCTGAAGCGGACCGTCTTGGGTAAAGTCGGCAGGTGAAGGCCTCCGACACCATCCAAGCTTGCCTGTCGTACGGCTCGATGATCGCCCACTGCTTCAAGCGACGCTTTGCACCCGCAATCCCAAGAAACACATGGCCGCGCGGTGTTTGTGAGCTGGTACGCGACCTGAACTTGGCTCGCTTGGGAATGCTTAGAAAATCTAATGCATATTCCTGATCTTCTAAATTGAGCTAACCGCTTTTCACTCCTACTGTCTGGGTACAAGCCGTTTGTGGGAGGCGGCCGAGAGGGGCGCAGGCAGGTTGCCGCGTTCTCCGGGAGGAGACTTTATCATCGCTGGAACCGCATTCGCCGGAGGGGCAGCCATGCCCGCAATCCGGGAGCGGTTGTTATCGATCGGGTCTCCGGCCGGGCTCTGTGCAAAAGATATTCCCCAGCCGAGGATGTTGAAATGAATCTGTATTCACTGCTTTCGCTTCGTGCCGCCGATGGACGTCCGGTCAGGGTCGGCCTGATCGGCGCCGGCAAGTTCGGGTCGATGGTGCTCGCCCAGGCCCAGCGCATTGGCGGCCTGCACATGGTTGCCGTGGCCGATCTCGATGTCGGCAAGGCGAAGGAATCCATGCAGCGGGTTGGCTGGGCCAAGGAGCGCTACAGCGCGACCAGCGCCGGCGATGCCGTCAAGAACGGCACGACCTTCATCACCGACGATGTCAACGCGCTGTTCGAATGCGGCGAAATCGAATGCATCATCGAGGCAACAGGCCATCCGATCGCCGGCACCCGCCATGCGCTGGGCGCGATCGAGCACAACAAGCATGTGGTGATGGTCAATGTCGAGGCCGACGTCATGGTCGGGCCGATCCTGGCCGAGAAGGCCCGCGCCAAGGGGCTCATTTATTCCATGGCCTACGGCGATCAGCCGGCGCTGATCTGCGAACTGGTCGACTGGGCACGCGCCACCGGCTTTGAGATTACCGCCGCCGGCAAGGGCATGAATTTCGAGCCGCGCTACCGTTATTCCACACCGGATACCGTCTGGGGTCTGTTCGGCTGGACCGAGGAACAGGTCGCCGCGGACAACCTCAACCCGAAGCTCTACAATTCCTTCACCGACGGCACCAAGGCCGCGATCGAAATGGCTGCGGTGGCCAATGGCACGGGCCTGGATTGCCCGGATGACGGCCTGGCCTTCCCGCCCGCGGGCCTCCACGATCTCGCTCGCGTCTTCCGCCCGGCATCCGACGGTGGCCGCATGGAGCGTTCGGGCCTGGTCGACATTGCCGCCAGCCAGGAGCCGGATGGTCGCGAAGTGTTCAACAACATCCGCTACGGCGTGTTCGTCACCTTCAAGGCGCATAACGAATATGCCCGGTCCTGCTTCAAGCAATATGGCCTGCTGACCGATCCCTCGGGCTGGTACGCCTCGATGTGGCGTCCGTTCCACATCATCGGCCTGGAGACGTCGATCAGCGTCCTGTCCGCCGTGCTGCGCAACGAGCCGACCGGTTGCTCCAAGGAGTTTCGTGGCGACGCGGTCGCGACCGCCAAGAAGGACATGCAGCCCGGCGAAATGCTGGATGGCGAGGGCGGTTATGCCGTCTGGGCCAATGCCATTCCGGCAACCCGCAGCCTTGATCTCAAGGCCCTGCCGATCGGCCTTGCCCACAACGTCAAGCTCAAGCGGCCGATCAAGAAGGATCAGATCGTCTCGTTCGACGACGTCGAGATCGTCAATGACCTCGACGTGGTGAAGCTGCGCCAGGAAATGGAAGGCAGCTTCCGCCCGGCCAAGAGCGCGGCAGCGTGAGCACGGGTGACCAGATGAGCGCGCCAGCCTTTGTCGTGATCGCCGAATTCCAGGTGAAGCCCGGCAAGATGCCGGCTTTCCTGGAAGCTGCGCGGGATGACGCCAGGCACTCTACCGCAGATGAGCCTGGTTGCCGGCAGTTCGACGTGATCTGCCCCGAAGGATCGGAAGATACCGTGGTGTTCTACGAGGTCTATGATAGCAGGGCCGCCTTCGACGCTCATCTGGAAACGCCGCATCTGGAGCGTTTCCGGCAGGCTTTCCCGCCGCTGATCGTCGAGGAGCGGCCGGTCCGCTTTTCACGCCGGGACTATCCGTGATGGCGGGAGACGGACAAATGACCGAGAGCATACAGCGCATTGCCGTCATCGGTACCGGTATCATGGGCGGTCCCATGGCCGGGCGTCTGGCCGAGGCAGGTTTTGCTGTTTCGGGCTGGAACCGGACGCCGGAAAAGGCGGCGGCATTGAGCGACCGCGGCGTGGTCACGGCACCTGATGCCGTCGCTGCCGCAGCGGACGCCGACGTTGTGATCTGCATGCTGAGTTCCGGCCCCGTCTGCGAAACGGTGCTGATGGGCGAGCATGGCGTCATCTTCGCCATGCGGCCGGGAGCGATCCTGGCCGTCATGAGCTCCATTCCGGTGGAGACCGCCGTGGCGCTGGCCAAGGCGGCCGCCGATCACGGTGTGGCTTGTGTCGATGCGCCGGTTTCGGGTGGCGAGAAGGGTGCCAGTGAAGGAGCGCTTGCGATCATGGCCGGCGGGGATGCCGCCGTCGTCGATCGGCTGCATCCAGTCTTCGCTCCTCTCGGGCGGGTGACCCATGTCGGCCCGGCGGGCAGCGGCGCGCTGACCAAGCTTGCCAATCAGTTGATCGTCGCCTCGACCATCTGCGCGGTGGCCGAAGCGCTGACGCTCGCCAAGCGTGGCGGCGCCGATCCGGCCAAGGTGCGCGAGGCTCTGCTCGGCGGGTTCGCCGACTCCACTGTGTTCCGCCAGCACGGCCTGCGCATGGTGGAAGGCAACTTCCAGCCCGGTGGGCCCGCGAAATATCAGGTGAAGGACACATCGACGGCGCTGGCCTTTGCGCGCAGCCTTGGATTGACGCTACCGGTCAGCGAGGAGGTTGATCGGCTTTTTCAAGCCATGGTGGATGATGGTGACGGCGATCTCGATCACAGCGGCGTCATTCTTCAATTGCAACGCATGAACCGGGGCGGAGGCTAGTCCGCCTGACATCCAGTTGAGACTATCAAAAGGGAGGAATGAAAATGAAACACTTCGCACTTCGCAGCCTGTTGGCCGCGGCTACCATGTTGACCGCCTCGATCGTCCAGGCAGCGACGCTGACCTTGTCGACGCCCGATCCAGACAATTCCGAAATCACCGTTGCCGCCAACAAATTCGCTGAACTCGTGGCCGCCAAGACCAACGGCCAACTGACCGTCAAAGTCTTCCCGAACGGCACGCTCTATGGCGGCGATCCCTCCGGCGCCGTAAAGCAGCTGGCCGGCGGTTCGCTCGATATGCTGCTGCTCGCCACATCGCTCTATGCCAACTTCAATCCGAAGTTCTCGGCGATCTCCATCCCCTACGTCTTCGACAATGAGGCGCAGCTGCGCAGCTACCTCTCGGGCGCACCGGGCCAGGAGCTGATCACTGATCTCGAAAAGATCGGCATCAAGGGCATCAATCTCTGGCCGCGTCCGTTCCGCCAGATGACCAATTCCAAGCTTGCGATCACGAAGCCTCAGGATCTGTCAGGGCTGAAGTTCCGCGTGCCGAACAATCCGCTCTGGGTCGAATTCTTCAAGAAGATGGGTGCAGCGCCGACGCCCCTTGCTTTCGCGGAGGTTTACAACGCCCTGCAGCTGAAGGTCGTCGACGGCCAGGAAAACCCGATCAACGTACCGCTCAGCGCCAAGTTCTACGAGGTGCAGAAATATGCTTCGATCACCAATCACATGGGTGACGGCTGGGTGCTGGGCATCAATCCGGCGAAATTCGAAGGACTGAGCGACGCGCATAAGAAGGCGCTCGGGGAGGCGGGCAAGGAAGCCGAGGCCTGGAAGGTCGCAAACGACGCTGCGACGGCGGAAACCACCATCGCGGAGTTGCAGAAGCACGGTATGGAAATCAACCGCCTGACGCCCGAGCAGCAAAAGGCGTTCGTCGCGATCTCGAAGGGCCTTTACCCGGTCTTTGCCGGACTGGTGAAAGACCAGGCCTTCTTCGACAAGACCATCGCCTTCGTCGGAAAGAACTGATCCTTCGTTCCAAGCCGGACCGGTCCTGCACCGGTCCGGACAGGAGAATAAGCCATGGTTAAAAACAGTTCTCTCTTAAACAAGATCATCAAGGGCATGACCGATGTCGTCGCCGGTGTCGCCGTGTTCGGCGTGCTGGTGGTTGTCCTTCTCCAGGTCGCAAGCCGTCTTCTCGGCGTGCCGGTCTCGTGGACCGAGGAGGCCACGCGTTATCTTTTCGTGTGGATGATCTTCCTGGGACTGGCAGCGGGCTTTCGCACGGTGGAAACCGCGCGGGTGGTTGTCTTTCTGGCGATGCTGCCGCGCGCGGTCCAGCGGCTCTCGGTGCCGATCTATGTGACGACATCGGTCATCTTCTTCGTCCTGACCGGCTGGACGGGTTACCAGCTGGTCAAGCAGCAGTTCATGATGAACGAGACCGCGGCCACGCTGATCGTGCCCATGTGGGTGATCGGCATCATCATGCCTCTTAGCTCCGTCTTGGCAGTACTTGCCATCTTCGAATCCCTACGGACACGCCGCGACCTCATTGAAATTTCCGATTCCGCTCAGGGCATGCCGGAGATCACTCTCGCCGAAACTGTATTGCCCAAGCCGGAGAAGCAGCCATGAGCCTCGTTCTTCTTGTCCTTTTCCTGGTGATGAGTGCGTTTGGCGTTCCGCTTGCCGTTGCTCTAGGCCTCGCCAGCGTGCTGGCCATCGTGTTCTTTACCTCGACCCCGATCGATCTTCTGGCGCAGAGCATGTTCTCGGCGATGAATTCGTTCCTGCTGGTCGCGGTGCCGCTGTTCATTCTGGTCGGGGTGCTGATGGAGCGCGGCCACGTTGCCGAAAAGCTCTTCGACTTTGCTGAAGCTATCGTCGGCTGGCTGCCGGGCGGACTCGGCCACGTGAACGTGGCATCGTCCGTCATTTTCGGCGGCGTGTCCGGGTCGTCTGTTGCCGATATTGCTTCCATCGGCGCAATCGAGATCAAGGCGATGGAGCGCCATGGATTTCCCAAGGGTTATGCCGTGGGGATGACGCTCTGTACCTCCACCCTTTCGTCGATCATTCCGCCGTCAATCCTGATTGTGATTGCGGGATCGATCGCCAATGCGTCCATCGGCACGCTGCTGGTCGCGGGCCTCATACCCGGCCTGTTTATCGCGCTGATGTTCATGGTGTTCAACCATTTTTACGCGGTACGATACGGCTACAACCCATCCAAGCCGTTCAACATGCGCCTGGTGGTGACGACGGGCATCGCGGCCATCCTACCGATGCTGACGCCCGTCATTCTGCTGATCGGTATCGTCGATGGCTATTTCACGCCAACGGAAGCAGCCGGTATCGCCGTGCTCTATACCCTGTTTCTATCGGTCATCCTTTACCGCACAATTTCGCTACGGGAACTGCCCACGATCTTCATCGAGACGGCGCGGACCTCGGGCACGATCCTCTTCATTGCCGCCACCGCCAAGCTGGCCGCCTGGGTCTTCACTTTTGACGGTCTGCCGGCACAGGTGGCGACGTTCCTGGCCGCGATCAGCACCGGTCCGACCATGGTTCTTGTCCTGATCTTCCTGTTCCTGATCGTCGTCGGCATGTTCATGGATGCCATCGCCGCCATGTTCATCCTGATCCCGGTGCTGATGCCGTCGGCCGTCTCTCTCGGGGTCGATCCGATTCACTTCCTGATCGTCATGGTCATCACCCTGACGCTTGGGCTGGTGACGCCGCCGGTCGGGGTTTGCCTGTTTGCCGTGGCGCAAGTGGCGAAGATGTCGATCGAGGATGTGATCAAGGGCTCGCTTGCGCCAATGTCCATCCTGGTCGGGGCCATTCTCGCACTGGTGCTGTTCCCGCAGCTGACGCTGACGCCCATCCGGCTGCTGGGCCTCTATTGAAGCGGCAGCGAAATACGAGCGATCCCGTGGCGGCCCTCGGCCTCGCGGGATCTGCCGTCAGGAGACCGCTTCGTGCTGGGCAGCCTGCCAGACATCCCGCTCGGCGCGCAGCCAATCGAGAAAGATCCGCACTTTCTTCTGACGCAGGTGGTCCCGCGGGCAGACGATCCATTGCGTGACAATGCGGATTTCCGGTGGCGCCGCGACCGGGCAGACCAGCCGCCCGCTCTTCAATTCGTCGCCCATCATCAGCGTGCTCTCCAGCGCAATGCCCATGCCGCGTATGGCGGCGTCGATCGCCATATGGCTGCGGTCAAAAAGAATCCTTGACCAGCGCTCCTGTGGCGCAACCTCGGTCAGCTGAAACCAGGTCGTCCATTGCGCCTGTGACTTGACCGAATGGATCAGGCGGTGATCGAGCAGGTCCTGCGGCTGGAGGCTGCCTGCTGCGGCATAATCGGGCGAGCAGACCGGCATGAACTGTTCGTCGGCGATACCTTCCACGAACAGTCCCGGCCAGCGCCCATTGCCGTGGCGAAGCTCAATGTCCACCAGTTCCTGGTTAAAGTCGGTAGGCTCATTGGTGCCGTCAAGGCGAATTTCGAGATCGGGGTGCTGGTCGAGCAGCTTGCCGAGCCGTGGCAGCAGCCACTTGTTGGACAGGGTGGGGGTAGCGCGAACAGTCAGCGTCGTGACCGAGCGAAACCCTTGGATCGTGCCGGTTGCTTCCTCGATGCGCTCGATCTGCTCGGAGATCATCGAGAAATAACGTTCGCCGGCCTCCGTCAACACGACGCCTCGGCCGGCTTTGCCAAGCAGGGAGATGCCAAGTTGAACCTCCAGCAACTGGATCTGCTGGCTGACCGCCGATGGCGTCACGCTCAGCTCTGCGGCTGCGCGTGAAATGCTGCCGGCACGAGCTGCGGCGTGAAAAACCAGGATGGCCTTGATCGGAAGCTGCATTTTCTACCTGCGCTGACGACGGCGCTGAGACGGTGTTCGTCGTTCAGAGAATGCTGTGATCACGAATGGCCTTAATTTCGTTGAGCAAATGGACAATAAGAAGAAGGCGACGTCAAGCCGGCTTTTCCTATTGTCATCGCATCGCGCCGGCCAACGCGGGAGCCAAAGCACCAGGTCCGGGGCATAGGTGATCAGGAACTAGCCACCAGCGGTGCCAGCGGGGAATGCTCAAGAATGCCGGATTGCTCGCCCCGGCTTATGAACTGGTCCACAATGTCCCGCCCGCTGTCGAAGCAGCGATCCGGATCGGCTTTCCGGTGATCGTCAAGCCGGTGGTCGGAAGTGGAAGCACCGGCGTGCGTCTTTGTCTGGACGGTCGAGATGTTGGAGAGCAGGTGCCCCATCTGCTGTGGAGCGGCGGCGAGGGAACGGCCCGGGATATTTTGATCGAGGAGTTCATCGTGGGATTTGGAATATTCCGTCGAGACAGTTGGAGATGTCGTGCACGGCATCACCAGGAAGCCTGTCATCGCCCGGCGACCGCCTTGGCGTCGACGTGAAATGCGTCGCAGGAAGTCAAGAGACCCCGGGCGCCACAAAAGCCAGCAGCGGTTCCAAATCGTAATTATCTGCCGCTTTCAGCGCCGCGATATAGGCGGCGCGTCTCTCGCTCATCTTTTGAAGATTGGAGCCCGACGTCCAGTCGATAGGTTCGGCCCCATATATCTTTTCAAGAACGACATCCGCCATGATGCGCGCATGCCGGCCATTACCGTTCGGAAACGGATGAATGAATACCAGCTTATGATGTAGCCGGACAGCCACCTCGATCGCAGAGTACGTGTTGTTATCAGCCCAATACCGGGCATCATCCATGAGCCCCCGCAGTTGGACTCCTATCTGCACGGGATCGATACCAATGTTTTTCCCCGTTTTGCGAAATGCGCCCGCCCAATCCCAAACATCGCCAAAAAGGCGCCGATGAAGCTCGACTGCAAAGTCATCGGTCAGAATATCTTTTCGGCGCATACGAGAAATCCAGCGCAGTCCAGAAGCGATGTTCGCCTGTTCAAGCTCGTCCAGCTCACTCTGCGTTTTAAGATGCTTAAATTTCAGCCCGCCGATTTCGTTTGGGTCGAGAGGGGTCGCACCATCGGGATATTCGAACTCAAAGCTCACTTATCCTCCCATAAATCGGAGGGCATCTGGTACATCAGCTCATTCATCAGGCGAGCGACTTCCTGCTGGGTCAGGCTGTGCGAAACAGTTTGGTCTTCCAACGCCATATGCTTTGCGGCCCTACCGACGATCGCTTGTGCTTTTTTCCTGGCCTGGGCGATAATGACATTTTCGATCGTCTGAGGTGGGACAAAGGCGTAGACGAAGCGGCAACCCATCGCTTCTGCGATCGCCTCCATGGACTTCAAGGTCACACCGCCATCAAGCTCGGCTTTTTCGGCCTGCGCGATGCGCGAGCGCGTGACGCCCATTTTCCTGGCGAGTTGCGCGCCCGACATGCCCAAAGCTCTGCGCACCGTTCGGATCCAGCCTTCAGCGGGTATCTCGATATCGTTTCCATGCGCCGTATCTACAATCGCCTGATACTGCCGACGTACGGTTTGCTTCACGCCCATTGGATACTCGTATGTTGACGGATTAAATCATTTCGTCAATAAAAAGATATACAATCTGTCGCAAAATGTCAATATGTCTATTGACGCTCTTGGCGCGTCGCTTATGAGTGCCTTCACTAGAGGCGGCCAAGCTGTTCTTCCTCGTTGGCAATCGCCGCGTCTCGCTGCTGACCTGCGAGGCGATCGTCGAATTGAACGAGGCTTTTCCAAGCTGACGCGGATCGGAAAAGGAGATCCTGTTGGATCAATGGCTCGTGCTCTTGAGCGTCTCGCTTGCCACCGGTGCGCTCAACGGACTGGTCGGCACGGGTTGCCAGCCTTCTTCTCCTGCCGGTTATGGTACCCATGTTAGGCGCGTTCGAAGCGATCGCGATTATGGCGGTGGCGGCCTTCCTGGCGAATTTTTCGCTTGCGTGGTGGCGATCGAGCGCCTGGCGAGCTGTGCTTGCCTATCCGGACGCTTCGGAATTCTGCGGCGCCGGCTGTCCCAGGCATGACTGCCTCCCTCGCGACCGGCGTTGCCGCTATCTGATGAAGAGCAGAATGCCATGGGGCGGGTTATCAGGCCGATCATCATATTGAAGAGACAATGACGGTAACGTCACGCATTGGCAGAAAATGCGATCTTTTTGTCATTTTCGCCACAAGACTCGCTCGATATCTTGGCGATGGCTGCAATGCAGATCGGAGCGTCGGACGTTGACGCGCTATCTTCTCATCATAGTCGTGCGCGATTATGCAAGCCTGGCCGGCTTTGCTCCGGACTATGGCAGGTCGCCGAAGGTTGAGTGCCGTGAGCCTTGAGGGAAAGCGGTCGTTTTCCTTCACCTTGGAGGAGGACACGGAATGATCGACACTGAATGTAGGGTACGCCTTGCAGAGCCTCGGGAACTTGACGCCACGGCCGCTCTCGTCACGGACGCTTTCGCGCAATATCGCGGAGTTTTGCCCACCCACATCTTCGATCCCTATTTGAGAGACTCACGCGACTTCACGAGCCGATGGGGGCAGGCGGATATTGCGGTGCTCGAGACGCAAGGGCGGCTCGTTGGAACGGTCACTTATTACACAGAGGCGTCGCGCGAGGGAATGGGGTGGCCTTCCGGTGTTGCGGGGCTTCGAACATTGGCCGTTGCGCCCTTCGCTCAAGGACATGGCTACGGTCGGGCACTTTGTTTGTGGTGTATAGGACGCGCCCAACAAGATGGAGCACGTGCTCTCACGCTGCACACCGCCGAGTTCATGATGGCGGCGTGCAAACTGTATGAGGGCCTTGGTTTTCGCAGGCGCCCTTCGCACGATCTGGCAGCGTCGAATGTTCTCGGGTTCAGTCCCGGTCTGACCGATCAGAAGATCATAGCGTACGCCCTGCCACTCGAGGACGCCGGATAGGCGCCTGGCTATTGGCCGGATCAGACGGTCTGCAGCCGCCCCTGACGCCGTTGTGGCCGGCCCGTCGCATACCACTGAAAGGAAAGGAGACGAGACCATGCCGAAGTTTATCACAATCGGATATGGCGACCCGGCTGGCTACGATCGCACGCCCGGTCCCGTCAAAGACGCCGCACATGCCCAGGACGCAAAGCTGCGGTCCGAAGGCGCCGTGATCGGGATCGCCGGCACACCGGTGCAGGTCCGCAATCCGGAGGCGCGCGGGGTGGAAACCCGCGATGGACCGTTCATGTCGTCAGCCCTGCCGATTGCGGGATTTGCCGTCATCGAGGCCACCGACCTGGCCGACGCCATAGAAAAGGTTTCACACGTACCGTGCGCGATTGCACACGGCGTCGTTGAAGTTTGGCCCCTGAAAGAAGTGTCCTGATCAGAGCTCATTATTCAAGATACAGGAGATTGGATATGTCGAACCTCGAACGGCAGCAGATCGAGAAAATCGTACTGGATTGGGCGAAAGCGGTTGGTGCAGGTGACCGCGATAGCATACTCGCCCATCACGCACGTGATCTTTTGATGTTCGACTTCCCGAATACGATCAGAGGAATCGAAGCGTATAACAAGACCTGGGATTTCTTTTTCGACAAGCCCAAGGGACCGATCACTTACGCACCGACGAATCTGGCTATCACGGCGGGACAGGACGTGGCCTTTGTCACCTGCGAGGTTCATTGCTATGGCACGTCGGCTGGACCGCTTGATTTCCGATTGACCATCGGTCTTGAACGGCAGGATGGAGAATGGGTCATCACGCACGAACACCATTCCATGCCGACGACCGAAGAGCGCTTCATCGAATAATGAGGCCGGATGGCAGATTTACGGGCTCAGCCAGCCCGGCGCGGCCTGCTCATTTCTCTGCTGACGTCCACACGCGGATGAACGAGACACCGCGAAGTCCAGCGCTGCTGACCTGTTCCACGAAACTGTCGGTGACATAGATGGCCGAAGCCCGCATCGGCAGTTTGAAGAGCTGTGCGGCTCCAATTTTCTCCCTCCGGAAGATATGACGCTCGATATCGAGAATGTCTCCGTTGTCGAAATAGACGATGCGTGACTGTTCATGATCGAGGGCGTCGAGGACCGTCGTGGTGTTGAATAGCCAAACCTCTTCCCCCTTTATGGGCAGAAGCTGCCCATGCTCGACGAGAACCGGCGCCAGTGCGTCGACTGCGGGTCTTTTCAGGATCGGCGCGTGCTCGCCTAGCCAGGGGAAGTCGGAATAGGTCCGGTCCGCCGCGTCCAGTTTCATGACGGGAGCGATCCAATCCTGAATGACGCGCCCATCCATTGCAGAGAAGGTCTCATAGTCGTCGTCATCGGCCGGAAATATCCACTCCTGACCTTCGATGACCTCGAACTTGTAGACTGTCAGCGGCATCGCGGGTTTCTCCTGGCGGTCAATGGTCAGAACTCCGCGTGCATTTCGCGAAACAGCCGTGGGGCGATGCCGAAGCGGCGTTCGAAGGCTTCGGAGAAGCGTGTCGCCGGCGAAAGGCCGACCTGGGTTGCGACCGATTTCAGCGCAAGCCCGCGGCACAGCAGCATGCGGGCGGCATCAAGGCGCGCCGTCTCGACGAACCGGGCCGGCGTTTCGCCGATGGCCGCCACGAACTTGCGATGAAATGTCCGCTCGCTCAGGCCGGCGCGATCGGCCAATACGGTAACATCCAGGGGTGAAGCGAGGTTTTCCAGTATCCAGGCGATCAACTCGGCGAAAGGGCTATCAGCTTTCACCTGCGCTTGAAGCAATGGGCTGAACTGGGATTGGTAACCGGGGCGTCGCGCGTAAAGCACGAGCCGTTTGGCGACCTCGCCGGCAATGTCGGCGGACAGATCGTGCGCGACCATGGCGAGCGTCATGTCGATGCCGGTGGTCACCCCAGCCGAGGTCCACAGCCGGCCATCGACCACGTAGAGCGAATCCTCGTCGACGGTGACCGACGGATAGGCCGCGGCGAGCGGCGTGCAGGCATCCCAATGGGTGGCGACGCGATGCCCGTCCAGCAGTCCGAGCCTTGCAAGGACGATCACGCCGGAACAGACGGAGCCGAACCGTTGCCCCTTGCTCGCCATCTTCGGAAGCCATGCTGGCCAGGCCGGATCCGCAAGGACCGGCAACAGGTGCTCGCGCTCGGCGCCGGCGACAAGGAGCGTATCGACCGCCTCGTGGGCGCGTTCTTTCAGGCTTTGCGTCTCGACGGTGACCCCGCCGCTGCTCGTCACCGGCCCGCCCGCCGCCGATACAAGGTCGATGGCATAAAACGGCGGTTTCTCACGCAACCCCAGAGATCGATTGGCGCTGGTGAAGACCGAAACCGGCCCCGACATGTCGAGAAGCTCGAAGCCGGGATAAACGACGAAAGCGACATGGTGCATTGGCGGAAAATGCCATTTATTTGTCATTTCCGCCAGAGATGCGTCTCAATCTTTCCGAAGGCTGGCGCGACCAATGTCGAAGGTCGTGCACGGGCGTGCAGCGCGGCTTAGGAGCTCGCAAACCGGGTTAGGGAAGTTTCGCCCACCCAATCCAGTTCTCGCGGCTCATAGCGGACAGTGCGGATCGCAAAGGAAAGAGGGTTTAGTCCGTAGCACGTCGAGAAGGTATCTCCCGGCGCGATGACTTCATCACTCGTATGGGACGCCCTGTAAACGATCGACTTGCGTTGCTTGGCAACTAGGCTGAATGAGACAGTCTGAAGGGCCGTGTCCGCATGATTGGTAATCCGGACCGAGATCGGCATATCCGGATTTGGACACAACTGAGGATCGGGGTTCGCATTGATAGAGACGGATTGGTTCGAGGGCTCCTGCTCGCTTTTACGATCCGTGACGAGCCAAAGTCCGACCCAGGCAACGGCGAGCGAAGCGACCACAACGGCGCCGGCTCTGCGCGAAAACAAGAAAGTTATCAAAACTATCGCGCCGCCGATCAGCCAACCCATTATGGCCTCTGCACGTTGTGGCTGATGATTGTCTTCATCGCCCCTACGTAGGCTTGAAGCAGATGCAACGCAATGGAAGGAATTGACGCATTTGAGGAAGGCGGTCGCGAAAGCATGTCCGGAGGGCGACGAGCACGCTTTCGCGGGGAAGGTCGGCAGGATGGAGGAGAACAGCGCGCCGATCGCCAGGGCGATAAACGCAGCGCCGTGCCACATTCATAAGCCAATCGCTTCGGTGAACTCACAGAGGCTACACTTCGTAGGCAGGCTGGGCGAATGTGCTTGCGCGCGTCCATAGCCACATCGAAAGACAAATCAACGCGGCTGCCAGGCCTGCCAGGCCGAGGTCAAGCGCTAGTTCCGGTACGAAAGCGCGAAGTGCAATCGGCATCGCACTTAGGAAATAGAGCGCAAGTGGAATCCGGGGTACGTCCTTTGCGATCACAAGCGAGATTACAAACGCAAATGTCCCGAAGAGAAACAGCAATGAACTCGCCACGAGGACCAGCCCGAGGGGTCCCGCCTGAAGCTCAACGACGGTTGCCATTGGAAGTTTGGAAAATACCAGATTGATGACGACTTCCACACCTTCCAGGCTCGCAAGGGCCGCGAAGTTGAGAACGAAGGCAATCAGCCCAAACAGGCCGGTACGGCGGCCGACGGATAGAAACAAACCGACGATCAGTCCAAGCGCCAGAATTTCGGCAAGGGGTGCGAGAATTTGGGTGAAATTGGTGGTCGCGATCAATCCGCTACGCTTGGCCGCATTGATCAGCAGTATGATTGCACTTCCTACTCCACAGACAGCTGCGACGCGGTAAAGGATACCGTCTGAGGCGCCGGACATCGCCGAAAATGGCCGGAACCTTGTGGTGGAGCTGGAGACTGCGAGGTTGCTGGATGGCGTAGCCGATAAAGCAGGGGCGTTTTTCGCGAGCATGATGTTTCCTCCATCCGGGAAAGTAGAGAGTTGCGAGGATCGCAAGGTGTTCCAATTCCCGTTTGTAATCACTGCTTACATTCATTTGTGAAGAGTGTAAACAGCGATTACATTTCTCATGCCGTTGTGATACCGAATGCCATCCAACCGAACGGAAACACCCATGAGCGAAGACCAGGGCAAAGATCGCCCAAGCTATCATCACGGAAATCTCCGGCAGGCGCTGATCGATGCGGCTGTTCAACTTGTCGAGGAGGACGGCCCCGCCAACGTAAGTGTTCGAGAAGTAGCAAAACGGGCTGGCGTTTCCCCAGGTGCCCCTTTCCGGCACTTCAGCAACAAGACCGCTTTGATGACAGCTGTTGCTGAGCAGGCGATGGCGCGTTTTAGGCTGGAGATCGTCAGCGCGGTGGAGGCAGTTATCACTGACGATCCGGTTGATCGGTTTGCAGCGGTGGGAGTGGCCTATCTGCGATGGGCTATTCGAAACCCGACACACTTCCAGATCATCTCGACGCGGAGCCTGATTGATTGGGAAAATTCTGAATCTCTACGCCGGGACAACGACGCCGTGCGTCTGCTTGTCGAGGGAGCGATGCTGGAGGCCAGGCGGCGAAATTTGCTTCAGTCAAACGACATCATGGAAACACAAATTGCCGCAAGGGCGCTCGTTTACGGGCTTGCCCGTATGTACATCGATGGTCATTTCGCGCAGTGGGCAATGCCTGGACAGACGGCAGAAGATACTGTCCAGACGGTCCTAAAGAACTATATTTCGTCAATCAGGAGCGGCCCAATCACACTGCCAGAGGAGACGATCTGATCGCCGACCGGCCATGGTGGTGGCCGTGGATGCGCAACCGCGAAGGAGCCATGGCGGTATCGCCACCTGACCGACAATGCAAGACTCACGACGCGGCGGCGTAGCGGCTGCGGCCGGTCTTTTTTGCCTCATAAAGAGCAAGATCGGCTCGGCGCATCAAAGCGTCTGTCGACTTCGCGTCATGGGGGTATCTTGCCAGACCGATAGAAATCCCGACCTCCAGCATTTGGCCGTCAACGACAATCGGATTGACCATTGCCTTCAACAGGCTTTCAGCCGCGCTGGCGGGATCGCGTTGTCTTGATGAGTGCTTGAACAGAACGACAAACTCATCTCCACCGACACGCGCAAGCAAATGCTGCTCGTCCAGAACCGAGCGGAAGCGTTGCGCCACCGCGTGGAGAAGAGCATCTCCGATCGCATGCCCATGCGTGTCGTTAATCTCCTTGAAACGATCGAGATCGACCCACAGTAGCCCAAACTCCTGATTGGACAGCGCCTCTTTTCGCAGCTCGGCATTTAACAGCCTGCGATTCGGAAGTCCCGTCAACTCGTCATGGTTGGCGAGGTAGTCCAAGCGATCACGAGCACGTTTATGATCGCCAATATCGCGAACTTCGACGAGATGTCGCAACGTGTCTCCGGACAGGATCGGTGTTGTGTTGAGCGCAACGTCCACCCGCACCCCATTGGCCGTCCTTAGTTGCCCCTCGGTCTCGTAAAGGCGAGGTATCTGAGGATTGACGCATGCCGGGAGTTCAAAAAAGTCGGCAACGGCACGACCTTCGATACTCGACCCTTCACAGCCCACGAGCCGCTCGAATGCCTTGTTTGCCGAGATGATCTCATCATCCTGACAAACAAGGATGCCGATCTGTGCGGCCTCAAGAATGCATCGCATCTGTTGGGCATCGGCGGTCGCGTCGTGAGCACGTCGATCAAACATAACCGTCACCAGACTGAAGACCACGATCAATGTTGTGACCACGGCAACGGAGAGCCCGAGGAGAAATTCCGACAGGTTCCCATCCGCAACGCGAAGAGACGGGTCTGTCTTAAGAAGGGCGGCACTCATCGCGGTGAAATGCAGTGTGCAGATAGCTGCACCGAATAAGGTTCCCGCGGCAAGGCGAGATCCGACCGAGACACGTCGACGCCCAACGAATGTCGCAGCGATCACCAGCAGGCTGCCCGCGCAGAGCGAAAGCGCAACGAGAGGCAAATGCCACTCGAAAGTGCCGGCAAATAGCAGAGCCCTCATGCCGATGAAGTGCATGGTGCCAATTGCGGCGCTGAGAAGAAGACCGCCCGCGAGAGCGTTGACAAGACTAGGCGACAGTAACAGGGGGGTTGCAGCTGCGGCAAAGGCAATTGCAAAAAAGGCCGACATTGCTGTGAGACCTACATCGTAGCTCACAAACGCAGCAGGTTGAAAACCCAGCATGGCGATGAAGTGCGTCGACCAAATTCCGCCACCCGCCGCGAAGGCAGCCACAAATACCCAAATGGTCTTCATACGTCCATGTCGCGCTCTGGCATGGTCGAGGATGGTGAACAGTGCAAAACCCGAAAAGAGCGCGACGACAATCGCCAGGACGACAAGCGTCGGATTATGATCGGTGCTGATGCAATCGAGTACACGAATGAACATGTGAAACTCCGCTACTGGCTGAAATCGACTGCTGAGCGGGAGCCATGTCTCACTCGAGATAGAAGGCACTCACGATCGGGGAATATGGCTACGCCGGGCAAACACTGTCGACCCAACGATCGGCGCGGCCCTTAATATTGCTTTAAGTTTATAGAGAGGTTTCTATCCATCTGGACGTAAGAGCCTGAAAAAATGGAGACACTCTTGCTCCAAACGGATCAGTATATCCTGTGGAGAAAGCCGGCCGCCTGCTGGTGTTGAGTTCCGGCGTCGCGTGACTCCTTTTCCGTTTGCAGCATTCCAGTTTCACTTGCGTCCAAGGCGCTCCCACAGCTTGATTGATCGGCACTGCGCGTGTTGTTCTGCCGCCGGGGCGGGCCGTCGGACTGTGCATAGACAGGGCGGGAAAGCTGGAGTATGGCGGGCGCAGGAGCCTTGTGAGCTGAAAGAAAAGACCGTGACAGACCTGAATCAAGTCTTGCCTGACCGGAAAATACGGATTCGCAAGACGGGGGTATGGCCGGGTGTGTTTTTCTATCTCGGGGGGCTGATGATCCTGGCGGTGGCGGGGTTTATCGGGGTGTGGCAGGCGCCGGGCGTGGTCAATGACTGGCTGGTGGCAAGCGATCCAGTGGCGGTGCCCGACGCGACGATCACCGATGGGGAATGCCGTGCGCGGCGGGTGGTGTTCGTCGAGTGCTCAGCCCATATCACCTATGAAATCGAGGGCAAGAGCCTGGAACACGATATCGAATTGATGTTCGTGGATTTCAACACGGGCGACTACGAAGTCGACGTGGTGCGTTCGGCATCGCAGCCCAATCGAGCGGCGCTGTCGCTGGGGCTGGACATGCTGTGGAACCGTACGCTCGTGGACAGTACCCTGGTGCTGGCGATCGCGGCAGGAGGGATCGCCCTGTTCGCGGGGGGCATCAAGAGCGATCGCAGTCGCCGGTTAGCGCGACGGGAATCGAAGCTGGATCTTCGGGAAGTCAAAGTGGCCCAAATAAGCCCTGTCTTGGGCGGCAAATATGTTCAGTTCCAATATGGCGTTGACCGCAAGGGCGGGCCGCTGCTGGCGATGTCGCGCTTTGGTGGGAAGGAAGAGCCCTATTGGATCGACGGGCAGCGCGGGATGGCGCTGGCGGCGCTGCCGGAAGGGGCGAGCGTGCCCGTATTGCTCGACGCGGAACTCAAGCGGCTCGACGCCTCGCCGCCGGAGATTGCGACGATTGCGGTGCGGTTGAAGCGAATAATGGCTGGGGCTTGAGGAGAACCCTTCTCCGTGCGCATCACGTCCGGTTCAAGATGTTGAGCCGACGCCCAAAGATTATGGTCTCGACGCGCTCGAGGGAGGTCCGTCTCGACATCGTTCCGGCGGAAGGCTCCGGTTGCATCGACGTGGAGACATCGCGAATATATTCGGACCTGGAATAGTCGACTGTTTCGTCTGTGACAAAGCTCTCACCCATGGCCCAGCGGGAATGGGATGTCGTGCATCTGGTTGGGCATCAGCTGGTTGATCTGTCAGGGGCGTTGGTGAGCGCGGGGCGGCGTTTCCACTGCCGCGCGGCCTGCGGCGCTATATCGGTTTCGCAGTTCTAGTATAGCCCTGTTACCATTCTGCGGTTGGAAGAGGCCAGGCACCGGATTGATCTCCAAAACGTTTTGGTTGACTCCCAAAACGTTTTGGGGAATGTTTATTTCAATTCGGGAGGAAGATCTTGGCCAATCTGAAACAGCTGGCACATTCGCTCGGACTGTCGATTACCACGGTGTCCCGAGCACTTGATGGTTATTCCGACGTGTCCGCGGCCACCCGTGAGCGGGTTCGCGAGGCAGCAGAGGCTGCAGGTTATCGGCCGAATGCCTCCGCTCGGCGGTTGCGCAAGCAGCGCGCTGAACTGGTCGCCGTGACGCTGCCGAGTGATCCTGGCCACGTCGGCCCCCCTCATTTCCTCGACATGTTGTCGGGCTGCGCCGAACATCTCGCCGCGGCCGGTCTCAATCTCGTCATCGCGCCTGTGCCGCGGGGTGTCAGCGAACTTGAAATATGCCAGCGCTTCGTCGATGGGCGCCGCGTCGACGCCATGCTGCTGGTCCGCACCAAACGCAAGGACGAGCGCGTCGAATACCTCCAGTCGCGGGGCATTCCCTTCGTCACCAACGGCCGCACCGAAAGCTTGATCCCCCATCCGTTCATCGACGGCGATGGTTTTGCCGGGTTCCGCGCCGCAACGCTGCGCTTCCATGCAGCGGGGCATCGGCGCATCGGCCATATCGCCGGGCCGCAGGAATATTACTTCGCGCATGTCCGTCGCCGCGGTTGGCAGGCGGCGATGGAGGAATGCGGGCTTGCGATTGATCTCTGCGCCGAAGGGGCGCCGCTCGAACAGGGCGGTTATCTCGCAGCCCTGGAACTGCTGCGCCAGCCGTCGCGTCCAACCGCCCTCGTCTGCGCCACCGACGAAATGGCGATCGGAGCGTTGCGGGCGCTGCGCGAGGTCGACGGCGGCAACCAGATCAGCATCGTCGGGCATGACGACCTGTCGATGGGCGCCTTCACCAGCCCACCGCTCTCGACCATGCGCATGACCGGCGAGAACCTCGGCGCGACCTTCGCCTCGCTGCTCCTGCGCGCTATCGCCGGAGAGCCCGCCGAAGACCTTCAGGAGCTTCACGCGATCGAATTCGTCGACCGCGACAGCCACCGCCGCCCGCCCGTGGCCGCATAGACAGCAGTGCATTCACGACAAAGAAAATGAAGGAGGAGAAGATGAAACATATCGTGTCACTTACAATTCTGGCCTCGACGGTGCTGGCGTTTGCCTCGCCGGTGCTTGCCCAGACGGTTTTCGTATCCACCCAGCTTCGCCCGATCGAGGAGGCGACCGTGGTCCGGCAGGATCTTTTGAAGGATGCCGGCAAGGTCGACTACGTGGTCGAGGAGCCGCCGCAGTTTGCGGTGCGCATGCAGGCCGAAGCGCAGGCCGGCAAGCACACCGTCAGCCTCGTAGGCGCGCTGCATGGCGAGCTTTCGCCGCTCGCCGACAAGGGCCAGCTGGAACCGCTCGACGAACTTGCCAAGAAGCTCGCCGCCGGCGGCATGCCGCAATCGGTTCTTGATCTCGGCAAGCTCGGCAAGCCCACGCAGCAGTATATTCCGTGGATGCAGGCGACCTATGTCATGGCCGCCAAGAAGGAAGCCCTGCAATACCTGCCGAAAGGTGCGGATATCAATGCGCTGACCTACGACCAGCTGATCGAGTGGGGCAAGAACATGCAAGCTGCCACCGGCCAGCCGCAGATCGGTTTCCCGGCTGGTCCGAAGGGCCTGATGGCGCGTTATTTCCAGGGCTATTTCTATCCGTCCTTCACCGGCGGCGTAGTGCGCACCTTCAAGAATGCAGATGCTGCAGCCGGCTGGGAGAAGCTGAAGGCGCTCTGGGCCTATGTCACCCCGAACTCCACCAATTACGACTTCATGCAGGAGCCGCTGGCCTCGGGCGAAGTCATGGTCGCCTGGGACCATGTCGCCCGCCTGAAGAGCGCCATCTCGGCCGCGCCGGATGACTATGTCGTCTTCCCGGCACCGGCCGGCCCCAAGGGCCGCGGCTACATGCCGGTTCTGGCCGGGCTTGCGATCCCCAAGGGCGCACCGGACACGGCAGGGGCCACGAAGGTCATCGAAATGCTGACGACGCAGAAGACCCAGCTGCTGACGGCTTCGAAGGTCGGCTTCTTCCCGACCCTCAACGTCCAGCTGCCGCCGGACCTCGACAAGGGCGTGGCGCTTCTCGCCGGTGCGGTCACCAAGACGCAGGCTTCCAAGGACGCCGTGATCTCGCTTCTCCCGGTCGGCCTCGGCGACAAGGGCGGCGAATTCAACAAGGTCTACATGGACGCCTTCCAGCGCATCGTGCTGCAGAACGAGCCCGTCGCCGACGTGCTCGCCAAGCAGGGCGCCACCATGGCCAAGCTGATGACCGACGCCAAGGCGCCCTGCTGGGCTCCGGACGCCAAGAGCGACGGCGCCTGCCCGGTTCAATAGGCACCATCCGACAAGCCTCCCAAGGCTGATGGCATCCGGGCGCGAATGCCCGGATGCCAAATCCGAAGGAGCGGGAGCAGCGGACTGCAAGATGCCTGGATTCCGTTCCGATACGGTGGCGGAGAGAGGAACAAGTCGATGTATGATCAATTCTCAAAGCCCCCTTGCGAGGGCAATCGATGACCCAGAACCGACCCTGGATCCCCTATCTGCTGATCCTGCCGTCAGTCGCATTTCTGGCTCTGCTCTTCGTCGTGCCGCTGGTGCAGACGATCTGGCTGGCTCTCTCGGACAATGGCGCGCCTTCGCCGGCGAATGCCGAGCGCATGGTGACCGATATCAATTTCACCCGTTCGGTCAGGAATACCTTTCTGCTGACGATCGTCGTCGTGCCCGTGCAGATCGCCATCGCGCTTGCCATGGGCACCATGGTCGCCAAGGTCGGCCGTGGCCGCGAGACCATTCTCTGGATCTGGACCATCCCGCTTGGCATTTCCGACCTCGCCGCCGGCCTCGTCTGGCTGTCGATCCTGCAGAATACCGGCTATTTCAACTCGCTCCTCTTCAGCCTCGGTGTGATCGGCCGGCAGGCGAGCTGGTTGTCCTACCAGACGCCGGTCGCGCTTTTCATCGCCATCGCAGTTGCGGAAATCTGGCGCGGCACGGCGATCGTCATGGTCATCATCGTCGCCGGCCTCAACCAGGTGCCGAAGGAGTTCAAGGAAGCCGCCGAGATCTTCGGCGCCGGCCCATGGACGCGCTTCTGGCGCATCACCCTGCCGCTGATCCGGCCGGCCCTGCAATCGGCGCTGATCCTACGCACCGTACTCGCCTTCGAGGTGTTCGCAGTGGTCTACGCGCTCGGCGGGCGCAATTTCCCGGTCCTCGTCGGCGAGGCCTATAATTGGCAGAACCAGAACCAGAACTACAGCGTCGCGGCGGTCTACGCGGTGCTGATTATGATCATCTCGCTTGCCGCGACTCTGATCTATCTGAAGGCCCTGAAAGTCGATCCGGAGCGCCTGCCATGAGTTCGGAAACCATGAGCACGACGGAGACCGCTTCCCGTCCCGCAAGCTTCGTCTCCTCCCGCCGCTGGCTCCTCTGGAGCGGCATTGCAGCGCTCTGCGCCTGGGTTCTGGTGCCGATCTATCTGGTGGCGCTCGGGGCGCTCGGCGGTCGCCAAGGCGTCTATATCTGGCCGAAGACAGGCTTGCCGACCGGGATTTCGCTCGAACCCTTCATTCTGTTCCTGAAAACCGAAGGCGTCGTCCAGTCGTTTCTCAACTCACTGGGGGCAGCCGGCATCACGGTGGCGCTTTCCATACTGCTGGGCGCGCCGGCCGGCTATGCACTGGCCCGCTACGATTTCCGGGGCAAGGACAGCTACCGGCTTCTGGTCCTGCTGACCCGCGCCTTTCCCTTAGCGATCCTGGCGCTGCCGCTCACCGTCTCCTTCATCCGGCTCGGGCTCTATGACACGATCATCGGCGTCGGCCTGATCCACACGGTGCTGGCGCTGCCCTTTGCGGCGCTTGTCACCCAAGGCATATTCCTTGGCGTGCCGAAGGAACTCGAAGAGGCCGCCTGGGTGTTCGGCTGCACCCGCGTCCAGGCCTTTTTCAAGGTGGTCGCGCCGCTGGCTTTGCCCGGCATCGTCGCCACGGCCGTGTTCGCCTTCGTCATCTCCTGGAACGAGGTGTTTGCCGCCTCGGTGCTGACGGTGCGCAACCGCACGCTCACGGCCTATCTGCTGACGGTGCTGTCGGAAAGTCCGATGCATTACCGCTTTGCCGGCGGCTTGATGCTCATTCTCCCTTCCGTTGTCTTCATCTTCGCGGTCAGGCGTTACCTGTTCGCGATCTGGGGCATTTCCTCCAAATAACGGGACCATCGACATGGCCAATATTGTCATCGACCGCATCCGCAAGAGTTTCGGCGCTTTCCAGGCGCTGAAGGAGGTCTCGCTGACGATCAACGATGGCGAGTTCGTGTCGCTGCTCGGACCGTCGGGCTGCGGCAAGACTACGCTCCTGCGCATCATCGCCGGTCTCGAAACCTCGACCTCGGGCGATGTCCGCATCGGCGACCGGTCGATCATAGGGCTGGCGCCCAAGGATCGCGGGCTGGCGATGGTCTTCCAGAACTATGCGGTCTTCCCGCATATGACGGTCTACGAAAACGTCGCCTTCGGCCTGCGCATGCAGAAGGCGGACGATGCGCGGGTGAAGGCGCAGGTGGAAAAGGCGGCCGGCCTGCTGCATATCGAGCCGTATCTCGACCGTTATCCGAACAAGCTTTCGGGCGGCCAGCGCCAGCGTGTGGCGGTCGCCCGCGCGCTGGCCGTCGAGCCGAAGGTGCTGCTGATGGACGAACCGCTCTCCAATCTCGACGCCCTGCTGCGGCTTGAAATGCGCACCGAACTGAAAACCGTGCTGCAATCGGCGGGTACGACGACGATCTATGTCACTCACGACCAGACCGAGGCGATGGGCCTGTCGGATCGTATCGCGGTCATGCACAACGGCGTCGTCGAGCAGGTCGGTCATCCGGTCGAGATCTATAATCATCCGGCGACACGTTTCGTCGGCGGTTTCATCGGCAATCCTCCGATGAACTTCATCAAGGTGTCGGTCTCGAACGGCCACGTGGCGGCGGGTGCTGAACAGCTCGCGGTGCCGGAAGATGTCGGCAATGAAATCGTGCTTGGGCTGCGTGGCGAGGCGGTCGAACTGGCGCCGCTGCCGCAGGGGATCGAGATGAAGGTACGGGTCGCCGAGCCGATGGGGTCGCACCTCTTGCTGACCGGCTCGATCCACGACCAGCCGGTGCGGGTTATCCTGCCTGCGTCCGAAACCGTGAGGAGCGGCGACACGATCGGCCTGAAGCTCGACCGCAAGCGCATCATCTGGCTTTCGCCCGAAAGCGGCAAGTCCCTTCCAGCCGTTTCGGCCTGAGCATACCGGAGTACCCGACATGAACGTGCATATCACCGAGGCGAAGCGCATCCTCGTCGCCAACGACCGCGGCGGCTATACGGTGCCAACCGACAGGCTCTACCCGTTCCAGTGGAACTGGGACTCCGCCTTCGTCGCCATGGGTTTCGCGCTTTACGATACCGACCGTGCCTATCGCGAGCTGGAACGGTTGATCGAGGGCCAGTGGGCGGACGGCATGATCCCGCATATCGTCTTCCACCAGCCGAGCGACACCTATTTCCCGGGTCCGAACGTCTGGCGCACCCGTCACACGATCCCGACCTCCGGCATCACCCAGCCGCCGGTCTTTGCGATCGCGCTGCGCAAGGTCTTCGAGGCGGCCGGCAGCGGCGCAGAGGCCCGCACCCTGCCGCTCTACGAGGCCGCGCTGAAATGGCATCGCTGGTGGTATTCCGCACGCGATCCGGAAGGCACCGGCCTGGTCGCCCTGCTGCATCCTTGGGAAAGCGGCAGCGACAACTCGCCGGCCTGGGACATCGCGCTCGCGCGCGTGCCGACCACCACCGACACGCCGGTCGTGCGCAAGGACACCGGCCATGTGAACGCCTCGATGCGTCCGCGCGACGAGGACTATAACCGCTTCATCCACCTGGTCGACACCTATGCCGCCTGCGGCTGGGATCCCGCAATGCAATGGGGAAAGGCACCGTTCAAGGTGGCCGAGATCCAGACCACCGCTATCCTGCTGAAGGCCGGCGAGGACCTCGAACATCTCGCCCGCGAATTCGGCCGGACGGAGGACGCCGCCGAGATCGCCGCCTTCAACGACCTCACCCGCAAGGCGATACTCGCGCAGTGGCGCCCGGCCCTGTCACGCTTCGTCTCCCGCGACCTGATCTCCGGCGAGGATGTCGAAGCCGCGACACAGGCAGGCTTCATCCCCCTTCTGTCGCTCGATCTTGAAAAGAACATCGCCGATGCGCTGGTCGATGAGATGAAGGCCTGGTCGAAGGGCCTCAAGGTCGCCTTTCCGACCACCAAACCGGGCATCGCAGGCTGGGAACCGAAACGCTACTGGCGCGGCCCGGCCTGGGCGATCATCAACTGGCTGCTGATCGACGGCTTCAAGCGCAACGGTCATCCGGAAGCGGCGGAAGAGCTGCGCAGATCGACGGTCGCGGCGATCGAGGCGGAAGGTTTTGCCGAATATTTCGACCCGGTAACGGGCGAAGGCTGCGGCGGTCTCGGCTTTTCCTGGACGGCCGCCGCTTATATGTGGCTTGCTTGGACGTAAGGTTCACAGGCGTGGCCTGCCGCGCCATCAGGCGGAACTGGCCCGGGTTCCCGACACCTGATCTTGCTAACCGGCTGCGGTGTACGGTTGTGCTTTAGGAAGTGTGGACTCTTGGGTTTCCAAGGCTGAGCAAATCAGATTCATGACTGTCTTTTGGAGACAGTCATGGGTGTTTTGGATCGTGTAATCCCTCGGGACGAGCAGCGGGAGCGGATATCGCTCCGCATCGTTGGTGACGGGCGCCGCCGCCTTCATCTTCAACATCGATAGCGACCAGGACACGATTGCCGATTTCGGTGCCGTGACGGACAAGGTTCAACTTGGAGGACTTGATGAGCCGATGTGCAGGACGGATTTAAAGCCACGGGCTTTCTGCCGTGCAGATCGGCGCGTTCCTCCTTGCGGGTTCCAAACTCTGAAGCAGCGCTTAAAGCGCCGTAGGCTGAGACGAGCGCTTTCTGCCCAAGCTCCTGGACAGATCGTGCGCTGGCTTTTCCACATAACGATAGAAGGGATAGACCATCGCAAGCGCCAAGCCGGTGACCAGCAGAGGGTTTCTGAGACCTCGATGTTCAAGTTCGAATGCGGCAATCGCATGTATCAGATAGATGGAAAAGCAGGCCTTCCCGATCTTTTCCATTGCCTGTATTGCATGACCACGCTCGGCGCTGGACGCTTCAGCCAGCATCCATCCCCCCGCCAAAGCGGCGAAAGGCGTCATCGTCAGGTAGTATCCGGCTGGTGTGTTTATAGTTGCCCAATATAAGACTGATGCCGTGAAGGCAGTGCCGGCTCGCCAGAGCCAGATGCTCCCAAGGTTCATCCCGCTGCGATAGTGCTGGGCAATAAAGCAGCCAATCAACCAGGCAGGCAGGCCCACAAGCCAGTTCAGGCCGGCGCCGTAAATGTGAGCGTTTCCGTATTCGTCAGAACCTAGCGCCAACACGATGACGTAAGAGACAACAACGGACGCCAGGATCATCTTCGGCCAGCCAATCTTTCGGGAAAGCGGGAGAAAGATCGGGTAGAGCGAATAATAGATCATCTCGCACACCACCGACCACAGGATATAGCCGTCGATCGGGTTGTAGGCGCGGATGCCCGCCAATTGAGCCCAGATAAACGCGGCTAGCGTGGGAAGGCCTATCCGAACAAAGCGCCTCTTGAGGAACGTCGTCGCGACAAGGTCAGCGTCTCGGAACGGGAAATGAATGCAGAACCCCGAGATGACAAAAAACGCTATGACCGCGGGGTGGCCGGTAAAGATGTATTTCGTCAGGCCGGGCATGCTAGGGCTCAGCAAATGAGCGAAGACCACTGACAGGGCCGCCAACGCGCGGGCGGTGTCAATCCCAGAGATATGCATTCGTTGTCGGCGGGGTAGCATGAGAGTCCACTAGCAGAAGTTCTCTCTGAATGGAACGGTACGCTCGCAGTTCATATCTTGAGACACAACTTATAAATTTAGACGGCAGCACAGCATGTTTTGGCTCACTGTGGCGGTCGACGCAAAAAGCATGATGACTTTGGTGATAGTGAAACTGCCTCACGTGGCTGTATAGCTTCCAGTCACCTCTTCTGGGCACCATTCCGATTTGATCCCTACCAAGATCAAATACTTAACGCCTTTCCACACAAGTGCGCGTGGCCCGCCGGCTCCCTTCGGGAGCGGCTTCGCTGCGTCTCAAGGCCGCATTGCATACTGTTCGCGCACCGTATCGGCTGAGCGGCGCACTACTTCGGAAATCTGCAGGAGTTGGGTGACGAGAGGCGTCGAATGGCGCCAGATCATTCCGATCGTGCGGGACGGCCGGGGCGTCTGGAAGCGCGAGATCGAAACCTGCGCCGAGCGCGTTTCCAAAGGCACTGCCATTTCCGGGATCAGGGTGATGCCGATGCCGGCGCTGACCATCTGGACCAGGGTGGACAAAGAGCTGCCTTCCATGACTTCCCGGGCGCGGGTCGATCCTATCTTGCAGAACGATAGGGCCTGATCGCGAAAACAGTGGCCTTCCTCCAGCAGCAGCAGGCGCATTTCGCGTAGTGCCTCTCGTTCGGGGACGGGCTTGCCTTCGTCCTCGCGTCGCCGGACCAGCACGAACTCCTCGTCGAACAGTTTGAGCTCGGTCAGGAACGGTTCCGATACGGGCAGGGCGACGATTGCCAGATCCAGTTCGCCCTGTGCCAGTTCCTGGACCAGTTTTGCCGTCTGCGTCTCGCGCACCTGCAATTCGATCCCGTCGAACGTCCTGTTCAGGTCGTTGATGATCGCCGGCAGCAGATAGGGCGCGATCGTCGGGATGATGCCGATGCGCAGGCGCGCCAGGAACGGATCGCGCGACGCGCGGGCGAGGTCCGCCAGTTCGTCCACCGCCCGCAGGATATCGCGAACCCGCAGCGCAAATGTCTGACCAAAGGCGGTGAGTTTCACTTCGCGCGCATTCCGCTCGAAGAGATCGCCGCCCAATTCCTGTTCGAGTTCCTTGATCTGCATCGACAAAGCCGGCTGGGAAATCGCGCAGGCATCGGCGGCGCGGCGGAAGCGGCCGTCCCGCGCCAGGGCCTCGAAATAACGGAGCTGTTTCAGTGTGACGTTCTTCATAACCTCAACTTATCGCGGCGATCAGTAAATCCAACTTAAATTTATGAGGCGCTTCCGATAAGAAGGATCCAAGGGAGGGTGCGCGTGACCATGATCCTTGCTCGAAAGGCGGGGACGATAGTCTGAAACAGCGCAGCCGGACCGGACGGTTCGGCAGAAACAGCCTCTTTTTGCACGACAGATAATTAAAGAAATCAAGGAGATAGTCATGGATGCGAAATCTAGCGAAAACGCCGGCAAATGTCCGGTCGCGCACACGCCTCGCGGCCGATCGAACCGCGAGTGGTGGCCTAACCAGCTGAACGTCCAGATTCTTCACGGGCACTCCGTTCGCTCCGACCCGATGGGTGAGGCGTTCAATTACGCCGAAGAGTTCAAGACGCTCGATCTCGACGCCCTGAAGAAAGACCTTCAGGCCCTGATGACGGATTCGCAGGAGTGGTGGCCGGCCGATTTCGGTCACTACGGCGGCCTGTTCATCCGCATGGCCTGGCACAGCGCCGGCACCTACCGCATCACCGACGGCCGCGGTGGCGCAGGCCAGGGGCAGCAGCGTTTCGCGCCGCTCAACAGCTGGCCGGACAACGTCAACCTCGACAAGGCCCGCCGCCTGCTCTGGCCGATCAAGCAGAAATACGGCAACAAGATCTCCTGGGCGGATCTGATGATCCTCACCGGCAATGTCGCTCTTGAATCGATGGGCTTCAAGACGTTCGGTTTTGCCGGCGGCCGCGCCGACGTCTGGGAGCCGGAAGAGCTCTACTGGGGTCCGGAAGGAACCTGGCTCGGGGATGAGCGCTATAGCGGCGAACGTCAGCTGGCAGAACCGCTCGGCGCCGTGCAGATGGGCCTCATCTACGTCAATCCGGAAGGCCCGAACGGCACTCCCGATGCGCTCGCTTCGGCACTCGACATCCGCGAAACCTTCGCCCGCATGGCGATGAACGACGAAGAAACCGTGGCGCTGATCGCCGGCGGTCACACGTTCGGCAAGACTCACGGCGCCGGCGATCCGTCGTTTGTCGGTATCGACCCGGAGGGCGGCGAGCTCGAAGCCCAGGGCCTCGGCTGGTCGAGCAAGTTCAACACTGGCGTTGGTCGCGATGCAATCGGCAGCGGCCTGGAAGTCACCTGGACGCAGACGCCGACCCAGTGGAGCAACTACTTCTTCGAAAACCTGTTCGGCTTCGAATGGGAGCTGACCACGAGCCCCGCCGGCGCCAAGCAGTGGGTGGCGAAGAATGCCGAGGCTTCCATTCCGGACGCCTTCGACCCGTCGAAGAAGCAGCTGCCGACCATGCTGACCAGCGACCTGGCACTGCGCTTCGACCCGATCTACGAGAAGATTTCGCGCCGGTTCCTGGAAAACCCGGCCGAATTCGCCGATGCCTTCGCCCGCGCCTGGTTCAAGCTGACCCATCGCGACATGGGGCCGAAGGTTCGTTATCTCGGCCCGGAAGTTCCGGCTGAAGACCTGATCTGGCAGGATGTGATCCCGGCCGTCGACCACCCGCTCGTCGACGACAAGGATGTCGCCGAGCTGAAGGCGAAGGTTCTGGCGACCGGCCTGACGGTACAGGAACTGGTTTCCACCGCCTGGGCTTCCGCCTCGACCTTCCGCGGTTCCGACAAGCGCGGCGGTGCCAACGGCGCGCGGATCCGGCTTGCTCCGCAGAAGGACTGGGAAGCCAACCAGCCGGCGCAGCTCGCCAAGGTCTTGGGCGTTCTCGAAGGCATCCAGAAGGACTTCAACGCTGCCCAGGCAGGGGCTAAGAAGATCTCGCTGGCCGACCTGATCGTGCTTGCCGGTGCAGCCGGCGTCGAAAAGGCTGCCAAGGCCGGCGGCCAGGACATCATCGTGCCCTTCACGCCGGGCCGTATGGATGCCTCCGAGGCTCAGACCGACGCGGCTTCCTTTGCCGCGCTGGAACCCCGCGCCGACGCCTTCCGCAACTATGTCAACAGCGGCAAGACGCAGTTCATGAAGGCTGAAGAGGCCCTCCTGGACCGCGCCCAGCTTCTGACGCTGACAGCACCGGAAATGACCGTTCTTCTCGGTGGCCTGCGCGTGCTGAAGGCCGGCCAGCCTGAACACGGCGTCTTCACGTCCCAACCGGAAACGCTGACGAACGACTTCTTCGTCAACCTGCTCGACATGGGCACCGAATGGTCGCCCGTCGCCGGCAAGGATGGTGTTTACGAAGGTCATGACCGCAGGACGAAGGCGCCCAAGTGGACCGGCACCCGCGTCGACCTGATCTTCGGTTCGCATTCGCAGCTTCGTGCGATCGCGGAAGTCTATGGCCAGTCCGACGCCAAGGCGAAGTTCGTCAAGGACTTCGTGGCGGCCTGGACCAAGGTCATGAACGCCGACCGCTTCGATCTCGTCTGATCGATAAAAATCGCCCGGACGTGGCTCAGCTACGTCCGGGCATCTTTTTCAATGCTGATTTAACCCCGGGTTTTTCAGGTCGGCACGAAGGCCGAGGCGATCGCCAGCACGAATCCGAGGATCGTGGCGCAGACGGACAAGGCCTCGCGCGTCTTTTCGGAACTGACGCTCCACCCCTCGCTGGTCAGATACCGCGCGATCAGGCCCAGCGAAAGCAGGCCGACGCAACCGAGGAAAGCGAAGAAATAAATTCCGTATTGCATGTTGGAGATCTTCTTGGTCAGCAATTCGGTGATCCCGACCAGTGTCGAAAGCGACAACAACAGGCTGCCGATGATCAGGTATTCCGCGTGTCGCGACCTGACCGCCGAATAGAGCGACAGGATCGTGAACAGGAATCCCACCAGAACAATCGCGATATAATTGCCGCTGACATGGCCCGTCGCGGAGATCGACATGAACACCGATGTCAGGACGAACAGCGCGGCCGTGAAAAGGATCTTGTATTTCGAGTTGAAAAACTGGCGCATAAAATCAAATCCGCTCTTAGCCGGCCCGCCCGCGGCGCTGGCAAATGCCGTTTATCGAGTATGAGAAATTCGGCGCGCGATGAACAGGTTGCGGACCTGCTATTCCGTGGAAATCCACGCCTCAAGTTTCAGGCGAGCCGCCGGCGCTGGATCGCATAGGCGGCCGCGGCGCTCATCAACGCCAGCAGATACCAGGTCGCGGCATAGACGAGGTGGCTGTTGCGGAAGCGGATCACCGTCAGTCCGCCGACGGGCAGGCCGCCGGGGATCGGCGTCGCGTCGGCATCGATGAAATAGGGTGCGACCCTTTCGAGGCCGTTGGCGGCGGCAATCGCGGCCACGTCGCGGGAGTACCAGCGGCCGTTCGCGGGATCGTTGGAGCGCAGGAAGGCGCCCTCCGGCTCGCTGATGCGGATGAGGCCGGTGATCTTCACAGGACCTGCGAGCTGCCCATCCGGCCGCAAAGCCGGGTCACGGCGGTTGGCGGGCACGAAGCCGCGATTGATGAGGACGGTGGTCCCGTCCTTCTGTTCCAGGGGTGTCAGGATCCAGAAGCCGGGACCGAGATCGGTGACCGCCTGGACCAGCGTTTCCGCGTCATGGCGGAAGGTGCCGTTGGCCGTGACGCGCCGATACTCGTCATCTTCGGCGTTGATGGTGGGCCAGGCTGGCGATGAGGGGGCGGGCACCGGGGTTGCCGTGACCCGGGCATCGACGCGGGCGATCAGGTCGAGCTTCCAGAAGAGCCGCTGCACCTGCCAGGTGCCGAGCCCGAGGAAGACGACGGTCAGCAACAGCATCGCGGCGGCGAAGACCAGCCTGGAACGAGCCGGTTCCACGTCCGCTGGTTCTCCGGTCAAAGGATGGTCGAGAGCCACGCGTCTATCCCTTCCCAGCTTGTCCCCGAGGGGATTACGGCATGTTTTTCATCATCTCCGGCGACATCGGCATCATGTTGGTGTTGAGATGGTGCATGACCCAGAGCGATCCGGCAAGCGTGATGCCGACCAGAACCAGGGTGAAGAGCAGCGCCATCATCGTCCAGCCGCCTTCGGAGCGCGGGTTCATGTGCAGGAAATAGACCATGTGCACGACGATCTGGATGACGCCGAGCCCCATCACGAGAAAGGCGGTGAACAGCTTGCTGTCGATGGCGCCGCTCATCACCAGCCAGAACGGGATGGCGGTCAGGATGACCGACAGGCTGAAGCCGATCAGGTAACCTTTCAGCGTGCCGTGGCCAGCCTGATGGCCGTTGCTGTGGCCGTGATGGGCCTCTGAGGCACTTTCGTGAGCGGGGGCGTGCGGGGCTTGGCCGTGCGAGCTCATCCGAGGACTCCCATGAGATAGACGAAGGAAAAGACGCCGATCCAGACGACGTCGAGGAAATGCCAGAACATCGACAGGCACATCAGGCGGCGCTTGTTTGCCTCGATCAGTCCGTGTCTGCCGACCTGCACCATCAGCGTGATCAGCCAGATGATGCCGAAGGTGACGTGCAGCCCGTGGGTGCCGACCAGGGTGAAGAATGAGGAGAGGAAGGCAGAGCGGGTCGGGCCTGCGCCCTCATGGATCAGGTGGTTGAACTCGTAGAGTTCTAGGCCGAGGAAGACCGCTCCGAACACGCCGGTCACGCCGAGCCAGAACAGCGTCTCGGTCTTGGCGCCGCGTTCCATCTGCAACATCGCAAAACCGTAGGTGATCGACGAGAACAGCAGCATAGCGGTGTTGAGGGCAACGATCGGCAGGTCGAACAGGTCGGCGGGCGAGGGGCCTGCCGCATAATTTCGGCCGAGCACGCCGTGGGTGGCGAAAAGCACCGCGAAGACCAGGCAGTCGCTCATCAGGTACAGCCAGAAGCCCAGCATGGTGCTGCCTTCCGGATGATGCTCTTCCGTGACGTAGAACCGCGGCTTGTCGGTTTCCTGATTGCCCGAGGGGCCGTGGGTCTGAACTTGCGTCTGGCTCATGGTCTCAGGTCCGTTCCGCGAGCAGCTTCGAGCGCGCGTCCTCTGTTGCGGTCACGGTTTCGGCTGGAATGTGGAAATCCCGATTGTAGTTGAAGGTATGGCCGATCGCGACGGCGATCATGGCGACGAAGGCGACGATTGCCAGCCACCAGATGTACCAGATCATCGCGAGGGCGAAGACGACGCTGATTGCGGCAAGGATGACGCCCGTGCCGGTATTTTTCGGCATGTGGATCGGCTTGAAGCCGCCGAGCGGGCGCTCATAGCCGCGGCTCTTCATGTCGTACCAGCTGTCATGGTCGTGCACGACCGGCGTGAAGGCGAAATTGTAGTCCGGCGGCGGCGAGGCGGTCGACCATTCGAGCGTGCGGCCGTCCCAGGGGTCACCGGAGGTCTCGCGCAGCTGGTCGCGCCTCAGGTAGCTGACGACGATCTGGATGATGAAGGCGCCGATGCCGCAGGCGATGATCACCGCGCCGAATGCGGCGATGATGAACCAGATCTGCAGCGACGGGTCCTCGAACTGGGAGACGCGGCGGGTGACGCCCATCAGGCCGAGCACATAAAGCGGCATGAAGGCGACGTAGAAGCCGATCAGCCAGCACCAGAAGCTGATCTTGCCCCAGAACGTGTCGAGCTTGTAGCCGAAAGCCTTCGGCCACCAGTAGACGACGCCCGCCATCAGTCCGAAAACCACGCCGCCAATGATGACGTTGTGGAAATGGGCGATCAGGAAGAGCGAATTGTGGAGCACGAAATCGGCCGGCGGAATTGCCAGCATCACCCCGGTCATCCCACCGATGGTGAAGGTGACCATGAAGCCGATCGTCCACATCATCGGCAGTTCGTAGCGGATGCGGCCGCGATACATGGTGAACAGCCAGTTGAAGAGTTTGGCGCCTGTTGGGATCGAGATGATCATCGTGGTGATGCCGAAGAAGGCGTTGACCGAGGCACCGGACCCCATCGTGAAGAAATGGTGCAGCCAGACGATATAGGAGAGGATCATGATCACGCAGGTGGCATAAACCATCGAGGCGTAACCGAAGAGCCGCTTGCCGCAGAAGGTGGCGACCACTTCGGAAAAGATGCCGAACGCCGGCAGGACGAGGATATAGACCTCCGGATGGCCCCAGATCCAGATGAGGTTCACATACATCATCGGGTTGCCGCCGAGGTCGTTGGTGAAGAAGTTCGTGCCGGCATAGCGGTCGAGCGAGAGCAGAACGAGGGTGGCGGTGAGGATCGGGAAGGAGGCGACGATCAGCACGTTGGTGCAGAGCGAGGTCCAGGTGAAGATCGGCATCTTCATGAAGGTCATGCCCGGCGCGCGCATCTTGACGATCGTGGCGATCAGGTTGATGCCCGATAGGGTCGTGCCGATGCCGGCCACCTGCAGGCCCCAGATGTAATAATCGACGCCGACGCCCGGACTGTAGTCGGCGCCCGAGAGCGGCGGATAGGCGAGCCAACCGGTGCGGGCGAATTCGCCGACGAACAGCGACATCATGATGATGATCGCCCCGGCCGTCGTCATCCAGAACGAGAAGTTGTTGAGGAACGGGAAGGAGACGTCGCGGGCACCAATCTGCAGCGGCACGACGTAGTTCATCAGCCCGGTGACGAAAGGCATGGCCATGAAGAAGATCATGATCACGCCATGCGCGGTGAATATCTGGTCGTAGTGGTGCGGGTTGAGATAACCCTCATTGCCGTTGAACGCGAGCGCCTGCTGGATGCGCATCATGATCGCATCGGCAAAGCCGCGCAGCAGCATGACGATCGCCAGCACCACATACATGATGCCGATTTTCTTGTGATCGACGCTGGTGAACCACTCGCTCCACAGATAACCCCAGAGCCGATATCGCGTGACGAGTCCGAGAATGGCGATGCCGAGCAGCGCCACGACGATGAAGGTCACGACGAGGATAGGCTCGTGATAGGGGATGGCTTCAAGGGTGAGCCGTCCGAAAAGGAATTGCGTCAGGGTGGTGTTACCGAACATGGGTCTCTACCAGATCTGTTGAAACGCGGCCTTACGGCTGCGCCGGGGCATTGTTGTTGAGCTGCGCCGGCGCTACGCCGCCCGGATCGCCTCCGGGCATCGTGTGGCCTTGCATGTCGTGGTTCGTCGATGGCGCCTGCGATTGCGGCTGTCCGGAATTCTGGTCGACGCCCTCGGCCGGCTGGTCGCTGCGGGCCGGGTTGCCCGTCGCCGGGAAGGTCGCGGCAGGTGCCGCATGGCCCGCTTCGCCGGCATGGCGGTTGTCATGCTCCAGCCTGGCACGGTTCTCGTGGCTCTCGATTCCGCCGCCGCCCGTCATGTCGATATGCATCATCTCATCCATGCACATCTTGCCGGGCGTGGCGCACATGTTGAGCACGGTCCTGTAGAGCCCGTCCTCGACATTGGCATAATAGCGCACCGGTTCCTTGGTGCTCGGCTTTTCGAGCTTCAGATAGGCATCGCGATTGAGTGCCGTACCGTTCTGCTTGACGCGGGTGATCCACTGGTCGAAGCCTGCCCGGTCGACGCCATGGAACTTGAAGCGCATATGCGAGAAGCCGTCGCCGCTGTAGTTCGATGAAATGCCTTCGTATTCCCCCGCCTTGTTGATGACGGCGTGCAGCTTGGTTTCCATGCCAGGCATCGCATAGATCATGCCCGCAAGCGCCGGCACATAGAAGGAGTTCATTACCGAGGAGGCGGTGATCTTGAAGTTGATCGGCACGTCGACGGGGGCCGCCATCTCGTTGACGGTGGCGATGCCATAGTCCGGATAGAAGAACAGCCATTTCCAGTCGAGAGCCACGACTTCCACGGTGATAGGCTTCACCTCGGCAGGCACGGCGCGCTGGGCATCGATCCGGTCGAGCGGCCTGTAGGGGTCGAGCTTGTGAGTACTCATCCAGGTGACGGCGCCGAGCGCGATGATGATGGCGAGCGGTGCCGACCAGATGATGACTTCGAGCCGCGTCGAATGGTGCCATTCGGGATCATAGGGCGCATTGGTGTTCGAGCCGCGATAACGCCAGGCGAAGAACAGCGTGAGGAAGATCACCGGCACGATGATGATCAGCATCAGCACCGTGGCGACGATGATCAGATTAGCCTGCTGTCGGGCGATATCGCCGGAAGGCGACATCACGACCAGGTTACATCCGGAAAGCCCTAAAAGGGTGAAGAGAGCGAACAACCGTGCGACGATTTTCAACTGGGGGGTCATCTCGGGCTCGAATTTGTGTTTTGTCTAGTTCGGAATAGTCAGGTTCCTGCATGGGCTGGAATGAGGTCGTTCGTCGCAGTGCAGCAATCTGTCGCAGTGCAGCATAAAACCGCATGGTCTTCCGAACCGTTTTGCTGCACCAACCTGCACGCTCAGTTTCCGCATTCGCCCATCGGAAATCTAGGACAGCCTGAGGGGGTGACCAGAGGGTGTGGATGAGAAGACGGTGCGGTCCGTCGCATATGTCAGGTTTTTTTAGTCTTGTTCCTTGATCTCGACGGCATGTTGATCAACATTTCGAGGACGAGGCGAACTATCGCCAGGAGGAATTCATGACCACGGTCGTCAATCCCGCGTCAACGGGCCCGACATCGTCCGGCCTCGAAAGGGACGCCCGCCGCATTCATGACGACGGGCCGATCTCGCCGGGCAGCATTGCGCTTGGTGTGATCATCGGTCGCATGTCGGAATTCTTCGACTTCTTCGTTTACGGGCTGGGTTCCGTCCTCGTTTTTCCGAAGCTGATCTTTCCGTTCGCGCCGACCCCGGTCGCCGCGACCCTGATGTCGTTCGCGATCTTCCCGCTCGCCTTCATGGCGCGGCCAGTCGGGTCGTTCGTGTTCATGTGGATCGACCGTAATTATGGGCGCGGCACCAAGCTGACGATCGCGCTGTTCCTGCTCGGCGGATCGACGGCTTCGATCGCCTTCCTGCCCGGCTACGACACGATCGGCTACTGGGCCGTGGCATTGCTGGCGCTGTTCCGCATGGGGCAGGGTTTTGCGCTCGGCGGCGCCTGGGACGGGCTCGCCTCGCTCCTGAACCTCAATGCGCCGCCCAACCGGCGCGGCTGGTATGCGATGATCCCGCAGCTCGGCGCGCCGATCGGCTTTGCGCTGGCGAGCATCCTGTTCGGTTATTTCGTCGCCAATCTCTCGGAAGCGGATTTCATTGCCTGGGGTTGGCGTTATCCGTTCTTCGTGGCCTTTGCGATCAACGTCGTGGCGCTGTTTGCCCGCCTGCGCATCGTCGCCAGCAAGGAATTCGGCTCGGCGCTCGAAGCCAACGAGCTGCAGGCCCGGCCGATCTTCGAAATGCTGAGCAAGCACGCCCATGACGTCGTGCTCGGCGCGTTTGTGCCGCTGGCCAGCTTCGCCATGTTCCACCTGGTGACAATCTTCCCGTTGAGCTGGGTGACGCTTTATGGCGGGCAGTCTGCGGCGGAATTCCTGTTCGTGCAGGTGATCGGCGCTGCCGTCGGCATCGTCGGCATCATCCTGTCCGGCCTGATCGCCGACCGCATCGGCCGCCGCAGCCAACTGATGATCGGCGCGGTGATCATCGCGATCTTCTCGTTCTCGGCACCCTTCCTGCTCGATGCGGGCGGCAAGGGACAGGATGCCTTCATCATCATCGGCTTCGGGATCCTCGGTCTCTCGTTCGGCCAGGCCTCCGGCGCCGTCTCCTCGCGCTTCGGGCAATATTATCGTTATACCGGCGCGGCACTCACCTCCGACCTCGCGTGGCTGATCGGTGCCGGCTTCGCACCGCTGGTGGCCCTCGGCCTCGCCAGCAGTTTCGGCATCATCTTCATCGGCGGATATCTGATCTCCGGCGCGATCTGCACGATCGCAGCGCTCAGCCTCAGCCGGGTCCTGGACCAGAGCGGCGAGCCAGGCGGTCAGCGGTAAAAGAGAAACAAAAAAAGCCAGGCGCGAGCCCGGCTTTTTTGCATGCGTATACTGCGGGATCCGTCCCGCTATCAAGCTGCCTTCTTGGCAAGCGTCGGCCGCGTCGCAGCGGCCTTTTCCACCATCGCAGTCACTTCTGCACGGCGCGCACCCGTCAGCAGCATGCGCGGCATGCGGACGCGCTCAGAACCGCGGCCCATGATCTGTTCGGCGAGCTTGATCGACTGGACGAGGTCGTGCTCGGCATCGAGATGCAACAACGGCATGAACCAGCGATAGATGGCGCGGGCTTCGACCCAGTCGCCGCGGGCGGCTGCGGCCACCAAGGCTACAGATTCCTGCGGGAAGGCGCTGGTGAGGCCGGAGACCCAGCCCTTGGCGCCAAGCATCAGGCCTTCGAGCGCCACGTCGTCCAGGCCGGCGAAGATGTCGAAGCGGTCACCGAAGGTGTTGATCAGGTCGGTGAAGCGGCGCGGATCCGGCGCGCTTTCCTTGACGGCCTTGATGTTCGGCACGTCTTCGAGCTGGCGCAGCACGTCGGCGCCGATGTTGACGCGGTAGGCCGGCGGATTGTTGTATAGCATGATCGGCAGCGAGGTGGCCGCGGCGACCGTCTTGAAATGGGCGACCAGTTCTTCCGGCTTCGGCACATAGACCATGGCCGGCAGCAGCATCAGGCCATCGGCGCCGAGCTTTTCGGCATCGCGGGCATAGGCGACGGCGCGGCGGGTGTCGAATTCGGAAACGCCGGTTACGACCGGTACGCGGCCGTTCACCACTTCGACGGCGGCCTTGAGGATGGTGCGCTTTTCTTCCGGATCGAGCGAGTTGTTCTCGCCGCAGGTGCCCATGACGATCAGGCCGTTGACGCCGTCATTGACGAGCGCGTCCTGCACCCCTTGGGTGGCCCTGAGGTCGATCGAGAAGTCTTCGTTGAATTGTGTGGTCACTGCGGGGAAAACGCCGCTCCAGCCTGTGGTCATGAAATGCACTCCTCTGGTTGATGGGTGATAATATGCGCGGTCGCGCCGATATCTGTCACGCGAAGGGCTCAGTCGGACCCTTGCCTGGCTCCGTGAACCATTGCGGCCCGGTTTCGGTCATGTGGATATGGTCTTCGAGGCGGATCCCGAAACGGTCCGGGAAAACGATCATCGGTTCGTTGGAGAAACACATGCCCGGTTCGAGCACGGTCGCATTGCCGCGCACGATATAGGGTTCCTCGTGGATCTCGAGGCCGAGCCCGTGGCCGGCGCGATGCGGCAGGCCAGGGAGGATGTAGTCCGGGCCGAGCCCGTGTTTCGCCAGCACCTTGCGGGCGGCGTCATCGAGGCTGCCGCAGGTGGCGCCGGGGCGGGCGGCCTCGAAGACGGCCTGTTCCGCTTCCCGCTCGATCGCCCAGGCCCTGGCGAATTCCGGGGCCGGCTCTTCCAGTACATAGGTACGGGTGAGATCGGAATGATAACCGTCGAGCCGGCAGCCGGTATCGACCAGTATCACGTCGCCGGGGCCATAGACCTGGTCGCCGTCGGCGCCGTGGGGGAGGGAGGTCGCGACCCCGAAGGAGACGATGCAGAAGCTCGACCCGCTTGTTGCCCCAAGCGCACGATGCTGTTCGTCGATATGGCGCATCACGTCCGAGGCAAGCACGCCCGGCTTGATGAAGACATGGGCGCGGCGATGCACTTCCAGCGTCAGGTTCATCGCATGCTGGATAAGGTCGATCTCGGCCTTCGACTTCCGGAGCCTGAGATCGCGGATCAATCGGCCGCCATCGGTGAGGCGGTCGGCGCCGAAAACGGCGGCAAGCTGGTGGTAGATGAACAGCGGCAGCGCGTCGTCGAGCGCAAGCTTCACATTGGAAGGCAGAAGCGAAGAGACCAGCGCGGCGCTCGCTTCATCCTCCTGCCAGGCGACGATCTCGCCCGGCAAGTGGGACAGGCTCTCGACGCGGCTCTGTTCGAAACCCGGCACGATATAGGTCACCGATTTCGGCGTCACCAGCGCGCCGAGAAGGCGTTCGCTCTGGTGCCAGACGAGGCCGGTGAAATAACGCAGACTCTCGCTGGCGCCGAGCAGGATGCCGCCGAGCCCCTTTTCCTCCAGCGACGCCTGGAGCCGGACAAGCCGTTGCAGCCGTTCTTCGTCAGTAATCTTCGGGACGGGGTGAGACCAGGCCATGTACGCTTCCTTGCTATGTCGCTGCGGTTATACCGCGCTGTAGTCAGTTTGTCGACAGAGATATTCGGCACGTGTAGCCGAGCTGCATTCGGCCGTCGCCGATGTCAGCGAAACCGGCTGATGCTGTAGGGTTCGATATCGAGGGCAGGCTTTCGGCGGGCGGCGATATCGGCGACCAACCGGCCGGTCGCGGCCGACTGGGTGAGGCCGAGATGCCCGTGGCCGAAGGCATAGACGATCGCCGGCGTCGCGCTCGACGGGCCGATCACCGGCAGGCAGTCCGGCATGGACGGGCGAAAACCCATCCACTGGCGGCCGCCCTCGGTTTTCAGGTCGGGCAGGAAGCTTTTTGCCTTCTTCAGCATCGCTTCGGAGCGCTTGTAATTCGGGGCCAGCTTCAGCCCGCCGAGCTCGACTGCGCCGCCGACGCGGATGCCGGTGGAAAGCGGCGTCACCACGAAGCCGTGGTCGTTGAAATAAAGCTGGCGATGAAGCGGGAAGGCGCCTTGCGGCAGCGTCGTATTATAGCCGCGCTCGGTTTCGAGCGGCGCATGGTCGCCGAGGCCGGTGACGATTTTCTTCGACCAGGCGCCGCCTGCCAGCACGACGGTCTTCGCCTCGAAGATGGCGCCATCCGCCAGAATGACCCTGGCGCCATCGTTTACGGGCTCGATGCGAATAACTTCACCGATCCTGAGCGATGCGCCACGGGACATGGCGTTGCTGAAGAGGGCTTGGGTGAATTCCAGCGGATCGGAAACCTGCAGGCCGGACGGTGTGAAGATGCCATGCCGGAACTGCGGCGCAAGGCCCGGCTGCAGCGAGTCGATCTCGCCGCGGCCAACTCTCTGGAATTCGAAACCCGCCTTGCGTTTCGCCTGCCAGTCGTCAGCCGCGGCATTGAGGCTCGCCTCGCTGTCATAGAGGTCGAGCGTGCCCGTCTGCTTCACCATCGCCCGAAGGCCCGTGCGTTCGACGGTGCGCAGCATCTCGCTGCGCGCCATCGGCATCATCCTGGCATGTACGCCGACCGTGCGCTCATAGGCCGGGCGGGCGCTGGCCCGCCACAGTCGCCACAGCCACGGCACCATGTTGAGTGCATAGGACGGCGGCAGGCTGAGGGGACCGAGCGGATCGAGCAGCCATTTCGGCGCCTTCCACATCATGCCGGGTGCGGCGATCGGGATGATTTCCGGAAAGGCGAGAATGCCGGCATTGCCGCTGCTTGCACCCCGGGCCACCTCGCCGCGCTCGATGATCAGCACCGAGCGGCCGTCTTCCAGCAGGTAATGCGCCGACATCGCGCCGATTATGCCCGAGCCGATGACGACGGCGTCGACCGAAGAGGAATTCATGATTTCTGGTCCTGTGAAGCGAATGCGGAAGGGGTCAGGAGACGGCAAGATCGATCGGATTGCCGAGATCGCGGGCGATATAATCCTGGATCTGCCGGACGATCTGTTCCGCATGCTTGATGGCGAGCCTGTCGGAGCGCTCGACGTCACGGGCTTCGATCGCGGCAATCATCTCCTCGTGTTCGTCGACATACTGGCGTGGCAGCCGATCATCGAACGTCCGGTAATAGAGGCGCAGGATGCGGCGTCCCTCGTCGAGCAGCCGGGCGAAGAAGGTGGTGTAATAGGTGTTGCCGGCGAGTTCGGCGATGGCGACGTGGAATTCCCGGTTCGCCTCGATCATCGCGAAGGCGTCGTGGGCGGCAACCGCTGAGGCGAACTCCGCCTGCCGCTTGCGGATCTCGCCCATCGCCTGCGGCGTCGCGCGCATGGCGGCACCGCGGGTGGTGATGCGGTACATCAGCGTCAGGGCATCGAAATAGGGAGGCAGAGAGGCGAAATCGATCGTCGCGACGATGGTGTTGCGGTTCGGCAGCGTGGTGACGAGGCCATCGCCGGAAAGCCGCAACAATGCTTCGCGGATCGGGGTGCGCGACATTCCGAAACGCTCCGACAGCCGGACCTCGTCGAGCGGGCTGCCGGGGGCCAGGGTCATCGCGAGAATTTCCCCGCGCAGGACCGTATAGACGCTCTGCGTCCCGGAGCCACGGGTGCGGGGGATATCGGTTTCTGCAGGTTCGTTCTTCGCCATCGTTCACCGTTCTGCGTCGCAAGCCAATGCGGCAGGACAATTGCACACGTATTGTCGACAGGAAAGCCCGCAGGGCAACAGAACGGATTTGGTGCAATTTGATCGGATCGACGCCCTGAATAGGAAATGCCTATCGAAGCCTCAATCGCCGCCGGCCTCGGACTGGCTGCGCGGCGTCGCGGCGATGATCCGCGCTGCGGCCAGCCTGCCCGCGACGATCGCGCCGTCGACATAACCCGGGTAGGACGGGGAGAGTTCCGACGACGCGAAATGGACAGGGGGCACGCCTTCGTTGATGATGTCTTCCGCATAACGGGCATCGAGATCGACGACGACGTCGCTATAGGCGCCGCCGCTCCAGGGGTCGTCGACCCAGTCCCGGACATGGATGTCGCGCGGATCGCCGCCTTGTGGGCCGAAGGCTGCGCTTAGCTGCTCGCGGATGAAAGTGGTGAGCTCCTCGCGCGGCCGTCTGTGCCATCGCTGCGCTTCCGGCCCGCCGACAAAGACGATCAGGCCGGCATAATCGTCGTGGCTGGCATCGCAGGCATAGAGGCCCTGGGGCTCGTGCCACATGACGGCGCCGGAAAGCCCCCGTTCCCGCCAGAAGGGCTTGTCATAGGTCACCTGCAGCTTGATCGACAGGCCGGGCGCCCAGGCGGAAAGCGCCTTCTGCAGCCGCTCGGGAAGAGCGGGCGAAAACGGAAGTCGGCGGATCATCACCGGCGGCAGCGCCAGGATGACGCGTTTCGCGAAGAACCGCTCATCGCCGGCGATGACGGTGACGCTGGTGTCGGAATATTCTATCCCGGTCGCCGGGGTGCCGAGGCGCAGCCGGTCGCCGAGCCTGGCCGCCAGCTGGTCGGCCAGCGCATGCAGCGTGCCGGGCAGGAACATTTCCATTTCCGAATAGGTATTGGTGATGCGCCGGTCGTTCGAGGCGAGCCAGGTGAAGGCGACCTCCTCCGGCGCGCGGCACCAGAGCCCCTTGATCAGCCGCAGGAAGCTTTTCCGCACGTCGGCCGGCACGTCGTCCTGCCGGGCCACCCAGTCGGCCACCGTCAGTTTTGCCAGTTCCGGATCGTCCGGATCGGTGGCGATCATCCGGTCGCGGAGCGCGTCGACCCCCTGCCAGCGCGCGAAACCCTGCTGCGGCGGGACCGGCGGCCGATAGATGGCCTCGCCATCATAGTGGGTCATGACCGGGGTCTTGCCGTTTTCCGCGATGAGCGCCATCAGCTCGCTCATGTCACGGCAGAAGAATTGCCCGCCGGTGTCGATCCGGGTGCCGTCCGGCAGCGTCTCGGACTCGACCTTGCCGCCGACCCTGTCGCGCGCTTCGAGCAGCAGCACGTCGAGCCCTGCACCGACAAGCTCCAGCGCGGCGCTCAGGCCCGTGAACCCCGCGCCGACGACGATGGCATCCCGCTCAGGCATTCTTTTCTCCGACGATCTTCCTGCCTTTGCCATTACCGCAAGCGCCTCGGAACGTCTACGAGGATGCAGGTGAATGATCGGAATCCAGGCCGCCCTCGGGCATCGATGACTGAGGGCGGCAAATTGGTGTCAGGTGAGCGGCAGGATCAGCACGTCTCGGGCCGGCACCTCGATCTTGCCGCCATCATGGGCGTTTCCGACCGGCCAGACCGCCTTGCCGGCGGCGAGACGGCCATGCCCTTCGGCGAGCTTCGCCTCGGTCGCCTGCGGCGAGCGAGTCGGGTTGACGAGCCAGAGGAAGCTGCCTTTTTCGCCCTTGTGGATCCGCGCGAACAGCGCCTTGTTCGACAGGGCCGCATGCGGCGTGCAGCCGCTCCAGCGCAGCAATTCGGCGAAAAAGGCGCCGTTCGCCTTGCCCTGCGACTTGTAATAGGCGACCGACGGATTGGTGCCGATCAGCAGCGTTCGGCCCTTGCCATAAGTGTTCTCGACCACGGCAAGGCGCCCGTCGTCGAAATTGCCGCGCGCGGTGCCGCCGGCCAGCACATAGGACTGCAGGAAACCGCCGCCATCGACCGTTGCTCCGTCCAGCTTGAAATGGATGCGGTCTCCGATGTCCGGCATGAACTCGACCTGGTCCTCGCGGGCGCCAAAAACCTTGTCGAGGCCCAAGTTCGGCTGCACCTGGCCGACATGGCCGCGGTTGCCGAAATAACCGGGGCAGGCTTCGGCGATCAGCGTACCGCCCTTTTCCACCCAGATGGCGAGGCGTTTTGCCTGCTCGGCAGTGAACATGATCGGGTACGGGAAATAGAGGCGATCATAGGCGTCGATATCGTCGATATGCACCCAGTCCGGCTGGACGCCGTTTTCGAGGAAGGCGCGATAGGCGCCCCACATGGCCTCCGGATAGGGCTTTTCTTTGCGGTCGTAGTTCAGGAGGTAATCCCATTCCTGCGTCTCGGGAACGACGAGGATGCCGATTTCGCCGCGCACCGGCTTTGCCTCCCAGAGAGCGGCCTGTGCCGGGTCGTTTGCCCATTTCGCCATGTCGCTCTGCAGCTTCGAGCGCGGCGTGCGGGCGCCGTCCATGCCGTAGGCGCCGAAAGCGCCGAAGAGCGGGCCGTCGAGCAGTGGCCGCCAGCGCAGGTTCAGCACCCCGCGGGCGCCGCCCGCAAACGACGTCATGCTCCACAGGCGGATATCCTCGGGCTCGGCGACGCGGCCGTCATCCTTGTCGCGGCCGATCACCTGCGGCTGCAGCCACAGCGGTCCGCCCTGGCGCTCTGCGTGCCAGAAGGGTTTTCCACGGGCGGCTGCGCGGTTGATATCGACGCCGTACCAGTTCTTCCAGGCTTCCGTACCCTTGCGCGCCTGGATCCAGGTGAATCCGTATATCTCGACCTTGGAGGCGGCCAGCCAGTCGTCGCAGCCGTTCGCCGCCATGTTGGGGATGGCGCCGGAAATGCCGTGGGCGGCGATGGTGTTCTTCGGATCGACGGCGCGGATGGTGTCGATGCGCCATTGCATCTGGTCGTAGAAATTGTCGCGCTTGAACTGCAGCCAGTCAATGCATTCGGGATAGGGCGCCATATGGACCGGCGGCTCGACATCCTCCCATTCCGCATAGCTGTAGCGGTGCCAGGCCTTGGCGAGCACTTTCAGCGTGCCGTATTTCTTCTCCAGCCATGTGCGAAAGGCGGACTTGGCATAGCTGCTGTAATCGACATCGGCCGAATAATTGCACTCGTTCCAGACGTCGTAGCCGTAGATCGCCGGGTGGTCCTTGTAGCGGGTGGCGAGGGCGGTCAGGAACTTGCCGGCCGCCTCCTTCACTTCCGGGCAGTTGAGCGTCAGAGCTCCAGCACCGCCGCCATTGTTGGAAAAGCCGCCGGTCGCCGCCGAGACGCCCATATAGGAACCGAGCTTGGTGCCGTCGGCATTGACCTGCAGCGCATCGGCATATTTGCGGACCGCCCAGTCGGGCACGGCATGGATGAGCTCGGCGATGACCGTCTTGATGCCGTTTTGGGCAGCTAAATCCATCTGCCGGTCGTATTCCTCCCAGTCGTAGACGCCGGGCGCGGTTTCGATCGCGCTCCACATGAACCAGTGGCGGAAGATGTTGAGGCCGTCCTCTCCCGCCGTCGTATAATCGCGCTGCCAGTCTTCGCGGGGCGGATTGGACTTGCGGAAATAGACGGCGCCGTAGGGGAATTGGATATCGGTTCTGAGCATGGTCCTGTCCTTCTTCATCGATGTTCGGACATGGCTCCGCCTTCCGGAGAAGGGCTCCGGTCTGGAAGTGGCGTCGATGGTGTCCGGTTAGTTCCGAAAAGCGTTGATCTTAGCGTGGCCCTCCGCCGAGATGGGGCTTCATCCAGCCGAGACCTTCGCTGGTGCCGGCCTTTGACCTGTATTCGCAGCCAACCCAGCCGTCGTAACCGAGGCGGTCCAGTTCGCGGAGTATGAAATCGTAGTTGATCTCGCCGGTGCCGGGCTCGTTGCGGCCGGGATTGTCGGCGATCTGCACATGGGCGATCCTCTCCTTCAGGCGGGTGAAAGTCGGGATCAGGTCGCCCTGCATGACCTGCATGTGGTAGAAATCGTACTGGATGTAGAGATTGTCGGAGCCGACCTTGTCGAGGACGCGTTCCGCATGATCGGTCGTCGATAGGAAGAAGCCGGGAATGTCGCGCAGGTTGATCGGCTCGATCAGTAGCCTGACGCCGGCATCGGCACAGCGCGGTGCGGCATATTTCAGGTTGTCGACCAGTACCTTTTCCAGAGCATCGACATCGGCACCCTTCGCCACGAGGCCGGAGATGACGTTGACTTGGCCGCAGCCGAGCGCCTTGGCATAGTCGAGCGCCAGAGCGACGCCGTCGCGGAATTCCTGGACGCGGTCCGGCAGGCAGGCGATGCCGCGCTCGCCGCCGGCCCAGTCGCCCGAAGGCACGTTGAAGAGCGCCTGGACGAGGCCGCTCGCCTTCAGCGCATCGACAACCTTTTCCTTTGGCTCGGCATAGGGGCCGAGATATTCGAGCCCGCCGAAACCGTCCTTCGCGGCCGCGGCAAAACGATCGAGGAAGGGCAGGTCCTGGTAGAGGAAGGAGAGATTGGCGGAAAATTTCGGCACTGGCACTGTCCTTTAGAGAACGGGTGCGACGAAGCGGTGCCGGTGCAGCATGCGCTTGTCGCGGGGATCAGGATTGGGAACGGCGGAGATCAGGCTCTTGGTATAGGCCTCCTGTGGGGCGGTGCAAATCTGCTCGGCCTCGCCGAGCTCCACTATCTTGCCGCGATGCATGACTGCAACGCGGTCGCAGAAATAACGCACCACCGAAATGTCGTGCGAGATGAAGATGAAGCTGAGGTTCAGCCGTTGGCGGATATCCAGCAGCAGGTCGAGGATCTGGCTGCGGATCGACACGTCGAGCGCCGAGGTCGCCTCGTCGGCGATGATGATGCGTGGATCGAGCGCCAGCGCCCGGGCAATGCCGATGCGTTGCCGCTGGCCGCCGGAAAATGCGTGCGGATAACGTTCCATGCCCATCGGATCGAGCCCGACGAGGCGCATCAGTTCGGCGACGCGTTCCTCGAGCGCCTTGCCCTTGGCGAGGCCATTGATGATCAGCGGGTCGCCGATCACTTCCTTGACCGTCATGCGTGGATTGAGCGAGGCGAAGGGATCCTGGAAGACGAGGCGGACTTCCCGGTGGAAGCCACGAAGCTCCTTCTTGGTCAAGCTGGTAACCTCGACCTCGCGGCCATCCTTGTTGCGGTAGACCACGCTGCCCGTCGTCGGCTCGACGGTGCGCAGGATCAACCGGCCGAGCGTCGTCTTGCCCGAGCCGCTTTCGCCGACGATACCGAGGTTTTCTCCGGGATAGAGATCGAAATTGGCGTCATCGACCGCCCGCAGCGAATTGGTTTTGCCGTGCCAGCCGAACGTCTTGCCGAGATTGCGGACCGAAAGGATCGGCCGCAGTGGCTGCGATGAGGCGGCCACCGCCGGCACCCTGCCTTCGATATGGCGGGTGAGCTTCACCGTCGAGGCGAGAAGCTGCCGCGTATAGGGATGCTGGGCGTCATGGTAGATCGCATCGACCGGGCCGCGCTCGACGATATGGCCGAAGCGCATGACGGCGACGTCGTCCGCCACTTCGGCGACGATGCCCATGTCGTGGGTGATCAGCAGCATCGCCATGCCGCGCTCTACCTGCAGGCGTTTGATCAGATCGAGGATTTCGGCCTGGGTGGTGACGTCCAGCGCCGTGGTCGGCTCGTCGGCAATGAGGATATCGGGATTGCCGGCAAGCGCCATGGCAATCATCGCCCGCTGCCGCATGCCGCCGGAAAATTCGAACGTGTAGCGGTCGGCCATCTGTTCCGGATTGGGGATTTCCACCTGGCGCAGCAGTTCGACTGTTTTCGCCCGCGCGGCGCGCTTGTCGAGATCGCTGTGCAGGCGCACGGCTTCGATGATCTGCGAGCCGATCGTATGGACCGGCGACAGCGAGCTCATCGGTTCCTGGAAGATCAAACCGATCCTGCGGCCGCGGATGGCGCGCATGGTCTGGCCATCCGGATCGAGCCTGGCGATGTCAGTGACCGCGCCGGCGTTGCGGAGCAGGATGCGCCCGCCGACGATGCTGCCGGGCCGGTCGACGATCTGCAGCAGCGAGCGGGCGGTGACGCTCTTGCCCGAGCCGCTCTCGCCGACGAGGCAGAGCGTCTGGCCGCGCTTCAGCTCGAAGCTGACGTTCTCGACGGCATGCAGGATATGGGTTCTCAACCGGAAATCGATCGAGAGGTTTTCGACGGAGAGGACGGTGTCTTCGGCAGGATCGGTCATGGTTTCCTCCTCAATTGTCATAGGGGTCAGCGGCATCGCGAAGGCCGTCGCCGAAGAAATTGAAGGACAGCACGGCGACGATCACCGCAAGCGAGGGCCAGATCAGCAGCCATGGTGCGGTCGCCACCGTGCGGATGTTCTGGGCGTCCTGCAGCAGCACGCCCCAGCTGACGACGGGCGGTTTCAGGCCGATGCCGAGAAAGGAAAGCGAGGTTTCGGCAACGATCATGGTCGGCACGGCAAGCGTCACGACGGCGAGGATATGGCTGGTCAGGGACGGCAGGATATGGCGGAAGATCAGCCGCTTCTCGCTCGATCCGTCGAGCATGGCGGCAGTGACGAAATCCTCGCTGCGAAGGGCGAGGAAACGGCCGCGCACCTCGCGCGCAAGACTGGTCCAGCCGAGCAGCGAGACGATGATGGTGATGACGAAATAGACGTTGACCGGTGACCATGTCAGCGGGATCGCCGCCGCAAGGCCGAGCCATAGTGGGATGGTCGGCATGGCGCTGACCACCTCGATCATGCGCTGGATCACCGTATCGACCCAGCCGCCGTAAAAGCCCGATATCGAGCCGAGCACGACGCCCAGCACAAGCGACATGACGACGCCGACGAGGCCGATCGACATGGAAATGCGCGTGCCGTAGACCAGCCGCGAAAAGACGTCGCGACCGAGGCGGTCGGCGCCGAGCAGGTACATCGGGTCGTTCGGATTGATCGGGCCGATCAGGTGGCGATCCATCGGGATCAGGCCCCAGAGTTCATAGCGCGGGCCTTTGACGAACAGGCCGACCGGCACGACCTTGGTGTCGTCGACGACGAAGGTTCGGCGCAGCGCCACCTTTTCGATCTCGACCTTGTAGCCCTTCACATGGAAATTGAACTCCGAACTGCCGTCCGGCTTGGTGACGAAGAAGCTCAAGCCCTGCGGTGGCGCATAGGTATATTGCGGCCGAGAGGTCGAGGGCAGGCTGGGCGCCAGGAATTCGGCAAGCAGGCCGATCAGATAAAGGATCAGGATGACGATGCCGGCGAACATCGCCACCTTCTGGCGGACCAGCTTGCCGGCGATCAGCTTCCAGGGGCCGACGGTTGCGGTCGAAACGGTCTTGCCGGCTTTGAGCGGACTGATCGAAGGGCCGTCGGCGACGGTGTGGACGGGGCCGGAATAGGTTCCGAATGTTTCGTGCGTGCTCATGCCGCCTCCCTCAATTGAACCGGATGCGCGGATCGAGCAGCGCCAGCAGCAGATCCGATAGCAGCATGCCGACAAGGGTGAGGGCACTCAAAAGCAGGATGAAACTGCCGGCGAGATACATGTCCTGCGACACCAGTGCCCTGAATAGCAGCGGGCCGGCGGTCGGCAGGTTGAGCACGATGGCGGTGATCGTCACGCCGGAGACCAGATGCGGCAGCACCCAGCCGATCGCCGAGACGAACGGGTTGAGGGCGATCCGCACCGGATATTTGAGGATGACCTTGTATTCCGGCAGGCCCTTGGCGCGGGCGGTGATCACATAGGGCTTGTGCAGTTCGTCGGTCAGGTTGGCGCGCAGGATGCGGATCAGCGCCGCCGTTCCCGAGGCGCCGATGATGATGATCGGGATCCACAGATGGGCGAGGAAATCGCCGATCTTGGCAAGGCTCCAGGGGGCCTCGGCAAATTCGGGAGAGTTGAGGCCGCCGACGCTCTGGCCGAGATAGCGGTAGGCGAAATACATCAGCACCAGCGCCAGGATGAAGTTCGGCACGGCAAGCCCGATGAAGCCGAAGAATGTGAAGACGTGGTCGCTGATCGAATGGCGGCGGACGGCGGAATAGATGCCGATCGGCAGTGCGACGATCCACACGAACAGCAGGCTCAAAAGCGAGATGACCAGCGTCGAACCCATCCGGCCCCAGATCAGGCCGGAGACGGGTTGGTTCCATTCGAACGAGTAGCCGAAGTCGCCGCGGCTGACGATGCCCCAGATCCATTTGAGATACTGGATGTAGAAGGGGTCGTCGAAGCCGTAGATTTCCTTCAGCCGCTCGATCTGGGCCGGATCGACCGCCTGGCCGCTGTCGCTCATCGTCGCGATCATCGACGTCAGGTAGTCGCCCGGCGGCAGCTGGATGATCAGGAACGATATCAGCGACATGCCGAACAGGGTCGGGATCATGTAGAGCACGCGCTTGAAGATGTAGCCAAGCATCGGAATAGTTCTCCTCCCGTTGAAGACGCCGCGCAGGCGCCACCTTCGGATCTCCATCCGCTACCGGCCCTTTGAGGCCGGCAACGCTCCTCCATTTTAGTCTCCCACCCTATTTCCAGGTGAGATGCAGTACCTCCAGCCGCTCTATTCCCGGCACCTCCACTTCTGCGCGTCCATCCTTCACGCTGAAGCTTGCCGCCCGGTCTGCAACCACGAGCCAGGCTTTCGCCACCGCCTTGCCTTCTGGAACTTCCACCGAAACGGTCTGGGCCGCCAGGGGGTAATTTTCGCGTATCGGCCCTTTCATCATCATCGGGTTGGTGAGGTTGAAGAGGCTAAGGGCGATACCTTCTGCATTTTCCCTGAGCGCGAGGTCGATGACGCCCGGGCCTTTGACGGTGATGCGCGGGGTCTTGCCGAGCGCCCAGTGGACGGCGTTGGACAGAAGACGGGCGTGATCGACGGCAAACACTTCCCAGAAGATTTCGCCGATATTCCAGGGAATATAGACCGTGCGGCCGCCCCTTCCGGTTTCGCGGGCGACGACGGCCGCCCCTTCCGGGTCTTTACGCGGATAGACTTCCTCCATCGGCAGATCCGGGAAGTCGGGCACGTAAAGGAAGGGTGTCTGAGCGCCCGCAGCCGGCTCGACATGGATCAGCCTTGTGCCGCCCATGATCCGCTCGGCGCCATCAAAACCCTTGTTGACCGGGTGGTCGCCGGACAGCGCCACATAGGTGTTCTTGACGATGCCCCGCGGCCCGGAGACGAATTTCGCCCCGAGCACATCCGAGAGGCCGAATTCGGGCCGCGTCTTGCCGAATTCGTCGCGAAGCGAGGTCTCGTAGGAGGCAACGACGCTACCGCCGCGCGCCACATAGGCGCGGATCGCCTCATTCTGCGCATCCGAAAGGCAGGAGGCATTGGCAAGGATGATCACCTTGAAGCGGTCGAGATTATCCCTGGTGAGCACCTGATCGGACAGCAGCTCGAAGGGCAGGCGTGCCTCGACCAGCGCGTGGTAGACGCCAAGGTCGTGTTTCTCTGCCGCGTGACGTTCTTCCGGTGCCCAATGGCGCAAGGTCGTCGACGGGTCGATCACGGCGATTTCCGCGGTCGGCGTCATGCTTTCAAGCACCGGCTCGACGGCCGACTGCAGCACGAAAGCCTCGGCGACCGGATCCACCCAGCGCTTGTCGGGCACCACGCCGTTGAATTTCGTGAACCAGGCGAAAAGCCCGTGGGCCGTGCCGTTGTTGATCCACAGCTGCATTTCCTCGCCGGAGGTCACCGCATCCTTCCAGCGATACTCCTCCTCCGGACCGATCGAGGTGATCAGCACCACGGGGCGATCGGCGAAGGTGGCGCGGATGCGCTTGCCGTTGCGGCCGGCCGACCAGCCGAGCTCCAGCCCCTTGCGACCCTGGTGGTCGACGACGAGGAAGGGGCAATGTTTGGTGATGACGGAGAGATCGAACTCCATCAGCGACGCGCCGCTCATGTTGGGGATGAAGCTCGCATGCGGGCGGATCGCTTTGACCGCGTCGTCCCACTGGGCGATCATATCGGTCAGTACGCGGCGGCGCCATTGCAGCCATGCCTGCCAGGCGGGGTCTTCGGCATCCGCCTTCCTGGGCAGGGCGTAGCCGGACATGTCCTTGAAACGGCGGGCACTGTCTTCGCTATAGTCGACGCCGTGGCCCTGCCAGCGATTGGCGAAGATCGCGTCGATATCGTATTCGCGGACGATCTCCTTCACCACCTCCGGCATGAACACCGAATTGTAGTCGCCATAGGCATTGGCGACCCAGACATCCGGATAGGCCCAGTGGCGGCGCGGCGTGCCGTCGGCATTGATCATCACCCATTCCGGATGGGCCTTGGCCGCATCGTCGTGGATGGCATGCGGATCGACGCGGGCCATGACATGCATGTCGAGCTTGCGGGCCGCATCGACCAGCGCCCCGAAGATGTCCTTGTCGCCCAGATACTGGCTGACGTAGTGATAAGGGACCTTGCTTGGATAGTAGGCGATGTAACCGCCGGCGCTGAGGCAGACTGCGTTGGATTTCGTGCGCTTGAAGACGTCGATCCAGAAGGCGGGGTCGTATTTGTCCGGATCGTCCTCAACGAAGGTCAGCTGGGTCCAGCGCGTCGCGGTCCTGAACCAGCCCGGTGTTCGCAAGGTGTCGGTGTTCTGTCGTCTCGCCTCAAGCATGATAGCATCCAATCATCGGAAAAAGGGGTGCCCTCGGCGCCGGCCGGTCGAGACCGGCGCCCGGAAAACATCGGAGTTTGCGAGGCCATCAGACCTTGTAGAACTGCTCCGGCATGGTCGGGGCAGGGGTCGGCCAGCCGAACGAATTCGGCATGGTCTTGGTGATGTTCTTCATGTTGTTCTTGACGATGCCATAGCCGTCCGGCGGCTGCGAAATGCCGAACACGTAGAAGGTTTCCGCAGCTCCCTGCAGGAGCTGTTTCATGATCTCGCGCTGGCCCGCCTGGTCCGAGGTCGCCTTCAGCTTGTCGTAGAGCGCAAGCTGCTTCTTGGTGTCTTCCGGCGGTTCCTCGGCATTGGCGTTCTTCGGATCGAGATACCAGAGCTGCCAGGCCGGGGCATACATCGCGTTGCTATCGGTCGGCACGTAGTAGCGTGGATCGAGCATCGCCGCGACGCCGCCATTGGCGCCGAACTGGTGCGCGGTGGCATCGAAGTCGCGACCCTGGCGAACGCGGGTTTCCCAGAGGGAACGGTCCATGGTGCGCATCTGCGCATCGATGCCGACCGCCTGGAACATCGGGATGACCAGCTGGAAGAGGTCGAGGAAGATCGGGCGCGCCTGGTCGATCTCGAAGATGATCGTCAGCCGCCGGCCCTTCTCGTCGAGACGGAAATTCTGGCTGTCGCGCTTGGGGATCAGCTCGTCGAGCATGGCATTGGCCTTGTCGACGCTGTATTCGGTGAACTGCTTGGCAAGCACCTCGTTGTAGAGCGGATCGCCTTCCTTGATCGACGGCTGGGCGGGGGCGCCCTGGCCGACCAGCACCGCGTCGATCAGCGTCTGGCGATCGAGCGCCGTCGACAGGGCCGCGCGGAACTTCTTGTTGCGGAAGAGCTTTCGCTTCGTCTCGTCATTGTGGTTCAGGTTGAAGATGAAGTTCATCACGTTGGCCTCGGTGGAGGTCAGCGTGTAGAAGTCATAGCCGCCCTGCTTGCGCGCGTCGTAGAGAACCGACTTGTTGTTCGGGGTGGCGATATACTGGTCCATCAGGTCGATTTCGCCCTGCATGCATTTCAACAGCAGCACCTGCGGATCGGCGACCATCTGGTAGACGATGCGGTCCATGTAAGGCAGCTGGTTGCCCTCGGTATCGACCTTCCAATAGTAGGGATTGCGCTCGGCCACCACGCGCTCGGTGTTTTCGCCCGGCGCGATCGTGAACATCCAGGCATTGAGGCAGGGCTTCTTCGACGAATTGAGGAAGAAGGCGTTGTCGTCCTGGAAGCCGGAGGCAGACTGGAATGCGGCGATCCAGCTCTGGAAACCGCGCTGCTTGGCAAGCTCGTCCGCTTTCGGATTGTAGTCGATATGGAACTGTTCGAGATAATGTTTGGGGCAGCGGGTGGTGTGGTCCAAGTTGGACCATGCGACCTGCAGCGGGAACATACCGTTAGGTTTCTCAAAGATGACCTTGAAGGTCTGCTCGTCGACCACTTCCAGCTTGGCGGGCTTGCCGGCGGTTTTCCAGTGGCCCTGGCTGGTGACGGCGACGCGCTTGTCGGTCAGTACGGTATCGTACCAAAATTTGACGTCGGCGGTGGTGTAGGGATGTCCATCAGACCACTTCATGCCCTTGCGCAGGCGGACGGTGTAGACGGTCGAGTCCGCATTGCCATCGAAGGCTTCCGCGACATTCAGCGTCACGCCCGACCAGTCCGGCGTATAACGCAGCAGCGGTTCATAGGCCTGGTAACGGAACAGCATCGAGAGCGAACCGCCGCCGACCAGCGCCAGCTTCCAGTCGCCTCCGTATTTCCCGACGCTTTCGACAGGCTTGATGACAAGCGGGTTGGCGGGCAGCCGATCCTTGACAGGGGGAAGGGCGCCGCTGGCGACCTTGTCCTTCAAGAGGCCTGCTTCCTTGTAGTCGACGGCTAAGGCCGGCAGGGCCGGCAAAATCAAAACGGCCGAAGTCCCGGCCAGAAACGCGCGACGTTTCAGCTTGATCATGAGTGTCTCCTCCACACAGTCCCCGCCGTTACCTATTATTTCCCTTGGGCGTGGATAACGAAAAGTTTGCATTAGAATACTGTTAGGTAAAGTGTTATGTAGCGTTGTTTGGCAAAATTGCGTTTTGCAGTGCGGCAGTGTAGCCACGCGGTAGCTGCAGGGGGATGGGTTATGAAGAGCAGGGGGCGGGTTACCTTACAGACCATCGCGCGCGAGGTCGGCCTTTCGAAATATGCGGTGTCCAGATCGTTATCGGGCAAGAGCGGCGTCAGCGAGGAAACCCGCGAGCGGATCCGCGAAACAGCCCTGCGTCTCGGCTATAGCAAGCCCGCCAGCCAGACCACGCCGGGCGACATCGCGGTGGTGTTTCACGACATCGATCCGGTCAATAGCGAGCTGCACATGCAGATCCAGAACGGGGTTCAGGCAGAGGCGCACAGGCTCGGCATGGCTCTCAGGATGTTGTGGACCCACAGCCAGGGGCAGCTTGAAGAACTGGCGCGCACCTGCGCCGGGCTGTTGCTGGTCGGACCGCACGACCGCGAGGCGATCCGTGCCGCGACGACGACCGGCACTCCGATCATCCGGTTCGGCTGGGTCGATCCGCTCGAGGATGCCGATCAGGTCTCCGGCACCGATCACGAGTCAGGGCAGGCGGTGATCCAATACCTGGTAGACCTCGGTCACCGTTCCATCGCCTATGTCCATGGCACACCCGGTTATCGCGGCCGCCGCGAGCGCTTTTATGGCGCGCGCGAAATCGCCGAGCGTCACCCGGATGTCACGTTGCATGTCCTGCAGTTTGAGGAGGAGAACGGTTTTGCAGAAACCTATCGCGCACTGAAGGAAGAAGGCGCTCGACCGACCGCCTTCTTCTGCGCGCATGACGGCTTGGCGCTCACCGTCGTTTCCGAACTCCTGGGCCAGGGCTATCGCATTCCCGACGATGTCTCGGTGGTCGGTTTTGGCGATTTTTCGCCGGCAAAGCAGATCTCGCCGGCGCTGACGACGGTGCGTATGGAAGGCCAGGAATGCGGAGCCGTCGGCCTGCGGCTCCTGCTCGAGCGGATCGAGAACCCGCGCCAGCCCGGAACCCCCGCCCGCAGGGTCCAGGTCGCATCTAGGATCATCGAGCGCCGCTCCACCGGGCCATGCAAGGACCCGGCCCATCCAAACGATCGCGCGGCACCTCGGCAGGAGCCGCGCATTGTGTCCGTCTAACGGAGCAGATCGGTGCTCTGGTAGCGAACGACTTTGAGGCCCTATTTGAGGCTCTTCATATCCACCATGTCCATGTCGGTGAAAGACTGGTTGTCACCGGCCATGCTCCAGATGAAGGCGTAGGCGCCGGTGCCGGCGCCGCAATGGATCGACCAGGGCGGCGAGAGCACGGCCTGTTCGTTGCGGATGATCAGATGGTTGGTCACCGCCGGCCGACCCATCAGGTGAACGACGAAGGCGTTTTCCGGGATCTCGAAATAGAGATAGGCTTCCATCCGCCGGTCATGCAGATGCGCCGGCATGGTGTTCCAGACGCTGCCGGTCTCCAGCCGGGTTAACCCCATCAGCAGCTGGCAGGTCGGCAGCACTTTTGGATGCAGGTACTGGTAGAGCTTGCGCTTGTTCGACGTGGCACTGTCGCCGAGATTGTTCTCGATCGCATCGGCGCTGCTGATGATCCGCGAAGGAAAGGTGGCGTGCGCCGGGGCGCTGTTAATATAGAATTTCGCGGGCGCAGCTGGGTTGTCGCTCTCGAACAAGATCTCCTTCGTTCCCATGCCGAGATAGAACCCGTCCATCGGCTGGAGCGCGTAAGCCCTGCCATCGGCAATGACGCGGCCCGATCCGCCGATATTGATGAGGCCAAGCTCGCGGCGTTCCAAGAGGTAATCCGCGCCGACAAGTTTCGCCAGTTCGCTGCCGATGCCGAGGCTTGTCTGTGTTGGCGTGACCCCTGCCACCAGCATGCGGTCGTAGTGGGTATAGACAGCCTGCAGCGTCCCCGCGACGAAGAGATCCTCGATCACGAAATTTTCGCGCAGCTCCGCGCTCGTCATGCGCTCCGACTGGCTGTAGTGAACGGCATGGCGCGTCCGGACATCGATCGTCATGGTCTGTTTTCTCCTGTTTCTCGGCGCGAGCGCTGGGTAGTGTCTCGGTTTGAACTTCGGCTTTCGACCCGGATCCGAAGTTCGATCTAACCGGGTTGGTGTCCCGTGCGGACGCGGCACGCCGCTTCTATCCGGGCCTGGAACTCTGTCTGCGTCATGCCCGAACCGCCCGAACGCTCAGCCACCGATCATCGGGCCTTCCGACGCACCGACGTACGTCGCTGACGATCCAGCCAGCCTTTGTGAGTGCGGATCGCAGGGCAGGCTCGCGCCACCAGTACGTTTCGACGTAGCGCCGAGGCGCTCCAGCGCTGCCGTGTGTGGACACATCCTCGCCATCACCCTCTCTAACCGAGGCGTGCAGCCGGCCACCGGTCCGGGTCGCCTCGGCAAGCCGTCCAAGCACCGTGCCGAAATCTTCGCGTGCGACGTGAATCAGGCAGGCACAGGCCCAGATGCCGTCATACGACGTGGTGGGACGCTGCGGGTCGGCCAGGTCTTCGGTCAGCGGGTCCAACAGGTCGGCCTCGAAGCCACTCTCGCGAAGCAGTTCGACGAAACCCTTCGAAATGTCGGTGCGCCGGACGCTAATCCCCCGCTTCTCAAGCTCAAGTGCATCTCGCCCGCCGCCGCTTCCGATCTCCAGTACCCTCCCCGAGCCACCCAGCACGGTCACGAACGCATCGATCTCTGTCGCGACCCACTCGGGCATCGCCGCGGCTTCAGCAGCGTACTCCGCCGCAACCGTATCATAGGACCGCACAGTGTCCCTGTCGGTGCTCATCGTAGCGCTCCTCCCTCGAGACAAAGACTCCCACAATGAGCGAGAGCCCGTTGCGCGCTTCACGCTTTCGGCAGTTGGTGACAACGCGGGCGTTTTGCTTCCCACCCATAACAGAAGTTCGGTCCGAGACACTACCCAGCGCTGCTATTGCTTGGCGGCGGCGCTGAGCTCGGCCCGACCCTCCGGCTGCGCAGACTGGGACATCATCGATTGCGTGTCCAGCAGCGTTTCCGCATAGGCCATCATCATCGGTCCGACACCCTTGATGTCGTCGGCACGGATTTCCTCGGAGAGGTAATAGCCGACGGTGCCGTCGCGATAGCGGCCGTTGAAGCCTCCGAGACCTGCGACGCAACAGATGTTATGGAGCCTCAACCGTCCATCCGCATCCTGGCGCATTTCATGTCCGACGAGCGATTGCAGGCTCGCTCTACCGGCCTCGGAAACACCGGCCGGCCCGCCGAGCCGCGCGAGCTTCTGGAGGAAATAGGAGAACATCGCCGTTGCCGAGCTTTCCGGGTAGTTCTGGGCCTCATCCGGCCGGTCGATGACCTGCAGCCAGCGGTGATCCGCCGTGCGAAGGGCAATGATCCGGGACGCCAGCGCCGTGGCGCGGTCGTTCAGCTCCCGCCGCGTAGCGCCGGCGGGCAGGTTTTCGATGATGTCCACGAAGGCCATCGCCAGCCAGCCGATCGATCTTGCCCAATGGGCCGGCGAAAGGCCGCTTTCGGCATCCGCCCAAGCCTGTTGCCGGGCCTCGTCGTAACCGTGGCGATAAAGCTCCGCCTGCCGGTCATAGGTGAGGTCGAGTGCCGTGGTGAACTGCCGAAGCGCCTCCTCGACCATCTGGGGCTCGGAAGCAGCACGGGCATATTCGACCTTGAAGGGCAGCGCCATGTAGAGCCCGTCCAGCCAGATCTGATGCGGGTAACGCAGCTTGTGCCAATAAACGTCGCTGCCGGTGCGCGGATGCGTTTCGAGTTGCCGCGCCAGCGGGGCGGCGGCGTCGAGCCAGCGGCGCTCTCCCGTCAGCCGATGGAGAAAGACGAGGGCCCGGCCGGGCAGGATGTTGTCGATGTTGAACTCGTCGATCTCGTAGCCGACAAGCCGGCCCTGTGCATCGATCTGGCCGCTCACCAGCCGGATGAGGTGATCGAGCCACGACCGTTGGCCGGTCGCCTCGTAAAGCGCGATCAGGCCGCGATAGAGGCAGCCGTCCTCGTAACACCAGGCGCCGCCTTTGTAATATTCATAATCGCGTACATAGGTCTCGAAATAGTCCTGAAGCATCGGATTTCAGTCTTGAGCTGGGTGAATCGAAACCGGAGAAAGTCGCGCAAGGCGGCTGAAAACGGCGTTTTCCGCAACGATTCCGGCGTGCCGGAGCGGCAGGAGGAGAGAGGCCATTTCCGGCACTTCGGCCTCGGCATCCGGCGCGAAGGAGACGGTGTAGTTTTCAAAGGCAATATCCCGGATTGCCGCCTCCGGCAGTCCGTAGAAGACGGCGGCGGCCGTTCGCGCGCCTGAAACGGTGACGTTCTTCACCGTGATCGAGCTGATGCTGGGCGTTTCCGTGGAGACCGGCAGCGGCGACCGGGACTGGACGTAATCGGACCGGCCGTCGGCATCGCAGAAGTAGAAGGAATTGACGGCGACCGGGGTCGCCACGTCCTCCATCAGGCTGTCGGTGAGCCGGATGTCGGCGACCGTGCCGCCACGCCCCCGGCGCGTCTTGATGCGCAGCCCGCGGTCGGTACCCCTGAAGTGGCAGTTCCGGATGGCGATGTCGCTGATGCCCGCGCTCATTTCGCTGCCGATGACGACCGCACCGTGGCCGCGTTCCATCAGGCAGTTCTCGACGAGCACATGCTCGGTCGGGCGGTCGGGTCCGCCGAGCGGGCTGCGTTTGCCGGCCTTCAGCGCGATGCAATCGTCGCCGACCGAGATGTGCAGGCCGACAAGATGGATATCGGAGCTGCTTTCAGGGTTGAATCCGTCGGTATTCGGGGAATCCGGATCGTTCTCGATGATGAGATCCGCCGCGATGAGCCCGTTGCAGAGGACCGGATGAACCGTCCATGACGGCGAGTTGCGGATCGTGAGGCCGGAAAGCGTGACGTTTTCGCAGGCCGAAAGGAAGACGGTGCGGGGGCGCCTGGCGCCCTGGCGGGTCTCCTTCGGCCATGACCACCAGTCGCCGCAATCACCGCCGCCGTCGATAATGCCGGTGCCCGCAAGATGCACGTCGTGGCAATCGATCGCGTTGATCAGGCTGGCGTAACAGGCCTCTGCCACGCCCTCCCAAGTGCCGAGAATGCGGCCATCCGCATGGCGCGCCGGCAGGATCGGGAAGTCTTGCCTGCTCGCGATTGCCGCGAACTCCGCGCCGTCCTCGACGAACAGAGTCATGCTGCTCTTGAGGAAGATCGGACCGCTCAGCCAGCGCCCGGCCGGTATTCTCAGCGTGCCTCCGGGAGCGAGCTCCGCGATGGCCCGTTGGATTGTCGGCGCATTGTCCAGTGCGTCGGTCGAGGCGCCAAAATCGCGGATGTCGATCAGGGCCGTTTCCTGCGGTGTGGTAAATTCGAGCCGGGCTTCGCCTGCATGCAGGTGATAGGCAGCTCCCGGCTCAAGGGAAGCGACCGTGAAGACGACCTTCGACGTCGTCCCCTCGGCCGCCAACGCGCCATCGAGCCTCTGGACCTGCCAGGCAAGCGCTTCCTCGCGCATGTGGAGATGCCTTTCGGCATCGACGCGGAAGGTCGCGCTGCGGGGGCCGGTGATCAGGAGTTCGATGGCGACGTCCGTCACGTCCTCAGATCCCCGTCAGCGCCTGGTTGATGCCAGCGATGATCTCGGTCGCGGCATCCTTGGAGGATTGCTGGCCGTAGGCGAAGGCTTCGAAATTGGTGTCGAAGACTTCGGTGACCCGCGGATGCTCGTTGAGCGGCGAGACGCCGGGGCTGGTCGGCTCCATCACCCGCTTGTAGGCTTCGATCTGCACTGGCTTGATCTTGCCCTCCTTGGTCAGCGTATCGAGCGCTATCTTGCTGGAGGGAATGCCGCGCGTGGCGCCCATGATCTTGACCGCTGCCGGATCGTTGAGCAGGCAGTTGAGCACCTGGGCCGCGCCCTTCGGGTCCTTGCTGTTCCTGGAGATCGAAAACAGCATGGAGGGCTTGCGATAGACGCCGTCGGTCTTGGCGCCCTCGATCGTCAACAGCTTGACGGGCACGAGCTCCTGGCCTTTTTCCATCGGCGTTGCGATCTTGCCGTAGGTGCTATCCCACTGATAGGTGCCCGCAATCTGGCCCTTGGCCCATTTCTGGTTTTCATGCAGCGGCGTGTTGCCGCCGGCCGCGACCTGTTTCCAGCTCTCGATGACGCCCTTGTCGACCAGCGTCTTGTAGAATTCCAGTCCTTCGACGAGTTCGGCTTCGCTCCAGGCGACCTTGTTGGTGGCCGGGTCGATCAGGTCCTTGCCGGTCTTCTGGGTGGTGCGCAGGATCACCATCAGGCGGGCGTCGAGGGCGGCACCTTCAAAGGGATAAAACTCCTTGCCGAGCTTTTCCTTCATCTTCGGCGCCGCGGCGATCAGCTCCTCCCAGGTCTTCGGGATCGGGATGCCGGCCTTGTCATAGGTGGTCTTGTTGAACATGAAGACCCGGCCGGTGGTGGAGACGGAAATGCCGTTCAGCTTGCCCTTGACGGTGCCGCTGTCGAGGTCCGGCTTCGACCACTGGCTGAGGTCGATGATGTCCTTGTACTGGTTGAGATCGGCAAAGCCGTCGCCGTTCTTGGTGAACAGCGGCAGCCAGGGCCAGTTCACCTGCATGATGTCGGCCTCGGTGCGGCCGGCGAGCTGGGTGGCGATCTTTTCCTGGTGCCCCTGAAAGCCGGTGAATTCAGGCGCTATCGTGTGGCCGAACTTGGCGCCGCAAAGTTTCAGGGCCTCCTGGGTTGCGATATGGCGGTCGTCGCTGCCCCACCAGGACATGCGCAGATCCGAAGCGAATGCGGTCGAAAGGCTGGTGGCGGCAAACAAAGCCGCCGTCATGAACATGGTTCTCATTTTGGCTCCTCCCAAGTTGGAACGATGAAGTTTCAAATCGCCAGGCTGATGTTTTCCCCGGACTGGCGGTCGAACAGATGGACGCCCTTCGGGTCGGCGCAGAGCCAGACCCAGTCGTCGCGAAGCGCGCCGCGGTCGTAGGACGCGGACGGCACGACGGCGATGAGGCGTTTCGGGCCGATGTCGACATAGAGGTAGACTTCGTGGCCCATGAACTCGATATGGGTAAGCTTGCCCTTGATGGTGCCGGGCGTTTCAGCCGCGGCGATGCGCAGATGCTGCGGGCGGATGCCGAGCGTGACGTGCTCGCTGCGTCCGGAAATCCGTTTGGTGAACTCGTCGCCGAGCGTGATCAGCTGTTCCGCCGCCCGCACGCTGTTGTCGCCCTCGAACGTGCCGTCGAGGAAATTCATTTCCGGACTGCCGATGAAGCCGGCGACGAAGGTGTTGGCCGGGCGGCTGTAGAGCGTCACCGGGTCGGCGACCTGCATGATGTGGCCGTCCTTCATGACGCAGATCCGGTCGCCCATGGTCATGGCCTCGGTCTGGTCGTGGGTGACGTAGATGACGGTCGCCTGCTGGTTTTCCGCCTTCAGCCGCTTGTGCAGGTCGGTGATGCGAACGCGCATCGAGGCGCGCAGCTTGGCATCGAGATTGGAGAGCGGTTCGTCGAACAGGAAGACCTGCGGTTTCTTGATCAGAGCCCGGCCGACCGCGACGCGCTGCGCCTGGCCGCCGGACAGCTGTTTTGGCAGCCGGTCGAGCAAGGGGGCGATCTCCAGCAGGCCGGCGACATGGTTCGTCGCCTGCTCGATCTCGGCACTGGGACGGCGCTTCAGCCGCATGCTGAAGGAGAGGTTCTTGCGCACCTTCATATGCGGATAGAGCGCGTAGTTCTGGAAGACCATGGAAATGCCGCGGTCGCCCGGCGTCTTGTCGTTGACCAGTTCGCCGCCGATGCGGATCTCGCCGCCGGTGATCCGTTCCAGCCCGGCGATCATCCGGAGCGTGGTGGACTTGGCGCAGCCGGAGGGGCCGACCAGCACCATGAACTCGCCGTCCTCGACATCGAGATTGATGCCATGCACGGCGCGGAAGGTGCCATAGTCTTTTTCGAGGTTTCTCAGCTGAAGACGCGCCATGTGACTATCCTTTGATCCCGCCGGAGGAGATGCCGTCGATGAAATATTTCTGGGCGAGGAAGAAGACCGCGAGCGCCGGCGCCAGCGACAGCACCGACATCGCCAGAACCCGGTTCCATTCGAAGGCTTCGGTCGTGTCGATCGACAGTTTCAGCGCCAGCGAGATCGGGTATTTTTCGACCGAAGAGATGTAGATCAGCGGGCCGAGGAAGTCGTTCATCGTCCACATGAACTGGAACAGGCAGACCGAGATCAACGCCGGCATCAGCAAAGGCACGACGATGAAGACCAGCGTCTGGATGGTATTGGCTCCGTCGACGCGGGCAGCCTCCTCCATGTCGCGCGGGATGGCGCGCAGGAACTGCACCAGCATGAAGACGAAGAAGGCATCACCCGCCAGCGCCGAAGGCACCCAGAGCGGCAGGTAGCTGTCGAGCCAGCCGAGATCGCGGAAGATCAGGTATTGCGGAATGCGGGTGACCACGTTCGGCAAAAGCAGCGTCGCGATCAGCGCGGAAAACAGCACTTTCTTGAACGGAAACTCGAAACGGGCAAAGCCGTAGGCGACCGCTGTGCAGGAAATCGCCGTGCCGATCACCTTCGGGATGACGATCCACAGCGTGTTGACGAAGAACGTGCCAAAGGAATAGGGCGTCGAGGTCTTCCAGCCCCTGATATAACCATCGAGCGTCGGGTGTTCCGGCCAGAAGCCGGGATTGGAGAAGATCTCCGAATTGGTCTTGAACGATGCGCCGATCAGCCAGATCAGCGGATAGAGCATCAAGAGCCCGACCAGGGTCAGCAGGGCGTAACGCAGCACGGCATTGAAGCGGTGGCGGCGTGTTTCGCGGCTGCGGACGACGTCGATGTCGCGGGCTGCTGGAGAATTGGAGAGGATGTGATCGGTCATGGTCAGCTCCTCTTGTCGCCGGCGTAATAGACCCAGTGGCGCGAAGACCAGAAGGCGATGAGAGTGAGGGCCATGATGATCAGGAACAGGACCCAGGCGATCGCCGAGGCATACCCCATGTCGAAGCGCTTGAAGGCCTCGTCATAGATATAGATCGGCAGGAGATAGGTGGATTTCAAAGGCCCCCCTTGGGTGATGATGTAGGGGCCGTTGAACTCCTGGAAGGCCTGAACCATCTGCATGATCAGGTTGAAGAAGATGACGGGCGTGATCAGCGGCAGGGTGATGTAGACGAAGCTCGTCCACTTGCCGGCGCCGTCGATCGAGGCCGCCTCGTAGAGCGTCTTGTCGATGCTCTGGAGGGCCGCGAGGAAGATCACCATGGCCGAGCCGAACTGCCAGAGGCGCAACAGCGTGATGGTGAAGAGCGCGTTGGTCGGATCGCCGAACCAGTTGACCGGCTCGAAGCCGATGAGCTGCAAGCCCATGTTGACGAGGCCGACATCGGCGAAGATGTAGCGCCACAGGACGGCGATGGCGATCGAACCGCCGAGGATCGAGGGCACGTAATAGGCCGTCCTGAAGACGTTGATGAATTTCAGCTTGTAATTGAGGATCACCGCCATGAAGAGCGCGAAGACGAGCTTCAGCGGCACCGTGGTGAACACGTAGACCAGCGTCACCCAGAGAGACTTGCGGAACGTCCGGTCGTTGGTGAACAGCCTTATATAGTTCTGCAGGCCGGTGAAGACCGGCTCGTTCATCAGGTTGTAGTTGGTGAAGCTCAGATAGAGCGACGCGAGGAAAGGGAGCGCCGTGAAGACCAGGAGCCCGATGATGAAGGGTGACAGATAGATAAGCCCAAGGAACTTGTTGTCGCCGCTCATGCCGCCTGCCCCAGTCTGGCCAGCGATTCCGGCAGGCGGTGCATCCGACCGGCATGTGCGGTGACGGCTCCGTCACAGGCAAGGTCGCCCGTGAGGTTCGTCGCGCAGTTGAGCGAACCGCCGCCGATAGAGGCGATGTTGAACGAAGAGACACTTGCTTTATTGTGCATCGCGACCTCTGGCTCTTCGGTCTGCGGACACGCCTGATCCATCAGGCTTCCACAATTGAAGCGCCATTTCCTCCCATTAATGTCTCAGGCGTGTTGAGTTCTTAGCTCCCGGGCTGATATTCTCACTTTGCCAGCGAGATCAAATCGACGAATTCGGGGAAAAGGATGGAGAAAATCGAAGGTAGCATTCTGTCTGCGATTCCGATGAATGCGATGGCGTTGACGCTGACGCGTTCAACCATAAGGATGCAGCACTCGCACACCTGGGGCGTCGACAAATCGAACAGCGTGCACGACCTGATCATCTGCCTGACGGGCTCGGCGCGTTACGAGGTCGAGGGCGAGACGATCGACATGGCACCGGGCAGGGCGATGCTCCTGCCTGCGAATACGTGGTTTTCCGGCCATTCGACCTCGATGGAGGCCTATACCGGCATCGCCCAGCATTTTACCCTCGATCTCTTCGGGCGGCTCGACCTGATCGCTCAGATGAACCTGAAACACGCCGTCACGCTCGCCCGGTGGGAGATGATGGAGCCGCTGACGCGCTACTACCACGACAACGCGCCGCCCTATTCGACGACGCTGCTCCAGCACCATCTTTTCATGTTCCTGTTGATCGAATTCATCGAGCAGGCCCATATCGGCTGGAAGGAGCAGTCGGTCGGCAATGTCAACAATCCGGATGCGCTGTCCTTTTCGGTCATGGTGGCCGCGAGCCAGATCGCCGCCGATCCGCTGGGCGAGGAGATCGTCGAAAGAACGATCAATTCGGCGCCCTATAATCCGGACTATTTCAAGCGGGAATTCAGGAAGCGGGTCGGCTGGACACCCGACAAGTTCCAGGAATTCAAGCGGATGGAGCGGGCCATGGGCCTGATGGCAGGCGGCTGCACGGTGAAGCGCGCCGCCGAGCTTTCCGGTTATACGGACGCCTATTATTTCTCCCGCATGTTCAAGCGCTATATCGGCATCAGCCCGCAGGGCTACCAGCAGTCCGAAAAGCGAAGCCGCGAGGGTGCATTTCCCCGAGGCGAAGAGGATGGGCAGCTGATCTATCCGCTGACGCGCTGACGATGGCCCAAACATAAATCAGTCATCTGCGAAAGTTTGACGATCGATTGCGACGGCGTTTTCCGCGGTGCGAAGCTTTGCCTCATCCCGAGGACTGAATTGGCTGGAGCTTTCGGAAGACGACTATCCTACTCCTTAACGGGAGCGCGGATCGAGAGCGTCGCGGAGACCGTCGCCGAGGAGGTTGAAGGACAGCACCGTCATGAAGATCGCCATGCCAGGCCAGAGCGCCATCCACGGTGCGTTGGTAAGGAAGCGCTGCGCCGAGTTGAGCATCGAACCCCAGGAGGGGGCCGGCGGCTGCAGGCCGAGGCCAAGGAAGGACATGCTGGCCTCCGCGATGATGGCGGATGCGATGGTCAGCGTCGCCTGAACCATCAGCTGTGGCAGGATGTTCGGCAGGATATGCCGGACAGCAATACGCCATTGCGGATTGCCGACGGCACTGGCCGCTTCCACATATTCCTCAGCCTTGATCGACAGAACCTGGCCACGCGTCAGGCGGATGAACAAGGGCATGGCCGTGATGCCGATCGCCAGCATCGCATTGGTGAGGCTTGGGCCGAGAAAGGCGGCGAATGCGATCGCCAGGATCAGGAACGGGCAGGCGAGCATGGCATCGGTGAAGCGGCTGATCAGCCCGTCGATGAGGCCGCCGAGGAAACCCGCGGCGAGCCCGAGCGGCACGCCGATCGCCATGGCGATGCCGACCGAGGTGAGGCCCGCCATCAGCGAGGCGCGGGCACCCCAGATGATGCGCGAAAGCATGTCTCGGCCGGCCTCGTCCGTGCCCATCCAGTGGAGGGCGGACGGCGCCTTGCGGACCGCCGTCCAGCTCTGGGCGGCCGGATCATAGGGTGCCAGAAGCGGCGCGAAGGCCGCCACGAACACCATGATCAGCACCACGACCAGGCCGACGAGGGCGCTCTTGCGCTTCGAGAGCCGCCGCCACAGCCGTCCCCGGAAGAAGGCCGAGACGAGATTGATCGATGTCTTGGGTTCGGAAATCGTCAGCACGGTCAGCTTCTCAGTCGGGGGTTGACGAGGATATATCCGATGTCAGCCAGGAGGTTGAGGATGATGTAGAAAATCGACGTGACCAGCACGACGCCCTGCACCACGGGATAATCGCGCGTGAAGACCGCATCGACGATGAGCTTGCCAAAGCCGGGGATCGTGAAGATCTGCTCGGTCAGCACCGCGCCGGAGAGGAGGGCGCCGAATTCCAGCGCGCCGAGCGTGATGATCGGCGTCAGCGCGTTGCGCATGGCATGTTTGAACACCACGACCCATTCGCTGAGACCCTTGGCGCGGGCGGTGCGGACGTAGTCGCTTTCCAGCGCCTGCAGCATGGCGCTGCGGGTATGGCGCATGATGACGCCGGCGATCGCCGATCCCAGCACGAAGGCCGGCATGATCGTCGTCGAGAGGTTCATCCTCCAGTCTTCCCAGGGACTGACGAAGCCGGATGCGGGCAGCCAGCCGAGATAGACCGAGAAGAACATGATCAGCATGATGCCGAGCCAGAAGTTCGGCACTGAAATGCCGGCGAGCGACACGACATTGGTCATGTAGTCGATGGGGGTGTTCTGGCGCAGCGCCGAGATGACGCCGCCGGCAATGCCCAGCACCAGCGCCACGACGATGCCCATGACCGCGAGCTGCAGGGTCACCGGCAGCTTGAGGAGGATGAGGTCGAGGACCGGCCGGTTATGGCGCATGGATTCGCCGAGATCGCCGGTCAGCACGCCTTTGACCCAGAAGATGTACTGGACGAAGACCGGTTGATCGAGATGGTACTGTTCCCGGATGGCGGCAAGCGTTGCCTCGTCCGGGTTGTCGCCGGCAAGCACCAGCGCCGGATCGCCCGGCAGGAGATGTTGGAGCGAAAAGATGATCAGCGACAGCAGGATGACCGTCGGGATAAGCTGCAGCAGGCGGCGGGCGAGAAGCGAGGACATGGCTTAGCTCTCCGTTGCCGTCAGTGCCGGACGTGCGGCCATCGCCTCGAAGGCCGCGAACAGCTTTTCAAGTTTCGGGTTGCGCGGCTCGCGGATATGGTCGGCATCCTGCGCCGGCAGCTCGCGCCAGAAGGCGCAGGCATTGGCGTGGCCGTTCGCCTCGATATCGAGCGCCATGCTGACTGTCTGGCATTCCGGACGCGCATGCGGACAGCGCGTGTGCAGCCGACAGCCTGGCGGCGGAGCGATCGGGCTTGGCAGGTCGCCGTGCAGGCGTGCTGCACGGGACCGGTGCTGGCTCGGCGGTGCGGCGACCGGAATGGCCGACAGCAGCGCGCGCGTATAGGGATGGCGGGGCGTCGAGAAGATCATCTCGGCGGTGCCGAGCTCGACCACCTTGCCGAGATACATGACAGCGACGCGGTCGGCGATGTGCTTCACCACGCCAAGGTCATGGCTGATGAACACAAAGGCGAGGCCAAGCCGCTTCTGCAAATCCTTCAGAAGGTTGAGGACCTGCGCCTGGATCGATACGTCGAGCGCGGACACTGCCTCGTCGCAGATGATCGCCTTCGGCTCGGAGGCAAGCGCACGCGCAATCACCACGCGCTGGCGCTGGCCGCCGGAAAATTCGTGCGGATAACGGTTCGCCTGTTCCGGACGCAGGCCCACCATTTCCAGGAGTTCGGCGACGCGCCTTGCGCGCTGGCCGGAAGGTACGATGTTATGCAGCATCAGCGGCTCGGCAATCGTCTGGGCGATCGTCATGCGCGGATTGAGCGAGGCATACGGATCCTGGAAGATCAGCTGCACATGCCGGCGCCGCTTGCGCATCACGGCATGGCTGACATTGGTGACGTTGTGACCGTCGATGAAGACTTCGCCGGAGGTCGGCTTGATCAGCCGGATCAGCATGCGGCCAAGCGTGGACTTGCCGCAGCCGGACTCGCCGACGACCGCAAGGGTTTCGCCGGGCATCAAGGAAAAGGTCACGTCGTCGACGGCGCCAACCTCAGCCAGCGGACGACCGAAGACGCTGCGCTTGACGACGAACTTCTTTCCAAGCCCCCGGACCTCGATGATCGGCGTTCCGGCGGAAGAGGAGGAAACCGGCTTGATCATGGGACGAGGTCCTCCATGGGCGCGCGCCAACAGCGGCTGAAATGCCCCGGAGACACTTCCATCAGGTCGGGCATTTCGGCGCATTTGTCGATGCGGAAGGGACAGCGGGCCTGGAAACGACAGCCCTTGGGCGGGTTGGCCATGTCTGGCACGGTGCCGGTGATCGCCACCAGGCTCTCTCGCTTTTCATCAAGACGCGGCAACGAGCCGAGCAGGCCGATCGTGTAGGGGTGCTCGGGAAATGTGAAGAGCTGTTCGACCGAACACTGTTCGACCACCTGGCCGGCATACATGACGATCACGTCGTCGCAGGCTTCGGCGACGACGCCGAGATCGTGGGTGATGAGGACGATGGCGGTTCCGGTCTTTTCCTGCAGCTCGCGCATCAGCTCGAGTACCTGCGCCTGGATGGTGACATCCAGCGCCGTGGTCGGCTCGTCGGCGATCAGCAGTTCCGGATCGCAGGCGAGCGCCATGGCGATCATCACGCGCTGGCGCATGCCGCCGGAAAGATTGTGCGGATATTGGTGATAGCGGGTCTCGGGCGAGGGAATGCGCACCAGCCGCAGCATGGCGATGGCGCGTTCGGTTGCCTCCTTCCTGGAGATCGGGCGGTGGCGCAGGATGACTTCGTTGATCTGCTCGCCGACCGTGTAGGACGGATTGAGCGAGGTCATCGGCTCCTGGAAGATCATCGCCAGCCGGTTGCCGCGCAAGGATCGCATCGCGCTCTTGGTCTCGTCGAGCAGCTGGCGCCCGTCGAAATTGACCTTGCCGGAAATCCGCGCCGAGTGTTCGGGCAGAAGCCGCATGACGGCAAGCGAGGTGACGCTCTTGCCGGAGCCGGACTCGCCGACGATCGCAAGGGTGCGGCCCTTCCGGACGGTGAAACTGACGCCGTCGACCGCGGTGACGGTCCGCGCGTCGCCTTCGAAGGCGACACGCAGGTCCGTCACTTCCAATACGGGTGTAACGGCATCGTCAGCCCGAACGGATCGGGCTGACGGGTTGCTGAGGATATCTTGAGACGTGCTCATCGAAGCTCGATTGCCAACTTATTTCTTACGGCTGACGCCGGTCAGACGGATGATGCCGTCTGGAGCAGGCTTCAGGCCGGTGATGTTGGAATTGTGCGCGAAGATCCACTGCGAGTGATAGAGATAGACGAGCGGCAGGTCCTTGAGAAGGATCGCGATCGCCTTGCTGTACTCGACCTTGCGGGCATTCATGTCGCCGATGGCGCGTGCCTTGGTCAGGATCGTGTCCAGCTCCTTGTTGCAGTAATGCGCGTCGTTGCCGGCAGCGCCGCAGGCAAGCATCGGCGTGATGTTGAGATCCGGGTCGACACGGCCGCTCCAGCCGACGAGATGGGACTCGAACTTGCCCTGGCGGGCAATGTCGAGCAGCGTCATCAGTTCGGTCGGCTTGATCGACACCTTGATGCCGATTTCGGCGACCATGGCCTGGATGAGCTGGGCGACTTGCTGGCGCTCGGCATCGGTCGGAACCAGAAGTTCCAGATCGACCGTCTTCACGCCGGCTTCGGCCATCTTCTTCTTGGCGGCGTCCAGATCACGAGCCGGAACCGGGAAATTCTTGTCGTAATAAGGGCTGGCCGGCGGGAAGGGCTGGTTGCCGGTGGTGAACTGGCCTTCGAACACGACGTTGTTGATCGCGTCGCGGTCGATCGCCAGGCTGAAGGCTTCGCGGATCGCGGCCTTCTTGCCGGCATCGAGGTCGGCGCCTTCGCCGGTGATGTCGAAGGTGATGCCATAATAGCCGAGACCGACGACCGGAGCGACGGCCAAGGCCTTGTCGGCCTTGACGGCTTCGACGTCGGTTGCCGCGAGACGTTCGATCAGGTCGAGCTGGCCCGAACGCAGGTTGAGAAAGCGGACGTTGGAGTCCGGCATGCCACGATAGACGAGCTGGTCGAAATGGTATTGGTCGGCATTGTAGTACTTGTCGAACTTGGCCAGCACGATACGGTCCTGGGTAACACGTTCGACGAACTTGTAGGGGCCGGAGCAGACCGGGGCGTCGGTGAATTTCTCGCCGAGCGCTTCAGCGGCCTTCGGGCTCACGATCATGCCGGCGCGGTCGCTGAGGGCGGCCAGAAGCGGAACCGACGGTTCCTTGAGGTTGATCTTGACTGTCAAGGGATCAACCACGTCGACGCTGCTGACGGCGCTGATTTCCGCCTTGCGGCGGGAGATTTTCATGGTCAGTTCGCGGTCAAGATTGTACTTGATCGCGGCGGCATCCATCTTGGTGCCGTCGTGGAAAACCACGTCGTTGCGCAGCTTGAGCGTCAGCGCGGTGCTGTCGGCGTTCCATTCCCAGCTGGTGGCCAGCATCGGGATGATCTTGCCCTCGGTGTCGATGTCGACGATCTTGTCGCAGAGCGACTGGAGAACGTGGCGGCCGACGAAGCTCCAGTTGGAAACCGGGTCGAGCGTATCGGGATCGTCCTGCAGGCCGATTTTCAGAACCGACTGGGCCGCAGCGGGGGCGGCGATCGCCGTCATGCCGCTCAGCGCCAGGCCGGCTGCGAGTGCGAGATAAAGTGGTTTCATCGTCATTCCCTCTCTTGTTTTAAACTCGAATTCGAAGATCAGCGTGCGACCGCGTATCCCTGCACGCCGCGCGGATTGGAACCGGCCTTCACCAGCTGCGTGTCGCCGTCCATCTCGCGGGCGACGGCGGCCAGCCGGCCTTCCGACCAGGCGTCGCTGATCGTGATCTTGTGGCCCCGCGCCGCCAGTTCTTCGCGCACCGCTTCCGGAAAGCGCGATTCGAGCGTCACCGCCCCAAAGCTGATTTCGCGCGGCCAGAAGGAGCTCGGCAAGTGGTCGGTATGGAAGGAGGGCGCATCGATCGCTTCCTGCAGGTTCATGCCCTTGTGGACGTGGCGCAGGAACATGATCAGCTGCCACTGATCCTGCTGGTCGCCGCCGGGCGTGCCGAAAGCCATGTAGGGCTTGCCGTTGCGGAAGGCCGTCGACGGTGTCAGTGTCGTGCGCGGGCGCACCGACGGCGTCATGGTTGAATTGAAACCCTCCTCGAGCCAGAACATCTGGCCGCGGGTCGTCAGGCTGAATCCCAAGCCCGGAATGACCGGGCTCGACTGGAACCAGCCGCCGGACGGCGTCGCCGAAACCATGTTGCCCCATTTGTCGACGGCGCTGACCTGCACGGTATCGCCGCGCTGGGCGCCTTCGCGGGTCAGCGTCGGCTCGCCTTCACGATCGTTCGGCAGTTTGTGTTCGCGCGCCACGGTTGGCTCGCCGCCGCCGAGACCCGGCTGCGCGATGGTACCGACGGCGCGAAGCGGTGGTACATTGGGATTGCGCCCATCGGGCGACCCGGGGCGGATCTCCATCGAGGCCGTGCCGCCGATCAGCGCGCGGCGGATATCGGCGTAACCGGAAGACAGGAGGGTCTTCATCGGTACGTCCGGATTGTCACCATACCAGCTATCGCGATCGGCCATGGCAAGCTTGGTCGTTTCGACGATGAGATGGATGAAATCCGGGCTCATCGGGTCGAGATCGGCGATGTCGGTGCCCTTCAGGATCTGCAGCATCTGCAGGAGCACCGGGCCTTGCGACCACGGTCCGCATTTGAAGACCTCGTAGTCGCCATAGGTGACGGAGACCGGCTTTTCGATCAGCGGCTTGTAGTCGGCCATGTCCTGGGCGGTGATCAGGCCCTTGTGGCGGCGGCCCGAAACGTCCCAGACGTTTTCGGTGGCGCAGAATTCCTCGATCCGCTCGGCGATCGGGCCGCGATACCAGAAATCGAGCGCCGCATCGATGCGCGCTTCGCGGTTCTTGGCAGACTTGGTCTGGTCGATGATGCGCTGATAGACGTCGGCGATCTGCGGATTGCGGAACAGCTTGCCGGATTGCGGTGCTACGCCGCCGGGCAGGTAGACTTCCGCCGAGCTCGGCCAATGGGTTTCGAAGAGTTCGCGCATGGAAGCGATGGTGTTGGCGATGCGTGGCACCAGCGGATGGCCAGTGCGGGCATAATAGATTGCCGGCGCCAGCACGTCTTCGAGTTCGGCCGTGCCGTAGTCGCGCAAGAGCGTCAGCCAGGCACCGAAGGCGCCGGGAATGCAGGCCGGCAGCAGGCCGGTGCCGGGAATAATGTCGAGGCCGAGATCCTTGAAATACTTGACCGTCGCCTTGGCCGGCGAGGGGCCTTGGCCGGAAATCACGGTCGGCGCCTTGGCGCCGGCCGGCGTGACGATGATCGGCACTTCGCCGGCGGGGCCGTTCAGATGCGGTTCGACGACCTGGAGGACGAAACCAGTGGCGACCGCCGCATCGAAAGCCGTGTGGCCCTTTTCGAGAATGGACATGCCGACGGCCGAGGCCAGCCAATGGGTGGACGACACGGCGCCAAATGTGCCTCTGAGTTCCGGTCGCGTCGTGAAGGTCATATCGATTCCCACTCTCTCATCCAGCACGACCTGCGCGCAGACCGCCTCAATGGTGGAGACTTGTCGACAAGTCAAAGTCACAGAGGCTGAATTATGTACATGCTAACGCTGCAGTCGGCCGCAGGCGCCAACATCTGGCCACTTCCTGTGGACATATTGTATATTCTCTGCCCACAATGCAAGCGCATTGTGTAACTTACTCATGCTCGCATAATTGAAAGGCGCCTGGCTCTAAGGGACGCTGCTTGGGAAAACAAAGAGATGCTGGACACACCTGCCCCGGGAAAGAAAATTCGCAGCGACGCGATTGCCGAACAGCTTGAAGAAGCGGTGATCAACGGCGAGATCACTGCCGGCTCGCGCCTCGACGAAACCTCCATCGCCGCTCAGTTCAATGTCTCGCGCACGCCGGTGCGGGAAGCGCTGCACATCCTGTGCGGGCGCGGCCTTGCCGAGCGCGAGCCTTACAAGGGCGTGATCGTGACGCAGATCTCGGCCGAGCGGATCGACGAGATGTTCGAGGCCATGGCCGAACTCGAAGCCACTTGCGGGCGCCTTGCCTCCCATCGGATGACCATGAGCGAGCGCGCCGAGCTCGAAAGCCTGCACCGGGAGATGAATGCGCTTGCCGAAGAGGGCGATCACGCCGGCTACAACGAGATCAATACCCGTTTCCACAGCCTTCTGTTCCAGGGCAGCCACAACAGCGACCTGATCGCCGCGGCCCAGACATTGCGGCTGAAGCTTGCGCCGTTCCGCAAATACCAGCTGAAAGACAAGGGACGCCTGAAGCGTTCCTGCAGCGAGCACCAGCAGATCGTCGACGCGATTCTCGACCAGGACGCCAAGGCGGCGGAAAACGCGCTTCGCCGGCATCTCGTCTCGGCGGCGCAGGAAGTTCTCGTCAAACGGCAGCGGCAGGAAGATGACGCCGTCGCCAAGATCAATCGTCTCGGAAAGGCATGAATTTCGAAATGTCCAATACTGATCAAGACGCCATCCGCACCGTCATTGCCGACATGCAGGCGGCGTGGAACCGGGCCGACTTCCACGGCTATATGGCCGGTTTTGCCAATCCCGACGTCATCTTCGTCTCGCGCGGTCGTATACAAAAGGACTGGCAGGCGACGCTCGAGCATTATATCGCCGATTACGGCGGGTCTCCGGGCTCGCAAGGCGAGCTCGCCTTCACCAACATCCGCATCGAAATGCTGGCGCCGGATGCGGCCCAGCTGATCAGCGACTACAAGCTGGTCCGGCCGGCCGGCAACCAGACCGGTGTCAACACCCGGCTGATGCGCAAGCGCGACGGCAAATGGGTGATCGCGCTCAACCACGTCTCGCAAATCGAGAGATAGGCCGGACCTGAGGTCCGATATCCCGGAGTTTGAGGCAGGCCCGGCGCGGGAGGTTTTTCTGCGCCGGGCTGTCGTCTCTCAGGACTTATTCGCCAGCCTGCTTGGCTGCCCGTTCGATGACGTCGGCGACCTTCTCTGGCTGGGAGGCGAAGACGGCGTGGCTTGCCTTGATCTCGGTGATGTCGCTGCCGGCCCGCCGTGCCATGTCCCTTTCCAGTGCCGGGTTGATGGAGCGGTCTTCGGTGGCGACGATCGACCAGCTCTTCTTGGCGTGCCAGGCCGGATCGCCGACCTTGGCCGAGAAAGCCTCCTTGGCGGCAAACACCTGGGATCTCGCAAGGAACCGTGCTTCGTCCTTCGGCAGGTCCGCGGCGAAATCGCCGGGGAATGCGGCGGGGTCGATATAGAGATATTTGCCGTCCTTCGTCTCGCGGATGTTCATGCCGCCGGCCGGCTTGGAGCTTGCGAGGCCGAGCAGGCTTTCGCCCTTGTCGGGCTGGAACGCCGCCACGTAGACGAGGCCTGCGACATGCGGGCTGTGGCCGGCTTCGGTGATCACCATGCCGCCATAGCTGTGGCCGACGAGCAGGGTCGGGCCGTCCTGCAGGTCCAGCACCCGGTTCGTCGCGGCGATATCGTCGGCAAGCGAGGTGATCGGCTGCTGGACGATCGTGACGTTGAAGCCGCGCTTTTCGAGGATTTCGGTCGCCTTGCGCCAGGTCGAGCCGTCAGCCAGCGCGCCGTGGACGATAACGATGTTCTTGACCTCGGCCGCCTGTGCGGCAAAGGCGATGACGCTGGTGGCGAGGGCAAGTGCGAAGGTGGAGATACGTCTTTTCATGAGCTTAATTCCTGTTGGTTGATATAGGATTGCGTTTGGGATGAGGTTTCAGCCGAAGGTGAAGGCGTAGGCTTCGACGCCGGGATCGAGGAAGCGGATCTCGAAATTGCGCGCCTCGACATCGCCGGCCTGACGAACGAGCTGGTAGAGCTTTGTCGCTGTCACCGTGCCGTTGCCGTCCGCGTCGATATCGGCGCCGTGGTTTATTCCCGGAGGCTTGCCGTCGATCGTCACCTGGAAGCGGACCGGCTTGCCGGCGGCGGGACCGAGGACGAGATGCAGATCGCGGGCGCTGAACCGGTAGGCGATGCCGCCGCCCGGCTGGCTAAGCGTTGCCTGTTCCGCGCCGACGGTCCAGGTGCCGGAGAGGCCCCATTCGTTGAGGCTGGGCTCCTCGACCGAATAGTCGCGGGCGGCGTCGGCGCGCAGGGTTTCCCGGGAGGCGAAGTTGGTCGCGCGCTTGTAGCCGAGATAGGTTTCGCCGGAACGGACATTGCGCAGGTCCGGGCTCGTCTCGGCGCCTTTGGCGTCCGGCACGACCGGTGCGGTGGCAGCCGTCTCGCTGCCGGCTTCGCGCAGCAGGTCCTGGATGGCCTGCTCGGACTGCCGGTAATTGCCTTCGCCGAAGTGATGGTAGCGGATCTGGCCCCTGGCATCGATCAGATATTGGGCGGGCCAATAGCTGTTTTCGAAGGCGCGCCAGATCTTGTAGTCGTTGTCGATTGCGATCGGGTAGCCGATCTTGAAGTCGCCGACGGCCTTTTTGACATTGTCGATCTTCTTCTCGAAGGCGAATTCCGGGGCATGCACGCCGATCACCACGAGGCCTTGATCCTTGTACTTTTCGGCCCAGGCGCGGACGTAAGGCACGGTGCGGATGCAGTTGATGCAGGAATAGGTCCAGAAATCGACGAGCACGACCTTGCCGCGGAGCTGTTCAGCCGTCAGCGCGGCAGAGTTCAGCCACTCGACCGCGCCGTCGAGCGAAGGCGCACGGCCTTCGACCGGCAGGTTGCTGCGGAACGGCCGGGCGGTATCGGCGGAGGCCACCATCATGCCATTGCTGGCGATTTCCGAAGGCGATCCGTTTGCGGGCTTGGCGTGGAGCTTGTCGAGCACGGCCTGTTCGAAGGAGGCGGTGCTCGCATAGGACAGACGGGCGAGCAGGCCGGTATCGAGGCCGAGCGCGATGGCCGCGACGCCGGCAAGGACGGCGGCACCCAAGACCTGGCGGATTCGTTCGCTGACACCGAGCGAACGCTTCATCCCGGCAAAGACCTTTCCGCCGACGATGAGCGCAACGGCGAGGGAAGTTGCCGCGCCGGCCGCATAGGCAGCGAGCAGGAATGTCGTTTCAAGGTTCGCGCCCTGCAGCGCGGCACCGGTCAGGACGAGGCCGAGAATGGGGCCGGCGCAAGGCGCCCAGAGCAGGCCGGTCGCCACGCCGAGGACGACTGAACTTGCTGCGGTCGGCACCGAACCGGGTTTGCCCGAGGCATTCATGAGCTTGTTGCCGAAATCGACGACCGGCCGGGTGACGAAGCTTGCGACGCGCGGCGAGAGGAGACTGACGCCGAAAATTGCAAGCAGGATGATGGCGGTGAGCCGGCCGTATTCGTTGGCGTGGACGGCCCAGCTGCCGCCGACGGCTGCAAGCGTGGCGACGAGCGCAAACGTGGCGGCCATGCCAATGAGCATCGGCAATGTGCTGCGGACGAACGGCTGTCCGGCGCGCGCAAAGACGAAGGGAAGAATAGGGAGAATACACGGGCTGAGGATCGTCAGCGCCCCTCCGAGATAGGCAATGATAAGAAGCGTCATCATCGTTTCCTTTGAAACCGGATGTTCGGGTTCTGGGCGGCGATGCGGCTCGACCAGCAACGGTGCCAATCTGGTCGGCGCGACGTATCCCGGATGTGTCCGGGTTCGTGGGGAAATGTACCGAAATGTAGAAATTCGCCCGGCGCGCTACAGAGCGACACAAATCGCCGGGCTCGGCGGGGTCGGCGGCGCCTGAATTGTATCAGAACGTATCCTGGCGATTGGATGCTACATCCGCATTCAAAACCCGCGGCTCGGGACACATCCGGGATACATGGGTGTCGCTCTCTTCCGATCGTGATCAACACGGAATGGAGAGATCGATGTCCGACCCAATCAACCAACAGCGCCGCCGCTTCTTCGGCGTGGCCGCCATGACCGTTGCAGCGGTCGAATTCGGAATGACCGGCAGCGCGGGCGCTCAGTCTCCGCAGGCTCCCGCAACGCCGCTGCCCGCCGTCAGGGCCGGCACCAATACGTCCTTCGAAACGCCGAAGCAGATCAAGGCTGGCGTGCTCGATGTGGGGTATGCGGAGACCGGTCCGGCAAACGGTCCGGTCGTCCTGCTGCTGCACGGCTGGCCCTACGATATCTACAGCTTCGTGGATGTCGCGCCGCTGCTCGCCTCGGCCGGTTATCGCGTCATCGTGCCCTATCTCAGGGGCTACGGCACGACCCGGTTTCTGTCGAAGGACACACCGCGCAACGGCCAGCAGTCGGCCGTTGCGGCCGATATGATCGCGCTCCTGGATGCGCTGCGGATCGACAAGGCGATTGTTGCCGCCTTCGATTGGGGCGCGAGAACCGCCAACATCATGGCGGCGCTCTGGCCGGAGCGTTGCAAGGCGATGGTATCGGTGAGCGGTTACCTGATCGGCAGCCCGGAAATCAACAAGAAGCCTTTGCCGCCGAAAGCCGAGCTTGCCTGGTGGTACCAGTTCTATTTCGCCAGCGAACGCGGCCGGCTGGGCTACGAACAGAACCGGCGCGACTTCAATAAGCTCATCTGGCAGACGGCCTCGCCCACCTGGAAATTCGAAGACGCGACCTTTGAAAGATCCGCCGCCGCATTCGACAATCCAGACCACGTCGAGATCGTCGTCCATAACTACCGCTGGCGGCTGGGCCTTGTCGACGGCGAGGCCCGGTTCGACGCCCTTGAAAAACAGCTCGCCACGGGGCCGACGATCTGGGTGCCGACCATCACCATGGAGGGCGATGCCAACGGCGCCCCGCATGCCGAGCCTTCGGCCTATGCGAGAAAGTTCTCCGGAAAATACCAGCATCGTACCATTACCGGCGGGATCGGCCACAACCTGCCGCAGGAGGCACCGAAGGCCTTTGCGCAGGCCGTTCTGGATGTCGACCGGTTCTAAACCTCTAACGGCTGCCGCGGAGATATTTCTCCGCTTCGCGGCGGCCATCCTCCGGTTTAAAGAAGGAAGAGCGGCGCGATACCGTTGCCATGGAAAAAGGATCTGAAGTCCGAAAATGGATCATGTCGACCATATCCTGATCGTCGATGACGACCGCGAGATCCGCGAGCTGGTGTCGAGCTATCTGAAAAAGAACGGCCTTCGCGCGACGGTGGCCGCCGATGGCCGCCAGATGCGCAGTTTCCTCGAAGCCAATTCGGTCGACCTGATCGTGCTCGACGTGATGATGCCGGGCGATGACGGGCTCGTGCTTTGCCGCGAACTCAGGGCCGGCAAGCACAAGGCGACGCCGGTCCTGATGCTGACCGCCCGCAGCGACGAGATGGACCGGATCATCGGGCTCGAAATGGGCGCCGACGATTATCTGCCGAAACCGTTTGCCGCACGCGAGCTGCTGGCGCGCATCAAGGCGGTCCTGCGCCGGACGCGGATGCTGCCGCCCAACCTGCAGATCAGCGAAGCCGGCCAGTTGCTGACCTTCGGCGACTGGCAGCTCGATACGGTCGGTCGCCATCTGCTCGACAAACAGGGCACGGAAATCGCCTTGAGCGGCGCCGAATACCGGCTGCTGCGCGTTTTCATCGACCATCCGCAGCGCGTGTTGAACCGCGACCAGATCCTCAACCTCACCCAGGGCCGCGATGCGGACCTCTTTGACCGCTCGATCGACTTGCTTGTGAGCCGGCTTCGCCAGCGGCTCGGCGACGACGCGCGCGAGCCGACCTATATCAAGACGGTGCGCAGCGAAGGTTACGTCTTCTCGGTTCCCGTCGAGATTTCGGAGCCGAAGCCGTGATCGCCAGCATCTCCCGTTCCAGCAAGTGGTGGCCGAGCACCCTGCGTGCCCGGCTTTTCCTCATCCTGTTTGCCGGGTTGGCCATCGCCTACGGGCTCTCCTTCAGTATCCTCTTCATCGAACGTTACATGTCGGCAAAGGCCGTCATGCTCGGCACGCTCGAAAAAGATCTTGCAACCTCGATCGCCATCCTCGACCGGCTGCCCGCCAACGAGCGGGCCGACTGGCTGGATCGCTTGAGCCGCGGCAATTACCGCCTTGCGCTTGGCCCGGGGCTTCCCGGCGTGCCGGACATGTCGGGCCGAGGTACGGAGATCACCGGCAAGATCGAGGAGGCGGTCGGGCATCGGTTCCCGCTGCGGGTGGAATCTATTCCCGGCGATGACAAAAGATTGCAGGGTCATCTGACGCTCTCCGACGGTTCGCCGCTCACCATCGACGTCACGCCGACGGGTGTCATGCCTATCGCCGATTGGCTGCCTTACGTGTTCGCCATCCAGATGGCGCTTCTGGTGGTCTGTACCTGGTTTGCGGTCCGGCAGGCGATCCGCCCGCTGGGGGACCTTGCGGCCGCCGCCGATGCGCTCGATCCCGACAGGAAAGGCCCGCCCTTGAGCGAGGCCGGCCCGAGCGAAGTCGCCCATGCCGCAAGAGCCTTCAATGCCATGCGCGACAGGATCGCCCATTATCTGGAGGAACGGGTACAGATTCTTGCGGCGGTCTCCCACGATCTCCAGACGCCGATCACCCGCATGCGGCTGCGCGCCGACATGGCGGACGATTCGCCCGAGCGGGACAAGCTGGTTCATGATCTCGGCGAGATCGAGCGGCTGGTGCAGGACGGCATAGCCTATGCACGCAGTGCGCATGGCAGTGGCGAGAAGATTTCCCGCATCGATCTTGCCTCGTTCATCGATAGCATTGCCTATGACTATCAGGACACCGGCAAGGCGGTGACGGTCCTGGGCGTGGTTCAGGGCACCGCGTCCACCAAGCCGCACGCCCTGCGCCGCATTCTGTCGAACTTCATCGATAATGCGGTGAAATTCGCCGGCGCGGCCGAGATCGGCGTCGAGCGAAGGAGCGAGGGCGATGTCGTCATCACCGTCCTCGATCGCGGTCCGGGAATTCCGGAGGACATGCTGGAGGCCGCCATGCAGCCGTTTTTCAGGCTGGAGCAATCCCGCAACCGCGAGACAGGCGGCACGGGGCTCGGCCTTGCCATCGCTCAGCAGCTTGCTGCAGCGCTCGGCGGTTCGGTCAGGCTCTACAATCGCGCCGGCGGCGGGCTGGCGGCTGAAATCGCAATCCCCTGATCTCAGAACTAGGCCGAAATTTTCGAAGCGTTTTGTATGAGAGAATGTCCGGCGAGGCCGGCATTACGCTTTGATACATTTTCGGCGATTTCGGAAACATGCCGGATACGTCAACCCGTCAAACCACTCCCCGTCAACGGATGTCGCAATCGGCGACACGAACAAAGGAGTGTTCCATGACCACGATCGACAAGGTTCTCTATACCGGCAAGACGCATACCACCGGCGGGCGCGATGGGTTCTCGCGCAGTGACGATGCGCAGCTCGACATCAAGCTCTCGCCTCCCGGCAGCGCCCATGCCGGCACCAATCCCGAACAACTCTTCGCAGCCGGATGGTCGGCCTGCTTCATCGGCGCCATGGGGATTGCCGCGGGCAAGCGGAAGATCAAGCTTCCCGCTGAGACGGCGGTCGATGCCGAGGTCGATCTCGGAACCACCGAGGGCGCATATTTCCTGCAGGCCCGCTTCAACATCAGCCTGCCGGGCATCGATCCGGATCTTGCCAGGGCGCTTGTCGAAGAAGCCCACCAGACCTGCCCCTACTCGAGGGCGACTCGCGGCAACATCAACGTCGAGCTGATCCTTGCCTGAGGATCGCAACGACAGGGATGGAATGCGCACTGGACGAGGCTGAGGCCTCGTCCTTGGAGAACCCAATGAAACTGATGATTATCTACCTCCTCGGAGCTGCCGTATTCGCGACACCCTGCATATACGACGTAACCTCACTGGAGCCTTCGGCCTTGGCCGGCCTTCTGGTCGCGGTCTCCTCATTCTGAAGCCTGCCCGTCCAGAAAGTGGCGACAACCAAAAGAGCCCGTGGTCGCCGTTCCTGTGGTCTGCCAGCGGGCGGTCAATGGCCGGGCCCGCGCTTGACGAGGCGAAGCATGGTCGTTCCCTTCGACTGTCGAGGCAAACGACATCGGCAGGACCGCGCCCGACAGCCCCAACTGGGAGTGTCAGCGTAAATTGTCCCCGCCGTCGGGATCCAGCTCTATCAGGAAAACACCTGTGCCCCCTGAGATAACGAGGTCGCTGGTCGCTTCGCCCTCTAAGGCCAGACAATCAAGTGGCCCGAGTTCAGCTGCCTCCGAACCGAAGGCGATCGTGTGGTTTCCGGTCGCAAGAACGAACCTCAAGGAGGCGGACGGCGACAGCAAGAAGGGAGCCGGCTGCCGGCTGACACGGTGTGAAAACCGGCTGCGCCGCGTCATGACGTTGAGGTCGGTTACGACCCCATTTACAAGCCTTGCCAAAACCGGCTTGTCGGACGGAAATGGGTAGGGCTCGGAATCGAGATCGAGGATCAGGGGCTCGCTGGTATCGATCGTCAGCTCGATGCCAGCGCCGGAGAGGATCGACAGGGTTCGGTCCACGCCGGGAAAGATCGAGAACGGTCCGTCGGAGGCGACAGTTGCCGTGCTGATGCGCCAGTCGAAATCCTCTATCGATGCGCCGGCGGGAAAGACGGCGATCTCCACCGTCTCACCGCCGCCGTTCTTCCACGGCATTCGCTTGTAGTCGGAGGCGCGCAGGATTTTCACGGGTTCAGTTGCCGAGAATGCCGGGCAGGCGAAGTCCGCTTTCCTTGGCGCAATCCACGGCGATCTCGTAGCCCGCGTCAGCGTGGCGCATGACGCCGGTGGCGGGGTCGTTCCACAGCACGCGTTCGATGCGGCGGTCGGCGTCCTCGCTGCCGTCGCAGCAGATCACCATGCCGGAATGCTGCGAATAACCCATGCCGACGCCGCCACCATGATGCAGAGACACCCAGGTGGCACCGGAGGCCGTGTTGAGGAGCGCGTTCAGCAGCGGCCAGTCGGACACCGCATCCGAGCCGTCCTTCATCGCTTCCGTCTCGCGGTTGGGAGAGGCGACCGATCCGGAGTCCAGATGGTCGCGGCCGATCACGATCGGCGCTTTCAGCTCGCCGTTGCGGACCATCTCGTTGAAGGCGAGGCCGAGCTTGTGGCGGACGCCGAGGCCCACCCAGCAGATGCGCGCCGGCAGGCCCTGGAAGGAAATCCGCTCGCGCGCCATGTCGAGCCAGTTGTGGAGATGCGCGTTGTCCGGCAGCAGTTCCTTCACCTTGGCATCGGTGCGGTAGATGTCTTCCGGATCGCCGGAAAGGGCTGCCCAGCGGAACGGCCCGATGCCGCGGCAGAACAGCGGGCGGATATAGGCCGGCACGAAACCCGGGAAGGCGAAGGCGTTTTCCAGCCCCGCGTCCTTGGCGACTTGGCGGATGTTGTTGCCGTAGTCGAGCGTCGGGATGCCGGCGTTCCAGAAGGCGATCATCGCCTCCACATGTTCGCGCATCGACGCGCGGGCGGCTTTTTCCACCGCCTTCGGATCGGTCTCGCGCCTGGCTTTCCATTCGGCGATCGTCCAGCCCTTCGGCAGGTAGCCGTTGATCGGGTCATGGGCGGAGGTCTGATCGGTGACCATGTCCGGACGAATGCCGCGACGGACCATCTCGGGGAGGATTTCCGCCGCATTGCCGAGCAGGCCGACGGATTTTGCCTCGCCGGCTGCCGTCCAGCGGGTGATCATCTCCATGGCCTCGTCGAGCGTTTCCGCTTTCGCGTCGACATAGCGGGTGCGCAGCCGAAAATCGATACTGTCGGGATTGCACTCGACGGCCAGGCAGCAGGCGCCGGCCATGACGGCGGCAAGCGGCTGGGCGCCACCCATGCCGCCGAGACCGCCGGTCAGGATCCATTTTCCCTTGAGGTTGCCGCCATAATGCTGGCGTCCGGCTTCCACGAACGTCTCGTAGGTGCCCTGCACGATGCCCTGGGTACCGATATAGATCCACGAACCGGCGGTCATCTGGCCGTACATGGCCAGCCCCTTCTTATCGAGTTCGTTGAAATGGTCCCAGGTCGCCCAGTGGGGCACGAGGTTCGAGTTGGCGATCAGCACGCGCGGCGCGTCCTTGTGAGTGCGAAACACGCCGACCGGCTTGCCTGACTGCACCAGCAGCGTTTCCTCCTCCGTGAGCGTCTTCAGCGTCGCAACGATCCGGTCGAAATCGTCCCAGGTGCGGGCGGCGCGTCCGATGCCGCCATAGACGACCAGTTCGTTGGGGTTTTCCGCCACGTCCGGATCGAGATTGTTCATCAGCATCCGCAGGGGCGCTTCCGTCATCCAGCTTTTGGCGTTGAGCTGGTTGCCGCGCGGGGCGCGGATTTCGCGAATATTGTGGCGGGGATTGGTCATCGGAACGTTCCCTTTATCGGTTGTTGTTTTTCTGCGACGCGAGGCCGAGGGCGATCCGCTCGATCCGCGTCAGGATACCTTTCAGATGGACGCGCAGCCGCTCTGCCTTGGCCGGATCATAGGCAAAGGGCAGGGCCTCTGCCGCGAGATGGGTGGACTGGGCAAGTTCCATCTGGATGGCGTGGACGCCGGTTTCCGGCCTGCCGTAAAACCGTGTCGTCCAGCCGCCCTTGAAGCGGCCGTTCAAGATGCTCGTGTAGCCCGAAGCTGCAGTTGTCACATCGAGCGCCGCCTGTTCGATTGCCGGGGCGCAGGTTTGGCCCATGTCCGTGCCTATGTTGAAGTCAGGCAGGGTGCCCTCGAACAGGAACGGGATGTGCGAGCGGATCGAGTGACAATCGTAGAGCACGGCAATGCCGTGAATGGATTTGACCCGTTCGATCTCGGCCGCAAGTGCGGCATGATAGGGCGCATGGAAATCCCGCAGTCGCTCGGCGATGTCGGCCTCGGTCGGCGCGGCGCCAGACTTCCAGATGCTTCTGCCGTCGAAATCCGTCTCCGGAACGAGGCCGGTCGTGTTCTGGCCAGGATAGAGGCTCGCACCCTGCGGATCGCGATTGGCGTCGATCACGTAGCGGTGGAACGTGGCGCGCACCGTCGTTGCATCCGCCAGAAGGCCATCATAGAGTTCATGGATGTGCCAGTCCGTATCGGCAAGCAGGCGACCGTTGTCGTTCAGCCGGTCCCAGATCACTGGGGGCACATCGGTTCCCGTATGCGGAAAGCCGAGAATGACGGGGGAGGTGCCTTGTCTCACTTCAAGAACAGCCATTTCACGCCTCCAGGACCGGCAGGATATCCGCTGAAACGGATGCGGCGAGCGCGCCCGAAGCGACGAGATCTGTCGCCGCCTTGAGATCGTTTGCCATGTAGCGGTCTTCTTCCAGGCTCGGAACGACGGAGCGGATGGTAGCGATCACCTTCTGGAGTTCAGGACTGGTCGTCAGCGGCTTGCGCAGTTCCACGCCCTGCGCTGCCGTCAGCGCCTCGATGCCGATGATGGTCGCGAGATTGTCGGTCATCTGCAGAAGCCGGCGTGCCCCGTGGCAGGCCATCGAAACATGGTCTTCCTGGTTGGCGGAGGTCGGCGTCGAATCGACCGAGGCCGGATGCGACATCTGCTTGTTTTCCGACATCAGGGCGGCGGATGTGACTTCCGCGATCATCAGCCCGGAATTGAGCCCCGGCTTCTTCGCGAGAAACGCCGGCAGACCGTAGGAGAGGGCCGGGTCCACGAGCAGCGCAATGCGGCGCTGGGCGATCGCGCCGATTTCGCAGACGGCAAGCGCGATCTGGTCGGCCGCAAAGGCCACCGGTTCGGCGTGGAAATTACCGCCCGAAACGACGCTATAATCTGACAGCACCAGCGGATTGTCGGTCACTGCATTGGCTTCGATCTCGAGCGTGCGGGCGACGGAGCGCAGCAGATCGAGGCAGGCGCCATCCACCTGCGGCTGGCAGCGGATGCAATAGGGGTCCTGCACCCGTTCGTCGCCCTGCAGATGGCTTTCGCGGATGACCGAGCCCGACAATAACGCGCGCAGAGCCGCGGCCGCATCGATCTGGCCCTTGTGGCCGCGAAGCGTGTGGATATCCGGATGGAACGGCGCGGAGGAGCCCATGGCGGCGTCCGTCGACATCGCGCCGGTCACCAGTGCTGTCTGGGCGGCTCGATGGGCGCGGAACAGGCCGGCCAATGCCAGGGCAGTCGAGGTCTGGGTGCCGTTGATCAGGGCAAGGCCTTCCTTGGCGGCCAGCACGACCGGTTTCAGTCCGGCCTTCGCCAAGGCCTCGGCAGCCGGCAGCAGTGTGCCTCGATAAAAGGCCTCGCCTTCGCCCATCATCACGGCTGCCATATGCGCAAGCGGCGCGAGATCGCCCGAGGCGCCGACGGAGCCTTTTTCCGGAATGAGCGGGATCACGCCTTTTCCCAGCATCGCCTCGATCAGGCGCACCAGTTCGAGCCGGACGCCGGAGGCGCCGCGGCCGAGCGAAATGAGTTTCAGCGCCATGATCAGGCGGACGATATTCTCGGCAAGCGGCGCGCCGACGCCGCAGCAATGCGAGAGGATCAGATTGCGCTGGAGCGTCGCGACATCGGCACTGTCGATCTTGATCGACGCCAGTTTTCCAAAGCCGGTATTGATGCCGTAGACCGGCTCGTTGCCTGCGGCGATCTGGGCGATCCGCGCCGCAGCCTTCTCTATCCCCGCGTCGAACAAAGGATCGATCCGAACCGGCGTGCCGTTCCAGTAGATGTCCTGAAGCTCGCGAAGGCTCACCGAGCCGGGTGTCAGAACGATGCTCATGCGGAAACCCTCTTGCCCTTGAAGATGCGCGCTGCCAGCGGATTGAAGCCGATGCGATAGACGAGCTCCGCCGGCCGCTCGATATCCCAGATCGCGAAGTCGGCGGATTTGCCGACTTCGAGCGTGCCGGTTTCGGCCTGAAGGCCGAGTGCGCGTGCCGCCTCCCGCGTGACGCCGGCAAGGCATTCCTCGACCGTCAGGCCGAACAATGTCGCGCCCATGTTCATGATCATGAGCAGCGAGGTCAGCGGCGAGGTGCCGGGATTGCTGTCGGTCGCCAGCGCGATACGGGTGCCGGCGTCGCGCAGTGCCTGGACAGGTGGCGCCTGCTTTTCGCGAAGCGTATAGAAGGCGCCCGGCAGCAGCACCGCGACTGTGCCTGCCTGCGCCATCGCCCTGGCATCCGCCGCGGAAAGATACTCCAGATGGTCGGCCGACAGCGCGCCATAGGAGGAAGCAAGGCGCGCGCCGCCAAGATCGGAGAGTTGTTCCGCATGCAGCTTGACAGGAAGGCCCAGCGCTTTCGCCTTGTCGAAAACCCGGGCGATTTCGGCGGGCGAGAAGGCAATGCCCTCGCAAAAACCATCGACCGCATCGACGAGCCCTTGCGAATACGCCGCCTCGAGACCCGGCAGGACCACGTCGGTAATATAATCGCCGTTGCGGCCCTTGTAATCCGGCGGTGTCGCATGGGCGGCAAGCCAGCTGGTGACGATCCGCACCGGCCTGACTTCACCGAGCCTGCGGGCAACCCGCAGCATTTTCAGCTCGCCCTCGATGTTCAGCGCATAGCCGGATTTAATCTCGACCGTGCTGATACCCTCGGCCAGAAGCGTGTCCAGCCTGCGAAGCGCCTGGTTGAGGAGCTCGTCTTCCGAGAGTGCATTGGTTGCCTTTACCGACGAGATGATGCCGCCGCCGGCTCGTGCGATCTCCTCGTAGGTCGATCCGGCCAGGCGCATTTCGAATTCCATCGCGCGGTCGCCGCCGAATACCAGATGGGTATGGCAGTCGATCAGGGCCGGGGTGATCCAGCGCCCGCCGCAATCGGTTTTGTTTTCGGATTTCTCAAATTCGGCAGGCAGGTCGGTCAGTGCGCCGACGAAAGCTATCCGCCCGTCGCGCACGGCGATCGCGCCGGCTTCGATAATGCCGAGACCGGATGCCGAGGGAGCAAACGTGGCGATCCGCGCATTGTGCCAAAGCGATGCGGAGCCTGCTGCAGATTTTGAAGAATCTTCCCCATCCATAAGCTTTTCGCCTTTCCTTATGGGCGAACATGTATATACATAATAATCCGAGTGACAAGAAGAATTTTGGTCTCCGCGAGGAAAAGGGAAGGGCGTCCATGGCCACACTTCATGCTGAATTGGCTCTTCTGCCCGAAGGCTGGCAGCAGAATGTAAGGTTGACGATCGAAGCAGACCGGCTCACCGGGGTGGAGATCGACATCCAGGCGGAGGGTAAAGACGAGCGTCACAAGGTTCTTGTGCCTGCGATGCCGAACCTGCACAGCCACGCTTTCCAGCGCGCCATGGCGGGCCTCACGGAAGTCCGAGGCCCCGGTGACGACAGCTTTTGGAGCTGGCGGACGCTGATGTACAAGTTCGCGCTGTCGATCACGCCGGAACAGGTCGAGGCTGTCGCTTCGCAGCTCTATATGGAAATGCTGGAGGCCGGCTTTTCGCGGGTCGGCGAATTCCACTATCTCCACCACGACAGGAATGGCGGCCACTACGCCAATATCGCCGAAATGGCCGAACGCATTGGGGCGGCGAGTGCGGAGGCGGGAATTGGCCTGACGCTGCTACCGGTCTTTTATGCGCATTCCGGCTTCGGCGGTGCGGCGCCGATCGAAGGCCAGCGCCGTTTCATCCACTCGGTCGACGATTTCGCCAACACTATGGAAGGTTGCCGTCGCCTGACTGCGGCGATGCCCGGCGCGGAACTCGGCGTCGCGCCCCACAGCCTGCGAGCCGTAACCCCGCAGGAGCTCAGGCAGGTCGTGTGGATGGCAGGTGATGGCCCCGTGCATATCCATATCGCCGAACAGGTGAAGGAGGTCGAGGAATGCCTTGCCTGGTCAGGCGCCCGGCCCGTCGACTGGCTGTTCGCAAACATGCCGGTGACCGAACGCTGGTGCCTCATCCACGCAACGCATATGACCGAGGAGGAAACCCGCCGCATGGCGGACAGCGGCGCCATCGCCGGGCTTTGCCCGATCACCGAAGCCAATCTCGGCGACGGCATCTTTCCTGGCGATCTCTTCCTCGGCCAGAACGGCCGCTTCGGCATCGGTTCGGATTCGAACATACTGATTTCCGTGGCGCAGGAGCTGCGTCAGCTCGAATATTCCCAGCGCCTCGGCCTGAAGAGGCGTAACGTCCTGGCAAAGCCGGAAGGCCCGACGGGGCGGGGGCTGTTCGAGACGGCGCTTTCGGGCGGCGGAACGGCGCTCAACGCCGCCGCCGGCTTGGCCCAGGGCAATTACGCCGATATCGTTTCGCTCGATGTCGAGCACGTTCCCTACCTTGCCACCGATCAGATTCTCGACCATTGGATCTTTGCGGGCGGCATTGCCGTGGATTGTGTCTGGGCGTTTGGCCGCAAGCAGGTCGAGGGCGGGCGGCATGTCCGGCGGGATGCGATCGGCCGGCGATTCAGGACGGTAATGCAGGAATTGCTGACACTATGACCAATGGCGGCAAGGAAGCCACCCTCCACCATCGCATTTTGAGCGACATAGAGGGGCGGATCGTCTCCGGCGAATGGCCTCCCGGGTATCGCCTGCCTTTCGAGGTCGACCTTGCCGTACAATACGGCTGCTCGCGGATGACCGCCAACAAGGTGCTGACGCATCTGGCCAGAGCCGGGCTGATCGAGCGGCGCAAGAAGTCCGGCAGCTTCGTTTCGCAACCGGTGACCCAGGCCGCAGTGCTTGAAATCCATAGTATCGAGGCGGAGGTCCGCTCCCTCAAGCTTGCCTATTCCTACCGGCTGGAAAATCGGGTTCTGCGCGAGGCGAGCCCCGTCGACCGGCAGCATCTGGAGCTTTCGGAAACGGCTCCGGTCCTCGATCTCGTCTGCCTTCACCATGCCGGCGAGCGGCCGTTCTGCCTTGAGGAGCGGTTGATCAATCTGACGACCGTGCCTGAAGCGGAAGGCGAGGATTTTTTGGAGTTGGCGCCGGGGACCTGGCTCATCAGCCAGATCCCGTGGAGCACTGCGGAACATCGGATCTATGCCCAGTCGGCCAGCGCGGAGGTCGCAAGGACGCTCGACATTTCCAGGAACGCTGCCTGTCTGGTCATCGAACGCCGGACCTGGGGCAGCACCGGTCCGGTAACATTCGTGCGTTTCACCTATCCGGGCGACCGGCACGCACTGGTCGCCCGCTTCACGCCAGGCGGAGAGAACTAGGCGGCGCGACCGTACTACCCATCTCATGGAGGGCGGGAAGCGAGCCCTCAGTCCAAATCTCTCAAGACGATAGAGTTCTGCGATCTGACCGTATCTGCCTTTCCATCTCCTGAAGCCGACCAAAAGCGCGGTATCGGTGATCGTGCATTTGACGGACCGTGCCGCCGGCGGGGCTGTAGAGCGTCGAGAGACGCGACATAGCCTTCATGGCTTCCCGCAGCGACCCATATCGGCCCGCGGCGGCCGCTCCAAGCATAGCACTGCCGAGCAGAACCGGTTCCTGCGTATCGGCGACAGCCACCGGCAGATTTGTGGTGTCCGCCAGGATCTGCCGCACGAGGTGACTTTGCGCGGCACCACCGCTGGCGATGATCAGGTCGAAGGCCATGCCGTTCTGCGACAGCTTGTCCAGCAACTGCCTGAGGCCATAACCGATGCCGCAGAGCCCGGCGACAAACAGCGAGATCAGGCTGGGAATATCGGTTTCCAGCCCGAGCCCCGCGATGACGGCTCGCGCATCAGGGTCCGCATGCGGCGATCGGTTGCCCATGAATTCGGGCAGGACGTGGACCGTGCTTGCAAGTTCAACGGCCTGGGCGAGATTTGGATGCAGTCTCGTCGCTTCGCGGTCGAGCCAGGTTACGAGCGAGATCCCATCGGTTTCGGCCCTGGAGCGCGCTTCGACGGATGCCGGGTGCATCGTGACTAGGTGATCGATGGCAGCGCCGGCTGCCGACTGACCGCCTTCGGTCAGCCACAGTCCGGGGACCATCGACGAATAATAGGGTCCCCATACACCATCGATAAACACGGGATTGTCGCTGGAGGCCATGGAACAGGCGGATGTCCCGAAAATATAGGCGAGCCTGTTGCGGACTTCCGCCTGGCCCTCGGAATCCTGACCGCCGAGCGTGCCGATGCCGCCCGCATGGGCGTCGATCAGGCCGGCGCCGACAGGGGTTCCCGACATCAGGCCGAGATCGGCAGCGGCCTGTTCCGTCAGGCCGTTTGCCAGCGGCGTTCCTGGATCGACGATGTCGGTCCCGATCCGCTTGAAACCTTCGTCGGCGAGTTCTCCAAGGCCAATCGCCTTGAAGTACTGGCCGTCCCAGCGATTCTCTTGGGCGAGATAGGTCCATTTGCAGGTGACCGTGCAGGCCGAACGGCTGAGCGATCCTGTCGCGCGCCACGTCAAATAGTCGGCGAGATCGAAGAAATGTCCGGCATCGGAAAACGATCGTGGCAGGTTGCGCTTCAGCCAGAGAAGCTTTGGTGTTTCCATCTCCGGCGAGATTTTGCCCCCCACATAACGCAGGACTTCGTGCTCTCCGCCGTTGATCTCGGCCGCCTCGCCGGCGGCGCGGTGATCCATCCAGACGATGACATTGCGGCCGGCCTCTACCGAGGGGCTGACCGAGACCGGCTTCCCGTCGGGCGTGACGACGACCAGCGAACAGGTCGCGTCGACACCTATTCCTGCAACCGCCGACAGCGGGATACGGGCAGAACCGACGGCTTCCCGGACGCTCTCGCAGACCGCCCGCCATATCTGTTCGCTGGATTGCTCGACGATATTGCCGGGCTCGTGCCAGATGGTGATCGGGCGCTTGGCGGATGCCAGCAGGGCGCCGGCTTCATCGAACACGCCGGCCCGCGCACTGCCTGTTCCCACATCGATGCCGACAAAGAAGCGGGTCATGGTCAGAGATCCGTGCTGAGAGGCAAAATGACGAGATCGCGGATGGTGATGTTGCGGGGTCTCGAGAGCATGAACATGACCGCTTCGGCGACCTCTGTCGCTTCCATCAGGCCTCCTGCCGCGATCGCCTCATCGAGTTTCGCCTGGGGCCAATCGCTGATCAACGCCGTGATGACAGGCCCCGGTGCGACCGCGCCGACGCGGATGCCGTGTTTGGCGACCTGGCGCCGCACGGTGTGAACGAAGGCCTGCACCGCATGTTTCGAGGCGGTGTAGATCGGTTCCCAGACGACCGGCACCAGGCCGGCAATCGAGCTGGTCATGATAATATCGCCGGTCTTGCGCTCGACCATATGCGGCAGCACGGCCTGGACGGAGCGGAAGGCGGCGTTGATGTTGAGATTGAGCATGCGATCCCAGGCATCCGGGTCGCCCTCGACCACGTCTCCGCCGACATAGGCGCCGGCATTGGCGTGGAAGATATCGAGCTTGCCGAACCGGTCGAGGATGCGCGGCATCATCGTTGCGACGCTGGCTGGATCGGTCAGATCGATCGCCAGCGGAAAAGCGTACGGCCCCAGTTCCGAGCACAGCTTGTCGAGCGTATCGCCGGCCCTGTCGACAAGAGCGACGCTGACGCCTTCGGCCAACAGGGCTCGGGCGCATTCGAGGCCGATGCCCGACGCCGCACCGGTCACTGCGGCCACCTTTCCGGAAAGATCCTGTCTCATGTCGTTCCTTGCTTCAATATTATAACAATCAGTATGGGAGCCGCGTTGGAGCCGATTGCAGTGGCCCGGCTCGGCTAGGGCCCCGATCAATGAAACAGATGCGCAGCCTGGGGGTTGAACTGAAACTCGGCGGCATCCCCGAACGCCAGTTCCACATCCACCGGGATTGCGGCGACCACTCTCTCGTTTTCGGCGGTATCGACCGCGATGATCGTCTCGGTTCCCAGACGTTCGACCAGCGCGATACGCCCGCGAAGAGCTCCTTCGCCGGCTGTCGGCGGGCCTGGTTTCAGGAATTGCGGCCTGATCCCAAGCCATGCCTGATCGCCGGTCGAAAAGCCTCTTCCCTTCACCGGGATCGGCGACATCGTATCGGAGGCGACCATCGCAGTATCGCCGGCGATGGACTGCACCTTCACGGGCAGGAAATTCATCTTCGGCGCGCCGATAAAGCCTGCGACGAACTTGTTTGCGGGGTTCTTGTAGAGTTCCATCGGCGAGCCGACCTGCTGGACCAGGCCGCCATCGAGGACGACGATCTTGTCGGCAAGCGTCATCGCCTCGATCTGGTCGTGGGTGACGTAGATCATCGTCGCCCCCAGATCGCGGTGCAGCTTGGCAAGCTCCATCCGCATGTCAACGCGAAGTGCTGCGTCGAGGTTGGAAAGCGGTTCGTCGAACAGGAAGACGCCGGGCTTGCGCACGATCGCCCGACCGATGGCGACGCGCTGGCGCTGGCCACCGGAGAGCTGGCTCGGCTTGCGCTCCAGCAGATGCTCCATCTTCAGGATACGGGCCGCTTCGCGTACCCGCGCATCGAGCTCGGGTTTCGGCGTCTTGTTCAGGGAAAGCCCGAAGCCCATGTTTTCGTAGACGGTCATATGCGGATAAAGCGCATAGGACTGGAACACCATGGCGATCCCGCGCTCGCGCGGCTGTACCGCGTTGCAAAGCCGGTCGCCGATATAAAGCTCGCCGCTTGATATGTCTTCGAGCCCCGCGATCATCCGCAGCAGCGTGGACTTGCCGCAGCCGGAAGGCCCCACAAACACCACGAATTCGCCGTCCTTGATCTCAAGGTCGACGCCCTTGATGATATCCACCGCACCAAAACTCTTCTTGAGCCCGGCCAGACGCAAACTTGCCATGCTTCCTCACTTTCCTTGAAATCTTCGGGCGCGGCACCGTCGGACAAGCCGCCGGACCGCACCCGTCGCCCACGGTCCGCCTGTGGGCAAACAAACGTTCCAAACTATCCCATCCCCGCGGGCTGGCCGGTTCGCGATCAGGCGTCTTCCAGTTCCCGTGCGCGCTTAGTGCTGTCCTTGACGCGCAGATAGGCGCCTCTGGCGATCAGCTGGCGGCGGAGTTCCTTGACGTCGATATCGGCGGGCGGGCGGTTACTGCGCACCGAGATCTTTGCCGCCCGTCCTGCCGCTTCGCCCATCGCCATGCAGGTGGCCATGACGCGGATCGCGCCCATCGCCTCATGGGTGGTGGAAATCGCCCGGCCGGCAACGATCAGGTTGCTGACCTTGGTCGGGATCAGCGAGCGATAGGGGATGTCGTAGCAGTCGCCGCACCAGATCAGCGTGCAGCCGTCATCGGCGGGGCGGTGGATGTCGATCGGGTAGCTCGCCACCGCGATCGAGTCGTCGAAATGGCGGCAGCCGAGCACGTCCTCCTGGTTCATCACATATTCGCCGATGATCCGGCGTGTCTCGCGGATGCCGAGGAAAGGCGCCGTCTTGGTGAAATAAGCCTTCTCGAAACCGGGGACGTAGTTGATCAGATAGGTGACAATGTCGTCGATCTGGCCGCGGGCTTCGATTTCGCCCATCGTGAGGCTGGACGCATCCGTCCCATCGACGCCCTTGACGCGGGTCATGTTGATCCAGACTTCGCCGGCCTTCAGGCCGGTGATGATGATCGTGCGTTCATTGGCGATCTTCAGGCCCATCTCGGCCTCCGCCTTGATGATCAGCTCGCGCAGGCCAACCACGATGAACTGGTTGTTCTGACCGAAATATTCCGCCGGGATGAAGTCGGTGAGATAGGTGCGTGCCTGTGGCGGCTGGTTGGCGATGCTGAGGCGCAGCTTTTCGGTATCGACGCCGGCGATGCAGAACATCAGCGTCGGCGGCTGCATGCCGCCATTCTCGTTGCCCTTCTCGCAGGGGACACCGGCACGATAGGCGACATCCGCATCACCCGTGCAGTCGATGACGACCTTGCCGAGGATTGCGCCGCGGCCGCTCTTGCTCTCGGTGATGACGCCGCGGATCATGTCGCCGTCCATCACGACGCCGGCGCAGAAAGTGTAAAACAGCACCTCGACGCCCGCTTCCGTCAGCATTTCGAGCGCCACGGTCTTCACTGCTTCCGGTTCGACGAGCGTGATGCCCATATGGAGCGGGCAGGGCCGGTGTTCGCTGGCGCCGTCGCGCGCCTTGAGGCGGTCGATGAATTTTTGTGGCAGGCCTTCGATGATCTGGTTGCCCTTCTGGCCGAGGAAGCCGAGGACCGGAAGGCCGATCGTCATGTTGCCGCCGACGAAGCTGCGGCTTTCGACAAGGCCCACCCGAAGCCCGTCTTCCGCGGCGGCGAGCGCCGAGGTCAGGCCGGCTGGTCCGCCGCCGATAACGAGCACGTCATATTCCGCCATGATAGGGGTCGCCCGGGCGGGCTCCTGGATCGATCGGCTGGTGGTGTTCAACATTGTCCTTGTCTCTTTCGTGGATGGACCTTCAGGGTCCCGCATCATTCATGCCGGTTTTGGCGATATCCGACGTCCGGGCGCTGGCGCCCGGACGGTCTTCACAAATGTTCAGGCCTGAAGCAGGGGCTTCACGCGCGTGGCGATCGAGGCAACGGCTTCCTTGACCTCTTTGCGGCCGAGGACGGCAAGCTGGACCTCCTCGAGGAAGATCGATTGGGCGCGTGCCGCTTCGGGGAAGGGCGGGAAGGCGCCGCGAGCGTTCTTCAGCACCGCGGCCTCGACGGCGGCGACCGGGCTGCTCGCCGCGAAGGACTGGTCCGCATAGGTGGAGACGCGAACCGGGCCATTGCCGTTCTTAGCCATGCCGAGCGTGGCGCGCTTGCTGGAGACTTCCTTGATGAACTTCCAGGACAGGTCCTTGTCCTTGGAGTTCGCGGGGATGACCATGCCCCAGGCTTCGACGATCGACGACATCGGCATCTTGCCCTTGAGGCCTGCCGAGATCGGGAATTCGATCGCCTTGATCTTGCCGGGGAACTTGCTCTGTTCCTTGTTGTTGAGCTGCGCGAACCGGGCAAAGGGCAAAACTGTGAAGGCGGCTCGGCCCTGCTGCAGCCAGGTCACCTGGTCGTCGTTCTTGGTGGTCGCATAGCTGCGCGGCAGGGCGCCGCCCTCGAACATCTTGCGAAGGACCGTCAGGCCCTTTTCCATCGCCTCGGGGTTCTGCAGCAGCTCGAACTTGGCGTTGATGAAATCGCCGCCGAAGGCGCGGGCGAACATGACCGGGAAGACGGCGAGGTCGCTTGCCAGCACCATGCCGGCGACCGGCGTGCCGGCCTTGGAGGTGAAGGTAAGCTTCTGGGCCTGCTCCACCAGTTCTTCGAGTGTCGTCGGCGGCGCGGTAATGCCCTGCTCTTCGAGGAGCGCCTCGTTGTAGAAAAGGCCCTGGGTCGCGTGGCGGACCGGAATGCCGATCAGCTTGCCGTCGACGGTCATGCCCTGCACGAGGCCCGGTGCGATATCGCCGAAGTCCTCGATGGCATCCTTCTTGAGATAGGCGTCGAGCGGCTCGAACATCGCGGCGATCTGCTTGGTCGGGCGGTTGTCGACGATGTAACCGACGTTGAAATCGGTGGCGCTGAGGCTCGCCTCGCGGAACAGGCGATCCTGGAGCGGATTGGAATCGAACGTCGTCCAGACGACGTCGGCATCGTTTGCCGCGCGCCAGTCCTTGAGCAGGTCACCGTCGCCGGTGCCGAGCACCGTCTGGTGCACCTTGTGGCTCAGGACGTTGAGCGTCTTGCCCGCCGCAAATGACGGGCCGGCGGCGAGCATCGCCGCTCCTCCCATCGCGGTTCCTAAGAAGCCGCGCCGTGTGATGTTGGTAAGCGATTTGTCTGACATGATTTCCCTCCCTTGCAGACAGTTGAATAAGCCGGGTGACTAACCCTTGGTCGCGCCGGCGGTGAGGCCGGCGACGAGATAGCGGTTCATGAAGATGACGAAGAGCAGAACCGGTATGAGCTGGACGGTGGACGCCGCAAACAACACGCCCCAGTCGACGCCGTCGATCGATCCGATCATTTCGGAGATCACCAGCGGTGCGGTCTTGGCCTTGGTCGCGGTGAAGATGAAGGCGAACAGGAACTCGTTCCAGGCAAAGACGACGACGAAGACGGCGACCGCGAGAATGCCGGGTGCCGCGAGCGGCACGATGATGCGCCTGAGAATGGTGAGCCGCTTCGCGCCATCGATCTGGGCCGCTTCGTCGAGTTCGCGCGGGATCTGGTCGATGAAGGTGCGCATCAGCACCGTGCCGAGCGACACGAAGAAGGTCGCGTAAAGCACCATCAGCACGATATGTGTATCGTTGAGGCCGATCGCGTTGATGATCGGAAACAGCGGCAGCGTCACGACGATCGGCGGGATGAGGCGCACGATGATCAGGAACATCACGCTCGCGTCCAGCATCCGGCTGCTGTAGCGCGAATAGACGTAACCGGCCGCCGTGCTGGTGGTGATCGCGATGATGGTCGCCCCGGCGGTGATGATCGTGCTGTTCAGGAGCCCGGTGAAGAATACGCCCCAGCCGTTCCAGAGCTCGACATAGTGCTGCACGGTCGGCGAGAAGACGAATTTCGGCGGCACCGCGAAAATGTCCTGGCCCGGCTCGAGCGAAGACATGACGAGGAAGGCGATCGGAAACAGCGACCAGACGAGGATGACCGCGACCGCGACTGTTTTTCCAAGGCCGATGGCGAGCTTGTCAGTGCGCATTGCCGGCCACCTGCTTGCGAAGGAGGAAGACATAACCGGTCGCCAGAAGCACCGACGCGAGCACCATGATCCAGGCGGTAGCGGCCGCCGTGCCGAAGGCGTTGAAGCTGAACGCCTCCTGATAGAGATAGACCGCGACGACTTCCGTCGAACGGGCCGGCCCGCCCTGGGTCATTAGCCAGACTTCCGAGAAGATGCGGAAGGCGAAGATATAGCGGAACAGCAGCGCCACCACGATCGCCGGCCCGAGCAGCGGCATTGTTACGCGCCTGAAGGCATCGAAAGGTTTGGCGCCGTCGATGCGGGCCGCCTCGTAGAGATCCTTCGGGATCGCCAGGCGCGCCGCATAAAGAATGATGAAGGTGAAGGGCAGGTGCAGCCAGATGGTCAGCAGGCCGATCATGATCAGCGCGTGAGACGGTTCGAAGGACCAGTCGAGCATCGGCAGGCCAAGCCATGTGAGCATGGCGGTGACCGGGCCGACATCCGGATCGAACAGGAAACGCCACATGGCGACCGCGATGACTTCGCTGACGGCATAGGGCGCCAGGACCGCAACGAGGAGAACGCGCCGGCACGGCAGGCCGCTTGCAAACAGCAGCGCCATTCCAAGCCCGAGCGCCAGTTCCAGATGCACGGCGAAGATGACGATAAGGACGGTGTTGCCGAGCGCCAGCAGGAAGGCCGGATCGGTCAGCACCTTGATATAGTTCTGAAGGCCCACAAAAGTCGCGGACTGCCCGAAACTGGAGGCATGCAGGCTGAGCCACACGACATAAAACGACGGTATGACGATGACACTGAGGATCAGTATCTGTACCGGCGCCAGGAATGGCACGACCTCGGTGATCTTGTTCAAACGCAAATGCTCCTCCCATGCGAGCGTAGTCTTTGGCTGGCGTTCTTGCCCGACGCCTAGTGGATGCGGTTCGGTCGCTCCTTGACCTTGTCCGGCGTATCAGCCGCCTGTTCCTCCACAACTTTCAGAAGCCCCTCCACGGGCGGTGACACGAGGCGGCGGGTCGAATCCCGGACCTGAAGGCTGGTGTTGAGAATGCTCGGCGACGGCGCCGAGGCATCGCCCCGCATGCGCTTCTGCAGCCGTTCCCAGGCAAGGTGAGCGATCTCGTCGACCGGCTGGCGGATCGCGGTGAGCGCCGTTTTGCGGGCGCTCATCCAGGTGTAGTCGTCGAAGCCGATGATCGAGACCTGGTCGGGAATGTCGATCCGCTGCCTTGCGAGCGCGGTGAGTACGGCAAGCGTGGTGACGTTGGTCAGGGCAAAGACCGCCGATGGCAGCGGATGGCGCTCGAGCCAGTGCGCAAAGATTTCCGCACCCCGTTCGGCATTGGAGCCCAGCGCGATTGCCACGGGCTCCCGGCCGATCATCTCGCGCACGATCGACGTCGCGCCGCGGACACGCTCGCGGATCGGCGCGATATCGAGATGCGACGCGGCAAGCACGATATCGGAATGGCCCATCTCGACGAGATAACGGCCGGCGATTTCTCCCGCCTCGAAATTGTCGATCGTCACCGTATCGGCGGCGGCCGATTGCGGGATCACACGGTCGACGAGCACGGTCGGCAGATGCCCGACTTCGCGGGCAAGTGCTGCCGGTATCGTATCTGAGCAGGGCACCGCGATAATGCCCGAAGGCCGCCAGCCGAGCAGCGTCTGCAGTCTGGATTCCTCCAGTTGCCGGTCGTCTCGCGAGCTCGCGACGATGACGTCGTAACCGTCCTTCAGCGCCATCACTTCGATGCGCGAGATAAGCGAGGTGAAGAACGTGTCGTCCAGATCCGGCACCAGGACGCCGACCACCCGGGCCTTGCCGGATTTCAGCTGCGAAGCGGCGCGGTCGATCTGGAAGGAAAGGTCCTTCGCAGCCTGCTCGACCTTCTCCCGCAGGTCGTCGTTCACTGGCTTCCGGCCGCTGAAGACGTTCGACACGGTGGCGATCGAAACGCCTGCGCGTTCGGCGACTTCCTTGAGCGTTGCACGTTTGCGGGACACCGCAGCCTCACTGTTAAACGTTTTACCGTTAAACGTTTAACAGGTCCCCTTGCATAAGCAAGCGGAAATGTCTGCCGAGTGCTTGCCGGAAATAATTATGCCGAAGGTTGCAAGCTCGCGGCCGGCTCGTCGATCGTCTGGATCGCATCATAGGCGGCAAGCACCGTCTCCATCTGCGCCGTGTGCCCCTGGATGAATGCCGGTCCGTAGATGGTCTCATCCGGATATTCGGTGATCAGCGTCAGCGGAACCGTGTGCCGGTCATCGATCGAGATCAGGCAGGGGAAGCCGTTGATGATGCGGAAACCGGTCTCACCGGCATGGGTTTCGAAAAGCCTGATCTGCGCGGCGTTGTAGGCGACGAGGCCAGGGATGGCGGCGAGGTGGCGGCTGACGCGGTCAATCAGGATTTCCGCCTGCGCTGTCCATTCGGCGTGATGGCGCATGATCAGGAAAAAGCCCTTCGGCACCGTCCACATCGCAAACGTGCGCGGCACGTAGCCCGAAAGCGGCCGCGTCCACTCATGGGAGGGATAACCGTGCAGGTTGACGTGCAGCTTGGCGCCGCTCAGCCTTTCCGCCTCGACGCGGATCGCCTTTTCGAACAGGTCCTTGCCGGAGCGGTATTCGAGATCGTCGCCAAGAGCGGTGTAGCGTGCCGCATGGTGCATGTGCAGGGGGTTGTCAGTGCGCAGCCGCCAATGGACCTGGTAACCATCGGGATTTTCGAGCGGCGAGATGACGAAATGCGAATTTGGCCGTGAGTGAAGCGTCTGCGCGGCACGCAACGCCCCGACGATGCCGGTCGTCTCGTTTGCATGCTGGCCACCGCTGATGATGACTGGCTTGTCAGCGCCTGAGTGATACCGAGCTTCGACGGCGCGGCCGGTCCGCGAGCGGGCTTCGAAGGGGACGCCATCGATCGCGGCAAGCTCACGGCGGATCTGCGAAACCGAGACGGGCGACACGGCTGAAGCGAGACGCTGCGGCTCAGTGACCGCCTCGGATGTCCACAACGGCCGCGTTTCGACGCGGACGGAGAGGGTCTGTCCGTCGCGGATTTCCGGGATGATTTGGCCGGGCTGCAGGCCGCGGTCGCCGATCGGCCGGCCGGCCTTTTTCTGGAAGACTTCGAGAAGCGAGAAATAGAAATCCTCGTGCAGCGCCTCGCGCAGGCTGACGACCTCTTCGCCCACGGCCAAACGCCGGTCTTCGGCGGGCAGGGTGACGGCGATGTTGAGCTCGTCGAAATAAGGCTCCATCGCCCCCCAATCATGGGCCGCGACGGCTTCGACGGCTGAGGAGAACAGCAGTTCATAGTCGGTCTCCAGCCGTTCGCCGGGCCCGCCGTCGAGGCATAGCCAGCCGGTCGGCGACAGCAGCGTTTCGCCGATGAAATCCGTATGGAGCCGGTTCGGCGCGAAAACTTTATGGGTTTCGATGCTGCCGTCCTTTGCGGTCAGCGTCAGAGCGTAAAAGGCATCTTCAGCCCCCGCTTCGAAGGTCAGCTGCGCTTCGTTTACAAGACCGGCCAGAGGATAGGCTTCTAGCAGGAAACGGTTTTTCGGGCAGGCCGGGTGAACGAGGTAAACGATGTGCAGGGCCGAGAGGTTGTCGAGATCGACCTCTTCAAGGAGGAAATGCAGCAAGGGCTTGTAGGCGCTGCGGAACTTTGCCTCGACGCCGGTGTCGGCAAGTTTCGCTTCGGCCTGCCTGCGGCTCTTCTCGTCGTCGAAAACCCAGGCTTCGATCTTCGTGCCTCGGGCGCCGGAAAAACGCGTGACGAGGGTATCGAGCGTGCGCTCGACCTGCTGTTCGTGGATCAGTGTCATGCGGAGGTTCTGCCTGTGGGATCGAGACTGTCGCGCAGCCAGTCGCCGAGGAGGTTGAGGCCAAGGACGGTGAGAAGGATGGCAAGGCCCGGGAAGACGCTGACCCACCAAGCGGTCTGCAGATAGGTGCGGCCTTCGGCGAGCATGCCGCCCCAGCTCGGGATAGTCGGGTCGATGCCGAGACCGAGGAAGGTGAGGCTCGATTCGAGCAGGATGTTGGTGGCGACGTTGAGCGTCATCAGCACGATGACCGGGCCGATCAGGTTGGGCAGCAGATGCTGGACGATGATGCGCCAGTCCTTGACCCCGATCGCGCGGGCCGAAAGGATGAATTCGCGCTCGCGCAGCGTCAGCACAGAGCCGCGCACCAGGCGGGCATATTGCACCCATTGCGAGACGATCAGCAGGATGATGGTGTTCGCCAGCCCGCCGCCGACGATGGCGATGAAGGTAATGGCGAGCAGGATGAAGGGGAGCGCCAACTGGATATCGGCAAACCGCATCACCAGCATGTCCCAGATGCCACGGTAATAACCGGCGATCAGGCCCATGAAGACACCTATCGTGACGCCGCCGGCGACGGAGACGAAGCCGACCAGAAGCGAGATCTTGCCGCCGGCCATGACGCGCGCAAGCACGTCGCGCCCGAGCGGGTCGGTGCCGAAGACATGTGCCGGCCTGACGAAGGGTGGCACGAGGCGCGACATCAGGTCGATCTTTTCAGCACCGGGAAGGATCACGCCGGAGAAGATGACGGCGATGCCGATGACGCCGACGAGGAAAGCGCCGAGGATGAATTCGAGCTTCAGGAAATTCGAGGAAGCAGTGCGCGAGGCCATGGCTCTCACTCCGTCCGGATGCGGGGATCGACAAGGCCGTAGGCGATGTCGACCAGAAGGTTGATGCCGATGATCATCAGCGACAGGACGGTGATGACCGCCTGCAGCACCGGATAGTCGCGGGCGCCGACGGCGTCGAAGGCGAGCGTGCCGAGGCCCGGCCAGTTGAAGACGCGCTCGACGACGACGATGCCGCCCAGCAGGCCGCCGAACTGCAGGCCGAAATAGGTGATCAGCGGAATGGCGCAGTTGCGGAGCGCGTGCTTGTAGAGCACCGCGTTTTCGCTCAAGCCCTTGGCGCGGGCGACCATGATATATTGCGAGCGCAGCGTCTCCAGCATGGTGGTGCGCACCAGGCGGACATTGGTCGCCGTCAGGATGATGCCCATGGTAACGGCCGGCAGGATAAAGCTTTCAAATCCGTCCATGCCGCTTGGCGGCAGCAGCGGCAGAGCGATGGCAAAAAGCAGGACGAGCATCGTCGCCAGCCAGAAATTCGGGAAGGACAGGCCGACGAGCGACAGGATGCGGATCAGCTGGTCGGCCCATTTGCCGCGCGCGGTGGCTGCCTTGATGCCGAGCGGAATGGAGATCACGATTGAGACGATCAGCGAGGTGAAGGCGAGCGCCAGCGTCGCCGGCAGCGCCTTGCCGATCAGCAGCGACACCGGCGTGCCGCCGAGGAAGCTCTTGCCGAAATCGAGCGTGAAGATGCCCTTCAGGAAATTCAGGTATTGAACGAAGAACGGTTCGTTGAGCCCCAGCCCCTCCCGGATACGCACGAGATCGGCCTCGGTGACGCTGCCGGCGCCTTGCGTCAGCATCAGCGCCGGGTCGCCCGTGAGGCGGATCGCGAAAGCGACCGTCAGCGTCACGGCAATCACGACGAAAATCGCCTGAGCCAGGCGTTTTAACAGGAATGCGGCCAAAACTTTCGTTCCCTTGTTCTTATTCGAGCCGCCGCCTCCGATTGGAAGGCGGCGGCTCGCGAAGTCTTAGTCGACGGTGACGTCGGTGAACTTCAGACGGCTGTCCGGCACCGGGGTAAAGTTCTTCACGCGCTTGTTGATGCCGAAGATGGCGTTCAAGTTGTAGAGCGGCATTTCCAGCGCCCGGTCGGCGGCGTAGTGGGCGATTTCCTGCAGAACCTTCTCACGCTCGGCGACATTGGTGATGGTGCGCTGCTTGGCAAGCAGGTCGTCCATCTTCGGGTCGCTGTCGTAAGGGTTCCACTTTTCGCCGGTGTGGTACATGGCGACGGCGGTGTTGTCGTAGTCGAGCGTCCAGCCGCCCCAGGACTGCTGGAACATCGCGCCGGTCTTGCCGCCGGGGATGATGTCGTTCAAGAGAACGTTGGTCTCATAGGGCTTGATCGTTGCGGTGATGCCGATCGTCTGCAGGTAGGCGGAGATCGCCTGGGCGACTTCGATGAAGGTCGCCTCGTTGCCGCGAAGGTCGATCTGCAGGGATGCGCCCGGCGCGACGCCGGCTTCCTTGAGGAGCGCCTGTGCCTTGACCGGATCGTAGGGCAGCGGCTTCATGGCCTTGTCGAAGCCGAAGGACAGCGGTCCCTGGAAGCTTGCGATCGGCTGCGCCTGGCCGCCGAGGATCGACTTGATGATCGCGTCGCGATCGACGCCCATGATCAGCGCCTGGCGCACCTTCGGATCCTTGGTGATGCCGTCGCGGGTGTTGAAGCGCAGGGCGTAGACCGTCGGGCCCGGCGAGGTGACCACGGCGAGCTTGGCATTGCCCTGGATGGTCGGGATCATGCCGATCGGAATGGTCGGCGGGATGACGAGATCGACACGGCCGGCCTGCAGTTCGGCAACCGCTGTCGCCGGCTCGGAAATGAACTTGTATTCCAGATCCGAAATTTTCGGCGCGCCGCCGAAATAGTCCGGGTTGGCGGAAAGCACGATGTTCACCTTCGGCTCGTAGGAGACGAACTTGAAGGCACCGGTGCCGACTGGATGGGCGTTGAAATAGGCATCGCCCTTTTCGGCGATGTATTTCGGCGGCACGATCATCGCGCCGTAACCGGCGAGCTTCGTCAGGATAACCGGATCGGCCACCTTCAGCTTCATGTCGATCGTGGTGGCATCGATAACGTCGACGCTGCCGATCGAATTGTAGTTGGATTGCTGCGGCCCCTTGGCGCCTTCGGCTCCGAGCAGGCGGTCGAAGGTGAATTTCACCGCTTCGGCATCGAAGGCTTCGCCGTTGTGGAATTTCACGCCTTCACGCAGCTTGAAGCGGATGCGCATGCCGTTGTCGAGCACTTCCCAGGAGGTCGCGAGGCCCGGGACGAGCTTCAGGTCAGGACCGCGATAGGTAAGGCCGTCGAAGATGTTGGTCGCGACCGAGGCCCAGTTGACCAGGAACGTGTCGATCGGATCCCAGCTGCCCGGATCCTGCGGCGAAGACACCGTCAGCTTGCCGGCGGCGAGAGCCGAGACCGGCGCGAATGCGACGCCTGCGAGCGCCATCGCCACAAATGCCGTCCGCAAACCCCTCTGTATTTTTATCATCGTTTTTGCTCCTGTTGAAAAACCGAATGTCAAATCGTCATGCACCGCGCGCCACGTAATGGCCTGGCGCGATTTCCTCCCGGGCGAGAAGCACCGGTTCGTTCCCAACAGCCCGGATCGGGCTCGGAATGTCGCCCTCGATCATCGCCAGCGGCTTGCGCCGGCGCGGATCGGCGACCGGCACCGCCGAAAGAAGCCGCCGCGTATAGTCATGCGTCGGCGTTTCGAAGATCTGGCGGCGATTGCCGAATTCCATGATCTGGCCAAGATAGAGCACCGCCACCCGGTGGCTCATCTTCTCGACCACCGCCATGTCGTGGCTGATGAAGAGATAGGCCAGGCCGCGCTCTTCCTGCAGGTCCATGAACAGGTTGATGATCTGCGCCTGGATCGAGACGTCGAGCGCCGAAAGCGCCTCGTCGGCGATGATCAGCTTCGGCTTGGAGGCGAGCGCCCGGGCGATGCAGACGCGCTGGCGTTGGCCGCCGGAGAACTCGTGCGGATAACGGCGGGCATGCGCGGAGGTGAGGCCGACCCGTTCGAGCAGCGCATCGACGGTTTTTGCGATCTCCTTCTCGCTGTCGAGAAGGCCGTGGGTGCGGATCGGCTCGGCGATCGAGAACCTGACCGTCTTGCGCGGATCGAGCGAGGCGAACGGATCTTGGAAGATATATTGTACGTCCCGGCGCAGGTTGTGCCGTTCCGCCATGGTCATTGCCGAGAGCGGCTTGCCCGAAAAGGTAATATTGCCGGCTGTTGCCTTCTGAAGCTGCTGGATGGTGCGGCCGATCGTCGACTTGCCCGATCCGGATTCGCCGACCAGCGCCAACGTCTCGCCCGGATGGATGTCGAACGAGACTTTTTCCACCGCGTGGACGCGGTGGGTGACCTTGCCGAGCAGGCCCTTCTTGATGTCGAAGCGGACCACGAGATCGCGCACCGACAGCAGCGGATCGGCATCGTAGCGGGCGGTATCCTGGATGCGTTCGATGCCCGAAAGCGTCGGTTCACCGTTTTCGAGCACGGTCAACGGCAGGCGCTTGGGGAATTCCTCGCCGGTCATGCTGCCGAGCTTCGGCACGGCTGCCAGAAGTGTGCGGGTATAGGCATTGGTGGGCTTCTCGAAAATGTCGAGCGCCTTGCCCTTTTCCACCGCCTTGCCCTTCCACATCACCACCACGTCGTCGGCCATCTCGGCGACGACGCCCATGTCATGGGTGATGAAGATGACGGCGGCACCGAGTTCCTTCTGCAGGTCGCGCAGGATATTGAGGATCTGCGCCTGGATCGTCACGTCGAGCGCTGTGGTCGGCTCGTCGGCGATCAGCAGCCTTGGCCGGCAGGCAAGTGCCATGGCGATCATCACGCGCTGACGCATGCCGCCGGAAAGCTGGTGCGGATAACGGGTCAGCAGTTCCGCCGCATCCGGCAGGCGGACCATGTCGAGAAGCCGTTTCGCCTCGGCAAGTGCTGCGCTGTTCGACTTGCCTTCATGCAGTTTCAGGATTTCGGCCACCTGGTCGCCGATCGTGAAGACCGGGTTGAGCGAGGTCATCGGCTCCTGGAAGATCATCGAGATCTCCTTGCCGCGAATGCTGCGCATCTTCTTCTGGTCGAGTTTCAGGAGATCGATCTCGCCGCCTGATGTCTGGAACAGGATGCGTCCGGTCGGGTAATTGGCGCCGAGCATATCGGCAAGCCGCATGATCGAGAGCGAGGTCACCGACTTGCCCGAACCGGATTCGCCGACGATCGCGACAGTCTGGCCGGCCGAAACGGAAAAGCTCAGGTTCTCGATGACGCGGGAGGCGCCGAACTCGACCGAAAGGTCATCCACGGCCAGAAGCGGGGTGGGGGCGGTTGGCGTCACTCGGGGAACTCCTACCGGATAATGGCGGCGCAGGCCGCCCGAATGAGTGCGTCGACAGCGGGATCCATAAGATGCTCATGACGTTCGGCACGGCAGCTGTTGGCAGCCACGCTCACCGTCATCTGCCTGTTCTCCCACGTATGGCGGCCCCGAATTTCTTTCGGTTTTTCCGTCACCTGCCTCACCCTTGCTTTGATAAGAATATGTCATCACTTTGTCGACATTTTGTCAACGGCGCAATAGGCTGATTTTGGCTGGTCTAGGTGGCGGTATTCAAGGAGCGGGAAAATACGACATCCCGCCTTACCAAAGACCGTGGCCTGTGGTTGAATTCGCAAAGGGAGGAAACATGAAAATCACCAAGCTTGAAACTGTGCGCGTCGCGGAGCGTGCGAACCTGTTGTGGGTCCTTGTCCACACCGACGAGGGTATTATCGGCCTCGGCGAGACCTTTTTCGGCGCCGAGACCGTGGAGAGCTACATCCACGAATATGTCGCACCGCGGGTGATCGGCCGTGATCCGCTGCAGATCGACCTTCTGGCGCAGGAGCTGGTCGGTTATATCGGGTTTCGTTCCTCAGGCGCGGAGGTGCGGGGCAATTCGGCGTTCGATATCGCCCTCTGGGACATTTTTGGCAAGGTCGCCAACCAGCCGATCGCCCAGCTGCTGGGAGGCTTCAGCCGCCGGGAAATCCGCACCTACAATACCTGCGCCGGCACGGAATATATCAAGAAGGCAACCGGCCAGGCCACCGCCAACTACGGTCTGACCGGTGGCGCCGCTTACGACGACCTCAACGGTTTTCTGCATCGTGCCGACGAACTGGCCTTGTCGCTGCTCGAAGAGGGCATCACGGCGATGAAGATCTGGCCGTTCGACGCGGCTGCGGAGAGGACGAAGGGCCAGTATATCTCGATGCCGGACCTGAAACTTGCGCTTCAGCCTTTCGAGAAGATCCGCAAGGCCGTCGGCGATCGGATGGATATCATGGTGGAGTTCCACTCCATGTGGCAACTCCTGCCGGCCATGCAGATTGCCAAGGCGCTGACCCCGTACCAGACCTTCTGGCATGAAGATCCGATCAAGATGGATAGCCTGTCGAGCCTCAAGCGTTATGCGGACGTATCGCCGGCGCCGATCTCGGCTTCGGAGACGCTCGCGACCCGCTGGGGTTTTCGCGACTATCTGGAAACCGGCGTCGCCGGTATCGTCATGCTCGACATTTCCTGGTGCGGCGGCCTTTCGGAAGCCCGCAAGATCGCGTCCATGGCGGAAGCCTGGCATCTGCCGGTCGCGCCGCATGACTGCACCGGCCCGGTCGTGCTCTGCGCATCGACCCATCTGTCTCTCAACGCACCGAATGCACTGGTGCAGGAAAGCGTGCGGGCGTTCTACAGGACATGGTATCGGGATCTGGTGACGGCGCTGCCGGAGGTAAGAAACGGCATGATCACAGTGCCGCCAGGCCCGGGTCTTGGGCTGGAGCTCAACCCCGAGCTCGATCGCGCCTTCACCGTCAGCCGACGGACGTCCGACGCCTCCATTCTCTAAGGTGCTAATGAATGACGATATCCTCGGCGACCGTGCTCAGGACCGCGAGCATGACCGGCCCGATGCTGATGCTTCTCGGCATGCTGATGTTTGCCTTGAACGACGCCATGGGCAAATGGCTCGTCGCGAATTATGGGCTCGGTCAGGTCGTCCTGATCCGCAGCCTTGCTGCGCTGATCATTCTGGTGCCGATGGTCTGGAAGGCGGGTTTCGGCAATCTGCTGACCGTCGAACGGCCCGGCATGCAGTTCTTCCGCGTGGCGTTTTCGACGGCTGAAGTGTTCTGCTTCTATTATGCGGTCATGTACCTGCCGCTCGCCGACGTCATGACCTATTGGCTGGCCGCGCCGATCTACGTTGCCGCGTGTTCGCCCTTCCTGCTTGGCGAGAAGGTCGGCTGGCGGCGCTGGACGGCGATTGCCGTCGGTTTCGTCGGCGTCATCATCACGCTCGAGCCTTCGAGCGCCATGTTCAGCATGCCGGCGGTTATCTCGATCGTCGGCAGCGCTGCGTTTGCCTTCATGCTGATTTCCGGACGTTTCCTGCGCGGCACGCCGGATAGTGCGCTGGTGTTTTTCCAGGTCGTGGGCGCCGGTATCGCCGGCCTTGCCTTCGCGCCGATGGACTGGTCGCCGATCGCATCGAGCCGCGACCTTCTTCTGCTCGGACTGCTCGGCATCGTCGCCATGGCGGCGCATATGCTGGTCAACCGCGCCCTCAAGATCTCCGATGCGGCGACCGTCGCGCCGCTTCAATATACGCTGCTGCTCTGGGCGGTGATCTTCGGCTGGATGTTTTTCGGCGATATGCCGCGGCTCGGCATGATGGTCGGGGCAGCCCTGATCGTCGCGTCCGGCCTCTTCATTTTCATCCGCGAACAGATGCTCAAGAAGCGCCAGAGCGTCCTTCCGGCTGTTCCGGAATGAAATAACCCGCGGCGCTTTGGGCACCGCGGGTTTCATTCCTCAGACGGGCTACATCCGGAATGGGGCCCGTTCCGTTACTTGCGGACTTCCTTGAGCTCGGCGACAATGCCGTCGACCACCTCGGCGCCGATTTCAGCCTTGTGCTTCTCATAGACGACCGCGGACTTTTCGCGGATGCGCTGCTGCTCTTCCGGCGACAACGTGTTGACCTGCAGGCCGGCCGCCTTGATCTTCTCGAGCGACTTCTTGTTCAAATCGCCGATCACCTGGCGCTCCACGTCGCGTCCGACGACTGCGCAGGCGCGCAAGGCTGCCTGCTCGTCCGGCGCATAGGTGTTGAAGATCGCCTTGGAGAACAGGAAGAGGAATGGGGTGTAGGCGTGGTTCGTCTCCGTGACATATTTCTGCACTTCGAAGAATTTCGAGGTGTCGATCGTCACGTAGGGATTTTCCTGCGCGTCGATCGCCTTGGTTTCGAGAGCCGAGAAGACTTCCCCGAAAGCCATCGGGGTCGCGTTGGCGCCGAGGTTCTGGAAGGTGTCGAGGAAGATGTTGTTCTGCATGACGCGAACCTTCATCCCCGAGAAGTCTTCCCACTTGGTAACGGGGCGAACCGAGTTCGACAGGTTACGGAAGCCGTTTTCCCAATAGGCGAGGTTGACGAGACCGGCAGCGTCGAGCTTCTGGTTCATCATGTCGCCGAACTTGCCGTCGAGGACCTTGTAGGCTTCCTGGGCGTTGCCGAAGAGGAAGGGCAGATCGAAAACACCGAGGGCGGGGACGATGCCGACCAGCGGCGACGACGACGTCACCACGGCTTCCTGCACGCCGGAACGTAGCGCCTGGGTGGCCTGCAGGTCGCCGCCGAGTGCGCCGCCCCAGAAGGCAGTCAACTTCATCTTGCCGCCAGACTTCTCGTCCAGGCATTTCTGCATCGCATTGATGCCGTTTCCAACCGGATGGTCGGCATTGATGCCGTTCGAGACGCGGATGTTGCGCGCCTTGAATTCGGCGAAGGCCGGTACGGCCGACGCGCATGCGAAGGCAAGGGCGGTGGTCGCCAGTAGCAGTTTTCTCATATTATCCTCCCATGGATGAGCTTGAGACAGGTTTAATGGAGCCAGCGTGCAGGCACGAGCACGAGGTCTGGAAACAGGACCAGCAGGAACAGCACAATCGTCTCGGCAATCAGGAACGGCCAGACCCCGGCCGTCACCTTGCCAAGCGGAATGCGCGCTACGCCGCTGACCACGTTTAACACGACGCCGACCGGCGGGGTGATGAGGCCGATCGAGTTGTTCATGATGAAAAGCACGCCGAAATAGACTGGGTCGATTCCCGCCTGCTTGACGATCGGCATCAGCACCGGGGTCAGAATCAGGATGGTTGGTGTCAGATCGAGCGCCGTGCCGACGACCAGCACCAGGATCATGATGGCGAACATCAGCAGCATCGGACGGTCGATCAGCGGCTCGATATAACCGACGATCTCGGCCGGAATATTGGCGGCGGTGATCAGCCACGAGGACACCAGTGCCGAAGCCACCAGGAACATGATGATCGATGTGGTCTTGGCGGCCTGCAGGATGACGTGCGGCAGTTCGCTCGGTTTGAGCTCCCGATAGATGACCATGCCGACGAAGAGCGCATAGGCGGCGGCAACGACGGCCGCTTCGGTCGGCGTCATGATGCCGGCCTTGATGCCGCCAAGAATGATCACCGGCATGCCGAGCGCCCAGGCGGCCCTGCCGGTCACGCGCAGCCGCTCGCTCATCGGCGCTTTCGGTAGCGGCTGGACCTTGTCCCGGCGCACGACGATGAGCCAGGCGATGATCAGTGACAGGCCCATCAGGATGCCGGGGAAAATGCCGGCAAGGAAAAGTTGGGTGATCGAGACGTTGCCGGCGACGCCGAAGACGATGAAGGCCATGGACGGCGGGATGACCGGCGCAATGATGCCGCCTGCGGCGATCAGGCCGCCAGAACGTGGGACGTTATAGCCAGCCTTGGCCATCATCGGGATGAGGATGGCGGCAAGCGCGGCGGTATCGGCCGCGGCCGAGCCCGAGATGCTCGCCATGATGATTGCCGCCATGATCGCGACGATGCCGAGGCCGCCGCGGATATGGCCGACACAGGCAATCGCGAAATCGATGATCCGGCGCGACAGGCCGCCGGAGTTCATCAGTTCGCCGGCCAGGATGAAGAATGGAATGGCAAGCAGGGTAAAGGTGTCGACACCGGCGATCATGTTCTGGGCGATGATCTGGGTGTTGAACATGTCCATGTACCACATGAGCACGACGCCGCAGAACATCAGTGAGAACGCGACGGGCACGCCAATCGCCATGGCGCCGAGAAGCGATACGATGAATACGATAAGTGTCATCAGGTACGCTCCGCCATCTGCTCGATCGTCAGGTTTTCACCGGCAAAGATGCTGATCTCCTCCTCCGTCGCGCGGCCGGTGACATAGCGGAACAGCCGCTCCAGCGCGATCAGCGACAAGCCGGCGCCGGTAAACAGGCCGATGCCGTAGACCCAGATCATCGAAATGCCGGTCACCGGCGCGCTCATGCTGGCGTTGATCTCGAACTGCTGCCAAGTCCCCCAGAAAAAGATCATCGAGCAAGCGAGGATGATGAGGTTAGACAGGATCATGCAGACGAGCCGGCCCTTGCGGCCGAAAAGCGCCACGACGCTTTCGACGCCGAGGTGACCATGTTCGCGAAAGGCGACGACTGCGCCGACGAAGCTCAGCCAGACGAAGAAGTAGCGGGACAATTCCTCGGAGACGGACATGCCGGAATTGAAGGCGTAGCGAAGAACCACATTGGCAAACACCATGATCGCCATTGCTGAAAGCAGCAGGATCAATAGGACTTCCAATGCCTTAAAAAATAGATCGATTGCCTTTTGCATGTTCCCCTCCCGAATTCCTACAAACGCCCGCGCCGGGCGAGCGTCTTCGTCACCGTCGACAACCTCAAATTCTGCTCTGGGCATTTGCCCCGATGATCCGCTTCATCGACCAGCGGCTCAAGCGGCAGGCTGGACGTCACGATGCGGTTTCCTATTTGATATGCGATCAGCCTCTCCTCCATCGCAAAGACCTCTCCAGCGCTCCCTCAATTGTCAGGATGTCTGACAACCCTCCACCTGCGGTATCTCTAAAGACAGTTTTACCCGCTGTCCAGCGGCCCTTGGCCTGTTTCAGGAAATCGCTGGATCGATCTAACTTGAGCCCCGGCCGACACCCCAATAAACCTCCAATTGAAGGTCGAGGCGGCTTGCCGCGCCGTGGAGATGATGGCGCATCGCTTCCCGGGCACGGACCGGATCGCGGCTGGCGAGGGCGTCGCGGATCGCGACGTGTTCCGCGATCGTCACCTCGACGATTTCCGTCAATACGGCTGCCTCCCGAGCCGTATTGATGGCCAGGTGAATTCGCTCCGCGATGAAACCGATGAATAGCAGGAAGTATTCGTTATGCGTGGAAGCCGCGATCTGGCGATGAAAGGCGAGGTCGGCGAGAATGCCTTTTTCGGTCCACTTCTCTCCACCCGTCATCTGCTCGAGCGCTTCGTCGAGCCTCACAAGGTCTTCGTCGGTATGATTGACCGCGGCGAGACCGGCAGCTTCGATCTCCAATGGCAGCCTCAGCTGAAACAGGCTTTGAAAACTGGCTCGGTGGGCGAGATTGCCTTGTTCGATGCGAATCGAATGGCGGTGCTCGATATCGGTGGCGAACGCTCCGACACCCTGCCGGGTCTCGACCAGGCCCTCATTGCGAAGCTGCGCGATCGCCTCGCGCACGACAGATCGGCTGACGCCAAAGGTCTTTGCCAGAATATGTTCCGTCGGCAGTTTTTCGCCAGCCGTTATCCGACCGTCGCTGATCTCGCGTCCGATCTGCGACGCGATCCGGGCGGGCAGGTGTTCGTTTCGTCTGATCTGGCTGAAGTCCATTACCACGGCGCCGGTTCTCCCTTGTGACGCTCTTCTACGACTTCCCGGTAAAATTCAACTGGCAGCCCGGGTTCATCACCATGTCGGGATCGATGGCATTCTTGATAGCGTTCAGCAGTCGGCGCTTGGTTTCCGGAAGGCGTGCATCGAAATCCGCCCGCTTGAGCCGACCGATGCCATGCTCGGCGCTGAGGCTGCCGTGGAAACGGTCAAGCACCTGGTTCAGGATCGTTTTCGACTGATAGATCCTTTCGAGCCGCTGCTGATGGGGCAGTTCCACGGACGGCAGAACGTTGAGATGAACATTTCCATCGCCGACGTGACCGTAGGAGACGCAAATGCAATCGGGCAGCGCCTCGTGGATCGCCTTTTCGGCCTCGGCGACAAAGGAGGGTACCTTGGAGAGCGGAACCGAAACGTCGCTGCGCATATGAACACCACGTTTCGCCTGGCCCTCGTTCATTCCTTCACGAATAAGCCACAGGTTTCTCGCCTGCGCCTGTGACGAGGCAATTGCGCCATCGAGGACGATGCCATCTTCCATGACCCCTTCGAGGAACCGCTGCATCAGGTTGTCGATATCGACGAGCCCAGAGCCGGATACTTCCATGAGGACATAGCAGGGATAATCGGCGGCCATTGGGATCGGCAAATCCGGGATGGCCTCCCGGGCGAGCGTGAAGGCGAGTGGCGGCATGAATTCGAAGGCGGACATCAGGTCGCTGCAGTCGCGCCGGGCACGGCGATAGAGGGTGATCGCATCCTCCAGGGAGGCGAGACCGACAAGGGCGGTCGCAACCTGATCCGGATTGGGCGTCAGCTTGATCGATGCGGCGGTGACGACACCGAGCGTTCCCTCGGCGCCGATGAAGAGCTGCTTCAGATCTATGCCGCGATTGTCCTTCCGGAGCGTTGAAAGCCCGTCGAAAATCGTGCCGTCCGGCAGGACGACCTCCAGGCCCAGCACCAGTTCGCGTGTCATTCCATATCGAAGCACGTTGATGCCGCCGGCATTGGTCGAGATATTGCCGCCGATCCGGCAGCTTCCCTGCGCACCGAGGGCCAGCGGAAAGAACATCCCCTCCGCTGCGATCGCCTCCTTCAGCTCCCACAGGATGCAGCCCGCCTCGACGACGGCGGAAAAGTCGTCGGCGTCGATCTTGCGGATGCGGTTCATGCGTTCGAGGCTGAGAACGACCTGCCGCTCCGGCATGTCGGGAATGCCGCCCAGCACAAGGCCGGTATTGCCGCCCTGCGGAACAACGGCGAGGCCGAGCTCACGGCAGGCTTCGACGCAAGCAGCAACGTCTTCCGTCGACCGCGGCCTGAGGACGGCAACCGCCGAACTGGTGACGTCCCCGTGCCAGTCGCGACAATATCGCGCCATCGCATCCGCATCCGTCAAGACAAGGTCTTCGCCAAGCATCGATCGCAGGAGGAGGCGATGCTCTCCGGACGGGTCAGTGTGCAGGCTCGTCATTCTTGGTGGTTCCTTCGGAAGATCCGTCCCTTGGCTGGATAGTTTGATTTGCCCGGCGCCTTCTCCCGGCGCACAACTATCCTGTTTTCAACCGAAGCATATAAGGTTATCAGACAACCGTACAATATAAATATTAGCGTATCCGGGCAGTCGTCGCCTCGGTCGAGACGGGAGGAAGCATGCATATTCTGATCATAGGCGCGGCCGGGATGGTGGGCCGCAAACTGACGGCGCGTCTTATTGCGGAGGGTGGCGTTCTCGACAAGCCGATCGACAAGCTGACCCTCGTCGACGTCGTGAAGCCTGATCATCCGGAGGGGTTTTCCGGGTCCGTGGTGACAAGCGACGCCGACCTCTCGATGCCGGGCGAGGCCGAAAAACTCATCGGGTCCCGCCCCGACGTGATCTTCCACCTTGCCGCGATCGTCTCGGCGGAGGCGGAGCTCGATTTCGAAAAGGGCTACCGGGTCAATCTGGATGGCACCCGCTACCTGTTCGATGCGATCCGCCTCGCAAACGGCGAGGACGGTTACAGGCCGCGGGTCGTCTTCACGTCGTCCATCGCTGTTGCGGGTGCCCCGCTTCCGTTCCCCATTCCCGATGATTTCCACCTGACGCCGCTCACCAGCTATGGCACCCAGAAGGCCATTTCAGAGCTGCTTCTTTCGGACTACACCCGCCGCGGTTTCTTCGAGGGCATCGGCATCCGGCTGCCGACCGTGTGCATCAGGCCCGGCAAACCCAACAAGGCCGCATCCGGCTTCTTCTCAAACATCCTGCGGGAGCCGTTGATCGGGCAGGAGGCGATCCTGCCCGTGTCGGATGACGTGCGCCACTGGCATACATCGCCTCGCTCGGCCGTCGGATACCTCGTCCATGCCGCGAATATGGATCTCGATCGTGTCGGCCCGCACCGCAATCTTTCCATGCCGGGCGTCAGTGCGACCGTCGGCGAGCAGATCGATGCGCTCCGCCGGGTGGGGGGCGAAAGAGCGGTAAACCTCATTCGTCGGGTACCGGACGAGATGATCATGAGAATGGTTGCGGGCTGGGCGCCCGGTTTCGAGGCAAAACGCGCCACCGCCCTCGGCTTTACTGCGGAGAAAAATTTCGACGAGATCATCCGGGTCCATATCGAGGATGAGCTCGGAGGCTGCGTGTGATGAGAAATCCGCGCGGCGCCTAAAGGGTTTGCCCTCCGAAACGAACGGTGGCCTTCGCTCAGATGTCCGAATGCCTCAGAGCGAGGCCGCTGCCGACACGCCTAGATCGTCGGATCATCAGGGCAACGTCGCTTGGCAGTGGATTGTGAGAACGCAGAAACTTTGCGGGTTTTGAACGATCTTCACGATTGGCTGCCATGCGGCATCTTATGTTCGTAAAGCTGTTCCATACTCAAGGTTGCAACTTCGGCAAAGAGCGTCTGATTGCGGACGCGGCCGGCACCGAGAATGACAACCTCGTCGCAGAAGGAAATGGTGCTGTGATGATGGCTGACAACGATCGTCGTGCGGCGCCCGGCTCTTAATTTCAACGTCTCCACGATCGATGCCTCGGACAAGCCGTCCATGGCATTCGTGGCCTCGTCGAGGATCAGGATTTCCGGATCGCGGACCAGAGCTCTTGCCAGGGCGATCCGCTGTCGTTGACCGGCCGACAGGCTTGCTCCCCGGTAGCCGACGACGGTTTCATATCCGTCAGGCAGCTTCTCGATAAATTCATGCGCCTCGGCAAGTCTGGCCGCGCTTTCCGCCGCGGGAAGGGAGGCTTCGTGGCCGTAGACGATGTTCTCGAAAATGGTGCCATCCACCAGTTCAAGATCCTGGCTGGCAAGCGCAATCTGTCGGCGCCACTCGGCGGGATCGATTTGGTCGAGTGGAATGCCGTCGACAAGAATATTCCCCCGATCAGGCTCCACAAACCGGCATAGGAGATTGACGATCGTGCTCTTGCCGGCGCCCGACCGTCCGATAATTGCCGTCGAGCGGCCCTGGCGAATGTCGAAGCTTACCGAATGCAGGACCACGGGCCGTGTGCTGGAACCCGGATACCTGAATGTCACCTGGTCGAACTTGATCTGCCGGCGGAGCCCCTGGATCGGGTGGCTACCCTGGGGAGCCGCTGGTTTGTCAGAGGAATCCAGCAGCCATTCAACCTCTTCCAACGCGCCACTCCATCCCTGAATCTGGCTCCAGGCCATCTGCAGCGCGCGGACATGCGGTTGCAGCCTATAAAGCAGGACGACAAAAGCCACGATGACCGGGAAACCGACCCCAATCCGCCATGCGCCGACAACCACACCCAGAAAGAGGGCGGAATGCAGCACTTCGGTTAGCGGGGGGAGAGCTGCCTGGCGGCTGTTAAGAACGAAACCCGCCTTTCGCACGGCATTCGAAGCCCCGTCGAAGATCGTTCCTTCACGCCGTTCCTGCCCGAATGCGCGGATGAGGCGCCCGGCGTGAACGAGGTGAAGCATCCTCGCGGCAAGTTCACTGTTGAACGACGTGACGTTGCGGCTCGGGCCTTTCAGGCCTGCCGACAGCAAAGCATGGATGGCTTGGATCAGGATAAGCCCAAGTGTGACACACAGCGACATCTGCCACGAAAGAAGCAGCAAAAATGCGAGCAGGATAACGGCCGCTGATGCATTCACGATCGCTGTAAGGATGGTCTGGACCGCATCCGAGGCCCGCCAGGATTCGTTGGAGATAATGTTCAGCAGTCGCCCCGGGCTTTGCTGCAGGAAGAACGGGTAGCCAATCGTCAAAAGCTGGTCGGCGAGACGGTTCCGGATCGAATGGCCGGCCTTGCCATATATGAAATTGGTAAGCACCGCGTTGGCAAAAGCCAGCACGTTCTTCACGGTGATCAATCCGAGAATGGCCGCCGCGATGACGATCAGCCGGGTCTGGTCGTCCAGCCCGGTTCCCACCCGCTGAAAAACGGCGGAAAGGCCGGCCATTCCCGAAGCATCATTTTCACCGGCAATAATGCTGAGCATGGGGATGACAAGACCAATGCCGGTGCCTTCGAGAACGGCGCTGCTCAGTCCCAGGATGACGACGATAGCCAACAGGCCGGTGTTTTTCCCCAGAGCGTTGCGCAGGAGGTGAGAACTCGATGTGAGGACATCTAGCATGGCGGCGATTCCCGTTGCGGGCGGGGCAGACGGCTGGTCGTGCCAGGATCCGCCTGTTTGGGCCACCGAATGGCAAGCAAGGCAAACTTGGCTGCTCCGACCAGGTTCATGGCCACGATCGTCAGATGGGACAGGGAAATCTCCGGATCGAAACGGTAGCCGCCGAACAGTTCCCGCCAGGCCGATCGGGTCGTCCAGCAGAAATGACGAAGCAGCCAGGGAGCCTTGAACGCATGCTTGAAGCAAAGGCCGCCGTTTCCAAAGCTGTAATCCCGGTGAAGTTGTTCGATTGCATCGCGTGTGTTTCGCCCGTGAAAATGCTGGACCGTCATGTCGGGGACATATTCGATTGGAATGCCGAGCTGATAGGCACGGACGAGGTAATCCGTGTCTTCGGCGGACCGCAGCGGGCCGCCGGCCCCGAACCGTTCGTCAAAGCGCCCGATGCGGGCTGCCGCTTCTCGATGCATGGTCATGTTGCAGCCAAGCACGAACCCGCCCGGATGAACATCCGGCGTGAAACGGGCTCGGAATCGCGACCGCTTGATTGTGAAAGGCAGATCGTGCGGGCTGCCGAGATCGACGCGGCCACCCCGGACAATACATCGCTCACCGGCCGAATAATGTCGGCTCAGATCCTGGAGGTACGTGCTCTCGATGACGCAGTCATCATCGATAAAGATCAGAAGCCTGCCTCGCGCCCGCTCCATTCCCGTATTGCGCGCGGCAGCAAGGCCAGGCCGCAGTTCCACCATCCATCTGACGGGAACAGCGGATTTCGCCGCGATACGGGATAAACGCGTGGCTGTATCGTCGGTGGATCCATTGTCGACCACCACCAGCTCGCAGTTTAAGGAACAGGCTTCGCAGGCGGCTTCGATCGAGCTGATACATGCCTCGAGCGCGGCTGCCCTGTTGCGGGTGCAGACGATAAAGCTTGCATCGATGGGGTGACCCCCATCGGGGGACAAGGGGGGATGCTCCCTGGACATCAGGCGAGCCCTCGAAGCGGCAACACCGTCTTGGCCGGCACCGATTGATAGTACCTTGCCACCCCATCGAGCCTCCGGATCGCCTCTTCCGACATGCGGCTCAACCAGGGCGCAGCGACGGCGGCTCGGAGGCCGTAACGCTCCCGCCGTCGGATGACGTCCCATTTTCCCGTTCGCATAAGAAATGCGTGGGTCAACTCCGGACGTTGCTCATCGGCAATGAATTGGTAGAGGAAATAGAAGAAGCACAAGGCGCCTTCTGCGTAGCTGCGAGCGCTCGCACCAACTTGCTCGGCGACCTTTCCTTCGATCGCGAGCACGCAATCAGCAGCTCGGCGTACCGTTTCCGGCGTAACGGCCGCGGCGATATCAAGAAGAGCGCCGGGATCGTCGTTAAGAGCCTGCCATTCGAGGTTCTCGGCGACGATCTTCAGATGGGTTCGGCGCATTTGCCGCCTGTGCTTGTTGGTAACGCTGTCGCTGTGGATACGATAGGCGATCAGGCTCTCATCGATCATCGCCGCCGGAAACGCGCGTGTAATGCGCCTGAAGAGATCGAAGTCCTCCGCATGGACATAGCTTGCGTCATAAACCAGCATATCTTCCGGAATGATCTTGCGATTGTACATCACCGTCGAATGCAGGAAGATCGTGAAGAACAGCGACAGTATGTGCCAATCCCCTGACTGATAAATGGGATTTGGCGTGCTGCGCACGACGCGGCTGCCGAGAAGCCGATCGACTTCCGTTCCGCAGATCGCAAGCTGGGGCTGCTGCCCAAAGAGCGCGACCTGACGGGAAAAGCGGGTTGGATAGGAGATATCGTCCGCGTCCATTCGGGCGATCAGGTCACCTCTAGCCAGGGCAATGCCTTCGTTCAAGGTCGCGATCAGCCCGCGGTTCTCCCGTGAGACGATGCGAAGGCGATCGTCAAGCTTCTGATATCGGCGCAGAATATCCAGCGAGAGATCGTTCGAGCCGTCGTCGACGGCGACGATCTCAAGGCGCCTGTAGTCCTGGCGTAGAATGCTCTCGACCGCGGCAGCGAGATAAGGTTCGCCGTTGTAGACGGGCAATACGACGGAGATCAGCGGGGAGGACATCGTTCGACTCGCAATGGCGTGGCAATTTGAAGTTCCTGTACTTGCCCAGCCTTCGAAAGAGCTGTGGCAGACGGCGCGTCATACGTCGGTTGAAGCCTTCTTTGGGGGACGTATGGGAAATAGCGCTTGAGCTGGTTGAGTGGTTTTTCGAACGCCAGCCACGAGATCGCCGCCAATGCCAACGTTCCCGTGGTTCCTAAGATGAGGCGTCCGAAACCCTGTTCCGAGACGTTGAACGGAATCCAGGGTTGTGCGCTTACGACGAAGGACAGGACGATCGGATGGAACAGGTAAACCCCGTAGCTGACACGTCCGACAGCGGTCATCGGGGGCGATTCCAATAGACGGCCGGGAGTTCCCCGCAGGCCCGACGAAGAGTATCCGACCAGGGCCGTGAGCGGAACAAGAGGAAGAACCTCCAAGCCGATCCAATTCACCCAGGCGAGCGTCGGTGACAGTGGAAGCGGTTTCAGCCACATCAAAATGGCTGTTGCAACAAGCAAGGGTGCCGAGCTTAGCCGCATCCACTGCGGCAATGTCTGAGATCGCGCTCGATGGAGCGCAAGGAGCGCGCCGGCCACCAGGGCGTCCATCGATGCTGGAGGAAGAAGATCCCGCGCGAGCGAAGGCGTCCCCGTGAACGGCCAATAGAACCGATAGGCGAGCGAGCACGCGATGAGAGCCATGCAGATCGGCTCAAGCCAGCGACGCGGGGCGAGCAGGATGACGAGCGGCCACGCGACATAGAACTGCTCTTCTATGCTCAGGCTCCAGGTGTGACAAAGTACCCAGGGCGTCCATTCATCGCGAAGGGCATACCAGAAATTCGAGAGATAAAGGGCATGCCATTTGATGCTACCGCGCGCCTGCTCGAGGTTGACCAGCCAGACGAAGCTCAGCACTGCAAAGTACGGCGGAAATATGCGCAGCGCCCGGCGAATATAGAACGACCCTATCGCGGTGCCTGGTTTATACTGGGTGGTAGAACGCGCTTCCAGCAAAAGCCGGGTTATCAGGAAACCGCTGAGAACAAAGAACAGGCGTACGCCGATATGGCCCCAATGCGACCCATCGGCCGCGAAAAAATGCGCATATAGAACCATTGAGATGGCAAGAGTTCTAAGGCCATCCAATTGTCGGTCGCGTGCATGAAGCATGGAGCCCCCAGTTGAGCAGAACTTGTGATAACTCCCGCTTCGCTTGTATTTTGCCGCCGTGCTTCGTTTGGAACCCCGAAAACCTACTTTTGCAGCCCGAAAAGTTCAGGCAAAATCCGACCAAACTGTGGCCGCCACCGCGATTCAGACTTTAGCCCCGCAACAAGCCGGCCTTTAGTCCTACTTCCAGACGCAGAGTTTAGCGGGCCGCGCCTCTTGAGGATCCGAGGCACGAGCGTGCCGTAACATTTCTTAATGCGACTACACAGTGCGACTCCTCCCCATCGCTATCGTGTGACCAAACAAGCCAGGGCGCTCGCCGGCCCAGTTAAAAGGTCCACTCAATGATCGCGTTATCGACCGTATCATCCACGCTTCGACGCTGCTGCGCGCTTTTCGGTAAAGCAGCGATGCTCGCATGTGCGTTTTCGACAGTGGCGTCCGCAGACGCCCAAATGCCGGTAACGACGATCGTCGCCAAGCGAGGCGCGCTGACGGAAAGGATCGAGGTGGTTGGTTCGCTCGCGGCGCGGGAAGAGATCGAGGTCTATCCCGCCGTCCTCGGCAAGGAGGTGAGGCAGATTCTGGTAGAGGCCGGGCAACATGTTGAGCGCGGCCAGGCGCTCGCGGTCCTGGACACGACCGAAGCGCTGATGTTGCTGGACAAGAATGCGGTGAGCCTCCTTCGCGCGCATGCTGCCGTGGCGGTTGAGAGCAGCAAGATAGACGTGGCAACGGTCACCGAAGCCGAGGCGCGCAAGAAGCTGGAACGTAGCCGCTCGCTACAGCCAAAAGGTGCGATCGCCGACAATGTCCTCGAGGAAGACTTGAACGCTCACGCCCGAGCCGTCGCGGAGTTGCGACTGGCGCGCCAATCGTTGGAGCTCGCCAACGCAGATCAACAGCTGATCGCCAGCGAACGGCGGGAAATCGAACTGACTGTTCAAAGGAGCACCCAGCGGGCCCCCAGCTCGGGTCGGATCTTGAGCCGGAAAGCGCGTGTCGGTGCGATGACATCGAGTTCCGCCGGACCTCTTTTTGTCATCGCTGACGATGATGATATCGAGTTTGTGGCGCAGGTGACGGAGACAAGCTTCGTTCGGCTGCGCGAAGGCATGAGCGCCGAAATTACCTTGCCAGGACGCGACCGAGCCATCGCAGGAACCGTCCGGTTGAATGCCGCGCAACTCGATCCCAAGACAAGAAGCGGGACGGTGCGGATCGAACTTGCAGACAAGGCCGGGCTTGTCCCAGGCGTTTTTGCGCGGGGTAGCATCAGTGTCGAAGACCGGCAGAATGTTCTCCTCCCGGGAACAGCCGTCAAAAGCACGGCGGCTGGCCACAACGTCTACGTCGTTTCAGACGGGCTCGTGGATATCCGCCCGGTCCACATCGGATCGCAGCAAGGCGGCTTCGTGGAAATCGTCGACGGCATCCGGGAGGGAGAGGAGGTAGTCCTGAAATCAGGTGCCTTCCTGAAGGCACACGAGCGGGTGAGGCCCGTATTGGCCGCGACACCGGCAACGCGTGCCGACGCATCCACATCTACCCAAAATCCGCTCGGAGCTCGACTTCAATGAACATATCGGCCTGGGCAATTCGTAATCCGCTTCCCTCGATCCTCCTATTCCTACTCCTTGTCACCGCGGGTCTTTACAGCTTTTCACGGCTGCCCGTTACTTACTTCCCGACCATCGACGAGCCGGCGGTGAATGTGACTGTCGACCAACCCGGCGGCGCGCCGAGCGAGTTGGAGACTGAAGTCACTCGTCTTGTTGAGGACGCAGTAGCGTCTCTTGCAGGCGTAGAAGAGATCAAGTCGACCGTCACTCAAGGCCGTTCCGTTACTGCTGTCGAATTCGAGTTGGGCGTGATTTCGCCAGACCGCGCCATGGGTGACGTCCGCGACGCGGTTGCCAAAATCCGCAGCGACCTTCCCGAGGGAATAGATGAGCCTGTCATCGAACGGGCCGAAGAGGAAGCACAGGCGGTGGTGACCTATGCCGTGACAAGCCAGGACATGACCGTTGCTGAGCTTTCGTGGTTCGTCGATGATGTTGTCGCCCGGCATTTGCAGGGTCTGAAGGGCGTTGGCCGCATTGATCGTGTCGGAGGTGCTGACAGGGAAATCCGTGTCGAACTCGATCCTTCGCGATTGCAGGCGCTCTCCTTGACGGCGAATGCCGTTAACGAAAGCCTCATCGCAAGCCAGTTGGATCGTTCCGGGGGCCGCAGCAACCTGAATGGCCGAGAACGGACGCTGACGACCGCTGCGGCGGCGCAGACGATTGCAGAACTTGGTGGTTCTCGCATCCTCCTGTCGGACGACGCCAGTGTGAAACTGGAAGATGTCGGAAACGTCCAAGATACGATCACGGAGGCCCGCGCCTTTGCCACTTTGGATCAGGAGGACGTCGTAGGTTTCGCGGTATATCGCTCAAAGGGTTCGAGCGAGTTAGCTGTTGCGGAGGAAGTGGCCGTCGCACTGGAGAAGCTACATCTCGAACAGCCGTCGACCCGTTTCAAGCTGGTCGACGACAATATGTCCTACACGGCGGGCAACTACAACTCGGCCATGCATACCCTCTATGAGGGCGCGGCATTGTCAATCGTCGTCGTATTTCTATTCCTGCGCGACTGGCGGGCCACGGTCGTGGCGGCAATCGCGCTTCCGCTTTCGATCATCCCGACTTTTTTTGCCATCGATCTCCTGGGCTTTTCCCTCAATATCCTCAGTTTGCTTGCGATCACCCTGGTAACAGGAATTCTCGTGGACGATGCGATCGTTGAAATTGAAAACGTGGTGCGTCACCGCGACATGGGCAAATCCGCCTACCGGGCTGCGTTGGACGCCTCTGACGAAATAGGGCTTGCTGTCATAGCCATATCCGCAACGATCATGGCTGTCTTCATACCCGTGGGCTTCATGAGCGGAGTGGTCGGGCTGTACTTTCGAGAATTCGGGCTGACCGTTGCGATAGCGGTGTTCTTTTCACTTCTGGTGGCCCGACTGATCACCCCAATCATGGCTGCATACATCATGACGAACGCTCCTCCGTCGGACATTCGGAGAGGGCGCCTGGTGTCGGCCTATGAGGGACTGCTGAAGGTCAGTCTGCGGTGGCGATGGATGACGGTCGGATCCGCATTCGCGGCTTTCGCACTGGCTTTATACGCGCTGACCTCCTTGCCGACCGCCTTTTTGCCGGAAGAGGACACGGGGCGGCTGACCCTCTCGGTGGAGCTGCCGCCTGGAGCGGCTTTGCACGAAACAAGAGCAGCGACGGACGAAATAGCCGCCCTGATCCGGCGGGATCCCGCGGTGGAAGGCGTATTCGTCAGGGCGGGGTCGAGTACGGCCGGACAGGAAGACGTACGATATGCGGCCGTCCTGATCGATCTGCTCCATAAATCCGAGCGCGACCGTTCATCGTTCTCGATACAAGCCGATCTTGAAAAGGCGCTTTCCTCCATTTCGGACGTCAGGCTGCGCTTTCTCAATACGCGCGGAGGGCGGGACGTATCTTTCGCTGTCCTGTCCGCGGATGGCGCTCTCGCTCAGCAGGCCGCAGATAACATACTGCAGGAGCTCGCCGCTGACAGAAATTTCGTCAACCCGACCGCTGACAACGCGGCAACGCGACCAGAACTGCGGGTGAAAATTGACGCGGACAAGGCCTCAACGATCGGTGTATCTCCGGCGGAGCTTGCGCGCACGATCCGCGTATCGACGGTGGGCGACGTCGACAGCCGACTGCCCAACTTCATCGACGGCGGCCGACAGATCCCAATCCGGGTGCTGCTCCAGACGCATGCTCGCGACGATTTGCCAACCCTTGAAATGCTGTCGGTACCGACGACGAGGGGGACGTCGGTTCCGTTGTCTTCCGTCGCCGACGTCAGCTTCGATGAGAGGGTCGCCACCATCGAGCGATTTGATCGCCAGCGTCGCATCGAAATCTCAGCGGACATGGCTGACGGCATGACGTCGGGCCAGGGTCTCGACAGGCTGGCACAGCTCGACAGCGTCAAGAGCCTGCCGGCGGGCGTGCGCATTCAGGCGACCGGGGATTCCGATACCGAAGGCGAGGTGTTCTCAAGCTTTGCGGTGGCGATGGGATCGGGCGTCATGCTTGTGCTTGTCGTTCTTATCCTCCTCTTCGGAAGCGTGCTGGCGCCCTGGACCATTCTGGCTTCCCTTCCCCTGTCGATCGGCGGCGTTGCAGCCGGCCTCATGCTGAGCGGCAACGCCGTCTCGCTTCCCGTCGTCATCGGTATCCTGATGCTGATGGGGATCGTGACGAAAAACGCCATCATGCTCCTGGACTTCGCCATTGAACGCGAAGCCCATGGGCTGTCTCGGGTCGATGCGATCGTTGAAGCCTGCTCGGAGCGAGTTCGCCCCATCATCATGACCACGTTCGCTATGATCGGGGGAATGGCCCCCTCCGCGCTCGGGGTAGGGGACGGAGGCGAATTCAGGGCGCCGATGGCGATCGCGGTGATTGGCGGTCTGCTCGTGTCTACGGTTCTATCGTTGATCGTCATCCCGTCGCTCCATCTGATCGTTTCCGACTTTGGCGATCGTACCGCTCGGATCTTCAAGCCCTTCCTCCAGTCGGCCGAGATCTGAAGGTTGCAGGCGCCGCAAGGACGCTTGCACGACCAATGGAGGGCCGGCCAACCACCTGGCCGGCCCTGCAGTATGTTGCAGAGCGGCTGCAGCGCTTATCGCCATAGCAGGGTGCGTTCGGTATCCTGTACACTGCGTGTAGTGACCGTAACAAAACTTAATAAAGCGAAATATTCGAGGACCAACAGCCGGCCCATTGTCGGGTCCTCAAACAGGAAAAGACCTATGCAGCCCAATTCAGCATCCGCGAAGATATTGATCGTGGAAGACGATTTCGAAATCGGCAATCTTCTGGCGTCGACAATTCAGGAAAGCGGGATGCTGCCGACCGTGGCCGAGGACGGAAACGTGATGCAGTCCCTGCTTCGCAGCAACTCCTATGATCTGATCATCCTCGATGTCATGCTGCCGGGCGAAGATGGCCTAAGCATTTGCAAACGCATCCGTTCGGAAAGAACGATCCCGATAATCCTGCTGACGGCACTCGGAGAGGAAGTCGACCGGATCGTGGGACTGGAAGTCGGCGCCGATGACTACATTACAAAACCCTTCAGCCCAAGAGAAGTGGTCGCTCGGATTCGCAGTCTCCTGCGTCGCGCCTCTTACGGCCTGACAAGTAGCTCTGCTCAAAGGAAGCTGCGTTTTGACGGATGGGTGATTGACCCAATGCGGCGCCGGCTTCACGACCCCGGCAACGCTCGCATCGCTTTGACAACAACGGAATTCGATCTTTTGTTGGCGTTTTGCAGAAATCCGGGCAGGGTCATCACCCGCGAGGAGCTGCTCTTGTTCACCCATTCCGGGCTGGCTGGGCCGATCGAGCGCAGTATTGATGTGCATATCAGCCGTCTCCGTCAAAAGATCGAGGCTGATCCTCGCGAGCCAACGCTCCTGCAGACGGTCAGGCTGGGAGGATATACGTTCACCGCGTCGGTGGAGGAAGTCTGAAATAGAGGCCCCAATCCTTCTCCGGCGCCGCAACTGCCATGCGGCCGCGGTTGCAGGGCCAGCACAAATAACCGAGCAAGATCGTTTGGTGCAAGCCGGTGCTATGACTGGGAGCCGGCGCTTGGACGCCCGCTCCCAGTCATAGCATTGCATCTCGCAGTCAAAAATATTGCGCCGGTAACGCGTGTCGCCTGCTGGATCGGAGCGATCCGTGCAGGCGACACGCCATTTATTTTCGCTCGCCGGCTTTAGAACTTGTAGCCGACAAAAGCAGAAACGGAAGGCTGGATCTTCTTCTCGACGATCGGGCTATCCGCGGCATCTCCGGTGAGCACTCCGATGCCTGCTTCACCACGCACCAACCAATGATCGCTCAGCGCGTATGTGGCAGAGGCAGAAAAGTCGACACGCTTCAAGCCTGCTTCCGCTTTATATTCCGGCAGGCCTGAACGTGCCGACTGGGCGGCATCGACGCCAAAATAAGCCTGCATATGTTTGTCATTGGCCACGGTGGCTTCGGCGCGTGCGCCCAGAATGAGACGCTCCGTGACCGGGGCCGAGTACTCTACCCCAAACTTTCCGATCAGGCTTTCACTGCCATTGATGGTCTGGTCGACGCTCGCATAGATTTTGACCGGACCCCAATCATAGCCGACTTTTGCGCCGACTGTTGCGGCGAAGTCGATGTCGCCGAGGCCGCGGAGGCGATCACCGTCACCCTCATCCCGCCCTGATTCGTAGCCAACCGCAGCGGAAATGGAAAATCCGCCTTGATCCAGGACAGTGACGCTGATCCCGCCCGGATCGATTTCCAACCATTTGCCGTAGGTGAACACCACGAAGGGAATGGGGCTGACTTTAAATTCGTCGCTCCCTTCATATTTAGGCTCGTAAGAAGCGCCTGCGCCAAGGATCAAGCTCCAATTGCGCTCCGGTTGGCGTTTGTCGAAACGCTGCTTGTCGAAAGGAGGCTCCGGCGCCTGCTCCGTGGTGGTCTGGTCGGCGCCATAGGCGTTTGGGGAAAATCCCGCAACGCTGAATGCAGCGCATAAGGCGAGGGGCGAAAGACGCCGCTTGGCTTTTTTAAGATGTAGCATAAGGGCTCCAGAACAGGTTATCAGTCCCCCCAACAGAGGAGCCTGCGATGGCTTGTGTTTCATGCTGGAGCCCTCGGTTGCGTGTTTTTTTGTTGCACTTTGTTGCAACCCGCCGCGATCGGCAACGAGGCGGCCTCGCCGTAACAAAACGTAATAATCGCGCAGCAGGAAACACGGGATCTTGTGAGGGAGTTCGACTATGTTTCTGGTTCGCCGAGCGGCCTCGGCTCAAGCGCGCTTCTCAATTCCAAAAGGGTGCTCATGTTCTTTCGCCGGCTTCCAGGCCTATCGACGATCCATAGTCAGATCACGGGCGTTATTCTTCTCAGCCTCGCCATCACCGTTTTAGGCGGCTCTTTTCTCAAGCAGCGGGTTGAAAGCGGATACTCGCTAGTTGATGTTGAGGAACTCGCCGACAGTGTGTTCACGATAAGCTCCATCCTCAAAACGGCCACGCCCGAAGAGCGCGACATCGTTCTTCAGGCAGCCGATCGTGCCGGTTGGCACTTCACTCTGCGACCTCGCGCCTTGGCGGAAACGTTCAAGAGCTCATGGCCGGGGGAAAGCGTCCTGGACGCTACGATGGACTGGCTTTTTTCGCCCGATGGGAGACAGACGCCAATCGGCGGCTGGAAAACCTTTGTTGATGACAAGCGCGTCGTCTCAGCTGAGATTGACGATAAAACAATCCTCGTTTTGGACGGCCTTCCCAGCACGGCGTTCTGGAGCGAGGTCCTCGATTATCTGGTGGCGGTTATTACTTTGATCGTGCTGTTTTCTTCGTTCGGGGTCTGGGCAATCACGCGGCCGCTACGGAAGATTGCTTCCGCGGCTGCGAATGCTGACATCACGTCTGGTCGGGTAATCTTCGAAGAGGAAGGCAGCGTAGAGATCGTCGCTGTTGCGCGCTCCTTGAACGGGATGAGCGATCGTATCACCGATATGATCCACGGCAGGACACGGATGCTGCGTGGGGTGAGCCACGATCTGCGCACGCCATTGACGAGACTAAGACTTCGAATAGAGCGGGTCGGCGACGGGCAATTGCGCGATATGTTGCTGGCGGATATCTCTCGCATCGATAGTCTCCTCAAAGAGAGCCTCAGCTATCTGCGTGACGACCATCATCGAGAGCAGGTAGAAACGATTGACCTGGCAACGACGCTGCAGACGATCTGCAGCGAATTTGACGATGTGGGTCACAAAATCAATTATATCGGCCCCAATCATCTGTCCGCCAATTGCAAGCCTCTCGCGATAACGCGTGCAGTGACCAACCTTTGCGAAAACGCTGTGAAATTTGGCGACAAGGTCGCAATCGAGCTGAAGCGAAGCGGAGACAAGGTCGTTGTCGACGTATCGGACAATGGCCCCGGGATACCGAAGCAATCTCGTGCACAGGTGTTGGAGCCATTCTTCAAGCTGAATGCGGCGAGGACTGATGGCAACGCCGGGTTCGGGCTGGGATTGTCCATCGTTGGGGAAATCGTGCAAGCCCACCGGGGAACGCTGGAACTGTTGGACGGGGAGCCGTCCGGGTTGTTGGCGCGGTTAACGTTTCCAGCAGATCTCCAGGCTGACAGCGTCACCTGCACCTAGCTATGGCCATAAACCGGGGGGCTTGGCCGCTCCGAGCCGGCATTTGCCGTGGAGCCATGGGCGTCTGCCTCGACATTGTCTGCAGCTTTGGGCGCCGAAATCGGACTTGTGCGCCAAGCGTGCGGAGCGACGGGGTCCGGGCCGCCCGTGAGGGAAGCCAGCATTGCGTCCGCCTGGTTGAAATATTGTTTGATCCATGGGACGGGGCCGACGCCAAATCGCCTTTTCGATCCCCACCGCTGGCCTTTTTCGACCATCGTATCCCAGGGTCTCGGCTTTCCGTGGAAGACGATAATTTTCGCGTTCCGCGGCTGCCTGATCCTCGGCAGGAGCAGATTGATCGGAAAGTATTTCGTGCAGCTTCTCTTGAAGCTGACGCAGAAACCTGTCGGCCAGTAACTTTTTTGCCGGACTGCTTGCGTCAGGTAGGACTGGTCGTTCTTGAATTGCGCGATGATCGCGTCAGCTTTGCTTACGAAGTCGTGGTAAATTCCATCGACATCTCCTGCATGAAATCCAAAGACGGATGACTGGGCACCCCTGTCCGGCCTGAAGTTATTTGGGAGAAGGCTCCAGAGATCCGGATTCCATTCCCGTTGGATCACAAAATGACGGCGCTCCCGAAGCAAGCCGATTAGCGGGGCGAGCGATCGTTGGATCATGACGTCGAGATCGAGGAAAAGCACGACGTCTCCGGGCGGGAAAAGACCCGGGGCAAACACTCCGATCTTGGGCCAGCACCCTCGTCTCCACGCCTGCTCAGGCAGGCCGAGATTCGGGATGTGACGAGTGAGAATGCCGGAAGCAAGGCCGCGACGATCGTCGGTCAGGCAGACAAAGTCGAACGGCTCCTCCATGTTTCGTAACACACCGGCATAAAGAGCATTGACATGGCTGGCGGTGAAAGCCGTGCCCCATTTCATGCAAACAATCGTAACCAACATGCCGCTCCATCAATAATCTGGAGACGGTTTAAGCGGCTTTGGTGCGGGTGATTGTTTATAGTTATTATATGATGTTGCCGAAGATTGTCATTGATGTCGGCGGTGCGATGTCTCGGCCCATCTGTCCAGCTTTGCCAAGCGCGACGGAGCATTCCGGGGGCCGAGCGGCCGAGGCGATGAGTTCGCCCATGGCTCTCCTGGAAGTCCCTATTCACATGAGCGGCCGCCGCCCGGATTCGTGCGCGAGATATGATGCCGAAGGCAGGCGAGGGGATCTGAGGTTCGACTCCTTTTAAGAAGCAGACTGACGTACATCCAATGCGTGGAGGAGCGGCAGTTATGCGTTCGTAGAAAGGTCGTCAGCAGTCTGATCCACTTCCAGCCACCGCAACGATCATCCGCGCTATAGTTTTCTGACGTTTTTCATCATTAAACGCATGGCACGGAGTGTCGCCTCCAAATCCTCAGGGTCGATACCTTCGATCAACGCTTCTTCGCGCCCCAAGGCGATTCGGATAATTTGCGCATGAAGTTCATAGCCCTTTTCATTCAGCCACCAGCGGCGTTTTCGGGGGTCATTCTCGGACGTCAGCGAGCCGAGATATCCCATTTCATCCAATGTCGCGAGCGCCCGGCTGGCCGCAGCTTTGTCGAGGTTCACCACTTCGCAAATCCGCGCGGCCGTTATATTCGGTTCGATGGCCAGCATGGAAACGGTGCGCCATTCGCTGATGCCAATGCCGAAGCGCTCGCGGTAGATACTTGAAGCCCCCCTCGAAAGAGCATTGTTGATGCTCGAAAGGAAGAATGGGATATAATTCGTGATGTCGAGGATTTCGACACCGTCCCGCGTTGTGGTCGATACCGACAACCGTCCCTCCGGGCATGGCGCGCCCGAGCTTGCATTCTCCGGTTTCTCACGCCTTCCGGATTGGCTCATCAGCTTGGTTCTCTCAATGCCCTTGCCAAGCCGCTGACGTCAAAATCCCGGTCCGCTAACTCTTTGTGCGTTACCCCGGCGGGCCGCCGCAGAAGTTGTCGCGCGGCCATATGTTCGCCAGCGGCGTTGATCGTTTCCACAGCCAACAACTGGCCCATTTTAAAGCGGAATACAAGCTTTCGCCCGTCTGGCCGTTCGATGGCATGTTCAGCGTCCGTGTCCCGCGCAAAGCCGGCAATCTGCAGCTTCCAGTGTGCCTGATCGCTCCAAAACCACGGCACGGCATCATAATTCGACGCCTTGCCGGTCAGTTTTTGGGCAATGGCACGCGCATGGTCCGTCGCCGCCTGGACGGATTCCAACCGTATCGTATCTCCGCTCTTCGGATCGGGAAAGGCTGCGCAGTCGCCAAGCGCTGAGATGTGCGGGTCGCTGGTCCCAAGCAAAGCGTCAACTGTGATGCCATTGGCAACCGCAAGACCCGCGATCTCTGCAAGCTCCGTATTTGGACGAACACCAACCGCGAGCAGGACCATCTCGCCCTCTACGATGCTTCCATCTGAAAGGCGCACGCCACGCACGCAGCCATCATCCTGGAGTACCCCTGTAACGCCTTTCCCAACGATCAGCGTCGTGCCCAATTCTTCGTGAAGCTGGCGAAAATGCTCGGACATCGCCGACGATATCGCCCTTGCCATGAGTCGGGTCGCCGCCTCGACGACAGTGACCCGATGCCCGATCGATACCGCCACCGCCGCAAATTCGAGGCCGATGAAGCCGCCTCCGATGACGATCACCTTGCTGCATCGCGTGAGGGCGTCCCTCAAGCGATCCGTATCGGCCGCGGTCCGCAGGGAAAAGACGTTTTCGGCGTCGATCCCGGGAATGGCTGGCGCCGCGTTGCGGGCGCCTGTGGCGAAGACCAGATGGTCATAGCCGATAAAGCCGCCGGTCAGCGTCTCGACAAGTTTGTTGGATCGCTCGATCCGTATTGCCCGCTCGGGCGCGAGCAGCCGGATGCCGTTGCGCTCAAAAAAGCTCTGAGGTCTGAGCTGGATCGTCTCGGGCCGTGCATCCTTGAGATAGGCTTTGGAAAGCGGTGGGCGTTGATATGGAAGGCCGGGCTCGTCGCCGATCATAGTGATCGGATCTTCAAACCCCTCCTGGCGCAGGCTTGCAGCCAGCTGGAAACCACCCTGACCCGTGCCGATGATGACGACCCCGCTTTTCATGTCTGGCTCTCCGGCAAATGGATGACGAGCCCGTCCAGATCGGGCAATATCCGGATTTGACAGGAGAGACGACTTGTCGGCCTGACCTCGCTGGAGGCGCTCTCCAGCATGTCGTCTTCTCCGTCCGACCTTGGCCCCACGCGTTCTTTCCACGCGGCATCGACGTAACAGTGGCAGGTCGCGCACATCATCGACCCGCCGCATTCGGCTACAATGCCGTCGATGTCGTTGGCGAGTGCAGTCCGCATGACATTGTCTCCATCGATCGCATCGACGGCGGTTTCGGCTCCATCAGGGGAAATGAAGATGACTTTGGTCACAGGTGCCTCCTATTTGGCGATGAAGCGCAGCTGCATGTGATCGAGCGCGCGGATCGCGTTGTTGGGGCGCCAGACGGCTTCACCGGCAAATTCGATGTGGTCGACCCGTTCAGCTAGCACGCTCAGTACCGCCTCAAGTTCGAGGCGGGCGAGATTCTGCCCGACGCAGCCGTGGATGCCCGCACCGAAAGCCATGTGTCCGACCGGCTTGCGGTCGATGCGGAACACTTCCGGATCACCCCATTTCGCCGGGTCCAGATTGGCCGATGCCAGCGCGCACAGGATCTTAGTACCTTCAGCGATCGGCAACCCGGCAACTTCGGTGTCCTGGTTCGCTGTGCGGGTGAACGTGTGGACAGGGGAGGTGAAGCGTAGCACTTCCTCGAAACAGGGCCGGGCAAGCGACGGATCTGCCTTCAGCCGTTCGAATTCCTGCGGATTGGAGGCAAGGCACCAGAGTGCGCTGCCGATGCCGGTGACGGTGGTGTCGACACCGGCGGACAGGAAGGAACGCACTAACATCGCGGCCTCGTCCTCGGTGACCTCGCCGTCGTCCGCCGCGCCATAGATCAAGGCCCCGAGGCCATCCTTGGTCAAACGATCACGGGCGCAGGCAGCAGTGATCCATGGCACGATGTCGGACGCCTGCGCCATCGCCGCCAGGCGAAACTTGTTGTCCGGGCCAAGGGCATTGAACACCATTGCTCCGTAATCAACCAGACGCCGCCGGTCGCTGTCGATCATGCCCACGGCTTTGGGAAAGACCGCGACGGGGAAAGCCTCGGCGAGCTCGGCGACGGCTTCGAAACTGCCCTGTTCGATCAGCTGGTCGATGATCCTTTCCGCTGCGCGCCGGAAATCCTCCTTCAGGCCGGCGATGGCCTTTGGCGACAAGGCCCGCGCCATCACCTTTCGGGTCTTAGTATGATCCGGTGGATCGACTTCGAGGATGATCGATGGTGGCCGCCAGGGCTTGCCGTACTTGAAGTCATTGAGACCAACGCCGCGGGAAGAGACGAAGCGGTTGTGGTCGGAGAAAATCTCGCGGGTTTCCTCGTAGCGGCCCGATGCCAGGACCGACCATTTCGGGATATAGACAAGCGGTCCCCGCGCGCGCAACTCGGCATAATAATCGCCGGAATTCAGCAAGACAGATTCCGCGTAGGGATCAATATCCCAGACCGGAATGCCGGCGGCCGGCTGGAACGCCATGTGGCCTTCGATCATGTTCATAGTCGCTTCCTCCTCATCCGGTCAGTGCTGGGCGACGCCAATGTGGCGCTCCAGTAGTTCCGGTCGTTGTTTCAGGGCGGCGGCGCTGCCGTCGTAGGCGATCGACCCATTGGCGAGAATGACGGCGCGGGTCGCGAAGGCCAGGGCAGCAACGGCATGCTGCTCGACCAGAATCACGGTGCGCCTTCCGTCGGCCGCCAGTTGCTCGAAAGCAATCATGAGCTGTTCGCAGATGACTGGCGCCAGGCCTTCCAACGGCTCATCGAGCAGGATTATGCCGGGCTCGGTCATGAGGGTGCGCGCTATGGCCAGCATCTGTTGTTCGCCGCCGGAAAGCTGGGTGCCGCCGTTCCTGCGCCGTTCCTTGAGGCGCGGGAAAAGCGCATAGGCTTCCTCCAGCGACGCGTTGCCACGCATCACGGCTGTGAGGTTTTCTTCTACGGTGAGCGAGGGAAAGATATCTCGGGTCTGCGGCACCAGGCCGAGCCCCCGCATCGATCGCTGGTGCGGCGAAAAACGGGAAATATCCTCGCCGGCCAGCGACACGCGTCCACTATGAAGGCGCGTGAGACCCATGACTGTCGATAGCAGGGTCGTTTTGCCGGCGCCGTTGCGGCCGATCACGGCGACCCGTTCGCTTCGCGAAACGCTCAGAGAAAGACCACGCAGGATATGCGTCTGTCCGTATCCGGCCGTCACGTCTTTGAGGCAAAGCACGGTCTCAGACATGGCTTTCTCCGAGATAGAGTTTGCGCACCATAGGGTCGCGGCCGATCTGTTCGGGCGTGCCTTCTGTCAGGATGCGTCCATTGACCAGCACGACGATCGAGCGCGCGACGCGGAAGACAAGGTCCATGTCGTGCTCGATGATCAGCACGGCGAGATCGCCGGGCAGCCGCTCGATCGCCTGCAGGATCAGATGGCTTTCACTGGAAGGAACACCGGCCGCGGGCTCGTCGAGGATCACCACCCGTGGCTTCAGCGCGAGTGTGAGAGCCAATTCCACCAGCCTTTGCTGCCCATAGGCGAGCAATTGGACCGGTCTGTCGGCGAGCGTTAACAGCGCAAACTGGTCAAGAAGAGCCTCGATTTCCGCTTCGACTTCACGATCGCGCGCGGCGCGGCCGAAGATCCGGCCGCCGTGGCCTCGTCGCTCCAGTATCGGCAAACGAATGTTTTCACGCACCGTGAGGCTGCGGAACAGCGTGGTGATCTGGAAGGTCTTGGCAATGCCGCGCTTGACCCTCTGGGATTCGCCAAGCGCGCCGATATCAGCGCCATCGAACCGGATCGTGCCCGCAGTTGGCGTCAGCTTGCCCGTTACCAGATTAGCGAACGTGGTCTTGCCTGCACCGTTTGGTCCGATTAGTGCCTTTCGCGCGCCGGGCGCCAGGTCGAAATCAATGCCCTCCGCCACCGTCAGGCCACCGAAGGACTTTTTCAGTCCTCTTACCTCAAGGCCTTGCATTGTCGTTCCTCCCAAGAAGGGTAGCGATTGCCTTGGGTACTCCCAGCACGCCGGCCGGCACAAAGAAGACGATACCAAGTACCAGCGCGCCGATGACAAACAACCAGTTGAAAGGATCGACCGCGGCGGCGACGTGATGAACGGTCATGAAGATGACGACGCCGATAATCGCTCCGTAGAGCCGGCCCGCGCCGCCGAGGATCAGCATGATCAGCGCTTCTGCGGAAAGGTTGAAGGCGAAGGATTCAAGGCTGACGAGCTGCGTTACCTGAGCCGCAAGCGCTCCGGCGATACCGGCAATGGCGCCGCCGATCGTATAGACCGTCACAAGGCGCCAGTAGACCGGGCTGCCGATCGCTACCATGCGCACACCGCTGTCCTTGATGCCGCGGATCGACAGGCCCAACGGTGACGCCGTGACGATCTTGAGTGCCATGTAACAGATGCAGACGATCGCCAGTGCGTACCAGTAGCCGGTACGTCCGATAAAATCGAACTTGAAGATGCCGAGAACAGGCTCCATGCGGATTCCGCGTAGTCCGTCCGCGCCGCCGGTCACGTCCCGAGCCTTGTTCGCGATTTCCTGGCAAATTGACGTGACGGCGATGGAAAGCATCAACAGCGTCAGACCATGGGCGCGCATCAGCAAGAGGCCCGAAACGAAGGCGAGCAACGCGCCTGCGAATGCGCCGACCAGCAGCCCGGTGACCGGATCTCCGGACACATGGACGGCAAACAGGCCGGCAGCGTAAGCGCCCGCACCGTAGAGTGCCGCATGACCAAGCGTCGCGATGCCGGCATAACCGAGGACCAGATCCAGCGACAGGACAAACAGGATCATCACCAGGAAACGTGTGATCAGTGCCAGGTCATAGGGAAAAGCGAAATAAGCGGCGACGGCGATAGCCAGCATCAAGATTTCCGGCAGGAAAGGTAGGTGCCGTGTGCGGGGTTTCGCTAAGGGGATGTCCTGGGCGGCCATCTTATACCCTTCCCAAGAGGCCGGCCGGCCGCAAGGCGAGCAAGGCCATGACCGCAGCGAGGAAGACCACCGTGCCGAAATCCGGGATCAGATAGCGCGAGGCCGTTTCGAGTGTGCCGAGCGCGAGCGCCGCAACGAACGAACCGGAAATCGAGCCAAGTCCGCCAACAGAGACCACGATCAGGAACAGCACCATGTAGCGCAGCGGATAGTAGGCGTCGATCGGCAGGAGTTCGGCGCCGAGAATGCCGCCAAGCGCGGCCAGCCCCGCCCCGAGACAGAAGGTGGCGGCGTAGATCCTATCGGTATCGATGCCGAGCGCACTGGCGATGTTGCGGTTGTCGACAGCTGCCCGCAGACGCGTTCCGAAACGACTGCGCTCTATGGTCAGATAGAGGGCTGCGATGACAGCCAGCCCAGCCAGGATGACCACCAGCCGATGCGCGGGAAGCACGCGAAAGCCGAGATCGACCGATTGCTGGAGGGAGGCGGGCAGGGGGATCGCCAAAAGGCTTGAGCCCAGAAACTTGCTGACGACTGCGATCACCATGAAGGTGAGGCCGATTGTCGCCAGCACCTGCTGCAGTTCGCCGAGCCTGTAGACGCGTCGGAATAAAACACGTTCACCGGCAAGTGCGACGATGACGACGCCGGCTATGGCAAGCGGTACGGCGGTGAGATAGCCGATGCCGGCATGCAGGATCAGCACATGAGCAAGCACGCCGCCAATGAGAGCAAAGGCGCCGTGGGCGAGGTTGATCACCCGCATCAGGCCCATGGTCACCGACAGGCCGACGGAGATCATGAACAGGATCATTCCGTAAGCTATGCCGTCTATGGCGATATTGAATAAGAGCGACATTATCCCTCCGGAAGACAGCCGTGCTCGTTATCCGCAGGCGATGCGCGGATGATGCGTTGCGTCTTCATGGTGTGACTTGTGTGATCTCATCCGGCCTCGCCTCAACGAGGCCGGAACGATAGGGCTACTGGGTCCAACCGAGATCGCCGACAGTGGCGATCACGCTCTTTTCACGATTGACGAGCTGGCCGCTGGCTTTGTCGCGCTCCACATCCCGGATGTAGACGTTCTGCTTGACCGTGCGAGTTTCGGGGTCCATCTCGACCGGTCCACGCGGGCTTTCCCATTTCAGCGTTTTCGCCGCTACGAGAGCTTTCGGACCGTCGTTCCCTGCGGCTTTTACCATCTCGTAAATCAGATGGGTGCCGTCATAGGCGCCAACCGACGCCCAGTTCGCAACAGCTCCGGGAAATTTCTTGGTTAGTGCATCAACGAATTCGCGCCCGACGGCGCTGTCATGGGCGGCGGAATAGTGAAATGCGGTTGTCAGGCCGATCGCCGCGTCCCCGAGCGCCTGCAAATTGGATTCTTCGGTCTCCGCAGTCCCGAGAAAGCGGATTCCCCCACCGGCAAGACCGTTCTCGTTATAGGTCTTGGTGAACCCGAAGGTCGGTGGACCGCCGGGCAGGAAGGCGAAGACCGCATTAGGTGCCTTGCTGCGAACGCGTTGGATAAATGGGGTGAAGTCCGTCGTGGCGACCGGCATGCGGATCGCGTCGATGACCTTGCCGCCCTTCTTTTCAAAAGCGGCCTTGAAAGCCTTTTCTGCATCAATACCGGGACCATAATCCGATACGGCAGTGACGACCGTCTTCAAGCCCTGATCAAAGGCCCATTCGGCCAATGGTGCGGTGACCTGCCAGAGGGTATAGCTGGAACGCAGGAAATAGGGCGATCCCTTATTGATGGATGAGGTGGCTGCGTTGAAGATGACCGTGGGAGTTTCCGATTGGTCAATCAGCGGGGCGACTGCGAGCGCGTTCGGCGTAAAGGTGAATCCGGCAAGATAATCGACCTTCTCGCGGATCAGCAGTTCCTGCGCCAGCGTCTTGGCGACGTCGGGATTGGAACCGCCGACATCCTTGTAAATGAATTCGATCGTGTGCCCGCCAGCCTGTTTGCCGTGTTTGGCGGTATAGATTTCGATCGCTTCCTTGTACTGTTTGCCATAGATGGCGAACGGGCCAGAGAACTCTGCGATGACGCCGACCTTGATCGTATCCGCCCAACAAACGCCGGCGGAAAGCATCGCGGCCGCAAACGCAGCGCGTTTCAGAATATTCATTGTGATCCTCCCAAACCACGTTTCCAATCGCCGGCCACTCCTCGCACCAGGCAATATGAGTTGCGATCGCAACTGATCGGAACATATATCATCGTGTTGCGATGTCAACTCAACGATCTCATGACTTCCGCCAGCCACCGGGTGGCCAAGACGCAATTCTCTGATCCGCACCAGAATCGCGATGGCCTCAAGATAGCCGTGGCCGCCTTCGTTGAAGGGGCTGGCCTCGTCCTCGATGCTTCCCGGCATAAGGCTCCAGACAGGGGAGATATTGGTGGCGGCTGAAGGCGAGCAGCTTTCGGACGCTTTCATTCGAGGAGCCACCGAGGATGAGAGGTGTCGATCTCAGAATGATAGGCTAGCTATATCGCCGCCATCTGTCCGCGGGCCCGGGCCGGGCCGTTGCCCCTGAAGTATCAGCCCGGCATCCACCGTCAGGCGCCTAAACACACCCCACTCCGTCATCAGGATGGTTAAGAAGAAGAACACGCTTCATCAGGGGTCAGTGTATTATCATTCGGGATTCGAGGGAGCGGCCGTGCACCATTTCTACGAGGCGGAGGAGTAAGATCATCTGAGATTCCCTGCTGAGACTACCTCATCGGGGACAGACCCTTGCGGCGGATTCAAGCATGTGCCCGCCGGAAGCCTGTCGCCGGACACGGAAGACGAGGTGGAGATCGGACGGTCGAAACGTCAGGCCGCCTTGCTGTTCAACGATGCCGTGCGGTAGGCGACAAGATCCTCTATGGTAATCAGGTGAAGACCATGTCGGCCTGCAAATGCTTCGAGTTCAGGAAGGCGCGCCATGGTGCCATCATCGTTCGCAACCTCGCAGATTACGCCTGAAGGCGACAGGCCGGCCAGCCGCGACAGGTCTACCGCTGCTTCCGTGTGACCGGGGCGGGCGAGAACACCTTTAGGATGGGCTCGCAGAGGGAAGATATGGCCCGGCCGAGCGAAATCCTCGGGTCGGGAACCGTCCGTCACCAGGGCGCGAACGGTTGCGGCACGGTCTGCAGCAGAAATGCCGGTTGAGGTTCCGGGAATATAATCTACCGAAACCGTGAAAGCAGTTTTGAGCATCTCGGTGTTGCGGGAGACCATCAACGGAATCTCGAGTTCATCGAGGCGCCCGCCCTCCATCGGGACGCAGATCAGCCCCCGGGCGTGGTTCATCATGAACGCGATCGCCTGAGGCGTGATCTTGTCCGAAGCGATCAGAAGATCACCTTCATTTTCCCGGTCGCGATCGTCGACAACGACAACGATCTCTCCGCGAGCGATCGCGGCGACTGCATCTTCAATCTTTGAAATTGCCACTCTTCTTGCCTTTCAAGGGTTAGCCGGTGTGAAACGGCGTGCATGGCCTGTGAGCCACCAATATCCCTTGGGCGAACAATGCGATGATGCCGCCGCTCTTCGAGCGGCGTACCTGCCTTGTCCTCTTCCATCCGGACTATACCGTCGGCTCCGGCATCTCACCGGATCTGCTGACCCTTCCTTTGGAGAAGGCGCTCGCGGGCTCCGGAATTGCTTCCGATACCGCCGGTGGGGAATTTCACCCCGCCCTGAGAACCGAACCAAGATAGGAAATTCAACCGCCTGAACGCAAGCCCAAAATAGAGCACGCACTGTTCATTTTCTGCGTCTCCTCGGAACTGACAACGGCCACGCCATCGTTTCAGCGCACACCACGCACCTCCGGTTGCCAAAGACTCAGGACATGATCAGTCCGCCGTCGACATTGATCGTCTGCCCGGTGATGTAAGCCGCGTCGTCGCTGGCGAGGAAGGTCACGAGGCCGGCAACGTCCTCGCCGGAACCTGCCCGCTTCATGGGGATGCCTTCGACCCATTCCTTCATAAGTTCGCCAGGAGCGTAGTTGCCCAGCAGCTTGCCCCAGGCCTGGTCGTTGTACGCCCACATGTCGGTCTCAATGATCCCGGGGCAGAACGCGTTGACAGTGATTTTCTCGGTCGCGACTTCCTTGGCAAGACTCTGGGTAATCCCGACAACGCCCATCTTCGAGGCAGCGTAGTGAGGCGTATAGATAAAGCCATCGCGGGCCTGTCCGGAGGCCGTATTGATGATACGGCCTCCCTTGCCGTGCTTGCGCATGCGCAGAATGGCCTCCTGGGCGCAGAGGAAGACCCCCTTCGTATTGACAGCCATGACCTTGTCCCACTCGCTTTCGGTCATGTCCTCGATCCGAGCGATCGTGATGACGCCGGCATTCTGGATCGACACGTCGACCGTGCCGAACGCGTTCTCAGCCGCATCGTAGAGTGCCCTGACGCTCGCCTTGTCGGTCACGTCGCCAACAAAGGAGATTGCATGACCTCCTGTGGCCCTGATCTTCTCGGCAACACCATGGACCGCATCCTCGTTGGCAGAAACGACGAGGTTTGCGCCCTCGCGTGCGAAGCGATAGGCGATTGCAGCACCGATACCGCGGCTGCCCCCGGTTATCACGACGGTCTTGTTCTCGAAACGATTCATGGAAATCCTCCTATTGGGTCGGGGTTGAGGTGGCCGAACGAGAGTGGCCTCAGGCGGAGGCCAGAATGATCCGGGCGAAGTCGGCCCCCTTCAGAGAGGCTCCGCCGACAAGTGCGCCATTCACGTTTCGCACGCCGAAGATCGACCCGGCATTGGACGACTTGACGGATCCCCCGTAGAGGATCCGCGCTTGGCGGCCGTCCGGGCCAAGCTCGTCTTCGAGAAGATTCCGGACAAACGTATGGACCTCCTCGATCTGATCTGGTGTCGGCACTACTCCTGTTCCGATTGCCCATACCGGCTCGTAGGCGATTGCGGTATTGGAGCTGGTGGCGGTCGCGGGGAGTGATCCGCGAAGCTGCCTGCGCACCACGTCGAGCGCATGGCCATCATCCCGTTCCGCGCCGGTTTCGCCAATGCAGATGATGCTGGTCAACCCCGAGGCATGGGCGGCCGCCGCCTTTCGGGCGACGGTCATGTCGGTTTCGTGATAGACGGCCCGACGCTCGGAATGTCCCAGTATCACGTATCGCGCTCCCACCTCAGCGAGCATCTCTGCGGAGATGTCACTGGTATATGCGCCAGACGTCTTGGCGTGGCAGTCCTGAGCGCCAATCGCAATCGGAGATCCTTGAGCCTGTGTCACGGCCTTTTCCAGCAGCGTGAAGGGCGGGCAGATCACGATGTCGCACGCCGCCCGTTCGGCACTTTCCTTCAGCGCCTCGATCTCGGCTAACGAGGAGGCGAGCCCATTCATCTTCCAGTTTCCAGCAATCAGTTTCCTCATGGCGCTCACCAGCAGCAGAAGCCGCCGTCGACGAGCAGATCCACGCCCGTCACGAAGCTGGCAGCGTCAGAAAGTAAAAATACCGCTGGGCCGACCATCTCGTCGACATTGGCCATGCGCTGCATCGGGGTCTGTTCCTCGAACAGCCTTGTCTGATGGACCATTTCCGGTCTCGTGTTCATCGGGGTCGCGGTGTAGCCGGGGGAGATCGTGTTCACCCTGATCCCGCGGCCCACCCACTCCATCGCCATTGACTTGGACATATGGATCACGCCCGCCTTGGAGGCATTGTAGTGAGCCTGGCTCAGGCCTCTGTTGACGATGACGCCGGACATGGAAGCGATGTTGACGATCGACCCGCGACCGTTCCTGAGCATCGCTCTTGCTTCAGCCTGGCAGGATAGGAACACCCCCTTCAGGTTGATGTCCATCAGGGTTTGGTACTGGTCCTCCTCCATCTCCTCAGCAGCATTGGCGTTGGCGATGCCTGCGGCGTTGACTGCAAGGGTCAGCGGCCCCAGCTCGGCCTCTGTTCGCGCGACCGCCTCGGCGAGGCAGGACTTGCTGGTGACGTCGCAGGCGATCTGGATCGACCGCCGGCCGGCGACCTGGACATGTTTCGCGGTGTCGGCAAGACCATTGTCCGAACGGCGATCGAGCAGAGCGACATCGGCGCCGCATTGCGCCAGGCCGATGGCGATCCGCTGGCCGATTCCGCTACCGGCGCCGGTGACGATGGCGATCTGGCCTGCAAGATCAAAAAGCCTCGGTGCGTTGAGAGTGATGTCGGACATCGCTCTTCCTTCCCTGTCTGTTTCAGATTGTGGCTAGCTCCATGACGGAGACGTCGTTCGCCTCGTCACGATTGAGGATTCCTGCCTGCTTGCCTTGCGCGAGCACGAGAATGCGGTTCGAGATTCCAAGGACCTCTTCGAGGTCGGAGCTGACGACGATTACCGCGACGCCCGTCCGGGCAAGGTCAGCAATGATGTCGTAGATACTTGCGCGGGCGCCCACGTCGATGCCACGGGTCGGTTCGTCCAGCACGACGACCTTCGGATCGCGCGTCAGCCACTTGGCAATCACGACCTTCTGCTGGTTGCCCCCCGAAAGATCCGAAGCGAGCTGACCCGAGCGGCCCTTGACCCCGAACTTCGCGACGGCTTCGTCAGCGAAGGTGCGTTTGGCACGGGGCGAGAGCCAGCCGCGTCCGAGTTTGTCGAGATTGGCGTAGACGATGTTCTCGCCGATGCGGTGTCCGACGACCAAGCCCTGATCCTTGCGGTCTTCCGGAACCATGACGATTCCATTGGCGATGGCGTCCGCCGGGCATCGGAGTTTCAGTTCCCGTCCCTCGAGCTTGATGGATCCTGCACTGACGGGGTCAGCTCCGGCGATGGCACGGACGAGCTCGGTGCGGCCTGCACCGATAAGCCCTGCGATTCCAAGAATCTCCCCCGCCTTGACGTCAAAGCTGACATCGCGGAATGAGCCGTTGGGAGAACCAAGACCGGAGATCTGCAGAACCGGCCGGTTCTTGGGAACAGGAAGAGGAGGGAACATCCGATCAAGCGATCGCCCCACCATGCTTTCCACGATAGTGCGCACCGGCGTGGCGCTGTCAGCGAATTCCTGGACTCGCTCGCCGTCCCGAAGAACGACGATCCGGTCGGTGATCTGCCTGATCTCCTCCATGCGGTGGGAGATATAGATGATGCCGACGCCTTCGGACCTAAGCTTCCTGACCTGCTCGAACAGAGCTTCAGTTTCCGCTCCTCCGAGCGCTGCCGTCGGTTCGTCGAGGATCAGGAGCCTCGCATCGAGAGCCAACGCCTTCGCGATCTCGACGAGTTGCTGGTTTGCTGTAGAAAGACCTTCAACTTTGCGCGTCGCGGGAAGGTGTAGGTTTAGGCGGGCAAGCTGCTCCTGGGCGCGGCGGACCATCTGGGCGCGGTCCACAACGCCGTTCTTCATGGGCCAGCGTCCGATGAAGACGTTTTCGGCGATTGAAAGCTGCGGCAGGAGCTGCAACTCCTGATGAATGAGAACAATACCATTGTCGATGGCTTCTCTCGGGGTGGCTGGGGCATAGGGCTGCCCCAGCCATGTCATTGTACCTTCGGAGGGCGTGCGTGATCCCGCAATGATGCCGGAGAGCGTGGATTTTCCCGCTCCGTTTTCACCGAGAAGCGCGACCACCTCGCCGGGATGGACGTCCAGGCTAACATTTTTGAGAACCTGGAGAGGTCCGTATCGCTTGGATATGCCCCTCAGTGAAAGAACCGGAACGGTCACAGCTACGCCTCCTCAAGGTCAAGTCGATCAGGGATGGTTGGCGATGAAGCCTGCCACGTTTTCCTTCGTCGTCAGCGTGGCGTCCATCAGCTGGACCGGCGGGACCTTCTCGCCGGCCACCAGCTTAACGGCGTTCTCGACAGCGTCCCGGCCCATCTTCTGTGTCTGCTGGGTCGCGGTCACATTGAACACCCCCTTGCTTAGAGCCTCCAATGCCGCGGTATCGCCGTCAAAGCCGCCGACCACGATCTTCTGGGACGGATTGGCGACCTTGATCGCTTGGGCAGCGCCAAGTGCCAGACCATCCGCTTGAGCGAAGACGATCGAAACGTCAGGGTTCGCCTGCAGCATGTTCTGCATGATCTGGAAGCCCTCGTCCTGGCTCCAAAGATTGGAAAACTGCTCGGCTACGACCTTGACGCCTGGGTTCGCCTTGACGGATTCCATGCAGCCCTTCGTTCGGTCGACTTCCGGCGTCGTCCCCTTCTGGCCATGGATTATCACCATCTTGCCCTTTCCGCCGGCCTGCTTGAGGATATAGTCGCATACGGCCTTGGCCGACGTCACGGAGTCGGTCGCCAGGAATGTGTCTCCTGGTGCGCCCTCCGCGTTACGGTCAACGTTGATGACGGGAATGCCGGCGTTCTTTGCAAGCTTCACCGGCACGGTTGCCGCCGCAGCGCCTGCCGGAATGTAGATCAGGGCGCCGATGTTCTGTGTGAGCAAGTCCTGGATCTGGTTCACCTGGGTCGGGCCGTCACCTTTGGCGTCGACAACGACGACTGCGATGCCACGTTTCTTGGCTTCGGCCTCGACGGACTGCTTGATCTGGTTGAAGAAGTTGGCTTGAAGGTTGGCAACGGCCAAGCCGAGCTTCTTCAGTTCGGCCGCGTGCACGGGTCCGAGCGTGAGGCCGAGCAGGGCAGCGGAAGCGAGCAGGGTGCGCGCAATTTTCATTGTATTTCCTCCGTTTTAGGTGAAACCCTCGGGTAGGTCCTCCCCCTCTGGGCACTATCCGGCTCGAACCTCTCAAGCCGGAATGGGTGGAGACCGCCATCGGCGGACTCAATCGTCAGGCGCGGCGCCGACGAATGGTCTCTGCTCCAACGGCAAGCACGATCACGATACCGATGATAACCTGCTGCAGGAACGGCGAGACGTTGAGAAGGTTGAGGCCGTTCCGCAGAACTCCGATGATGAGGACGCCGATCAGCGTGCCCCCAATGCCGCCCGCACCACCGGACAGTGAAGTTCCACCGATAACGACCGCCGCAATGGTGTCCAGTTCATAACCGAACCCGCTCGACGGTTGAACGGAGTCGAGACGAGCGGCCAGCACAATGCCTGCAAGTCCTGCCAGGATGGCGCTCGCGACGTAGACGGCCACCGTCACAAGCTGAACATTGATGCCGGCAAGCCGCGCGACCTCGGGGTTCCCGCCGACCGCGTAGATCATCCGGCCTTCGGAGCGGAAGTGAAGAAAGAGCCACGCGATGAGCACGACTGCCAGCATGAGGAAGACGGTCGCAGTCAGGACGCCGAAGTGACGGTCGATCGCGAGCATCATGAACCAGTCCGGAAATCCTACGATCTGCTGGCCGTCGGTGATCATGTTCGCCACCCCGCGAGCAGCCGACATCATGGCCAGCGTGGCGATGAAGGCAGGAACCCTGAACGCCGTCACAAGCAGCCCAACGATCAGTCCTGAAACCGCTGAGGCAAGCAGGCCGAGAGCGATCCCCAGGGGCAACGGAAGGCCTGCTACATTTGCCGTCCAGCCCATCACCATCATTGCGAGCGCGAGCACCGACCCTACTGACAGGTCAATGCCTCCAATGAGAATGACGAAGGTCATTCCCACCGCCATGATGCCGAGAACCGTGATCTGGTCGAGGATGTTCAGACCGTTCCGGACCGACAGGAAGGCTTCCGTGCTGAAACTCAGAAAGATGCAGAGTGCGAGCAGCCCGACAAGTGGACCGGTCGCTCCCTTCAGCTTGCTGAGCCAACTGCCGGATAAACGCCGCTGTTGATGGATTTCAAGCGCCACCATTTTTCCTCCCCAAGTCTAGGTTATGGCCAACGTTGTGACGGGAATAAATATTCATGCCTGCTGGAAAATTCATTAACAACTTGCAAAAGAGGTGTCAACATATTTTGCGGCGGGGCGCCAGGTTGGCGGAGGGGCTTTTAAGGCTTGACTATCTTCGAGCTTGTGCAAAAATATTGGCAAATGAATAAATATGCACGCGAGGATAAAATGAATATCACTGAACTTGAGCGCGTTGCTCGCGACATTCGGCTACGCGATCTTCAGGCAGTCTTCGAGGCGGGCGCCGGCCATATCGGCGGCGAGATGTCGGTCATCGATATCCTCGCTGCTCTGTATTTTCGCGTGCTCAAAGTTTGGCCCGACCAGCCGAAGCACCCCGACCGGGACCGGTTCGTTCTTTCGAAGGGCCATACGGCCTGCGCGCTCTACGTCACCCTGGCAAAGCGGGGCTTCATTCCCGAAGACGAAATCTCGACCTTCCTGAAGCCCCATTCGCGCCTGAACGGCCACCCCAACTGCAACAAGGTTCCCGGCGTGGAGACAAACACCGGACCACTCGGGCACGGCCTGCCCGTTGCAGTGGGAATGGCGAAGGCCGCAAAGCTGTCCGGGGCAGGTTACCACACCTACGTCGTCACCGGCGACGGGGAGATGCAGGAAGGCTCCAACTGGGAGGCGATCATGGCTGCCGCTCAGTTCAAGCTGGACAACCTCACGCTGATCATCGACCACAACAGGTTTCAGCAGGGCGCATCGCTCGCCGACACCAACGACCTTGCACCGCTCCGTCCGAAGCTGGAGGCCTTCGACTGGGAGGTGAGCGAGATCGATGGCAACGACATGAACCAGGTTGTGCCGGCACTCGAACACCGGACGTCGCGGCCGCACTGCATCGTGGCCCATACCAACAAGGGGCAGGGCATCTCGTTCATGCAGGACCGCGTCGACTGGCATCACAAGGTGCCGAGCAAGGAACAGTACGATATCGCGATCGCAGAACTCTTGGAGGCAATTTGATGAACGCGCCGGTAAATTCCCCCAAACTGTACGACTGCCGCGACGCCTTCGCCGCAACCCTCGAGCGCCTCGCGGCCGAAGACGAGACTGTGGTCGCTGTCTGCAATGACTCTGTCGGCTCTTCCAAACTGGGAGGCTTCAAGTCCAGGTTCCCGGCGCGGCTGGTAAATGTGGGTATCGCGGAGCAGAACATGGTCGGCGTTGGCGCAGGTCTCGCCAACGGTGGGCGCATCCCCTTCGTCTGTGGGGCTTCTCCCTTCCTGACAGGGCGTTCCTTGGAACAAATCAAGGCAGACATCTCGTACTCCAACGCAAATGTGAAGCTCGTAGGGATTTCGTCGGGAATGGCCTACGGCGAATTGGGGCCTACCCACCATTCCATCGAGGACTTCGCCTGGACCCGCGTTCTTCCAAACCTTCCAGTCATCGCTCCCTGCGACCGCATAGAGACTGCGGCAGCGATTGAGTGGGCGGCGAAGTATGAGGGGCCATGCTTCCTGCGCCTGTCGCGCGTCGGCGTTCCCGATCTGCTTCCGGAAAGCCACAAGTTCGAGCTTGGCAAGGCAAATCTTCTTCGGGAGGGATCGGATGTCACTCTCATCGCCAACGGCACCCTGACCCACCGGATGGTCAAGGCGGCAGAAATTCTGGCGGAGCGAAACATCAGTGCCAGGGTGCTCAACCTGGCGACTGTTCGTCCGATCGACGAAGCGGCGATCATCGAGGCTGCCAGGGAGACGGGTGCGATCGTCACAGCCGAAGAGCATTCGGTGTTTGGCGGTTTGGGGTCCGCAGTCGCCGAAGTGGTTGTCGACTATGCTCCGGTTCCGATGAAGCGCCTTGGCGTTCCAGGCATCTACGCCCCGACCGGATCCGCCGAATTCCTGCTCGATGAATTCGGGATGTCGCCTGTGGCGATTGCGGACGCAGCACAGGCGTTGATCAAGCGTAAGTAGCATATTGCATAGGGAAGCCGGGACGGCCAGCTGCGCCCCGGATTCCGATTTGGGAGGACCATATGCGGTCAATTCTGGCGATCGACCAGGGCACAACGAATTCGAAGGCAATCCTCGTCAGCGAGCAGGGGCAGGTCATTTCCCGTGGCTCCGCTTCCGTCGGCATAGCGTATCCGCAGCCGGGTTGGGTAGAGCAGGATCCTAGGCGGATCTACGCGTCCGTCTGCGAGGCAGTTGAAGGGTGCCTGAAGGCGTCGCCGCCTTCTGCCATCGAAGCCGTCGCAATATCGAACCAGAGAGAATCGGTGACGGCTTGGGACGCTGCAACGGGAGAACCGCTGGGTCCTGTGATCAGTTGGCAATGCAGGCGGACCGCCTCAGACTGCCGGCGGCTGATCGGGGAGGGGCGCCTCGAGCAGGTCCAGGCGTTGACCGGCCTTCCACTTGATCCCATGTTTCCGGGTTTTAAGCTCCGCTGGCTTCTTGATCGTGCACCGCCCGGACGTGTAGTCCGACTTGGCACCGTGGACAGCTGGCTTATTCACTGCCTGACTGGTGGCCGCAAGCACATCTGCGACGCCTCGAATGCAGCAAGAAGCCAGATGTTCGACCTTGGGCGGCAAAATTGGAGTGAAGAACTTGGTGACGTCTTCGGCGTTGACATCGCGCTGCTTCCTCAGGTGCTCGACAGCTCGGACGATTTTGGTGTCACGCAAGGGCTTATGGGTGTTCCTGACGGCACACCCATCAGGGCAGCGATAGGAGACAGCCACGCGGCATTGTTCGGTCACGGCGCGTTCGAGCCGGGCGATGGAAAAGTGACCTTTGGAACAGGATCGTCGGTGATGACGACGCTTCCCCGGTTCATTGCTCCGCGTAAAGGTATCACGACCACGGTTGCGTGGCGCATTGGTGGAAGACCGTCCTTTGCCTTCGAAGGCAACATTCTCGTCTCCGCTGCGAGTCTCCCCTGGATGGCGGCAATTCTCGGTCTTCCAGATGTCGCGGCTCTTGTCGAGCTGGCAGCGACGGCGGAGCCGAATGGCCCGGGTTTCGTTCCTGCGTTCGTGGGGCTCGGCGCGCCCCATTGGAACTCCGACGCCCGCGCACTTTTCTCGCAGATCAACTTCAGCACAACCCGCGCGCAGATGGCCCGATCGGTGACAGACTCGATCGCCTTGCAGGTCCACGACGTGGTCGCCGTGATGCGTGAGCAGAGTGGTGGGGAGCTGGGCGCGCTTTATGTCGACGGCGGTCCGAGCCAGAACAGCTTCCTGATGCAGAGCGTGGCGAACCTCATCGAACATCCGGTGATCCAGTGCGAGGCGCCGGAGGCTTCGGCCTTGGGCGCCGCCTACTTGGCGGGGCTTTCCCTTGGTCTTTGGTCAGACCTGGAGACGATTAGGCGCCTTCCCCGGAGCACGCGCGTCATCAGGCCGGACACAATCGACAGGCAACCGCTCTTGAATAACTGGAAAGACGCGATTGCACGCTCGACCTTGGCGCTTCCGCCGGATAAAGCTGAATAAAAATTCATGCTAGGATCCAACTATGGCTCGCCTGAACGAACTCCGCCTCATTTCAAGGGTCGCGCAGATGTACCACATCGAGGGGCGGCGGCAGGCCGAGATCGCTCACCACCTTCGCCTTTCCCAGGCGACGGTGTCCCGCATGCTCAAGCGCGCGGAAAGCGAGGACATTGTCCGGACGAGTGTCATACCGCCCGTTGGGACATATATAGAGATCGAGGCGAGTCTCCGTGAAAAATTCAACCTTCCCGAGGCCGTCGTCGTCGAATGCACGGAAGATCGGGACGGTGCGATCATGGCTCGGATCGGCGAAGCGGCCGCGCATCTTCTCGAGGTGACGCTTGCTCCCGGAGAGATAATCGGCGTGTCGAGCTGGAGCCAGACCATCTTCAAGATGGTGGAAAATATCCACCCCCAGAAGAGCGCCCAGGCGAAGTATGTCGTGCAGACGCTGGGCGGCATGGGTGATCCTTCGGTGCAGACCCATGCGACTCAGCTCACCACGCGGCTGGCCAGATTGACGGGGGCGGAGCCGAAGCTCCTTCCAGTGCAGGGTGTGACCACCTCCCGAGAGGCAAAGCTGCTGATGCAGTCCGATCCTTTCGTTCGCGAGACCCTTGATTTGTTCAGCAGCATCACGCTGGCCATCGTCGGGATCGGAGCAGTGGAACCGTCGGAACTGCTTGCCCGTTCCGGGAACATCTTCTCCACCCGTGAGCTAGCAGACTTGGCTGAGGCGGGCGCCGTCGGCGACATTTCCCTCCGCTTTTTCAACAAGGACGGGAAGGCGGTCAAGACTCCCTTGGACGAGCGCGTTATCGGGCTTCCTCTCGAGGATTTGGAGCGAGTGGATCGGGTCATCGCTCTTGCGGGAGGCTCCAAGAAAACGGCGGCCATCGCGGGCGCGTTGCGGGTCGGAGTGATAGATATGCTGGTGACTGACAAGTTCACCGCCGAGCGTCTGATTGCGCTGTAGTTACAGATGTCGCGTGCGAGGCGAGAGAGGAAGAACTCGCATTCCGCGGACTGGGAGTATGACACGAGGGCGACATCCCGAAGACTTATGCATAAGAAGTTTTTGCTCCCCAAGGTTGCATTTTCGGCTACCGGAGACAAATAGCGAACCTTACACCTTCTTTCTAACTTGGCTCGCGATAGGTCGGCCAGTCTCTGATGCAAGGCGAGGACGGTAGATGTGCACCATGTCCAGGGTAAGAGCACGGCTGTTGGTTTCCACGCAGAACTGAGCCGGTTAGGCGCATAATTTCCATTGAGAATTGAGCCATGTGAACCTTCCCCCAACGCGGAGAGCGACGGGGGCAACGGAGTGATCCACATGGGACTTTTAAACATCATCCGTCGGATGGCGCTGCGCGAGAAGCAGTCGATCCGCGAGATCAGCCGGCGCACTGGGCTGTCACGCAACACGATCGCGAAGTATTTGAGTGCCGGTACGATCGAGCCGACGTTCACGGTACCGGAACGACCGAGCAAGCTTGATCCTTTTGCCGCCAAACTTGCTGGCTGGCTGAAGACCGAGGCCGGAAGGTCTCGCGCAAGCAGCGCCGAACACTGAAGCAGCTTCATGCCGATCTGGTGGTTCTCGGCTTTACCGGCTCCTATGGACGGGTCGCCGCGTTCGCCCGTGAGTGGCGAGCTCAGTTCCGCGTGGAAACCAACAGTCTGAGCATAAAAAGCTTCCTCCGGGTTCCTCAAATCGTATCGACATAGATCTGAAGTCTGGTATATCAGGCCCTGCACTCTCACTGCCTCGTCAACGGATTTCGCGAAAAATGATTCCTGAGCCCACTGGAAGCCCACGGTCCGACGCGTTTGCGAAGATCGACCCGAAATTTCAGATGACGGTGCGCGATCACGTCCATCGCACCTTGCGGGCCGCCATCCTCGCGGGGCGGTTCGCGACGGGGCAGAAGGTCAACGAGCGCAGCCTCGCCGAACAATTCGGCGTCAGCACCACGCCGATCAAGGAAGCGCTGCGGCAACTCGAGACGGAGGGCCTGGTCGAGGCTCTGCCCCGGCGCGGCGTGATCATCCGGTTCGATATGGGTTGGGCGGAGGAGATGATTCTTGCCCGCGCGGCGCTTGAATCGATGATTGCGCACCTGGCCGCCAAGCGCATCGGCAAGCCTGCCGGCGCCGAGCTGACGGCAATAGCCGACCTGATGGCCAAGGCGACCACCTCGGCGGATGCGGACAGCCTCGTTTCCCTCAACGAGCAATTCCACGAACACATTCACCGCAGTTCCCGCTGCGGTTATCTGGCGAAACTGATCGAGCGGCAGCAATTTTATGACGCCAGCATCCGCCGCGTCATCCACATGGATCCCGCCGAGCGTCAGAAGGCGCTTGAAGAACACATCGCCATCGCCAAGGCTATCGTCACCGGTGATGCGGATCTCGCCGAGCGGCAGATGCGCAACCACGTCGTGCGCTCCGGCGAAACCTATTTGAACATCGTTTTCGGCAGCAAAAAGGATATCGGACGTGAATGACAGGCTTCAGACTGTAAGAAAGGCGCTGACCGGTATTTCCGGTGTTCCGGTGACGCCTTACCGGCAAGACGGGACTGTCGACGTCGAAAAGCTGGGCGCGCTGATCAGGCGCCTGGCGGTTGCCAGGGTTCACAACCTGATGGCGGCCGGCAATACCGGCGAGTTCTTCACGCTCACCATGGACGAAGTCCGCACGGTGCATGCCGCCACGATCAAGGCCGCCGAGGGCAAGTCGCTGGTCAGCGCCGCCGTCGGTCGCTCGCTGACCGAAGCAAAGGCGCTTGCCAAGGACGCGATTGCCGAAGGTGCGGATGCGATCATGGGCCATCATCCCATGGACCCGTTTGCCGGGCCGTCCTATCAGGCTGGCTATTTCCTGGAACTGGCGGAGTTCTGCACCGTACCGGTTATCGCCTATGTGCGCAGCGACGGCTTTTCGGTCGAGGATTTTCGCAAACTCGCCCTGCATCCGAACATTGCCGGCATCAAGTTCGCGTCGTCGAACCTGATGCTGCTGGCGGAAGTCATTCGAGCCACCCGCGACGCTCCCGCGATCTGGGTCTGCGGTCTGGCGGAAGGCTGGGCGCCGGCATTCTACGCCATGGGCGCCAAGGGCTTCACCTCGGGTCTCGTCAACGTATTCCCCGAGCGCTCGCACGCCATCCATCGGGCGCTGGAGGCGGGCAATTATGCGACGGCGCGCGAATTGATCGACGGCATTGCCGGCTTCGAAACGCTGCGCACGAAATACAACAACGGCGCCAACGTGACGGTGGTGAAGGAAGCACTCGGCATGCTCGGCACCGATGTCGGTCCGGTGCGCATTCCGGGCGTCGTCGCTCTCAACGACGATGAGCGGCGGATCCTGCGCGGCATTGTCGATCGCATCAAAACCGAAACGTTCGCCGCCTGAGGAGGAAACAAAAGGTGCATATTACCGGAATAAAGACATACATGCAGCGCGTCGACGACCGTCCTCGCCTGCTGCTCAAGATCGAGACCAGCGAAGGCATTTCCGGCTGGGGCGAATGCTACAATCACGGCCCCGACTGGGCGCTTCCGCCGCTTCTCGATTACTTCTTCCACCAGATCGAGGGAGAAGACCCGCGCCGCGTGGAATTCCTCGTCCTCAAGCTCAACCAACAGTGCCGTTTTCCTCCAGGCGCGCTCGGCCTTGCCGCGATTTCTGCAATCGATCACGCATTGTGGGATATCGCCGGCAAGGCTGCGGGTCTGCCGGTCTACATGCTGCTCGGCGGCAATGTGCGTGACCGCGTCCGCGTCTATTGCGGCGTCTATACCGCGCCCGATCCGCAGGACGCGCTCGATCAGACGCTCAAGCTCCATGAAGACTACGGTTATACCGCGTTCAAGCTGAGCCCCTATCGCCGCGATCTTCACAACAGCCGCTGGGGCGAACTGGTGAAGGAAACGGGCGACTATTTCGGCAAGATCCGCGAGATCACCCCTTCGCATTTCGAATTCGCCTTCGATGCGCATGCGAAGATCTACGAACCTTACCAGGCCGTCCAGCTGGCGGCCGCGATCGCGCCCTATGATCCGCTTTTCTACGAAGAACCGATCCGGCCTGAACATATTCCCGCATGGACGGAATTGAAGTCGAAGGTAACGGTGCCGCTGGCAACCGGCGAATCTCTCTATAACCGCTTCGAGTTCCTGGCGCTGCTTTCCGCCCGCGGCGCCGATATCATCCAGCCGGACATCTGCGTCGTCGGCGGCGTCAGCGAAATGCGCCGCATCGCGGCGATCGCGGAAGCCCACTATGTCACCGTTGCACCGCATAACCCGATGGGGCCGCTCGCAACCGCGGTGAACATCCACTTCTGCGCCGCCCAGCCGAATTTCAAGATCCTGGAGTTCAAGCCGCATGTGCATGCGCCCTGGGCGCTCGACCCGTATATGCCGGTGGACGGATATATGAACCTGCGCCCGGATCGCCCCGGCTGGGGTATCGAGATCGACGAAAAAGTCTTGGCCAAGGACGATTACATTCACTGGGAGCGCAAGATCACCCGCAAGCCGGACGGCTCGACCGCTTATCCATAAAAACCGCCGGACATCGGCTGGAAACATGCGATGCCGAACCGGTGGCTCATGATCATGCCTGCAAGCCGTAGCGGGCATGTGTCAGAGTTCTCTCGATGCCGCGAAGTTCCGCCAGCCCCTTGAGACGTCCGATGGCGGGATAGCCCGGCTGAGCTCCGCGCGTCAGGTCGTCGAGGATTTCCTGCCCGTGATCCGGTCGCATGGGGATGCGGTGATCCTGGCGGCCTTCCTCGCGCCGACGGGCCTCTTCCGAAAGCAGCGCGGCGATCACCGCAACCATGTCGGTTCCGCCTTCCAGATGTTCGTCCTCGAAGAACGAGCAGGGGACCGTATCGGTGTCCCGTGTCACATTCCGCAGGTGCACGAAATGGATGCGGTCGGCAAAGCGTGAGGCGATCAAGGACAGATCGTTATCGGGCCTGGCGCCAAGCGAGCCGGTGCAGAGCGTTACGCCATTGGCGCGCGCGCCGACCTGATCCAGCATATGTGCGTAATCGGCCTCGGTCGACAGGATGCGCGGAAGGCCGAGCAGCGGCCAGGGCGGATCGTCGCCGTGAGCGCAGATGTTGATGCCGACCTCTTCCGCCACGGGCGTGACTTCAGTTAAAAAGTCGACGAGGTTCTGCTGCAGCCGTTCCCGGTTGATACCCTGGTAGGAGCGAAGCTTTTCCAGCAGCTGGTCGAGCGTATAGCCGTCCGCCGAGCCCGGCAGCCCCGCCCCGATATTCTTGCCCAAGGCTGCGATCTTCGCATCCGCCATCTCGGAAAACCGCTCTGCAGCACCCTGCTGCAGCCATTCCGGGTAATCGCGGCAGGCCTCGGGGCGTTTGAGGATATGGATATCGAAGGCGGCAAAATCCGTCAGGTCGAACCGCATGGCCTTGGCGCCATGGCGGGTGTCCCAGCGCAGGTCCGTGCGTGTCCAATCGAGGATCGGCATGAAATTGTAACAGACCGTGCGGATGCCGGAGGCCGACAGACGCCGCAGCGTTTCCTGCCAGTTGGCGATATGGCGTTTCCAGTCGCCGGTCTGCGTCTTGATGTCTTCGGAAACCGGAATACTCTCTACGACATCCCACACCAGGCCACCGGCCTTGATCTCCTCGTGTCGCCTGGAAATCTCGTCGACCGGCCAGACCTCGCCGGTCGCAATGTGGTGGAGCGCCGAAACGATGCCTTCCGCGCCGGCCTGCGCCGCGTCTCTTACGCTCACTTTGTCGACCGGGCCGAACCAGCGCCACGTATGTCTCATGTCTCGTCCTTCACGCTTTGTCAGTTTGTTTAAATGTGATCTGCACCTTGCAGGCCCTGGAACGGTCCTCGGCCTGCTCGAAAGCGGCGGTCGCCGCATCAAGCGGGAAACTGTGCGAGATGATCGGCCGCACGTCGATGCGCCGCGTGGCGATCAGATCGACCGCCTCGGCAAATTCCGCGTGGAAACGCTGCGAGCCGCGCCAGACGATCTCCTTGCCGACCAGCGCGTTGAGCGGGATGGTCATGTCACCGGTTACGCCGACCTGGACGAGGGTTCCGCGCGGCTTGATCGCGGCAAACGCCGAGCGCAGGGCCGGCCCCGAGGCCGAGCATTCGAACACCACGTCAAAGCTGCCCTTGTTCTCCTGGAAGGGGAGAAGCCCGTCCGGATTGGAGGCCACGTTGATCGTCTTGGTCGCTCCCATGGACGGCGCCCGCGACAGGGCCGCGTCGGCCAGATCCGTCACCACGATCCTGGCGGCGCCCGCGTGCCGGGCTGCGGCAACCGTCAGAAGCCCGATCGGACCTGCCCCCGTGACCAGCACGTTGCGACCCGACAGGTCTCCGGCCTGGGCGACGGCATGCAGGCACACCGCAAGCGGCTCCGCACAGGCAGCCTCGCCCGGGGACACGTCACGTCCCACCGGATGGCACTGGATGGCCGGGACGACCAGCCTTTCACGGAACATGCCGTTTTCGTGCGGCAGGCGCATGGCCGAGCCCATGAAACGCATGTCGAGGCAATGGATCGGCTGGCCGGTCCGGCAGTATTGGCAATGGCCGCAGGGCTGCGACGGATTGACTGCCACCAGTTGCCCGAGCTCGAGCCCGGAAACCCCTTCGCCCAAGGCTTCGATGAAGCCGGAAGCCTCGTGGCCGGCGATGATGGGTTCGCGAACCCGCACCGGCCCAAAGCCGCCATCCTGGTAATAATGCAGGTCCGAGCCGCAGATGCCGCCCGCCGCCATGGCCAGCAGCACCTCGCCCGGGCCGGGCGTGCGGTAATCAAGATCTTCGATCCTGATGTCACGGATACCGTGGAGACGAGCGACGCGCGTCTTCATGCTTGGATGCCTTTCTCTATCGGAGAGATCGTGCCCCGTACGCTTCAGAAGCAGTACGGGACCGGGTTTCAGCGGATCAGTCCCATCTCCGTCGGCAGCCAGAGGGTGATGGCCGGAATGAAAGTGATCAGCAGCAAGGCGATGATGAGCGGCACCAGCCAGGGAATGATCGCCATCGTCGTGCGCTCGACGGACAGTCGCGCGACACGCGACAGAACGAAGAGCACCATGCCGAGCGGCGGATGCAGGAGGCCGATCATCAGGTTCAGCGTCATTATCAACCCGAAATGCACCGGATCAATATCGAACTGCTTGACCAGCGGCAGCAGGATCGGGACGAGGATGGTGATCGCCGCGATCGTGTCGAGGAAGCAGCCGACGAACAGCATCAGCAGGTTCACCAGGATGAGGAAGAGCCATTTGTTGCTGGTGATGGAGAGGATCGCTTCCGACAGGAGCTGCGCCGTCTGGCTGACCGTCAAAAGCCAGGCAAACACGGAGGCTGCGGCCACGATGAACAGGACCGATGCCGTCGTTTCAATCGTGTCGAAAGTCGCCTTTGCGATCGTCCTGAATGTCATGGTCCGGTAGCGCACCATGCCGAGGAACAGCGACCAGAGAACGGCCGCGACGGCTGCTTCCGTCGGCGTAAACCAGCCCATGGTCATGCCACCGATCAGGATGACCGGGGTCATCAGCGCCATTACGGCGGAAAAGTTGAAATACCAGTCACACATCAGCAGCACGGCCAGTGCAATGAAAATGGCAACGTTGAGCGATAGGCCGAGCGTGAGCAGAACCCAGATGGTGGCCGGGACCATCATGACGACGAGGATCTCCGACGACGCGCCGATCAGGCCCTTGATGCTGAACGGGGCATCCGAGCCCCAGCGTTTGACATAGGCAAAGATCGCGACGGTGACCATCATCAGCACCGTCATGACGACGCCGGGCACGATGCCGGCCATGAACAGGGCGCCGATCGAGACATTCGCCATCATGCCGTAGATGACGAAGGGCAGCGATGGCGGAAAGATCGGCCCGAGCGTGGCAGAGGCCGCGGTAACCCCGACGGCCGCTTCCACCGGATAGCCGTGATCGCGCATGGCCTTGATCTCGATGGTGCCGATGCCCGCGGCATCTGCCAGGGCCGTGCCCGACATGCCGGAAAACACCACCGAACCGATGATGTTCACCTGCGCGAGGCCACCCTTCATCCAGCCGACAAGGGCCACGGCGAAGGCGTAGATGCGGCCGGTGACGCCCGCGATATTCATCAGGTTGCCGGCGAGGATGAAGAACGGAACTGCCAGCAGCGGAAAGCTTTCGACGCCGGCAATCAGCCGCTGCGCGGCAATGATGTCGGGCGCGACGTCATAGAAGACAATGTACAGGACCGATGACACGGCCATGGAGACGGCGACCGGAAGTCCGATCAGCATCAGGACAAGAAACGAGCCTATGAGCAGCAACATGGCGTCAATCCTCCACGCTCTGGAAAGCTTCCGGTCGCTCCAGAACGGAGTAACCCCGGCGCATGTTGGCGATGAAGACCTGGATCGAGCGCAGCAGCATCAGCACGAAGGCGGCAAGCACGGAATAAAAGACGATATTGCGCGGCAGTTGCACCGTCACCATCTCCTCGTCCGACACGATCTCCATGTAACGCCACATCAGCCATGATCCGTAGAGGAAGAAGCCGATGCGGATGAGATCCACCGCCGTCGCCATCACGCGGGTCACGCGGGCGGGCAGATAATGATAGAGGACATCCACCTGGATATGGCGTGATGTGCGCACGCACATCACAGCTCCCAGGAACACCACGCCGATCAGGCAGTTGACGGCGATTTCCTCTGTCCAGGCATAACTGTTGTTGAGCACGTAGCGTGTGAAGAACTGAAGGAAGACGCAACCCGTCATCAACCAGAAAAGGGCCAGGGTGATCCAGTCCTCGAACGCATAGGTGCTGAGATTGGCCTCGGCTGGCGCCTCGTCAAATGTATGGGCAAGTTCTTCAGGCGTGACCTTGGTATGAATTTCCTGCGACGCTGACATCGATAGCATCCTGTCCGGATATGAACCTCACTGCACCGGGAAAACGTTCGCCGCCGGGCGAGCCGCCGCAGCCTTCAGAAAGGTGCGGCGGGCCCGCCTGGTGACCAGCCAACACGGCAGGTCCCATGCGCAATGGAAGGAATTGTCGAACAGGCGCGGCCCGCAGACCGCGCCACGGGCTTACTTGATTGCGCGGATTGCTTCCCAGTCGGCCTTTTCATAGCCGAACTCTTCGAGCTTGACCTTTTCGACGACGTTCTTCAGGAAGTCTGCCTTGTCGACTTCCGTCACCGTCAGGCCCTTCTTCTTGAACTCGTCGACCAGTTCCTTTTCACGGGCGTCGATCGTTTTCGACGAACGCACGCTGGCTTCCTGCGCGACGTCGGAGAAGATCTTCTTGTCCTCATCGGACAGGCTGGTCCAGAGCTTCTTCGAAAACAGCGTGTTGAGGTGGTCGACGATATGGCCGGTCAGGACGATATTCTTCTGGACCTCATAGAACTTCTTCGCCTCGATCGTGGTCAGCGGATTTTCTTGCGCGTCGACCGTGCCATTCTGCAGGGCGAGGTAAACTTCGGCAAAGGCGATCGGCGTTGTATTGGCGCCGCAGGCCCGCGGCATGGCGAGGTAGGCTGGAACATCCGGCACGCGCATCTTCACGCCCTGCAGGTCGGCGCACTTGGAAATCGGCTTGTTGGATGTGGTGTGGCGCGTTCCGTAATAGGTTACGGCGGCGATATGGTTGCCGGTCTTGTCTTCATAGCCCTTGGCGAGACGCTTGAAGATGTCGCTCTTGGTATAGGCGATCAGGTGGCTCGCATCGCGGAAGATATAGGGATAATAGGTGACGCCGATCGGCTTATAATCGCGCGCCGCAAAACTGGAGCCGGAGATGATGATATCCACGGTGCCGAGCTTGAGGCCCTGGTTGATATCGGCTTCTTTTCCAAGCTGTGAAGCCGGATATACGTCGATCTTGTAGCGGCCGTTGGTCCGCTTGGCGATCTCGCCGGCGGCCCAGACGGAGTCGGTGTGGAAAGGCTCGGATGTCTCATAGACATGAGCCCATTTCAGCACGGTTTCGGCATGCGCCGAAAGCGTCGATGCAATGATGACTGCGGCGGCGCCAAGCAATGTCTTCAGTCGGTGTTTCATTCTTTCCTCCCAGTGAAACGGAACTGTATGGTCGACCCCATCGCAATGATGGACGGTCAGTCTTCCCTGGTCTGCTCCTCCTCGAAGCTTTCCGAGAATCTCTTTTGCGCCAGCGTCAGATGACGGCGCATGGCCTCGCGTGCGGCGGCAGGGTCTCCGGCTGCAATGGCGTCACGAATAACGCGGTGCTCCTCAAGCGCCAGCTTCCATGTGTGCGGCCCTTCGAAATAGCTGGCGAGCTTCGTGAAATAGGGCGACATCCGCGTATCGTAGATCAGCCCGGTGAAGTGCTTCAGGGCCGAATTGCCGATGATGTCGGCGATCGCCGTGTGAAAATCGCGGTCGCAGGCAAGAGCAACCGGGCCGTCGTCCAGCGACTGCTCCATGCGCTCCAAAAGCAGATCGATGCGGGCGATGCCGTCGGGCGTCACCAGACGCGCGGCCTCTTCCGCGATGCTGCTTTCGATCAGGCAGCGGGCCTGAAGGATCTCGAGGGGCCCGCCTCCTTCGTCGTTTGGCAGGACACCAGCGGGCTGCTTTGGGGCGCTGCTGATATAGACGCCGGATCCCATCCGGATCTGAATCCGGCCTTCGACCTCGAGCACGATCAGAGCCTCGCGGACCGTCGGCCGGGAAACGGAAAATCGTTCGGCAAGCTCTCGTTCGGGCGGAAGCCTCGAACCCGGCTTCAGCTCCCCCGTATCGATCAGCACACGAATCTGCTCCGCAACCTGGCGATAAAGCCGGCGCGGCTCCAAGGCCACGAACATCGAACTCCTCCGAGCGCACCACTCCCTGATGCGCAAGCGGTCAGATTGTCTGACCAATTTCTACTATGGGTTAATTGAAAAATCTGTCAAGTGTCCATCTGCCTATTCCACGGGCGGCGTTTCCGTTCTCAGCGCCGCTATCAGCATGTCCACGAATGCGGAAACCTTAGGCGGGCGAAAACGTGCAGCCGGATAGACCGTGAACACGCCGCCCGACGGCAGCTGCCATTCAGGCAGGACGTGGAGAAGGCGTCCATCGGCCAAGTCAGCGGTCGCGAGGAAATCCGGCAACACGGACAATCCGCCACCTTGCCTTACCGCTTCCATGACCGCCGGCGTGGTATTGATCGCGATGGCCGCCTTGAACCGCACCGTGAGTGCCTCCTGATCACCGCGCGTAAACGTCCATTCCAAAGGTTCTCGTAGCGCGTTATTGGCAACGAAGGGCAGGGCGGGCAAATCGGCGAGCCCGTTTAATTCCGCTATTCGTGCGGCAAACTGAGGCGGGCCGACAAGATATTGGCGAAAGAAGCCGATCCGTCTGGCCTGGAGGCTTGAGTCAGCCAGCCACCCGACGCGAATGGCAAGGTCCATGTTTTCGGAGACCAGATCGACCATCCTGTCGCTGAGATTGAGTTCCACCCTGCAATCCGGATAGCGGGACGTGAAGGCGGTGACCAAAGGCACGACCACCGACGTGCCATAGTCGTAGGGTGCCGTGATCCTCAACAGGCCCTTGGGTTCCGACCTGGCTTGAGCCAGTTCCCCCAACGCATCCTCGGCCTCTCTGAGGATCGACACGCAACGGGCGTGAAACATCTGCCCCGCTTCGGTGGGTTGGACCCGCCGCGTCGTGCGCATCAGCAACGTGGTGCCGACCTCCTGTTCGAGCCTGGCAACCTGCTGGCTGACGACTGCCTTGGTGATGCCGAGATACTCCGCCGCCCGGGTGAAAGATCCCGCGTCGACGACAGCGACAAAATAGGCGAGCCGGTTGAGATTTCTCGCTTCTTGCATGAAAGCCCCCGCGTGACTGTCAACTTCTAGCATACATTCTGTCGTATTTGTTGGTCTTCTTCGTTCTATCTCGCCGTGTCATCTTTGGCTTCACAAGGAGCGAGGCAGGAGAGGTGAAACCTGCAAGGCCGTCATCTCTCAGTCTCAGATAGCGAACGAAACACCGGAGACATTCCATGTTTACAAGGAGAACGATCATGAAAACCACTCTCGCCGCCGGCGCCACCGCCGTTTTTGCGCCTGCAGGACTTGGCCATGCAGCCGGAACCCTGACCTGGAAGCATTTCCCCGCCGGACAGAACGGCTTTTTCCGCGCTCCCGTTCTGGTTTCCGGTGCGAAGGAAGCCGTACTGATCGACGGCGGCTTCACGCTCCCAGACGGCAAGGCTCTGGCGGACGCGATCAAGGCGACTGGCAAGACGCTCACGACAATCTACATCAGCCAGTCCGATCCGGATTATTATTTCAGCCTTGGGCCGATCAAGACGGCTTTCCCAGATGCGAAAGTGATTGCCGCACCGGCTACGGTCACTGCCATCAAGGACAGCATCGAGAAGAAGCTGGCCGTCTGGGGGCCGCAGCTGAAGGAAAACGGCCCGCAGACGCTGGCCGACGTCGTCATGCCGGAAGCCTTCGCGGGCAGCGCATTGACCGTCGATGGCGAGACGATCGAGATCGTCGAAGCCGAAGGCTTATCCAATCGGCGCTATCTCTTCGTCCCGTCGCTGAACGCGGTCTTCGGCGGCGTGCTGATCTTCAATGGCGTCCATGTCTGGACTGCGGACACCAACAGCGCCGAATTGCGGGCCGCCTGGATCGCCAATCTCGAGAAGATCGCAGCGCGCAAACCGGCAATCGTGGTCGCCGGCCATATGACCCCGGAAGCACTGAGCGACCTTTCAGGTGTCGCGCATACACTCGCCTATCTGAAGGCGTTCGAGGAAGAACTCGCCAAGGCCAAGGGCTCGGCCGAACTCAAGGCGGCGATGGAAGCGCGCTTCCCGGGTCTCGGCATGGGCATTGCGCTCGACATCGGCTCCAAGGTCGCCACCGGCGAGATGAAGTGGGGCTGACCGGTCATGGGTGCAAATCTCGATCTCATCCGCGCCACGTATGAGGGCGCCTCGGAAGATAATGGCCGCAACCTTGTTGCGGCCCTGGCGCCTGATGCGACATGGACAGAAGCCGAAGGCTTTCCCTATGCCGGTACTTATGTCGGCATAGACGCCATCATTGCCGGTGTCTTCCACAGGCTCGCCACCGAATGGATCGGCTACAGCGCCAAAGTCCACACCTATCTGGAGGACGGCGATCGGGTCGCTGCATTTGGCGTCTATTCAGGGACCTACAAGGCAACCGGCAAGTCTATGACCGCGAGCTTTGCCCATCTCTACCGCGTATCGGATGGCAAGATCGCCACCATGGTCCAATATGTCGACAGCCATCTCGTCATGCAGGCATTGGAGAACTGACGGCGACAGGATGGACGACTTCCCGTTCAGGATGGTCGTCCACCACCGTCAACGGCCACATTCTCATTGAACCTCGTTGACATACCTATGGTGTGCGGTCGTTGCGCGATGGGCGGAGATGAGAACCGGGACCGCCAGTTGATCATAGGCGACCTCGTCGATCGTGAGAACGGCAGCGGGTAGGGCCAGATCCAGCCACCGGGCATCGGAATCGTTCGCAAGATCGGCACCGATCTGCTCGCGTATGGCCGAAATGCGGATCCCATAATTTTCCAGCAGATGCAGGTAGAAGAGCTGAGGGATTTCCTCCGGCCTTTCGGGGAAGTCGGGGACCCGTTCGCGGGAAAGCGTCAGTGTCTCGTGCATGATCGGCCGCTCGTCGACGTAACGCACCCGGTGGAAGGTGACGGTCGGCGATCCTTCGTCGATCTGAAGTTTTCGCGCATCGGCCGCGGAAGCACCGCTCCTGTCGAGCGAAGTCACCTTCGTGACCGATTTGCTGAGCGAACCATCCAGACCGTGCAGTCGAAAATACTGAAAAAACAGTCGCAGGCTGTGCTGCGGCTTGCGGCCGGTCACGACTGTGCCGGTCTTGCGACGGCGGCTGAGAAGGCCGTCATTGGTAAGATCCATCAGCGCCCGTCGGATGGTGCCCACGGCCACGCCATAGGTCTGCGACAGCGCCACTTCGCTCGGCAGAACCGCACCCGGTTCCAGTTTGCCAAGCATGATCGCTTCGGTGATCTGTCGTTTGACCACTTCATAGAGCGGCAACGACAATTCCGTCAGCTTGATCACTCCTGATGAATTATTGGGCAGTTCCGGCAATGATTTGCCTCTTCTTTGGAGTTGACTCGGGGTCTCGATCTACGCAGTATTACTATATAGTTTATATTAAAGCGCAAGCTGGGAGGCTGGCGTGACGGGTACCGAGGACACTGCCATGAACACGCCGCAGCCAGCTTCTTCGCAACAGATCCTTGGACCTGCCATGGCAGCGATTGAGCGGGATGTCGAGGTTGCTGTCGATGATCTGGCCCGGATGATCGAAGTTGACACCTCATTCCCGCCGGGTCTGGGCTATGACGCTTTTGCCGATCTGATGGCCGAACTGCTTTCGCCCCTGGGGTTTGACTTCGAGCGGGTCGTCGTGCCGCGTGATCTTTGGTACGTGGCCGGGGGACCGGCATCCGGCGAGCGGACCAATCTCATTGCTACCCGCGAAACGGGAAAGCCCGTCTGCGGTCTTTATTATCATGTCGACACGGTCCCGGTCGCGCCTGGCTGGGCACGCGATCCTTTGAAACTGACCGTCGAGGGTGACGATCTGTTCGGGCTCGGCGCAGCCGACATGAAGGGCACGATCGCAGCAACCCTGCTGGCGTTGCGGGCCGCCAAAAAATGCGGCCTGCCTCTGTATTACGATCCGATGCTGCTCCTCTGCACCGATGAGGAAGGAGGCCTATATCCCGGCATTCGCTATCTGGCGGAGCAGGGCATGTTGAAAGGTCATATCCTCAATTTCAACGGGTCCGCGGCGCCGCGTATCTGGGCGGGCTGCTTCGGCGTCTTCCATCTGCAGGTGACGATTAGAGGGCACGCCGTGCATGCGGGCGAAGGCAATCGCACCGGCGCCGGCATCAATGCTATCGAAGGCGCCTTGCCCTTGCTCAATGCCTTGATGGCCTTGAAGCCGGTCGTGGCCAGCCGGGCATCCGCGCTGACGCCGCCGCCGCACGCGTCAGGGCCGCTGCGACCGCAGCTTTCGATTTCGGCCGTGAACGGCGGTACCGCCGGCGGACAGGTGCCGGCGGAGATCAAGATTCTCGTGAGCCGGCGTTACGCTCCGGAAGAAAGCTATGAGGATGCGCGCGCCGAGATCGAAAGCCTGATCCGCGACGGCGTTGCCGGCACGGGGCTGGGGCTCGAAATTGATCTGGTCGGACACCTCATCCCGACGGGCGATCCGGAAGGTCCGCATTGGCCACGCTGGCAAAAGGCGCTGTCGCTGGGCTTCGGTTACAAGCCGGAAGACTTTCAAAAATGGGGCGCCGCAAGCTGCTCCGATTTCGGCTACGTGCAGAGGTCCGGTTTTGGGCAGGAGGTGCTGCTGGGCGGGCTCGGCCGCCCGGAAAGCTGCATCCACAGTCCTGAAGAGCATACCACCCGCCAGGACATCATCGCCCTGGCGAAAAGCATACTGGCCTATCTCGCGGCGGACTTTGCCGCCGACGCCATTCCTGAAAACCGCGCCTGAACCATAAGGGAACTGAAAAATGCTGGAAATGAAACGTCGCCTCTTCCTCGCCGGCACCGCCGCCGTCTTTGCTGCACCGGCGCTTGGCCTGGCGCAGACCGCAAAGCCGGCCAAGGGCGGCACGCTGCGCATCTCCGTCGACCAGGCGGCAAGCGTCATCCATCCGCTTTTGACCCGCGTCAACCCGGAATACCTGGTGACCGAGCTGCTCTATAGCAACCTGACACGCCTGAAGGTCGACATGTCGGTCGAGCCGGATCTGGCCGAAAGCTGGATGCCCAATGACGGCCTGACCGAATGGACGTTCAAGCTGCGCAAGGGCGTGACCTTCCATGACGGCTCGCCGTTCACGGCAAAGGACGTCGTCGCCACCTTCAAGGCAATCCTCGATCCGGCAACCGCGTCGCCCGGCCGCAACAATGTCGGCCCGATCTCCGACATCGTCGCCGTCGACGATACGACCGTGCTGTTCAAGCTCTCCGGCGCCTATGCCGACTTGCCGGTCGCAATGGCCTACACCAACGCTCGCATCATTCCGGCCTCGATCGCCACCGGCGACCTCAAGAGCCTTTCCACCAAGGCTGTGGGCACCGGGCCGTTCAAGCTGGTATCCTACGAGCCGGACCGCCTGATCGTCGTCGAACGCAACCCGAATTATTACGACCCGGCACGCCCTTATCTCGATCGTATCGAGGTTCAGGTGTTCCCGGATATCTCCGCCGAAGGCTCGGCGATGATCGCCGGCAATGTCGACATCATCTCGACGCTGCAGCCGACCGAATACCTGCGGCTTGACGGCAATGACGGCGTCGAGGTCCTGCGCACGCCGTCCGGCCAGTTCTGCAACATCAACTTCGGTTGCGACACCGCACCGTTCAACGACGCGCGCGTCCGCCGTGCGATTGCGCTCACGGTCGATCGCGAGGCGATGGTCAACTTCGTGACCGAAGGTTTTGGCACGCCAGGCAACGACACGCCGCTGAACCCGTCCTACCAGTTCTTCAAGGCTGCCAAACAGCGCCAGAAGAATATCGCGGAAGCCAAGAAGCTGCTCGCGGAAGCCGGTTTCCCGAATGGCCTGCAAGCGACGCTCATCGCCTCCGACCGCCCGGCGGTGCGCACGCAGCTTGCCGTCGCCCTCAAGGAAATGGCCAAGGAAGCCGGCATTACCATCAACGTCCAGACGATGCCGCATGCCACCTATCTGGAGCAGGTGTGGAAGAAGGGCAGCTTCTACGTCGGCTTCTACAACATGCAGCCGACCCCGGACGGAATCTTCAAGCTTCTTTATACCTCGGATGCCTCCTGGAACGAGACGCGCTGGAACAACAAGGCCTTCGACGCCTTGGTCGCCGAAGCCCGCGGCACGATCGACGCGGCCAAGCGCACCGAGCTTTATACCAAGGCCCAGGAACTGATGAACGAGGAAGTACCCTCGATTATCCCCTCCTTCTTCGACGTGCTGTCGGCCAAGCGCAGCTGGGTCAAGGGTTACGAAGCGCATCCGCGCGCCTCGGTCTTCCGCCTCGACTACGCCTCCCTGACCGACAAGGCGCCCAAGCGCGGCTGATCCCGAACAATGCCGGACGCTCTTTGAGCGTCCGGCTGGTGGAACAAGGAACACGACCGTGTCCCCGAACTATATAGCCAAGCGGCTGGTGATGATCGTCTATACGCTCTTCATCGTATCGCTCATCGTTTTCGCCATCACCCAGATCCTGCCGGCCGATGCCGCCGTCATGATGCTGGGTGAGAATGCGACACAGGACGCCCTCGCGGCGCTGCGGGAAAACATGGGGCTCAACGCCCCAGTGTGGCAGCAATATGCAACGTGGCTCGGCCACGTGCTGCAGGGCAACCTCGGCACCTCGCTGCGCACCGGCCAGCCTGTCGGCCCGGTCATGTTCGAGGCGCTCGGCCGCTCGCTGCTTTTGGCCTTCCTGTCGATCGGCCTGATGCTGGTTCTCGCCATTCCGCTCGGCATCATCGCCGCCGTCCGTCGCGGCAAGATCGCCGACATGGTCGTCAGCCTGATCTCCTATGCCGGGGTGGCGCTTCCCGAATTCGTTACCGCGACCGTTGCCGTCCTCGTCTTTGCCGACCTGATGAAATGGTTGCCGCCGACCGGCTATGTGCCGCTCACCGAAAATTTTGCGGGCGGCATCGCCCATCTGGTCCTGCCGGTCTGCGTCATTTCGGTGATCCTGATCGCCCACGTCTCGCGGATGGTTCGCTCGGAACTCGTCGACGTGCTGCACACCGATTATATCCGCGCCGCCCGGCTGAAGGGGATTTCGCGCGGACAGGTCCTTCGTCGCCACGCGCTACGCAATGCGCTGTTGCCGACCATCACCATCGTTGCGCTCGATGTGGGTTACCTGCTCGGCGGCGTCATCGTCGTCGAAGAGATCTTTGCCATTCCCGGCATTGGCCGCCAGCTGATCGTGGCGATCCAGGCGCGTGACCTGCCGGCCATCCAGGCTGGCGTGCTGATCATGGCGGCCACCTATTCGATCGTCAATTTCATCGCCGACATCCTCTATGCCTGGCTCGACAAGAGGATACAGTATGACTGATTTCATCAAACGCCTCCTGCGCACGCCGCAGGGCGCGATCGGCATGTTGCTTGTCCTGCTGGTGCTGGTCATCGTGCTGTTCGGACCAATGCTTGCGCCGCACGACCCGGACACTCTTGCGCCGCTTACGCGATACAAGGGGCCGAGCGCCGCCTATTGGCTGGGAACCGATCAATACGGCCGCGACATCTTCAGCCGCCTGCTGATCGGCGCCCGCGCCACCGTGGTCATGGCCGTGCTCGCAACCATCGCCGGGACGCTGCTCGGCGCCTTCGTCGGCACCACCTCCGCCTTCCTCGGCGGCCGGGCGGACGAATTGATCATGCGCACGATCGATGCCGTCATGTCGATCCCGAGCCTGCTGTTTGCGCTTCTGGTGGTCAACCTCCTGGGCTCCAGCACGGTCAACGCGCTGATCGCCGTTGCCATCGCGTTTGCGCCGGGCATGGCCCGCATCACCCGCAGCGTCGCGCTGTCGGTGCGCAAGCAGGATTATGTCAATGCGGCGGTCGCCCGTGGCGAAAGCTCTGCCTATATCATCCTGCGGGAAATGCTGCCGAACGTCATCGCGCCGATCATCGTCGAGATGACCATCCGCATCTCCTTTGCGGTCATGCTGTTTGCGACGCTCAGTTTTCTCGGCCTCGGCGCGCAGCCGCCGGCGGCCGAATGGGGCCTGATGGTCTCGGAGGCGCGCCGCTACATGCACCTGAGTGCCGGCATCCTGATCTGGCCGAGCGTGGCGATCGCCGTCGTCGCCGTTGGCTTCAACCTTCTGGGCGACGGTCTTCGCGATGCCCTCAATCCGCGAACCTGAGGCCGCCATCATGACGACAAAACCAGAAACTCCGGTTCTCGCGATCGAGAACTACTCATTGGATTATGACACGGCCTCCGGCGTCTTCCATGCGCTCAAGAACATCGACCTTTCCGTCCACCGAGGCGAAATCCTCGGCCTGGTTGGTGAGTCCGGCTCCGGCAAGACCTCGCTTGCCTGGTCGATCATGCGCTATCTGCCCAAGAACGCCCGTGAACCGAGCGGCCGCATCCTGCTGAGCGGCGAGAACCTGCTCGAAAAGACCGATGCCCAGATCGAGGCCTTTCGCGGCCGGCGGATCAGCATGGTGTTCCAGGATCCCAGCACGTCGCTCAACCCGACCCTGTCGCTCGGCACCCAGCTCGCCGAGGTGCTGGTCCGTCACCGCGGGCTGACACGACAGCAGGCCTGGAAGGAGGGCGAGGCGATGCTGGATCGCGTCGGTCTGAAGACACCGGCAGCGATGATGAACCGCATGCCGCACGAGGCATCGGGCGGCGAGAAGCAGCGCGTGGTCATCGCATCGGCGTTTGCGTGCAATCCCGAATGCATCATCTTCGACGAACCGACGACGGCGCTCGACGTCATCACCTCTTGCCAAATCCTCGACCTGTTCGTGGAACTGCAGGCCGAGACCGGTGTCGCCTCGCTCTACATTTCCCACGATCTGGCGCTGGTGTCGCGCACGGCCAGCCGCGTCGCCGTCATCCGTCGCGGCGACATCGTCGAGCAGGGCGCGGTGCGCGATATCTTTGCCAATCCGCAGCAGGATTATACCCGCGAGCTGATCGCGGCGGTTCCCGATCCGGCCCGCAGGCTGGTCGGCGACATTGTCGTTGACACGGACAAGCCGCTGGTGCGTGTCGAAAACGTCAGCGTCCATTATGGCCGCAAGCCGTTTCTGGCAGCACTGACCGGCCGCGCCACCGAACGCGTTGCCGGCAACAATGCCATCAGCCTCAGCATCAATCCGGGAGAAATTCTCGGCATCGTCGGTGAATCCGGCTCCGGTAAATCGACCCTGGCGAAGGCGATGACCGGTCTCAACCGCTTCGAGGGCAAGATCTGGTTCGACGGTCGCGAGATCAGGAGCCTTGGCGACATGGACAATGCCTATCGCAAGGACGTGCAGATCATCTTCCAGCACCCCGACGCCTCGCTCAATCCCCGCCAGAAGATCAGCGAGATCCTGTCTCGGCCGCTCAAGCTGTTCGGGGACGCGTCTCATCTCGACCAGAAGGTCGGCGACATGCTGGAGCAGGTGCGCCTGCCGCGCACCCACGCCCAGCGGTATCCGCATCAGCTGTCGGGCGGCGAGAAACAGCGCGTGGCGATCGCCCGTGCGTTTGCCTCCAAGCCGAAATTGGTGATCTGCGACGAGATCACTTCGGCACTCGACGTGTCGGTGCAGGCGTCCATCGTCCAACTGCTGCTGGAACTGCAGAAGGCCAGCGGCACCGCCTACCTGTTCATTACCCACGACCTCAACCTTATCCGCCAGATCGCCCACCGGATCGCCGTGATGTATCGCGGCAATCTCGTCGAGATCACACCGGCAGCTGACATCGATAGCCAGGATCGCGCCGAATATACCCGCCGCCTGATCGAGGCGGTGCCACGCGCGGCCGGCCAATACCTGTGACAATGCATCAAGGAGTATGACAATGGACCCGAAATCCCTGGTGGATCGGATCGACGAAAAGGCTTGCCTCGATTTCCTGTCGAAGATGGTTCAGCACAAGAGCCATTCGGAAACCGATGGCGAGCGTGATCTTGCGCGCTACATGGCCGGCGAACTGGAAAAGATCGGGCTCGAAGCCGAATTGCAGCCGTTCGACGAAGGCCGCCGCTTCAACACGATCGGACGCCTCAGGGGCACCGGCGGCGGCAAGAGCCTGCTGTTCAACGGCCATCTCGACACCAATCCGGTTACCGAAGGCTGGACGGTCGATCCCTATGCCGGCCTCGTCGATGACAAGTTCATCTACGGTATCGGCGTGTCGAACATGAAGGCCGGCGATGCCGCCTATTTCTGCGCGGTCAAGACGTTGCTCGATGCCGGCGTCAAGCTCAAGGGCGACGTTGTCCTGACCTTCGTGGTCGGCGAACTGCAGGGCGGCGTCGGCACGCTTGCTGCGATCAGACACGGCGTCAAGGCGGACTATTTTATCAACAGCGAACCGAGTGATCTCGTTGCCGTCACCATGCATGCGGCAGCTCTCAGCTATGTCATCGAGTTGACCGGCGACACGCGCCATCTCTCCAAGCGCGAAGAGTCCGTCGATGCGATCGCGGCGGCTTGCGACATCATCCCGCGCATCAACGCCATGACCTTCAGCGGCGCCAGGAGCGACGTGCACCGGTCGATCAACCGCGGCCATGTCGGCGTCGTCCATGGTGCCCTCGGGCGCGGTTTCGAAGAATGGCGTCCGCCGCAGGTGGCAGATTTCGTCCGCCTCAAGGGCTCGTGCCGTTATGCGCCGGGGCAGACGCAGGAGGGCGTGCTGGCCGATCTCGAAAAGGAACTGGTGGCCCTCGAAGGCCGCTTCCCCGGCCTCAAGGCAAAGCTGGTTCCAGAGTTGATCGAGGGCCGCCCGCTGATGCCGCCCTTCGAGGTCTCGCCGACTTCGCGCATCGTCAAGTCGATCAATGCAGCCTATGAAGCCGTGCGCGGCGAGAAACAGCCGACCGGCGCGATCACGCCGACCCGGTTCTACGGTACCGATGCCGGCCATCTCTACAAGGAACTCGGCATGGAAGGGATCGTGTGCGGCCCCGGCGGCCGTTACAACACCATGCCCGACGAGCGTGTCGACATCGTCGACTATCTCGACATGATCCGCGTCTACATGCTGACCATCCTCGATATCTGCGAGGTTGCCTGACCATGTTCTCCCGGGCGGAATTCGATCGCCGTATCGCACGCGCCCGGGACGCCATGGCATCCGCCGGCGCCGATCTGCTACTCGTCGATAGCGGCGAGCTGCTGGCCTGGCTGACCGGCTACACCGTCTCCGAAACCATGTACCGCGCCGCCTTTTTGCCGCGCGAGGGCGATGCCTGGTTCACGCTGCGGGCGCTGGACGAGGCGCCCTGCCGGGAAAAGAGCTGGATTTCCGACGTGGTCGGCTTCGCCGATACCGACGAAGCGCAAGCGGCCGTCGCGGCAAGCATCCGCGAGCGCCGGTTTGCCGATGCGCGCATCGGCCTCGACACCAATTCCTACAGCATGAGCGCTGCAACGTTCATGCGGCTTTCAGCGCTGCTGCCGGATGCGAGCTTCATTCCCATGCCGGGGCTCAGCGACAGCCTGCGCTGGGTCAAATCGGACGAGGAGATTGCCGTCCTCCGTCAGGCATCTGCAATCGCCGACAAGGCGATGCTGGAGATCGCAAGGCAGGCTCGTCCGGGAATGACCACCCGCGATGCGGCGGCGATCGCCTCGCAGGTCTTCCTGCGTGAAGGTGCCGATACCGGCGAAGTCGGCCCGGTCGTCAAGGCCACCGGCAGCCACGAATTTCTGCACGGTGCGTTCAAGACCGAAACGATCACGGAGGGCGACATCCTGCATGTCGAACTCATTCCGCGCGTTGGAAACTATGGCGCCCGCATGATGCGGCCGGTCGTGGTCGGGGAGCCGTCGGCGACCCTCAATGCGGCTGCCGAAAAGCTCGTCGCCCTGCAGGACCGCCAGATCGCCGCGATGAAGCCCGGTGCCGTCGCTCGCGATATCGATGCCATCATGCGGCAGGGTGCGCTGGACGCGCATCTGCGGCCGACATACGAGAACGTGACGGCTTATACATTGGGCCTCTATACCCGCACGCCGCGCACCAGCGACTTTTCGAGGGTTTTCCTGCCGACATCCCATTGGGTTCTGCAAGAAGGCATGGTCTTCCATCTTTATGCGACGGCGCAGGGACTCGGGTTCAGCGAGACCGTGGCCGTCGGAGCGGATGGAGGTGTCCGCCTGACGACCAGCCCGCGATGTGTTCTGACAGGTCTCGGCAAGCATCCATTCGAGCAGACGCTCTCGGGGTCATAGAACCCCCGCGCCTTCTGCGCCGCGCCTGGCCACTTGATGTGGGCGCTCGCGAGTCCGGGGCGCCATCGTGTTCGGCGCGAACAGCCTCTCCAGGCGCGAGCCGCAAAACGCTAATGCACGCACATTTGGACCTCACCTCCATACGCCGCGCAATGCTCCGTTGCGGCCGGTCTTTTGGCGCCCGAGAATCTTCGGCATCTGGACTTGACAATTCTCAGCTAGGACATCAATCTAGCAACTAAGATATCAGTTGGTGAATAGATATGTCTGAAGTCGTGCAGATTCCTGCTCTTCCCCTTGAGGAATTGCTCCGGCCGTTCCTGATGGAAGGCACGGGCAATACGACCAACAAGGTTTATCGCCTGCTGCGGCAGCTCATCGTCGAAGTCAGGCTGCTTCCCGGCCGCGCCCTTCCCGAAAAGGAGGTCGCCGCGATCCTGCATGTCAGCAAGACGCCGGTGCGTGAGGCAATCATCCGTCTTTCGGAAGAGGGCCTGATCAAGGTCGTCCCGCAAGGGGGCACGTTTGTCGCGACGATCGAGGTGCAGCGTTACATCGAGGCCTGCTTTATCCGGTTCCGCCTGGAGGCGGGGGCTGCAGCCGAAGCGGCCAAGCGCCACACGTTCGAGGATCTCGGCCGCCTGGAACTATTGCTGAACCAGCAGATCGAAGCCGTCGAGAGCGAGGACTACACCAGCTTCTTTGAACTGGACGAGAGCTTTCACAAGGCGATCTTTGCGGCGGCGCGCCTCAGCGGCGTCTGGTCTTTCGTCAATCAGGCGAAGGGGGAAATCGACCGCATGCGTCATCTGAAGATGGTGTTCGGGGTGCGCCGCACCGGCGAGGTCATCGACGAACATCGTGCCATTGTCGAGGCCATCGGGGCTGCGTCCCCGGATGCCGCGGTGGCGGCGATGACCCGGCATCTGGGTTCGTTGGAAAGCAAGATCACGGAGCTTTCAAAAGATCCGAAGCTGTGGAGCTACATCGAATCCATCAATGCAACCACGACGGAAAAACGGAGGCCGCGGCGCAGTCTGACCTGAAGGCGGACGCAGCGGGAGGAAAGTGAAATGTCTGCAGTGGAATTGAACGACGTAGTGAAACGCTACGGCGCACTCGAAGTCGTGCATTCTATCGATCTGTCGGTGGTGCAGGGAGAATTCGTCGTCCTGGTGGGCCCGTCGGGCTGCGGCAAGTCGACAACGCTGCGCATGGTCGCCGGGCTTGAGGATATCTCCGGCGGCACGATCTCCATCGGTGGGCGCGTCGTCAACCGCATGGCGCCCAAGGATCGTGATGTCGCGATGGTCTTCCAGAATTATGCGCTCTACCCGCACCTCAATGTCGCGGAAAATATCGCCTTCGGCCTGCGCGTCCGCGGCGAGAAGAACGCAGTCGTCGAGGCAGCCGTCAGCGAGGCGGCGACGATCCTCGATCTCACGCCCTACCTGAAGCGCAAGCCGGCGGACCTTTCCGGTGGTCAAAGACAGCGGGTGGCGATGGGACGCGCGATCGTGCGCAAGCCAAGGGTCTTCCTCTTCGACGAACCGCTTTCGAACCTCGACGCCAAGTTGCGCACCCAGATGCGCGCCGAAATCCGCCGGCTGCACAACCGGATGGGCGTCACCAGCATCTACGTGACCCACGACCAGGTGGAGGCCATGACGCTCGCCGACCGTATCGTGGTGATGAATAGCGGCCGCGTCGAGCAGGTGGGCTCTCCCATGGAGCTTTTTCTCAATCCGGCGAATGCCTTCGTCGCGAGCTTCCTGGGCTCGCCGCCCATGAACCTGCTGAAAGCGACCGTGACCGCTGCGAACGGCGTGGCCGTCGCACGGATCGACGGGACCGATGACAATCCGGCGCAACTGACGCTCCCCGCCTGGAGCGCCGCGGCCCTCGACGCGGGCCAGCGCATTCTCGTCGGTCTGCGGCCGGAGCATCTGGAGATCGAGACGGGCACGGTCGCGGATGTCCAGAACATCCCGACGACAGTCGATCTCGTCGAGCCACTTGGTTCCGAAGCCCTGCTGCATTGCCGGATCGCCGGTCAGCCGGTCGTCGCCAAGGTCGACACGCCGTCCGATGTCCAGAAGCTCGCCGAGATCCGGCAGTTGCTGATGCCGACCGACAGGCTTCACATTTTCGACCTGGAAACCGGCCGGGCCGTCAACGGCCGTTCGTGAGGTGGATGATGACATCGAGGATGACCCACTATCTGAAAGGCATAGGCGAAGATCTTCGCCGGGACTGGCAGCTCTATCTGCTCGCCTTGCCGATGATCGTCTGGTTTCTGCTGTTTCTCTACAAGCCGATGGAAGGGCTGCAGATAGCCTTCAAGGATTTCAGCCCCTTCCGCGGCATCGCCGGCAGTCCCTGGGTCGGGTTTGAGAACTTCCGCACCCTTCTCGAAGACCAGATCTTCATCCGCGCCTTCATCAACACGATCACCATCAGCGGGCTCGGGCTGATCTTCGCCTTCCCGGTGCCGATCATCCTGGCGCTGATGTTCAACGAACTGCAGAGCGAGTTCGGCCGACGGTTCTCCCAGACGATCGTCTACCTGCCGCACTTTATCTCGGTGGTGATCGTCGCCGGCATCGTCATCAATCTTCTGTCTCCGACGACGGGCGTGATCAATCTCATCATATCCAGCCTGGGGTTCGAGCCGGTCTATTTCCTCACCCAGCCGGAGTGGTTCCGGTCGGTGTTCATCGGCTCCAACATCTGGAAAGAGGCAGGCTTCGAATCGATCGTCTACCTGGCCGCGATCGCCGGCGTCAGTCCGACGCTCTACGAATCGGCGCGGGTGGACGGCGCCTCTCGGTGGCAGATGATATGGCGGATCACGCTGCCCTGCATCCTGCCGACGATCATCATCATGCTGATTATCCGCATCGGCAACCTCGTCGAGGTCGGGTTCGAATATATCATCCTTCTCTATCAGCCGGCCACCTATAGCACCGCCGACGTCGTCTCGACCTACGTCTACCGGACCGGCCTGCAGGGAACCCAATACGATCTCGCAACCGCGGCCGGCCTGTTCAACGCCGTCATCGCCTTCGCTCTCGTCTTCACGGCCAACCGGATCAGCCGGAAGGTCTCGTCAACCTCGCTCTGGTGATGTCATGGCACATTTCAACCTCTATTCCCGGGGCGACCGGATCTTCGGATATGCCAATGCGGTGCTGATCGGCATCTTCGTCCTGTCGACGCTCTATCCGTTCATTTACATTCTGGCGGTATCGATCTCCTCGGGCGCCGCGGTCACCTCGGGGCAGGTGATCCTTTTCCCGAAGGACCTGACGCTTGCGGCCTACGAGTTCGTGCTCTCGGACCGGCTGTTCTGGATCGCCTACGGCAATACGTTCATCTACACGTTCGGCGGCACGGCGGTCAGCCTCGCGATCATGATCCCCGGCGCCTATGCCCTGTCCCGCTCACGGCTGCGCGGCCGCAAGTTCCTGAACCTGATGGTGGCGTTCACGCTCTGGTTCAATGCGGGAATGATCCCGTTCTTCCTGAACATGCGCGATCTCGGCCTGCTGGACTCGCGCTTCGGGCTGATCATCGGCTTTGCCTGCAACGCCTTCAACGTCATCCTGCTGCGCAATTTCTTCGAGGCCGTCCCGAAATCCTTCGAGGAGGCCGCCAAGATGGACGGCGCAAGCGAGTTCCAGCTGCTCTGGAAGGTTTTCATTCCGCTCTCCAAGCCGGCGATCATCACGGTCGGCCTGTTCTGCATCGTGTCGCGCTGGAACAGTTATTTCTGGGCCATGGTGCTCCTGCGCGGCGAAGAGAAGATCCCGCTGCAGCTCTACCTGAAGCGCATCATCGTCGACCTGAGCGCCAACGACGAGTTCGCCAGCAGTCTGATGACGTCGCGCTATTCGTTCGAGACGGTGACGGCGGCGATCATGATCGCCTCGATCATCCCGGTCCTGCTCATTTATCCGAGCATCCAGAAATACTTCAACAAGGGCATCACCCTTGGCGGAGTGAAGGAATAACGCCGTCAAAGCCAAATCTGTTTAAGGAGGAGAAATGGATGAGACACTTTCGAAAAAGCCTTGCCCTGCTGGCCACATGCGCCTTGCTGCAAGTCGGTACAGCCCATGCTCAGGACGCCTCGACGAAGATCGTCGCCAATCCGCTCGAGCTGACGATCCACTTTCATTTTCGTGACAAATACGTCTACACGGAAAACTGGCCGGTGGAGAAGAAGGCGGCCGAATGGACCGGCATCCACGTCAAGAACGTGGCGTCTCTCGCCACCAGCAACAGCCGCGACGCGTTCAATCTGTTGATGGCGTCCGGGAATCTGCCGGACATTGTCGGCGGCGACGTCACCGGCGGCCTGAAGGACGATTTCATCCGTTACGGGATGGAAGGAGCATTCCAGCCGCTCGACGACCTCATCGCGGAACATGCCCCCAATCTGAAGAAGTTCTTCGACGAGCATCCTGTCGTGCGCCAGACGATCAGCGCGCCGGATGGCCATATCTATTTCATCCCTTATGTCCCGGAGGGCGAATATTCGCGCGCCTGGTTCATCCGCAAGGACTGGCTGGAGAAGCTGGGCCTCAAGGAGCCCGGCAATGTCGACGAGCTCTACACGGTGCTCAAGGCGTTTCGCGAGAAGGACCCGAACGGCAACGGCAAGAAGGACGAGGTTCCGTATTTCGCCCGCGAGCCGATCGAGGCCGTGCGGTTGATCAACATGTGGGATGCGCGTGTCTCGGGGTCGGAGCGTTATGGTGATTTCATGGTCGAGAACGGCAAGATCGTCCATCCCTGGACGACGCCGAACTACAAGACCGGGATTTCCAAAGTCGCCCAGTGGTTCAAGGAAGGCCTGATCGATACCGAGATCTTCACGCGCGGCGCGCGCGACCGGGAATACATGCTCGGCAACAATATCGGCGGCATGACGCATGACTGGTTCGCCAGCACCTCGAACTATACCGAAGCTTTGAAGGACAGCGTTCCCGGCATCAATTTCGCGCCGATGCTGCCGCCGAAGACGGTTTCCGGCAAACGGTTCGAAGACAGCCGCCGCGCCACCGTGCAGCCGGCTGGATGGGCGATCTCCTACAGCAACAAGCACCCGGTCGAGACGATCAAATATTTCGACTTCTGGTTCTCCGAGAAGGGCCGCATCCTGTCCAACTGGGGTATCGAGGGCGTCAATTACGACATGAAGGATGGCAAGCCGCTCTACAAGGACAGCGTGCTGCACAATCCGAAACCCGTGAACGCCCAGATGTGGGAGATCGGCGCCGGCGTACCGCGCGGTTACTGGGCCTCCTATCCGTCCGAGGAGCAGTGGACCAATAAAATGGCCCTCGACGGCATCGCCATGTACAGAAAGGAGCCTGGCCTCCTGCAGCCGGAATTCACCGGCGTCTCCATGGATGCCAAGGAGCGTGCCACCTACGACAAGTACTGGCCGAGCCTGCTTACCTACATGACCGAGATGCAGCAGACCTGGGTGCTGGGCGCACAAGATGTCGCTGCATCCTGGGACGTTTACCAGGCCCGTCTCGAACAGCTTGGCCTCTCCAAGGTGATCAAGGTCATGCAGACGGCTTACGACCGCCAGTACGGCAAGAACTGACGCTTCCGGGCGCGGCTAGTCCGCGCCCCTTTTCTCCATAGATTTAAAGGATCTCACTGCGATGCCCAAAATCGCCGAAGCCCCCCGTTTGCAGTATCTCGACGAGCCGAAGCCCGGCACGCTGACGATCACATACCAGCCGGACGGCGCCCCCATCCAGGAGAACCCGCCGCGTTTCAGCTGGCTGCCGGCGCTTGACGATGATGCCCGTTACGTTCTGAAGGTCTCGCCCGATCCGGACTTCGCGCCCGGGATGACGCATGTTTTTGAAAATCTGGCCTGGAACTTCTTCACGCCCGACGTGACATTCGAGCCTGGCTCCTATCACTGGGCTTTCGCGCTCTGGGACGCCACGGCAAAACGCGTCGCCTCGGCATGGAGCAGTACCCGTTCGTTCGATGTCGCGGCCGATCTGCCGCAAACGCAGCTGCCGCGCGCCGAAGCCCGGCTTCAGGCGAGAGACCTTCGCCATCCCCGTCTATGGCTCAATCCCGATGGGGTGATCGCCTTTCGGGAGACGCTCAAGTCGGCACCCGATCACTGCGGCTGGCAGAATTTCTTCAACAATTCCGTCGAACCCTGGCTATCGCGCGAGATAATTCCCGAGCCTTCCCCCTATCCGGAGAATATCCGCGTCGCAACGCTCTGGCGGCAGATGTATATCGACTGCCAGGAGGTCATCTATGCCATCCGCCATCTGGCGATCGGCGGCATAATACTGGATGACCCCGCCCTGATTGCCATGGCCAAGACCTGGCTTCTGTCCGTTGCCGCATGGGATCCGAAAGGCGCGACCGGCCGCTCCTACAACGACGAGGCGGCCTTCCGCGTCGTCACCGCACTCGCCTGGGGTTACGACTGGCTATACGACCATCTGGATGAGGGGGAGCGCCAGCAGGTCCGAAAGGTGCTGCTTGCCCGCACCCGCGAGGTGGCCGACCACGTCCTGTGGCGTGCCCGTATCCACGTCTTTCCCTATGACAGCCATGCGGTACGCTCCCTCTCGGCGGCCTTGACGGCCGCCTGCATTGCGCTGGCCGGCGAGGAGAAGGAGGCGGAGGAGTGGCTGGACTATACGGTCGAATTCCTCTTCACCCTTTATTCCCCCTGGGGCGGCAAGGATGGCGGCTGGGCCGAGGGGCCGCATTACTGGATGACCGGGATTGCCTATCTGACCGAGGCTGCCAATCTGATCCGCGCCTTTCTCAAGGTCGATCTCTACAAGCGGCCGTTCTTCCAGAAGACCGGGGATTTTCCGCTTTACACAAAGGCGCCGGGGACGCGCCGCGCCTGTTTCGGAGACGACTCGACACTTGGCGATCCGCCGGGCCTCAAGGTCGGATACAATGTCCGTCAGTTCGCCGGGGTCACGGGCAACGCCTATTACCAGTGGTATTACGAGCGCCTGAACGCCGGGGCGGCCGGCACGGCGATGGAATTCTATAATTATGGCTGGTGGGATCTCAATTTCGACGATCTCGTTTATCGCCACGACTATCCGCCGGTCGAAGCCAGGGCGCCTTCCGACCTGCCTCCAGTCAAGTGGTTCCAGGACATCGGCTGGGTCGCCGTCCAAAAACACATGGACGACCCTGCTCGACATATCCAGTTCCTATTCAAGAGCAGTTCCTTCGGCTCCCTCAGTCACAGCCACGGCGACCAGAACGCCTTCCTTCTTTATGCCTTCGGCGAGGACCTGGCGATCCAGAGCGGCTATTATGTCGCCTTCAACTCCACCATGCACCGCAACTGGCGGCGCCAGACAATCTCCAAGAACGCCATCCTGATCGAAGGCAAGGGCCAGTATGCGGACGGCGACAAGACGATCGCCAAGAAGGCCGGCGGCCGGATCCTCGCGGTCCGGGAAGAAAAGACGCATGTCTTCATCAGCGGCGATGCGACTGCCGCCTACCAGGCCGCCGATCCGGATGTCCTGCGCGCCGAGCGAGATATCTATTTCTCGCACAGCGATTTCCTGGTGATCGTCGACCGCGTCGAATGCGCGACGGCCAAGTCGATCCAGTGGCTGTTCCATGCCACCCGATCCATGGATGTCGGCTCGAACAGCTTCCGGCTGACCGGAGAACGCGCCGGGCTCTACGGACAGTTCGTCCATTCCACGTCCGGCGCGCCCGAAGTTCGGCTCGTGGAGGGCTTCAAGGGCGTCGATCCGGTCGAAGTCGAGGGACTGGCGACACAATTCCATATCGAGGCAAGCCTTCCCTCGGCCACCAAGCACACGCTCGTGACCCTCCTCGTCCCTTATTCGCTGAACGAACCGAGGCGGGTCTTCCACTTCATCGACGACCAGGGCTTCAGCGCCGACATCTATTTCACCGATGTCGACGACAACCAGCTGCGGATCGTCATCCCGAAGAACTTCTGACTGCACAAGGAATTTTCCATGAACGGATTGAAAGACAAGGTCATCCTGGTGACCGGCGGCGGACGCGACATCGGCAGGGCCTGTGCCGAACGGCTGGCCGAGGAGGGCGCCCGGGTGGTGGTGACCTATTTCGGCTCGGCCGCCGGGGCGCAAGCCAGCATCGCGGCCATTTCTGCCGCAGGCGGCAAGGCCGTCGCCATCAAGGCGGACATGACCAAGGCTGCGGATGCGCAGGCTGCCGTCGACAAGGCAGTGTCGGATTTCGGCAGGCTCGACGGGCTGGTCCACGTCGCCGGCGGCATCGTCGCGCGCAAGACATTGGCAGACATGGATCAAGCCTTCTTCCAGGAGGTCATCGACATCAATCTCACCTCGCTGTTCAACGCCACGAAGGCGGCTACAGCCGCGATGGGAAGCCGCGGCGCGATCGTGACCTTTGCCTCGCAGGCAGGGCGCGACGGCGGCGGCCCCGGCGCGCTGGCCTATGCGACCTCCAAAGGCGCGGTGATGACCTATACGCGGGCACTCGCAAAGGAACTCGGTCCAAAGATCCGTGTCAATTCGGTTTGCCCCGGCATGATCTCCACCACCTTCCACGATACGTTCACCAAGCCCGAAGTGCGCGAGCGCGTCGCTGCCGCAACACCTCTGAAACGCGAAGGCAGTTCGCAAGAGGTCGCAAGCCTCGTCGCCTTTCTGATGTCGGATGATGCAGCCTTCATTACCGGCGCCTGCTACGACGTCAATGGCGGCACCCTGTTCTCGTGAGACCGGCAGACATGACGCCCACATTCCCGATCAATGGCCCGATCAACGGCCGCCGCATCGCGTTGCTCGGAACATCGCTCGTCCAGCAGAACCACCATGCCGGCGAACGACATATCTGGTCGTCGGCACGCGGCTGGGCCACCTGGGCAGAGGTGCTTTTGGCGGGACGGCTCGACATCGGCGTGTTTCACGACCCTCTCGTGCATCCGGGCTGGGAACCGAGCGGCAGGATCGGCGTCACCCGCGGTTTCGGCGGATTGAACGCGGGCGTTTCGGGCCAGAAGGCCCGCGACATCGCCCTTCGGCTGGACGACGTGCTCAAGCTCGACTTCGACCTCATCATCGTCGATGCCGGCACGAACGACATGATGGTCGAAACCAAGGAAGTGATCCAGGCGACCCGCGAGATGATCGTCGACCGGTTGCTTTGCGCCGGCAAGCTGGTCATCCTTCTGCCCATCCTCGCCCGCGGCACGCAGAAATGGGCAGCAGGTGGTCCGGAACGGGCAAAGGCGCATTGGATCAACCAGAAGAGCCTGGCCTTTGCGGCGCAACGGGCAGGGTGTCATGTCTTCGACTGGAACGAGCCGTGGGTCGACTGGAGTTCGGCCGACGGGGTTCCGCAGGCCGGGTTTTCCGATGACGGAACGCATTTCTCGGTGCCCGGCGGTTACGCTGTCGGCAAGGCGCTGGCCGCCTATCTGGCGGGTTTCCTCTCCCCGCCAAGCGCCCGACGCTCGGCACCGGACGACAGGTTCGATCCGGTCAATAATCCACTGGGCAATCTTCTGCCCAACCCTTCTCTCGGCGGCATCGGATCGCGTCGCGACGAGATCAGCGTTTCCGGATCCGATGTGGTGGTCGACCGATTGGCGGGATCGGCGGACGGCCAGGACGGTTGGCAAGTTTCGCTTTCCGAAGGCCAGGCCTCCATCGATATTCTCGATCGCGACTACCGCAATCCACTACCGGCCGGCGCCTGGGTTCAGGCAAGCTGCCTGGTGGACGTCGACGCGCGTGATGGCTGGCGCGAAATTTCGCTGGAGCTTCAAGACCAGGCGCCGGAAGGGCTGACTGCCCGGGCACTCGCGCCCTTCGATCTCGGGGAGGGGACCCTTGCCCCCTATCCCGGCGAAGCCTGGAAGGGGCTGCTGCGAACGCCGCCGATCCGGCTGAAGACCTCCATGCATGGCCTGCGCCTCGGACTCTGCCTGCAGCTCGCGCCATCGACGTCGCGTGCGAGCATGCGGATTACCGCACCTGTCCTTCGACAGGTTGTTCCACCATCACTCTTCTAGGGAGGCAATTGTCACCCAGCCGCGTTAAAGCGGCGGTGGCTGGAAGCAGGTTCCCGGAGCGCGCGTTCAACGCCAGTTGCCGCCGCCTTCATTCATCCGGAGCGTATCGTGAATAGGCTCCGGGCGATGTGCCGACATGCCGGCTGAATGCCACGCTGAACGCGCTTGCCGAGCCGTAGCCGACGCGTCGGGCAATGTCGGCCAACGCAACATCACGACGAAGAAGTTTCTTTGCCAGCGCCATGCGCCAGGTCGTTGCATATTCCATCGGTGCTACGCCGACCTCGCATCGGAACCGGTCAAAAAAGGTGGATCGCGACATGGCTGCATCCCGCGCCAGGGCCGCGACCGTTATATTGCCGCCCGGATCGTCGTGAACACGACGCAGCGCCCCTGCCAGTTGCGGATCGGCAAGTCCGCGCAACAAGCCCGGCGGAGCCGTTTCACCGCCGAACGAGCGAAGAGCTTCGATCAGCAGCACTTCAAGCAGCCGGCCGAGCACCATGTCGCGCGCGACGCGGCCGCTGCGTGTTTCGTCGTGAATCAACCCGACCAGCGTGGTCAGCCGATCCTCGCCGTGCACATGGATTACCTCCGGTAGCAGCGAGACGAGCAGAGTTCGCTCGCGAGCGACGAAAGCACAATGCCCCACCATGGCCCTGACCTCGACCGGAGCTTCGGGATCCCCCAGTCGGAATACGCCCGGACTTGTCTCGAGACGCTGCGGGGGCGCAGCGTGAGATGGCGGGTCCATGCTGCTCATCGTGAACGAGTGGATATCCGGCACCAGGACGAAATCGCCCGCGGTGAGCAGGATCGGTTGGCGATCGGCGACGCTCAGGCGGCAACGGCCTTCGACCACGGCGCAATAGAAGGGGCTTCCGAGCTCGGTACGTTCGACAATCCAGCGACCGCCTCCGGTCACCAGCTTTGATATCGACGGGCTTGGCTTCAGCAGGGAAACCACTTCAGCGAGAGGATCGGACATAATTCGGACTTTCACTAATCAATGTCGGATCATTGAATATAGAAAGTCCACGTCGATTGGTCCATCTCTTCAGGGCACACATCATCGGGAAACAAGAACAGATGTCTAAGATACTCATCACAGGATGCTCCTCCGGTTTTGGTCTCGCCATCGCGGAGACCTTTCTTGCCGGGGGATGGGAGGTCGTCGCGACCATGCGGAGACCGCGCGAAGACCTGCTGCCGAGCCACGACCGGCTTAACATCCTTCCCCTGGATGTCACGGATGCGGATAGCATCGCGAAGGCCGTGGAGGCGGCAGGCGCCATCAACGCTCTGGTCAACAACGCCGGGGTCGGCATGCTGAACGTCCTGGAGGGCGCCGACATGGGGAAAATCCGCGAGCTGTTCGAGACGAACGTCTTCGGCGCGATCGCCATGACGAAGGCCATCCTGCCGCAGCTTCGCGCGCGCGGCTCGGGCGTCATCGTCAATGTCAGTTCCAGCGTCACCATCAAGCCGCTGCCGGCGCTTTCCGTCTACAGCGCCAGCAAGGCGGCTTTGAACGCCTTTACCGAAAGCCTGGCATTGGAGGCCGCATTGTTCGGTGTGCGTGCGCGGCTCGTGTTGCCCGGCTCGGCACCGACGACAGGGTTCGGGAAAAATGCCGTGGCGCGCATGGGAATGGATATTCCCGAGCCTTACAGCGCATTTGTTCACGACTATCTCCAGGAGTTGCGCTCCGGGAGCGAGGTGACGACGCCAGGAGATGTGGCGCAGGCTGTCTGGCGTGCGGTGACGGAACCTGACGCGCCGATGCGGATTGCCGCCGGCGCCGATGCGCAGACCTGGTTCCGCGAAGCGGGTCTCTCTGCCGGCTGAGGTGGACCATCCCAGTCGCCATAAGGACATTCGGATTCTCGGCCAAGGACATTCCAAACCATGAATAACCTGATCGATCTCGCCCGCCACATTCCTGCGCCCGACGCCAGCCTCACTGTGGCCTACACCCCCATCCGCCTACCGATGGATGGCCGCCAGCCGCTGGAACTGCGTCTCACCGCGCCGGCGGCCGGCGACAACCTGCCCGTCGTGCTGCTGTCGCACGGTTTCGGGCCTTCCAACTACATCCCGTCGAAAGACGGTTATGCTCCGCTTGCCCAGTTCTGGGCGGAACGCGGCCTGGCGGTGATCCAGCCGACGCATGCGAGCTCCCGCGTTGGAGGCCTGCCTGCCGACGCCCCGGGTGCCCCTTTCTTCTGGCGTGAGCGCGCAGGCGAAATGACGACTATTCTCGACCGCATGGACGAGGTGGAGCGTCAGGCCCCGGCCATTGCGGGGCGGCTGGACCACGCTCGGATCGCGGCGGCAGGTCACTCCTTCGGAGGTCATACGGTCGGCCTCCTCCTGGGGGCGACACTGGATGGCGAGAGCTTTTCTGATCCGCGTATTTCAGCGGGCATCCTGCTGGCTGCTCCGGGGCGCGGCGGCAAGGACATGACCGAGGAAAACGCGCGCCGATTTCCCTTCTTCGATGTCGATTTCTCAAGGTTGGCGGCACGCAGCCTTGTCGTCTGCGGTGATGCCGATGATCCGCATTTCACCGCACGCGGCCCCGAATGGCACGCCGATGCCTTTTACGATGGTCCCGGCGCAGAAGCGCTGTTGACATTGCATGGGGCGGGGCATGGGCTTGGCGGGATCGCTGGACTGGACGCACGCGAAACTGAGGCAGAAATGCCCGAAACGCTGGAAACCACCAGGCGCATGACCCTCGCTTGGCTGCGGACCGCCCTGGCAATCGATCCGAGCGCCTGGACGGCGGCGTGCGATGCCCTGAACGGCCCTGCGGCCTCGCTTGCGCATGTCGGCTTAAAAACCGGGCCGACTTGATCCGGTCGTTGAGGGGCGTGTCGGATCTGATCTTCCCGACCCCGCACGATACTTCTCAAGTTCCGCGGATGACGTAGTCGCGCATGACCGCGCCAAGCTTGGCGAGATTGGCCTTCACCTCGTCATAACCCTCGCTCTTCTCTCGGGTTTCCTCATTCATGTACAGTCTTCGATTGAGCTCGATCTGGATGCTGTGTCGGTTCCTGGCCGGCGCAGAATAGGCCGAGACCAGTTCGGCACCCTTGAAGGGCACGTTGAGCGATACCGAATAACCAAGCCCCTGCAGCGTCTCGACGACCAGTCTCACGAAATCCGGTTCGCTCGACACGCCCTCGTAATCGCCGACCACGATATCCTTGCGGACCGTGCCGGCGGGATCGGGCGAGAGCACATGGCCGATCGCCGGCATCGAGTGGCAGTTGACGTGATAGACCTTGCCGAAGGCCGCATGGGTCTCGTCCAGCAGCCGTACCATTTCGCGGTGGTAGGGCCGCCAATAGGTGTCGATGCGCTCTTCCAGCTCCTTCACCGTGAACTTGCGGCCGTACATCGGCGTATCGCCCCAGGCGTAACGCCAGGTGAGCCCCATGCCGCGGCGGGCCGAGGCGCTGTCGCGGGTCGGGTGAGGCCATTCACCTTCGACCATTTGCAGGTCGACATCCTTCAGCGACCGGTTGAGATCAAGGAAACTGCGCGGAAAATGGGCGATCAGCAGCGGCGCGCCGATCGACGGCGCAAAGCCGAAAAGGTCGTCCACATAGGTGTCGGAGGCGACGCGCACCAGTTCGTCTGAAACCGTTCGTTCGAAATCCGGCAACGTCAGGCCGCTATGCGGCGAGTCGAACACCAGCGGGACGGCCGGCGCCGTCGGCGGAATGATCTTGAGAACGCCGTCGATCTCGACGGGGGCAAAAGTCAGCTCTGTCATCTTGGTCTCGTTCAAGCTGTGGCGGCGTATGCGGCCGGATAGGTGATATCGGGCATGCCGATGAAGGCATTGCCGCGCCTTCCCACCATGCCGGGAGCGGCGAAGGGCCGGGGATAGACGACGGCTGCCGCGGGCTTCACCTTGGCGATCTTTGCGAGTGCCTCGATCTGCTCGGCCGGCATGTCGACATTGACGATGATGTCGTTATGCGGGCCGGTCGTCATGCGCGGCATGTTCATCGCCTCCTCGATGTCCAGGCCGGCATGCAGGATCATGCCGGTGAGCTGGGCAAGCGACGGCACGATCTGGTTGCCGCCGGCCGCACCGAAAGCTGCGAAAGCGCCGTTCTCGTCTGTGATCGCCACCGGGCACATGTTGCTCGGCGCATAGGCATTCGGCGTCAGCGAATTGGCGCGGCCGGGCGTCGGGTCGAACCAGGACATGCCGTTGTTGAGCAGGATTCCGGTCGAGGGGGACAGGGCGCGGGCGCCAAAACGGTTAAGCAGCGTGAAGGTGATCGCCACCATACGACCTTCGGAATCCACCGCATTGACCTGCGTGGTGCTGGTCTTGTTGGTCGTCTCGGCCGGATTGAGGCGTTTGCGGTGAGCGCCGAAACTTTCCCAGAGGGCTTCCGCCATGGCGGTAAAGAAACCAGCGTCGACCGGGCCTTTTCCGCGCTTCCTGTCGAAGTGATCGAGCGCGTCGAAGAGCCGCTGGCCGGCGCTGGTTTCCCCCGCCACATGCACGGTTTTGCCCTGCAATGGCATGGTCCGGGACGGATAGAGGAGGGGGGCGTAGTTGGCCAAGTCCTCCAGGGTGATCGAACTGCCGCCGGCATTGAGGTCGGCGATCAGCTTTTCGCCGATCGCGCCGCCATAGAGCGAATCCGGGCCTTCATTCGCCAACTGCTCCAGCGTCTTGGCGAGTTGGTCGAGCGGAAGGGTGGAGCCGGGCTCCGGCGCATGACCGCTCGGCAGGAAGATCGAACGGGCGCCCGGGTCCATTCCAAGTTCGCCCTCGGCGATCGCGATCGCCAGCGTTGTGTGCCAATCGACATACATGCCCTTGCGGGCACGCTCGATCGCGGGCGTCAGCGCCCGATCGAAGCCGATCGTGCCGTAGCGCTTCAGCGCTTCCGCAAAGCCTCGCACGCATCCGGGCACGACGGCCGCGGTAAATCCGCGGACGTTGCGGTTGTCGATCGAAGCGGGGTGGCCGATGAAGGTCTTGATGCTCGGATCGGGCTTATAGAATTCCTCGTCGAAAGTGGAAGGTACGCGCCCTGTGAATTCGACGACCTCGACCTTTCCGTCCGGCTGGGCGATCAGCATGTAGCCGCAGGCGGTGAGGCTGGTCATCCAGGGTTCGACGGTCTGCAAGGTGAAGGCGGCAGTCACGGCAGCGTCGACGGCATTGCCGCCCGCTGACAGGATCGCCGCCCCAGCCTCGGCCGCCGCGTAGTGCTGGGAGGTAACGACGCCGCGTTCGCTGACGCCGGCGATCTTGCGATAGATGCCGCGCTCGACGCGGAGATGGTTGTATTGCGGATTTTCCATCATTTCGGCTCCAGCGCAGCGGCAACCAGGCGGCTGGCACCGGAGAGATCGCCGAGCTTTTCGCCGGCTGCGATCTTGTCCTTGTTGCGGCCCGCCCGTGCCTGACGCGCGATCGCCTCCTCGACGACCTCTTCAGCTTCATCGACCGGGATCACTACGACACCGCTTGCATCGGCAACCACGATATCGCCCGGCAGGACCGGAACGTTGCCGCAGGAGATCGGCAGGTTGAGCGAGCCGCCGAGATCGTTGAGCCGTGTGGTGATACCGGAGACGCCTCGTGACCAGAACGGCAGATCGAGTTCAAGAATTTCCTCGACATCTGTGCACGGACCGTCGAGCACAACGCCGATGGCGCCGGCGGTCTTGATCGCGAAGGCGACGCCGCCGCCGATGCAGGCATGCCGGTCGTCACCGAGCCGGTCGACGAACAGGAAATCACCGGGGCGGATAAAACCGATCGCGTGGTGGAGAAGGGTGGAGTCGGTTGCCGGGATTGCCACCGTCACCGCCGTGCCGACCAGCGTCCTGCCCGGCTCGACAACGGGGGAAATCGAATGATGCACGAAACCGCGGTGGCGAAAATGGCCGATGGTCGCCACCTCGACGCTCTCGAACCTGGCGATCAGTTCCGGGTCGACCTGTTTCGGCACGCTGCCGATGTGATATTTCTTCATGGGGTTTCCTCCCGGGATTTGACTGTCCCGGCTTCGTTTTCACTGGCATGGTGCTGCCAGCCCTTGCCGGGCACAGCGGCGAGCAGTTCCTTGGTGTAGGTTTCCTTCGGCGCACCGAACAGCGAGGCCGGATCGCCCCGTTCGACGATCCGTCCGTTGCGCATCACCGCGATGTTGTCGCAGATCTGGCTCGCAACGCGCAGGTCGTGGGTGATGAACAGGATGCCGAACCCGAGCCTCTCCTGCATGTCGGCGAGCAGTTTCAACACCTGCGCCTGCACCGAGACGTCGAGGGCGGAGACGCTCTCGTCGGCGATCAGCAATTCCGGTTCGACCGCGAGTGCGCGGGCGATGCAGATGCGCTGCCTCTGGCCGCCGGAGAATTCGTGCGGGAAACGGGTCGCCGAAGCGCGGTCGAGGCCGCAGGCTTCGAGCAGGTCGAGGGCGCGGGCCATCGCCGCCTTGCGGTCGAGGCCGTGGATGACCGGACCTTCGGCGATGGAATCGCCGACCTTCTGGCGCGGATCGAGCGCAGTGTACGGATCCTGGAAGACGATCTGAACCTTGCGGCGTGCCGCGCGCAGCGCCTTGCCGTGGAGGCCGGCAAAATCGCCGCCGGAAATCAGGATGTCGCCGCTTTCCGGCTGCACGAGGCGGATGACGCATTGCGCCAGCGTCGACTTGCCGGAGCCGGATTCGCCGACCAAGCCCAGCGTTTCGCCGCGACGGATGGTGATATTGACGTCGTCCACCGCCTTCACGGTGCGGCCGCCGCCAAAGAGGCCGGAGCGGGTGAAGGTCTTGACGATGTTCCTGGCGATCAGCACCGGATTGCCGAGGCCCTCGCGTTCTTTTCGCGGCGTCAGCGTCGGCACGGCGGCGAGCAGGCGACGGGTATAATCTTGCCTGGGGTGGTTGAGGATCTCGTCGCGTGTGCCGATCTCGACCAGCTTGCCCGTCTGCATGACGGCGACGCGGTCGGCGATCTCGGCGACGACGCCGAAATCATGGGTGATGAAGATGATGCCGGTATCGTGTTTGGCGCGAAGCTCCAGCATCAGCTTGAGGATCTGTGCCTGGGTGGTGACATCGAGCGCGGTGGTCGGTTCGTCGGCGATCAGCACCGAAGGATCGAGGGCAAGAGCGGTGGCGATCATCACCCGCTGGCACTGGCCGCCGGAAAGCTGGTGCGGATAGGAATGGTAGATCTGCTCGGGATTGGGAAGCTGCACCTCGCGGAAGAGATCGATCACCTTCTTGCGGATCTCGGCCCCGCTCAGCGACGTGTGGATGCGGAACGTCTCCGACACCTGTTCGCCGACCCGGAAGATCGGGTTGAGTGCCGCCGTCGGCTCCTGGAAGATCATCGCGATGCGTCGGCCGGTAATGTCCCGGCGGGTCGCCTCGTCGAGGGTCAGCAGGTCCTTGCCCTCGAACATCACCTTGCCTGCAGGCTTGCCGAGGTTGCGGGGCAGGAGCCCCATGGTGGCGAGTGCGGTCAGCGACTTGCCGGAGCCGGATTCGCCGACGATGCAGAGGATTTCGCCCTTGCTGACCGAGAGCGACAGGTCCTCGACCGCGAAGGCGCGATCGGCTCCCCGCGGCAGCGGCACGCTCAGATGTTCGATAGAAAGCCGCTCGTTGCTCATGATGCCGCCTTTTCCGTCTGCGGTGAAAAGGCTGTCACCGAGCGCATGTCGCAGCGGCGCAGGTGTTCGACGAAACGGGCGCAGAAGCCAACGAGATGTTCGACCATCTTTGCGCCCTTTTCGGCACTGGCGAGCAGCGGATCGCCGCCGAGCATGCCGTCGGCATTCACTTCATCGCAATTGAGCGGCACATGCACCGGCATGCCCTCGAACTGGACGTTATTGACGCCGCCGGTTGGCAGGCCGAAGGCCTTTTCGCGCACCGAGGGGCGGGCGAGGTCCATGCGCATCAGTTCTGGGAAGAGATGCAGGTAGATCGAGGTCAGCGGATCGCCGCCATGGCCGCGGGCCGCTGCGACTGAGGGACCATGCAGCTCCCTCCAGAGGGTATCCGGGATCGCCTGCCAGAGATTGATGAAGGCGACCGAGACGCCGCGCTCAGCGCGGATGCGGCGAAGCGTCTGGTCGAAGAGCGGCGCATTGCTGGTATGGCCGTTCAGGATCAGGATATGCTCGATGCCGTGATCGAGGAAGGCGGTCACGGTGTCCTCGACCACGGCCGAGAAGGTCGAGGCCCGGAACTGGATGCCGCCGGGAATGGTCTTGAAGAAATCGGCATAACCAAACGGGATGATCGGCGCGACGATTGCGTCGGAGGCTTTCGCTACTTGTCCCGCCACCGCTTCGGTCAGCATGAAATCGCCCATCGGGGCATGGGGTCCCTGTTCCTCCTGGCTTCCGAAGGGCAGCAGGATGACGGGTTTTTCGGAAAGACGTTCGCGGAACTCCGCGAACGTCATGTCCTTCAGCGCATGCTTGCGTTTGATGCTCATCATACGAACTTGAAGTAATCGCCGTAGATGCGCATCTCGCCGTTCGGCTTGAACTTGAACTGGATGCCGGCGCGGTGGGCGCAGTTGTAGACGCTCTTCCACATGTAGTAGCCGGGCGTCACCTTCTGCCAGGCGTCCGAAAGTTCCAGATAGGCTCGTCTGCGGTCCTCGAACTCGATCGCCTCGTCGAACTTCTTGCCGGCGGCCAGATATTCCGGCGTCGGATCCCAGGTCTTCCAGGTGGCGGTGGAGCGCGATGCGGTCGGGCCCCAATCGAGCCACAGCGGCTGATAGGGATCGCCGGGGATGAAATCCGAGCTCATCGACATGTTCATCAGGTGGTAGGGGCGGCGGTAGACGAGTTCGAAATTGTCGAGGATCTGCGCCTCGACATTGATGCCGACCTCGCGCCATTGCTCGACCATGATTTCGGCTGCCGCCTCGTAGTTCGGATAATACTGGCGGGTGATGTGCCAGAGGAGCTTCTCACCCTTGTATTTGGTCTTGGCGACGAGCGCCTTGGCGGCTGCGACATCGTAGGGAAGCTTCACCGGCGCCTTCGGATCATAGAATTTGCCGTATTCCGTGAAGTTGAAGGGCACTGCCGGATGTTCCGTGGTGCCGTTAAAGAGCGCCTGGACGATCGCGTTCATGTCGATCGCCTGGACCATGGCGTAGCGCAGGTTCGGATCGACCAGCGGATTGTCAACCGGGTCCGGACGGGTGTTGAAGGCGAGAGCCGGGTAGTTGTCGGCCAGAACGCGCTTCAGCGTCACGCCCTGGTATTTTTCGAGCGCCGCTTCCTGATCGGTCGGAATGTTGACGATGAAGTCGAATTCCTTGGAGACCAGGCCTGCCATGCGGGCGGCGAATTCCGGAACGATCTTCCAGGAGATCTGCTTGACCGGTGGCGGGCCGTCCCAATAGTCGTCGAAAGCTTCGAGAACCATGATTTCGCCGGAACGGAAGGTCGTCACCTTGTACGGACCGGTGCCGATCGGTTTCTGGCCGAAGGCGTCGACGCCGACTTCCATGTAGTATTTCTTCGGCACGACGAAGCCGATATAACCGGTGAGCTTGCTCGGGATGTTCGGGTCCGGCCGCTCGGTCTCGATCTCGAACGTATATTTGCCGGTCGCTTCGACACGTTTGAAGCCGGCGGTAAAAGTCTTGCCGCGCGGTTCGAACGGCTTTGCGCCCCAGAGGCGTTCCGGCGACAGCGTGAAGACCGCGTCTTCCGCCGTCATCTCCGTGCCGTCGTGGAACTTGACGCCTTCGCGCAGGGTGAACTTCCAGACGTTGCCGTTCTGCTCCCATTTGGTGGCGAGCTTCGGCGCGAAGATCAGGCCGTTTTCGTCCTTGATGTAGTCGCGGTCGACGAGGTTGTCGTAGAAATTCGGGAAGATACGGCGCGACGTCGTCGAGATACCGTTGATCGTCGCCATATTGGCCCAGAGATTGTCGACCGCGATATTGAGCGACGGCCTGTCCGCCGCATTTGCTTTCGGAAGGTTGCCCACCATCGACAGGGCCCCCGCTCCGAGAATGAGACTTCCCACTTCACGTCTTGTAAACATCGTTCCACCTTCCCTTGTTCATTTATGTTCGAGCGGCATTTTCAGGTTGTTCGGGCACGCAGCATCGGATCGAGGCGGTCACGCAGCCAGTCGCCGACGATGCTCATCGAAAGAGTGACGAGAAAAATGACCAAGCCGGGCCAGACCGAAATCCACCAGGCGGTCGAAAGATAATCCCGGCCGTCGCCGAGGATCTGGCCGAGGCTGGTCTGGGGCGCCTGGATGCCGAGACCCAGGAAGCTGAGCGAGGTTTCCAGCAGGATGATCTGCGGAAACGTCAGCGTCACCTGGACGATCAGGGCGCTCGCCACGTTCGGCAGCACATGTTTGAGGTAGAGCCGGCCGTTGCCGGCCCCGAGCGCGACGATGGCCTTGGCGTAGGGCTGGTTGATCGCCGACAGAACCACGCCGCGGGAGAGGCGGGCATATTTTTCCCATCCGAACAGGCCCATCAGGATGATGAACAGCGTCATGCTGTTGCCGAAGAAGGCAAGCAGCGTCAGCGTGATGAGGATGAAGGGCAGCGATGCCTGGAAGTCGACCAGCATCATCAGTCCTTCCTCGACCCAGCCGCGGAAATGCGCAGCGATGAAGCCGATCGCGGAGCCGAAGACGGCGCCGATGATCGTGCCGGCGATCGCCACCGAAAGCGACATCTGCAGGCCGGCGATCACCCTTGCCACCATGTCGCGGCCGATGCGGTCGGTGCCGAGCGGGAAGCTCGGATTGCTGCCGGTCATGAAGGCCGGAGGCTTCAGGCGGGCGAGCAGGTTCTGCTGCGACATGCCGTGCGACGTGAAGACATTGCCGACGATCGCGACGAACACGGCAGCCGCCAGGATGACGATGGCGAGAACGAGAATGGGGGACACGCGCTTCATTTGCCGGCCTTCAATTCTGCACGCGGATGCGCGGGTCGAGGAGGCCGTAGAGCAGGTCGACGACGAGGTTTGCGAGAACCATCGTCACCGCCATGATCAGCACCAACCCTTGAACGACGGCAAGGTCGCGCGAGGAGACGGCGGTCACCAGCAGGCGCCCGACGCCCGGCCAGGCAAACACCGTTTCGACGACGATGGCACCGCCGATCAGTTCGCCGATATTGAGACCGATAATGGTGACGAGCGGGATGCTGGCATTCGGCAGCGCGTGGAAGATGATCCGTTTCCAGTAACCGACGCCTTTCGCGGCTGCGGCGCGGATATAGAGCTTGTCCAGCACTTCCAGCATGGCCGAGCGCGTGAACCGCGCGAGCGTGCCGGCCGTGAAGGTCGCAAGCGTGATGGCGGGCATGATCAGATGCCAGACGGTGCCGGTGCCGGAACTCGGTAGCCATTGCAGGCTCAGCGAAAAGAGCAGGATCATCAGGATGCCGAGGAAGAAGTTCGGCAGGGCGAAACCGAACACGGCGGTCGCCATGATCAGATTGTCGAAGGTCGAGCCGCGCTTGATGGCGGCGACGATGCCGGCCGGCACGCCGATCAGGATGGCGCCGATATAGGAGAAAAGGCCGAGGATCAGCGTCCAGGGAACGCGCTCGATGATGATGTCGATGACTTCGCGGCCGTCGCGATAGGAAATGCCGAACTGGCCGGTCGCCATCTGGATGACGTAGCGGAAATACTGGATCCAGAGCGGATCGTCGAGACGCCAGAGCTGACGGAACTGCTCCACCTCCTCAGGCGTGGCATCGGCGCCGACAAGTGCCACGACCGGATCCCCGGAGGTTCTCAGGACCACGAATGCGAAAGTCACCACGAACCAAAGCGTCAGCACGGTGCGCAGAATTTTCAATACCCAGAAACGCGTCATCACGCTCCGTTCCGGGAGCCGAAGCTCCAGCTGTTCCAACTTTATCGTCTTTTTTTTGAAAACTAATCACGGGAATAGATTATTATCTATTACAAAATCGAGCGAGCATTGATATGTTTTGGATATGAAATACGGCATCGAATTTCGTCACCTCCACTATTTCGCCTGCGTCGCCGAAGAGCTGCATTTCAGCCGCGCCGCCGACAAGCTCGGCATGGCGCAGGCGCCGCTCAGCCAACAGATCCGGCAGCTCGAAGATCGCCTCGGCACCAAGCTCTTCCGCCGCACGACGCGGCGCGTAAAGCTGACGCCGGCAGGCGAAATCTTCCTGCGCCACGCCCAGGAAATCCTAGGCGGGATCGACAGGGCGGTCACGCATACCCGTTCCATTTCCGGTGACGATAGCGGAACGATTTCCGTCAGCGGCGTGCATGTGGCGTTATCGCATGTCCTGCCGCCGGTAATTTCGGACTTTCGAAAGCGCTATCCGGCGATGACCGTCGACGTGCAGGTGCTCGGCACGGCACAGCAGCTCGAACTGCTCCAGAACAACAAGGTTCAGGTGGCCTTCATCCGCCCGACCAATCCGGCAGGCTTTCTGAAGACCGAGCATATCCTGCAGGAAGGTTTCGTGGCGGTGCTGCCGAAGGACCACCGGCTGGCGCAGAAGGAAAACCTGACGGTCAAGGATTTCGCCGGCGAACCCGTCATCACCTATGCCCCGACTGTCGGAGCGAGCTACTATCATGCGATCATGGGCGCGCTGCGCCGCGCCGGCGTCTATCCGGTCATCGTGCAGGAGGTCTCGCATACTTTGGCGATCGGCACGCTGGTGGCGGCGGGCGTCGGGATCGCGATTGCGCCGTCCTGGCTCGCCCACAATCCAAGCCCATACCTCGTCTACAGGCGGCTCGACGACATCCCCGCCGAAGTCGAATTGCTCGTCGCCTGGCATGCGGAGGAAAAATCGAAGATCGTGCTCGATTTCGTCGAGACGACGCGTCGGGTTGCAGCAATGAAGGATGTGAGAACCGCGATCAGGTGGCCGATCAAGTCTATCCCGCCGACCCAATTGGAATCGATCGACGGACGGTAATCAATTCGGTCAGGCACATCGTGCAGCCTTGATTGACAGGGAGCCTGAAATCTGGTGCGATCGTTGCGCGGCTTGAGGAGGCTGCGTCATGGAGGAGGACGATCGGATATGGTCAAGCTGCTTATAGCCACAGCTTTTGTTGCCCTCATGCCCGGCCTGACGCCGGCCGTCGCCGCGGATTCTTCGCCCGAAGCGCAATGCTCGGCGGCGAAGAACCTTCAACTGGCCACTTTCGACATGAAGGTTGCGAGTGCCGATCACGTCAAGGACAAGGGACCCGCACATTGTCTCGTCAGCGGGTCGTTCGAGCACCGCACCGGCGCGGACGGCAAGCCTTATGCCATCGGGTTTTCGATCGCCCTGCCGGACAATTGGAGCGGAAGGTTTCTGGTGCAGGGCGGCGGGGGCCTGAATGGCGTCGTGCGGCCGGCGGTGGGGGACGTGGCCTCCGGAGGGAAAAATGCTCTTTCCCGCGGTTTCGCCGTCATTTCTCATGACAGCGGCCACAAGGGCGAGGCATGGGACACCTCCTTCAGGGCGGACCAGATTGCCACGCTGAATTTCGCCGGCTGGTCGGTCGAGAAGGTCACGGCCCTTGGCAAGGCCTTGGTCGCCGCCTATTACGGCAAGAGCGCCGATCGCTCCTATTTTGCGGGATGCTCGACCGGCGGTCGCGAGGCGATGGCCTCGGCGCAACGCTTTCCCACGTTGTTCGACGGCATCATCGCCGGGGCTCCTGCCATGCGCACAAGCCGTTCGAACATGTCGCTCGCCGCCAAGAACGTGGCGATGAATAAGATTTCTCCGGCCAGTGCCGATAGCGCGCCGGACCGCTCGAAAGCCTTTTCGGATGGTGACCGCGATCTGGTCCTCAAGGGAATACTGAAGTCCTGCGACGGCCTTGACGGCCTCGAGGACGGAATGATCGCAAATCCGGGCGCATGCAAGTTCGATCCGGCGAGCCTTGTCTGCCCTGCCGGTAAGGCCGACGGTTGTCTCACGAAGCAGCAGGCGGACATCGTGGCCGAGACGTTTTCGCCGACGCTTGATGCATCGGGCCGGCCGGCCTATGTGGCGTTTCCCTACGATACGGGCGTCATGAGCACGACAGATCCCATTCCTGGGCTCATGCGGTTCGATGACAAGCGCAATCGGCAGTTCAAGAACAACGCCATGAGTTTCGATGTGGACGATGCCGTCGAGAAAGCCGATATCGGCGATCCGCAGCAACGGTTGATCAACGCCGACCAATGGACGGATCTCAGTTCCTTCGCAACCAGAGGAAGCAAGATCATTTTCTTCCATGGGGTTAGCGATCCGTGGTTTTCCTCCAACGATACGGTCGGTTTCTTCAACCGGATGAGCGCCGCGACCAAGACAGGTAAGCGGGTGGAGGACTGGGCCAAGCTCTATCTCGTTCCGGGCATGAGCCATTGCAGTGGCGGACCAGCCGGTCTCGACCAGTTCGACATGTTGACCAAGCTGATCGACTGGGTGGAAAAAGATGAAGCTCCACGAAGCGTCGAAGCGTCGGGCAAGGCTTTTCCGAACCGGACGCGACCGCTATGCCCCTACCCGTTGCACGCGCAATACAAGGGAGAGGGGAATGCCGACAACGCGGCAAGCTTCGAGTGCCGCAATAACTGACGCGGGTGCGTTCACGAGATGCCCGCGCGGCGGTCGGAACTTAATGTGAATAGCGCGGCCGTTTCCTGCGCGTAAATTTTCGGTCTGTCATCCCTGCTGACTTCACATCAATCTGCCCCAGGCCGGGTCCCACTGCACGCCTTCGGAAAGCTCGACGAAGATCGGCGGCTTGTCGGGTCCGCGGTTCTTGTTTTCAGCCATTCGGAAGGCGGCTTCGGGCTCCATTTCCTCGCCCGGAAAAATCGCGTCGTCTTCGGAGGGCTCGGCGATCTTGCGAATGAAGCCGCGGATCTGGTCGCCGGAGTGATAGAACTTGATGATGAGAGCGCCGGGCGCTGGGGCGCCGCCGTGATAACGGTAATAGGTATGCATGGGTCTCCTCCATTGTCAGAGCCTTCTACCTGACGTCCGGGGAGCGGAAATGTTCCGGCATGCGACGCGTCATCGTGGATCAGGTCCTTTTGCCGGTCGGCTGGAGTGGTGTCTTGTTCCAGAAGAAGGGCTTTGACCGCAGGTCGATCACTGCCCGCCAGGCGGCGGCCGAGGTCATCATCCAATAGAGCGGCACGCCGATCCAGCGCCGGCCGACCAGCCGCCGTTCGTGCTCGACCATCGGGCCTCTCCCGAGCCCAACGAAGATCAGATAACTGCCGAGGATGTTGATGGTGTCGATGATGAAAAGCGAAAGCACCCCGGCCGGAATGCCATCCACCGGCGTTTCCAGCATGGAATAAGATGGGGTGGTTGCCGTCCTCCCCCAACGGCATCGCAATATGCCAAGGTGATGTGGTGTAAGCCACAGAACAGAGAGGTCGGCGGATGATGAACGATACGATGATCGGAGTGGGTCTGGCAAAGAATGTTTTCCAGCTTCACGGGGCGTCAATGACAGGCGATGTGAAGTACCGCAAGAAGCTGTCTCGCGGGCAGTTCCTCCGGTTCATGTCAGAGCAGTCACCGGCACTTGTTGTTATGGAAGCCTGCGGGAGCGCCCATTACTGGGCGCGTGAGTTGGTGAAGCTGGGCCATGCAGTCAAGCTGATCGCGCCGCAGTACGTGCGCCCGTTCGTGAAACGGCAGAAGAACGACGCGACCGATGCCGAGGCAATCGTCATTGCGGCGCGTCAGCCTGAAATGCGCTTTGTCGAGCCGAAGACCGCTGATCAGCAAGCGCGGGCGGTTCTGTTCCGAGCGCGTGAGCGTATTGTTCATCAGCGAACGGAGTTGGTGAACGCTCTGCGCGCCGTTCTCTACGAATATGGGCAGGTGATTCCGCAGGGGATTGGTCACATCAAGCGCATTGAGGCGATCCTCGAGAATGCTGAGATCGGCCTGCCCGAGATTGTGCAGGAGGAATGCCGCGACCTTCTGGCTCAGATCGGCGAGAAGACGGCCCGGATCGAAGAGAAGGCCAGGAAGCTCGCGGAGCTGTCTCGGCGAAGCGGAGCCGCGCGCCGGCTTCAGACCATGCCGGGTGTGGGGCCGTTGACCGCGTTGGCCGTCGAAGCTTTCGCGCCGGCGATGCAGAGCTTCCGATGCGGTCGGGACTTTGCCGCTTGGCTCGGCCTAGTACCACGACAGTTCTCTTCTGGTGGAAAAGAAAGGCTTGGCCGGGTTTCGAAGGCTGGTCAGGCCGACATCCGCAGGCTCCTGATCATCGGGGCAATGGCGCGTCTGAGTTGGGCGGGTCGCAAACCGCCAGTACAAGGATCGTGGCTTTCGCGGATGCTCGCGAAGAAGCCGCGCATGCTGGTGGCAATCGCACTGGCGAACAAGATGGCTCGGACAATATGGGCCATGCTGATGAAGCAGGAAGAATATCGAGACCCAGCTCTGGCAATGGCGGCGTGAAAGGAAACTGCCGCGGATAACCAGGACTGGCAAAGAGGTGTGAGAAGTCGACGACCTGAATGGGCGCATGATCGAACCGATCGGGAACGGGAAAACCAGTTTGGCACTTTGAGCCTGCAAGCTCGGGATTAAGATTTGGACCCGCTCCGCAGATCACCATACCGGCCAGCGGCCTTTGCAAGCGCCGCAACGAAAGGCCTGACAGAAGACCGCACTCGATCACACGTCAAAGAAGGTCAGAAACTTCTTGCCAAACGGGCGGCAACCACAGAAGTGCCAACGGTCGAGCCTGTCACCGATCATATGCGATGCTCCCGCTCCGCCGCTCCTGATGAGTTCAACTCCACGTTTGGTCACTTGGATCGTTCCGACATAAAGTTCGCCCAGACCGGCATGTTTACCGATGATGGAATTTATGATGTCGTCGCTCAGCAGCATCAGTAATGCGTTCTTTGCCTTTTGCTGTATTTCCCGTCGCTCCGCGTTCGCGCGATCCGAGGCCTGCTGCAGCTCGGATTCTCTTTGCGCTCGAGCAGCATTTACCGTGGCCGCGATGCGCTGTCTCAAGCCAGTGGCGGGGTCTCCCGCCGATTTGACCGTCAGGCGGCTACCAAGAAGCTCCGCCGGGTGTGAACTCTCGGCAATATTCACAACCTGTCCATCGAACGCAGTCGGTTTCATGGTGCTTTGGCCTTGTCGGTCGGCCCTCCGAATTCCGGAGCAGGAAACTTGGCTTCTGCGAGCATAGCGACCTGCGTTGCCGAAGCACCGAGCTTGAGAAAAAGCCGCTCAGCTTCCACTTCACCCAATCGATATTTTTTCGCAAACTCGTAAACTGCGGCCCGCGGTCCGTCCAAACGTGGTTGTACGGCTTCGAATTTTATCATCGAGAACTCTCCTAGGGGCCCATATCAAGGGTTTCGGATGCAGGGGCGGCGCGAGCGGCAATTATGTTCATGGGTCCTGATCACCGCCTGCCGAATGGCCGCACGCGACCCGTCGAAAGTGTTGAGATCGCACGTTTCGCGTCGCCGAAACTGCGATTTCTGTTTGGAAATTGCAGCGCATGTCAGCCTCACACGGCCGGTGACCAGAAGAACAGTGGTGTCATTCCATGGAAAGAAGTCGTCACGTCCCAATCATCGCCGCAAAGCTCAACCGGTAGGTGACGAATACGTTGGTGCCGAAGGGGACAAGACATCAACGATCGACTAGCTCACGTGGCGGCGGACAAGTCCAACGCCAAATATTGAACCAATTGCGGCCGATCTACATGAGTGACATCTCATCCAGCAGGTTCTGGGCCAGTTCGCTGATCGCAACTTCCGCTTCCTCAACGGTCCAGCCAACGTTTTCCGCACGCAGTGCGAGGCCTTTCAGCACCGGAGGAAGATTGCCACCGGCCGTCTCCGCCACGTTGTCAGGGGTCAACCCCTTTGCCAGCTCAAGAAAGGGCTGCTCCAGCGCCTCTTGGCAGCCGATATCACGATCTGGATAGGGACCGGAACTCCGAGGTTTGTTTAGTACGAACATCTGATCCTCATCTCATGCTGCGGTTGCCTATAGGTATGCTAGGAAAAACCAGCCGCAACCCTCTGCCGGTATCCGGAACGTTGGAACAACTGGGGAGTTGATGGGGGTAATCAAGCAGGCCCAAATAGTCATCGATCTTCGTTGGGGCATTGGGCATTGGGCATTGGGAGGAATATTATGCATCTTAATACGGAAAGCCTTCTCGTCATATTGCTTGTAGGGGTAGTCGCCGGATGGCTGGCAGGCCAGATCGTTCGCGGAGCGGGTTTCGGCCTTATCGCGGATATGGCTATTGGTATTGTGGGCGCTCTGATCGGCAGCTGGTTACTTCCTCAACTGCATATCGCGTTGGGATCCGGGATCGTTCCAGCGACCGCCAACGCCACAATCGGTGCCATCATTCTCCTGTTGATTATATCCGTGGTACGGGGCGGAGGCCGCCGCAACTTCTGGCGGCGGTAACTGGAGTATCCTCGGCCACGATCATCTGCACGATCTGCCGCCGGCGACCGACAAGCGCCGAAAGCGCCTGGGTTTCGGCATCCCGCAGGGGGCGGATTTCCGGCCGCGTCGCAGCCACGAAGGCCGCAATGACTTCAGCATCAATCGGATCGGTCTTGGCACGGCGGCCGATCGCGTTGGCATACGCACGCACCTGGGCCGGGCTGATCACGATGACCGCAAACCCGGCAGACGACAGCCGCGCCGCCGCCAGCATCTCGAAGCCGCCAGTTGCCTCCAGGGCCACCACGCAGCTTGCCTCCGCAGAACGCTCCGACTTCAGCCGCTGGACCAGGTCATCGATACCGGCATGGCTGTTCCCCACGAAGAAGGCCTTACCGGACGGCGCAATCGCAATGTCCAGCCGGTCCTTCGAAACGTCAATGCCAACGACGATATCCATCTTATCCATCCTTGCCTAAGCGGGCTTTGCCTGCACAAGCGGCCCTGGCGACTGTTGGGGTTCGATGGAACGGCGGATGAAGACCCAGGCTCTGCCACGGGCTTGGTGTCCCAAGGGAGGTTCGGTCTCCCATCCGCCACCGCACCGGGAAGTAAAACCCCAAATGCGGATAAAGGGAAGTTACAAGGCGAGGGCGGCAAGTCCAAGCCCGGCATAAAAACCCTGAGAGCCTGAGAGTACGATGCGGGCCGAGAACTCGGGAATGCGATCGAAAAGCCCATCAATCGTCTCGCGCACGCGCCGCGCCGGTTCTCCAGTCAGCGCCGGATTATGCCGCGCATCGTCTTGCACCGGCAGCGCTGCTGGCGGATATTCCCCTAACCGCATGTTTCTGCTACACCGCCCGCAAGCGAACGCCCCAACCTGTCCCGATCTGGATCATAGAGATGCATCCCATGATTGCATCCCCGAAAATCAAGGGGATTTTCAATCTTCTGCAGCTTTGCCTTGTAGCCGGCGGGATCGTCTCCGCCGCAATCCCGGCCCGTGCTGCCGAAGGCAGCAATCCGCTGCCTTTGATGTTCGATGCCAAGGAGCGGCTCGCCCGCCCTGATCTTTCCACGATTATCCGGGTGCGGATCCTGACGAGCGTCGATTTCCCGCCGTTCAATTTCGCCGACCAGACCGGCCGGCTTGCCGGCTTCAATATCGACCTCGCCCGCGAGATTTGCGCCGAACTGAAGATCGAGGCGAAATGCCAGATCCAGGCACTGCCCTTCGAAGAACTGGAAAAGACCCTGGAAGGCGGGGCCGGCGAAGCCGTCATCGCAGGCATTGCCGTGACGACGGAGCGGCGCCAGCGGTTTGCCTTCTCGCGGCCTTATCTCGGCGTGCCAGCCCGTTTCGCCCGCAACCTGAAGGCCAGGATCGACGGCGATACGGCCGCAGCGCTTTCCGGCAAGCCGGTCGGCGTCGTCCGGGGCACCGCCCACGAGTTGATGCTGAAGGCGTTTTTCCCGAAGGTCACCGCCACGCCGTTCGACACTTACGAGGCGATGCTGGAGTCTTTGAAGATCGGCAAGGTGGATGCCGTCTTTTCCGACGGCCTGAGACTGCCCTTCTGGGTCGCCGGCGAAGGTTCGGCGAAATGCTGCGCCCTCTTCGACGGTCCCTATCTCTCGGAGAAATTCCTCGGCGAAGGCCTGTCGATCATGCTGCGCAAGAACGATCCGCTCCTGACAGCCGCCATCGACCAGGCGCTCAGCGTTCTGTCGCGCAACGGCCGCCTGCAGGATATCTACCTGCGTTATTTCCCGAACGGGCTTTATTGATCGGCTGCGAGTAGGAGCAGTTTCCTACCCGCTACTCAAGCTCACTGGCTCGCCCAGATGATGCGGGCGATCCATTCCACGTCGGAAAGATCGAAGCTGCGGTTCGGATGTTCCGGGTTGAGCGAGAGCAGGTCCACAGTCCGGGCACTCTGGCGGGCGAGCACTTTTGCCATCACCTCGCCTTCCTTGGTCTTGAGCACCACGCGGTCGCCGCGGCGAACCTGCGCGCCCGGCTCGACGATCAGCACGTCGCCGTCGCGATAAAGCGGCATCATCGATTCGCCCTGGATTTCCAGCGCATAGACGCCGGCCTTGCGGGACGGGTCGACCGGAAATTCCACCACGTCCCAACCCTGGCCTGCCGGAAATCCGCCATCGTCAAAAAAGCCGCCGGCGCCTGCCTGGGCAAACCCGAGCAGCGGGATGGAGCCGCCCTGCGGCGGGAAATTGCCGTCCGGGATCAAGGCGCGTCCGGGACCAGCGGGCAGGTAGCTCATGAACTGGTCAATCGTGGCACCCGTCGCTTCGAGCACCTTGGCGATCGATTCCGTCGAAGGCCAGCGCAGCCGCCCGTCCGGCCCTAGTCGTTTCGACTTGTTGAACGAGGTAGGATCGAGGCCGGCGCGCCGCGCCAGCCCGGAGGGCGTCAGCTGGTGGCGTTGGGCGAGCGTATCGATCGCGCTCCAGATCGTATCATGTGACAGCATCGTCGTCCGTACCCGTGACCGGTGCGCGAGACAAGCCGGACAAGCCAGCGCTCTGCGAACCTCTCGCCCTTGACCGATCAGACATTTGTCGACCAGACTCTCGAACGCTCCGTTCCAGCGGGCTGCCGGCTCGCGCGCACACCCCGAATTTTAACGGAACCGCAGCTTCGCGTAAAGGGATGAGAGGAATAAAATCCTGTTCCCGCGGCGGCCCTCGTCAGGCCACCAGCGCCATGTTGATCTTGCCGAGCTTGATCACCGCCTGGGTGCGGCTGTCGACATTGAGCTTCAGGAGGATTGCCGACACATGTGCCTTGATGGTCGCCTCGGAAACGCCGAGTTCATAGGCGATCTGCTTGTTGAGCAGCCCTTCACCGAGCATGGAAAGCACGCGGCTCTGCTGCGGCGTCAGCGTCTTCAGCCGCTCGATGATCTCGGTGAGGCCCGGATCTTCGTCCGGTGCGGTGAGGTAGCCTTTCGGCACCCAGATGTCGCCTTTCAGTACCGCCTGGATGCCGGCGCGGATATCGTCGAGCCCGGAGGATTTCGAGATGAAGCCGGAAGCGCCGAGTTCCAGCGCCCTGCGGATGGTGGCGCAATCGTCGCTGGCCGAGACGATGACGATCGGCAGGCCGGAAAATTCGGCGCGGAGCGACATCAGGCCGGAAAAGCCGCTGACACCCGGCATCGCGAGGTCGAGCAGCATCAGGTCGGCATCGGGATTGTTTTCGGCCGCCCGTCGCGCCGCCTCGAAATCGCCCGCCTCGATGATCACGAGTTCTTCGGCAATGCCCCGCACCGAATGGCTGAGCGCGCCGCGAAACAGCGGGTGGTCGTCTGCGATGATGATCGTGAGTGTCTGCATTTCCACGCCCCCTCCCAAGAGCATAGTCGTGCCAATGAATCTTAGTAAGTTGTAAACCTCTCGCAGACCCGAAACAAGTGCGGGAAATCACGTACGGTTGGGTTGCGGTTTATCGGGCTCTTTTTCGGTCGCGAACTCACCGACGATCGCCATGAAGCGCCGCATGAACTTCTCCATGATCGATAGCGACCGGTCGACTTCCGCGTCGCTCGGCAACGCTTTCGGCAAGGCATCCGGCGGGATGTTGCTGAGCCGCTCCTCAAGCGCGGTGACCCGTTTTGCCAGCCGATCGAGCTCCTGTTCGTAGGCAGCCCGTTCGTCAGGCTGCATGCGGCAGGCGAGCGTGCCGTTTTCGTCGCGGCAGAGCGTCATCGCGCCGGTATCGGTGTCCAGCCGGACGATGCCGGTCTCGGTGCGCTGAAGCTGGAAACGGTTGGTCTGCGGCTGCTGCGCCGAGGCGGCGAGCGGCAAGAGCAGTGCGCAAGTCGTCAATGCGAGCGTTTTCATGTTGTGGTCCTCCTGCTGTAACGGTGGACAAGCGCCGGGCTTTGCGGCAAACGGTCGGAGAATAGCAGGTCTCCGAGAGTTGATGATGACGGATATAGTGTACAAGATCGTGCCGGAAACGCTTTGGCGTCAGGCAAAGCAGAAAGGCGTCTTCGAAGGCGCCGAAATCGACCTGAAGGACGGCTTTATCCATTTTTCGACCGGGACACAGGCAAAGGAGACCGCCAGGCTACATTTCGCCGGCGTCTCGGGCCTGATGCTGGTTGCGGTCGATGCGACCCTGCTCGGCGAGGAGCTGCAATACGAAGCCTCGCGCGGCAGCGATCTTTTCCCGCATCTTTACGGCACGCTTCCGGTGTCCTCGGTCCTCTGGGAGATGCCGCTGTTGATCGGCGTCGACGGCCTGCATGCCTTTCCGGAGAGGATGCCATGATCGGCCCCTTCGCCGGACTTGCCGCGCGCAGCCTCTTTGTTTTCGATCCGGAAACCGCTCACGGCCTGTCGATCGCCGCGCTGAAGACCGGTCTCGTGCCCGCCTGCCGCTTGGCTGCCGATCCGCGGCTTGCCCAGACCGTCGCCGGTATCCGTTTTGCAAATCCGGTCGGGCTTGCGGCCGGTTATGACAAGAACGCCGAGGTGCCGGACGCGATGCTGAAGCTCGGTTTCGGTTTTACCGAGATCGGCACCGTGACGCCGAAGGCTCAGGCCGGTAACGACAAGCCGCGCATCTTCCGCCTGGTGGAAGATCGCGGCGTCATCAACCGACTCGGCTTCAACAATGAGGGCCATGAGGCGGCGTTCACGCGGCTGACCGCGCGGCGCAACGCGCCGGGCATCGTCGGCGTCAATATCGGCGCCAACAAGGATGCCGCCGACCGGATCGCCGACTACGTCGCCGGCATTCGCAAATTCTATGCGCTCGCCACCTATTTCACCGTCAACATCTCCTCGCCCAATACACCGGGCCTGCGGGATCTTCAGGCGCGAGACAGCCTGAAGGCGTTGCTTGAGGCCGTGTTGACCGCCCGCGCCGAAGAGGCGCTGCGCCATGGCCGCACCGTTCCGGTCTTCCTGAAGATCGCACCCGATCTGACCGAGGAGGGCTTGGACGACATCGCGGCCGAGGCGACTGCGCATCCGCTCGACGGGCTGATCGTCTCCAACACGACGCTTGCCCGAGACGGATTGAAGGACCAGGCCCAGGCGAAGGAAGCAGGTGGTCTTTCCGGCGCGCCGCTCTTCAGGCGCTCGACGGCCGTTCTGGCCAAAATGCGCAAGCGCGTCGGGCCGGATCTCGCCGTCATCGGCGTTGGCGGCGTTTCGAGTGCGGCGGATGCGCTCGAAAAGATCCGCGCCGGTGCCGACCTCGTGCAGTTCTATTCCTGCATGGTCTACGAAGGCCCCGGCCTGCCGGCGACGATCGTCAAGGGGCTTTCGGCCCTTCTCGACCGGGAAAAGGTGTCCTCGATCCGCGATCTGCGCGATAGCCGCCTCGATCAATGGGCGGAAACGAAACTCTGACGCGCCTTGCGCGGCACCATGGCCGCCAGGAAAAAGCCGCGCATCAGCAGGAACAGGTTGAGCGACAGCCAGAGCCCATGGTTGCCGATCATCGGCACGAGCACGGCGAGGCTGACGCAATAGCCTGCAAATGACGCGAGCATCATGTTGCGCATCTCGCGCGACCAGGTGGCGCCGATGAACACGCCGTCCATCTGGAAGGCGAGCGCGCCGGACAAGCCCGTCACCGCCGCCCAGCCGAGATAGACATAAGCCTCCTGCCGCACGTCTTGCGAGGTGGTCAGAAGCTCGATGATCGGCTGACCGAAGACCACGAAGAACAGCCCGACGACGCCTGCCATCACGAAGGACCAGAGGCCGGTCAGCTTCAGCGCCCGATCGAAGGACGGTCGGTACTTCGCGCCCACCGCGCGGCCGGCGAGCTGTTCGGCGGCGCCCGCGAGCCCGTCGAGGAAGAAGGCCGAGAGCATGAAGATGTTCATCAGCACCGCGTTGGCCGCCAGCGTCACCGCCCCGAAGCTCGACCCGACGCGGGTCAGCACCGCAAACGCGCCGTTCAATATCAGCGAGCGGATCAGGATGTCGGCATTGAGCTGGAAAAGCTGGCGCAGCTTGGCGGCATCGAAAATGTCCGCGCGCGTCGGCCGGTAGGCGGCGGAAAATTGCCGGCTGACGATGACGAGGCCGATCACCACGGCGGTCACTTCCGCCGCCGCGGTCGCCCAGGCGACGCCCGCCACACCCCATCCCAATACCAGACCGAACAGGATGGCAAGCACGATATTGGTGCCGTTGAGGATGATCTGCAGCGTGAGCCCGAGCACGCCCTGGCCCCGCCCGAGGACGAAGCCGAGAATGGCGAAATTGGCGAAGGTCGCGGGGCTGGTCAGTACCCGGATCGCGAAATAACGCCGTGTCACCTCGGCGACGGTCGGATCGCTGGTCATCAGGTCCGGCGCATATCGAAGGATCAGCGGCGAGAGCGCCAGCATGATCACGCCAAGGCCGAGCGCGCTCAAAAACGCCCGCCAGAATACCGCCTGCTGTTCTCGGATGTCTCCTCGGCCGAAGGCCTGCGCCACCAGTCCGGTGGTCGAGGTGCGGAAAAAGCTGAGGCTGCCATAGATGAGATCGAAGAGGATGGCGCCGATCGCCAGGCCCGCCAGCGCTTCCGCCTGGCCGAGCTGCCCGACAACCGCGGTATCGGTGAGGCCGAGCAGCGGCGTCGTCAGGAACCCGAGCGTCATCGGAATGGCAATGCCGAGCACCAGCCGGTGGGTCACATCGAAGGGTTTGGTCGCCCCAGTCTCGTGCTTACGCCCCCCGCTCTCCATCGGTCAGCCGGAAAGGACCATGGCCCAATAGGGCCGGGCGCCAACGGAGGTGCGTGCCATGGCAACCCCGAGCCCTCGGTAGGAGCCGAGCATGTTTTCGAGATGTTTCGGCGAGTCGATCCAGGCCTGCACGGCGGCCACGACCGTATCCTGACCGCTGGCGATATTTTCGGCTGCCGGCAGCGCCACCTCATTGCTCTTCATCCGGGCGCCAAAATCGTCGCCGAAACCGATCAGGTGTTTCATTTCGTTGGCTTTGGCCATGCGCACCGCCTGGCGGGCCGCGGCCTTGCGCGCGGGCATGTCGAGCGTCAGCGTGGATAAGCCACGGCCCTGCCGCAGCTTGTTGACCATCGGAAGCGCGGCTTGCGTCTCGTCTTCGGCGCCGGCCGTCGGCGTCAGGACCGATGTGGTGGAACAGCCGGCGAGCGCCAGTGCCATGCCGGAAAAGACGAGAAGGTCCCGCCGGGAAGGTTTGATCAGTGAAATCATGTCAGCGGCGGTAGCTCATCAGGCGCAGGATGACGAAGATCGGAATGACGATGATCGCGCCAAGCACGAGATAATTGCCGACCCGTCCGAGCGCCCGGAAGCCGTTATACCAAAGGTCCAGGAACCAGTAGCGGATCGTGTCGACGATATTGTCCGGCGTGAAGCCGAAGAATGCCAGCAGAAAACCCACCACCAGGCACACCACGATCAGCTTGACGATCGTGCGACCTAGCGTATCGCCCAGGAACTTGTTGACCCCGTCCGCCATCCTTGTCCTTCTCCAAATTGCAAATGAGAGATAATCGGCAGCCGTTGCCACCGCAAGCGTTTCCCCTCAGATAGAACTTGAGTTTTTTTGTGGCTTCGGCAAAGAACCTCCACCTTAGAGGATCATCCATGTCGCCCAGCCCGTTTTCCAGCCAATTCTCCTCGGGCGATGCCACCGCCGATCGCCGCGCCGACTACGCCCGCATGCTGGGGGAGGGCGGAGATTTCGCGGCTGCGGCGGAACTGATCGAACAGGCGCTCGAACTGACGCCCGGCTGGGCCGCCGGCTGGTTCCGGCTCGGCGAATATCGCGACAAGGCCGGTCTCGGCACGGCCGCGGACGCCTACCGCCAGACCTTGGTCCTGCGGCCAGACGATGTTTTTGGCGCCCGCCTGAAACTCGCGCTGATCGGCGCGGAGCAGACGCCCGACCGGCCGCCGAGCCGTTATGTCGAAGGCCTGTTCGACGACTATGCCGACCGGTTCGATACGGCGCTCGTCGAAAAGCTGGGCTATTGCGTGCCTGGCAAGCTGGCGGGGCTGATCATGCCGCATGGACCGTTCCGCAATACGGTCGATCTCGGTTGCGGCACCGGCCTGTTCGGTGCCGAGATCCGCGGCAGGACCGAACGCCTCGAAGGCTTCGACCTGTCCGCCAACATGCTCGCCAAGGCGCAGGTCAAGGGTCTTTACGACCATCTCTGCCAGTCCGACCTCAGCCTCGTATCAGACGATTCCGGCCTTTTCGGCGACTTTCCGCCTCACCGCGCCGATCTCGTCTCGGCGGCCGACGTGCTGATGTATCTGGGCTCGCTCGAAACCGTCTTCCCGCTGGTGCTTGAACTGTTATTGCCGGCTGGTCTCTTCGCGTTCTCGGTCGAGGATGCGGGCGAGGGGGAGGGTTTCGTGCTGCGGGATTCCCTGCGTTACACCCATTCGCAAGCTTATATCCGCATGCTGCTTTCCCGCTTCGGCCTTGATTTGCTCAAGGTGGAAAACACCGTCATTCGCATGGATGCCGGAAAACCTGTCCATGGCATTCTGTTTCTGTCGCGAAAGCCCGGCTGAACCGGCCGTTTCTTGCTTTTTTCAGTGCCCGCCGATGATCTCTTGAAGACCCTTGCCGGCGGTTTTATTGCGGTGCAATATCACCGAAAACCTGAGGGGTTCACATTGGCTGAGCAGCAGAGGCGCGGTCTCGGATTTTACAGCGCCGATCCGGCACAACACACACTGCTGGAAGACGGGCAAGGTCTGTTCATCGGCGCCATGGTGTCGGCACTCGGCTTTTATTTCCTGAACGAGGTCGGCCTTTTGACCGGCGGCACCGCAGGCGTCGCCTTCCTGCTGCATTATGCGTTCGGGATCTCGTTCGGCCTGCTGTTCTTCATCGTCAACCTGCCCTTCTACTACCTATCGTTCAAGCGCCTCGGCCTCGCCTTCTCTCTGAAGACCTTCATCGCCATCGCGCTGGTCTCGGTCATCACCGAGGTGGAGAGCCATTTTTTCCTGATCCAGTACCTGCACCCGTTCTGGGCAGCTCTGCTCGGCGGCCTGGTGCTCGGTTACGGCCTGCTCGGGCTTTATCGCCACCGCGCCTCGCTCGGCGGCGTCGGCATTCTAGCGATCTATATCCAGGAGCGCTTCGGCATCCAGGCGGGCCTCATCCAGCTCGCCTTTGATCTCTGCGTCATGCTCTGCGCTTTCGCCGTGGTTTCGCCCATCACCGTCGCGTGGTCGGTGCTGGGCGCCGTCGTGCTCAATCTTGTGCTCGCCATCAATCACCGCTCCGACCGGTATATCGTCGCGCGGTGATCGAGGCGGGAGGGTGGGTCAGGCGGCCCTGATCAGGCGGCTTTGGTGGCCGGCTTGTCGATCGGATGCTGGTTGCGGAAGCCGACGGCCAGCCGGTTCCAGGTGTTGATGGCACCGAGAGCGACGGTGATCTTGACGATCTCTTCCTCCGTGAAATGCACCTTCAGCGCGTCGAAGGCGGCATCCGGAATGCCGGTATCGGCGATGCGGGTGACTGCATCGACCCAGCCGAGCAGCGCGCGTTCCTTGTCGTCATAGACCGGCGATTCCCACCAGACACACATCATGTTGATCCACTGTTCCGAAAGGCCGTCATGCCGTGATTCCTTCACATGCATGTCGACGCAATAGGCGCAGCCGTTGATCTGCGAAGCGCGCAGCTTGATGAGGTGGATGAAGCGGCGCTCCAGACCGGAAGCCTGCACGTAGTTTTCGAGTGCCGTGACGGCCTTGATGGCTTCCGGGGCGGCCTTGAGCATATTGAGACGGGGATGCATGGGGTCTTCTCCTTGGGGTTTTGGCCGCTTTCGGCGTGCCTATGGCCCGGTTAACGGGCGGTTCTGCGTTCATTGATTTCCAAAAAGGCGCAGCCGCGGGCGGCGATGCCGCCGTCGTCGGTTGCGCCGAGGTCCGCCAGGATGTCGGCGATCGTCACCTTGGCGAGTTCGGCGCGATAGGCCTTTTCGGCCTTCAGCATCGCGGCATTGATGCCGCAGGGTTTGGTGAAGTAGCGGCCCGGCAGCGGGTTCGGCCCGCGCTGGCGGATTTCGGCGCAGCGGAAGGCCGGCGCCGGTCCTTCGACGGCAAGCACGATATCGAGAAGCGTGATCTCCGCCGGCTTCTTCGCGAGCCGGTATCCGCCCTTCGGCCCCGACACTGTTTCCACCAGCCTGGCGCTGGACAGCGCCTGCAGATGTTTCAGCAGGTAGCTGGTCGAAACCCCGTGGAATTCCGCCAGCGACGCCGCCGACAGGACACCGCCCTCGGTAAGGCTGGACATCATGCTGATGCTGTGGATCGCCTGTTCGACGCCGTCGCCGAGTTTCATCGCTCATCTCCATATCGTGGATAAAATTTATCCACGATTATCGCGTCATCGTCAAGCCCCTTCTTTTTTGCGCGCTTTCTCTTAACTTAGCGGCGTGGATATCGTCGAAACCCATTCCTCCGGCCGTGACGCCGCGCTTCTGCCCCGGCCATTCCAGAAATGGTTTGCGGAGAAGGGCTGGCAGCCGCGCGCCCATCAGCTGGAATTGCTGTCGCGCGCCACATCGGGCGAAAACATGCTGCTGATCGCGCCGACCGGCGCCGGCAAGACGCTTGCCGGTTTCCTGCCGTCGCTGACCGATCTGACGCGCCGTGGCAAGATCCCGCCGGGCTCGGCCTTCACCGGCATCCATACGCTCTACATCTCGCCCTTGAAGGCACTCGCGGTCGATATCGAGCGCAACCTGATGAAGCCCGTCTTCGAAATGGGTCTGGACATCTCGATCGAGAACCGAACCGGCGATACGCCCCAGGCCAAACGCCAGCGCCAGAAGCTCAATCCGCCGGATATCCTGCTGACCACTCCGGAACAGGTGGCGCTGCTGCTGGCCAACAAGGAGGCCGAGCGGTTCTTCAAGGACCTGAAATACGTGGTCCTCGACGAACTGCATTCGCTGGTCACCTCCAAACGCGGCCATCTCCTGTCGCTCGGGCTTGCCCGTATCCGCCGGCATGCGCCCTACATGCGCACCATCGGCCTCTCGGCCACCGTCTCCGATCCCTTGGACCTGCAGCGCTGGCTGGTCTCGCAGGGCGAAAACCCCGCCCCGCCCGCCGGCCTCGTGCATGTCGTAGGCGGTGCCGCCCCCGATATCACCATCATGCGCACCGAGGACCGTATCCCCTGGTCCGGCCACGTTTCCACCTACGCGATCCCCGAGGTTTACGAGGAGATCAAGCGCCACAAGACGACGCTGATCTTCGTCAATACCCGCTTCCAGGCAGAACTGCTGTTCCAGACGCTGTGGACGATCAACGAGGATAACCTGCCGATCGCGCTGCATCACGGCTCGCTTGATGCCGGCCAGCGCCGCAAGGTGGAAGCCGCCATGGCGGCTAATAAATTGCGCGCCGTCGTCGCCACCTCGACGCTCGACCTCGGCATGGACTGGGGCGATGTCGATCTCGTCGTCCATGTCGGCGCGCCGAAGGGTGCATCCCGCCTTGCCCAGCGCATCGGCCGCTCGAATCACCGCATGGACGAGCCGTCGAAGGCGATCCTGGTGCCCGCCAACCGCTTCGAGGTGATGGAATGCCAGGCAGCGCTCGATGCCAATTATCTAGGCGCCCAGGATACGCCGCCGGTCGGAGAGGGCGCGCTCGATGTGCTCGCTCAGCACGTGCTCGGCATGGCCTGCGCCGAACCTTTCGATCCGGTCGAACTCTACGACGAGATTACCAGCGCCTCACCCTATGCCACCCTCTCCTGGGAGATGTTCGAGCGCATCGTCGATTTCGTCGCGACCGGCGGTTACGCACTGCGCTCCTATGAGCGTTACGCCAAGATCCGCAAGACCAGGGAAGGCCGCTGGCGGGTCTCAAACCCGGCCGTCGCCCAGCAATACCGCCTGAACCTCGGCACGATCGTCGAGGCGACCGAGCTCAATGTCCGGCTGGTGAAGCGCAATGCCCAAGGGCTACCAAAGGGTACCGTCGGGCGTGGGGGCATGTCGCTCGGCAAGGTCGAGGAATATTTCCTCGAACAGCTGGTCCAGGGCGATACTTTCCTGTTTGCCGGCAAGGTCCTGCGTTTCGAGGGCATCCGCGAGAACGAATGCCTGGTCTCCAACGCCTTTTCGCTCGATCCGAAAATCCCCGCCTATGCCGGCGGAAAGTTTCCGCTCTCCACCTATCTCGCCGACCAGGTCCGCGGCATGCTCGCCGATCCCGATCGCTGGGGCGTCCTGCCGGACCAGGTGCGCGACTGGCTGAACATCCAGCGCGAACGCTCCATGCTGCCGGCGAGGGACGAGCTGCTGATCGAGACCTTTCCACGCGGAAAGCGGTTCTTCATGATCGCCTATTGTTTCGAGGGACGGCTCGCCCACCAGACGCTCGGTATGCTGCTCACCCGCCGGCTGGAGCGCACCGGCGCCTACCCGCTCGGTTTCGTCGCCACCGATTATTCGCTGGCCATCTGGGGCCTCAACGACATCGGCGCGATGATCCGCGCCGGTGCCTTGAGTCTCTCCGACCTTTTCGACGAGGACATGCTCGGCGACGACTTGGAAGCCTGGCTTGACGAAAGCTACATGCTGAAGCGCACCTTCCGCAATTGCGCGGTGATTTCCGGCCTGATCGAGCGCCGCCATCCGGGCAAGGAAAAGACCGGAAGGCAGGTCACCGTCTCGACCGATCTGATCTACGACGTGCTGCGCAGCCACGAGCCGGATCACGTGCTTCTGGAGGCGACGCGGCGGGATGCGGCATCCGGTCTTTTGGATCTTGCCCGATTAGGCGATATGCTGGCGCGAATCAGGGGGCACATCACCCACCGCGATCTCGACCGCGTTTCGCCGCTCGCCATCCCGATCATGCTGGAGATCGGCAAGGAGCCAGTACCGGGCGAGGCGCACGACGCGGTGCTGCAGGAAGCCGCCGACGAACTGATCGCGGAGGCGCTTGGCTGATGCGGTACGCTGGACTGGAAGACATTGAATTGATGCACCGCCTCGCTTTGGCGCGAACGATCACAGGGGGACCTGCCGCAACCGGTGCGGAAGAGATCGTCGTGAATGGCGTTCTCGCCGTCTGCGATCCGCTCGGAGGTCTTTACCTGCCCGAAACCGGCATGCTCGTCGTCTCCGACCTGCATCTGGAAAAGGGTGCTGCCTTTGCCCGCCGCGGCATGATGCTGCCGCCCTACGATACGGTCGCCACGCTCAACATCCTGTCCGCCGTCATCGCCCGCTATGATCCGAAGATCGTCGTCTCGCTCGGCGACAATTTCCACGACCGCAAGGGCTCGGAACATCTTGCCCCCGACCTGCGCTCGCTGATCACGACCATGGCGCGCGGCCGCGACTGGGTCTGGATCAACGGCAACCATGACCCGGACGGCACGGTCGGCCTGCCCGGCACCTGCACCGACGAACTCTTTCATGGCGGCCTCGTCTTCCGCCACGAGCCGAGCCTGATTTCCGGCCCAGGCGGGAGCAAGGGCGAGATTGCCGGCCACCTGCATCCGTCGGCCACCGTCCGACGCCGCGAAAAATCCGTCCGCCGCCCGTGTTTCGCAAGCGACGGCATCCGCCTCCTCATGCCGGCCTTCGGCGTGCTCGCCGGCGGCCTCGATCTGCGCCATCGTGCCATGCACGGCCTGTTCGACCGCGAGGCCCTGGTCGCGCATCTTCTCGGCCGCGACCGCATCTATTCGGTGCGCTACGCCAATCTGATCGGTTGACCGTCTGGTTTAAACCTGTCCAAGCGCCCTACCACATGCGAGGACGCGGATGCCATCCATCATCGACAGCCCTGACGACGCCGAACAGGCTGGACTGACAACGACTACGATCTCACCAGATCCAACAACCAGCGTTCCGCTTAGGGAAACCTGTCCAGATGAAACGATACCCAATCCTCATGCTCGACCGCATTGAGGGTTATGCGGTGACCGCCGAGCCGGAGGGTCGGAGCGTTCAGTGCAGTTCGTAGAATGGACGGTTTGGTGCGAACGTGTCCGACATAACGGCAACTGTCGCCGTCGCGAAATTCGGTGACATTGTAGTCGACCAGCGCCAAGACTGTCGTGCCGGCGGCGAGTTCCCCTTTTAGGCCTTCAAATACGGTCATCATTCGCTGTCCCCCGGGCCAAGGGAGCATTGTGCGCCGCAATATCGAAGGTGTAAAGCACCGCATGACCGGCCGGTTTTGAACGAACATCCGCAGCCAGCGCCGGCGTAGACCAGATCTTACCGATAGACCAGCACCGGCGTCTTGGAATGCGCCAGCACCTTCATCGTCACGCTGCCGAGCATGAAAGCCTTGAAGCCGGAGCGGCCGTGCGAGGCCATGGCGATGACGTCGCAATTATAGGTGCCGGCGGTCTCGATGACGGCGCTCGCGGGGTCGACGCTGCCAAGCTTCACCGTTCCGCAGGCGACGAGCCGCTGTTTCGCCGCTTCCTTGGCGTCGGCGAGAATGCCGTCTGCCGCCTCGTTGTTCTGGCGGTCATATTCCGCATAGGCGACTTCCATGCCGGTCGGATTGAGCGTGAAGACCTGCAGCGGTTCCATCACCACCAGAACGGTGGCTTCCGCACCAATTTCGTGGGCGAAGTCGAGCGCCTTTTCCAGCGCGCTGGTCGAAAGCGGAGAGCCGTCGGTCGGAATGAGAACGTGTTTGAACATCTGAGCCTCCTTTAACTTGGTGACATCATCATCAGTCGCACGGCACCGCTCATTGATCCAGCGCAAGCGGCAAGGTAGGGCGTTCACAACGGCAGCACATGCGCGGGCCAGGGATTGACCCCGTCCCGCAGCCAGCGAAGGGTGTCGCTCCAAAAGCCTTCCCTGTGCCGGGAGTGGAACAGGCTGAAATGCCCGATCGCCGGCAGGCCATAGTCCTCCGGCGCAAGCAGAACCTGCGTCACCTCGGCATTGCGATAATAACCGAGCGTGCGCCGGATCGCAGCCACGGTTCCGATATCGTCGTCCGCCATGGTGACGGCCAGGATCGGCGCCGTCACCGCGTCGAACCGGCGAAGCACGTCGGCCCGTTCCGCTGCCGGATGAGTGCGCTCCATCCGCGCTCCGCGAAAACTCCATTCGTTCGCCACGCCCGCCGGCAGGTCCTCCAGCCATCCGAGGCGCTTTCCGGGGAAATAGCCGAACATCGCCGTCAGTGCCGGCATCACCACATGCCATTTGAGAAACAGCTGCAGGCGATGGCCGCTGGCATAGTCGGGCCAGTAGGCATATTGCGCCCCCATGGTCAGCATCCGGTCGATGCGGGCGGCCTGCGGCGAAAGCCCCGGCAGGTAGCCGCCGATACTGTGGCCGACGACATAAAGCGGTTGGCCCGACCGGATGGTATCCATGAACCTCAGCGCCGCGTCGAAATCCTGCTCGCCCCATTCCCGCCAGCGATAACCGCATCCCTTCAAGCTTTCGGGACGCGAAAGGCCGATGCCGCGATAGTCGTAGGCCAAAACGTCGAAACCTTCGCCGGCCAGGAAGTCGGCGTAATAGTGGTAATAACGGGCGAGCACCCCGGTCGCCGGATTGACGATGACGCTGCCGATGGCGGGGGACCGGGCCGGCCAGAGGTGTCCGTGGAGAACGACTCCATCCCGGCAGACCATTCTGACAGGCTCCCCGGCGGGACGCGACGATCGGGCGTCGCCGTCACTTTGCCGAACCGCGGGCGCTTCGCATTCCGTATTGGCCATTGTCCTTCTCCCTGGAACGGTGACCATATATCGCGCTCGGTAAGGCGCAATTAGCCGAAGGGAGAAGGCGGTTCAGATCTCGCCGGAAACCTCGCGCCGTCGCCGGTCGAGTTCTTCCGCGTAGCGCCGCAGCGTGTGGCTTTCGCTGAGCTGTCCCACGACCTTGCGTTCGACCTGGTTGTTGACGACCGCCAACGCTTCGGCCTCCAGCCGGTCGAAGATCGCCGCCGCCTGCCTGGCGTTCATCGATCGCAGCAGCACGTCGTTCTTGTATTTGACGAAGGAGGCAAGTGTCGGTTTTTCCGCCGCATCCTCGGTGGGCGCCGCGTAGATGTCCGGTAGAAGCACCATGCCGGCATATTTCTCCGCATCGTCGACGAGGATGACGCGCTGGGTCGAACCGAGCGGGAAATCGTTGCGGAACTGCTCGATGCTCATGGAAATCGGCGCGGTGCGGATGTCGGAGCGCATCATCCGTTCGACCGTCAGGTTTCGGATCCAGCCGACATCATGGGCGCTGCGGATGCTCTCGCCGCGAAGATGGAAGCGCCAGGTGGCGAACGAATAACCGAACGTGTTGCGGACGGTCAGCGACGAGGTGATCACGGCCGCAAGCGCCAGTACGGTGATCGGAAAGTCGCCGGTGATCTCGAGCGCCAGGAAGGTCATGGTCAGCGGCCCACCGATCACCGCCACCGCCATCGCGCTCATGCCGACGACCGCATAGATGACCGGCGTCAACGTCGCGTGAGCGAAGATATAAGGCGCCGAATAGGCGAAGATCTTGCCGAGCAGCGCTCCCATGAACAGGGACGCGAAGAACAGGCCGCCGCGAAAGCCGGAACCGATCGACACCGCCGATGCCAGCGATTTCAGCGCCAGGATTGCAAGCAGCGCCGGGATCGTCGGGTTCTGGCTGAGATTGAGATGCAGCGCGCCATGGCCGGCCGCCATTACCTGCTGGTCGACAAGTCCCAGGAGCCCGATCAGGATACCGCCGATCGCCGGCCGGAAGGCGGGTGAAAGCGAGCTCTTGCGCGCCGTCTCCTCGACGAAGGTGACACCTTTCATCAGCAGGATGCCGCCGCCGGCGCAGAAGGCGCCGAGCAGGATCGCCGGCAGGTAATCCGCCGGCACGACAGCGCCGAAATCGCCGACGTCGATCAGGAATTCCTCGCCGTAGAACAGCCGGGTCACGATCGTCGCGACCAGCGCCGAGACGACGACCGGCGTCAGGCTCATGATCGTATAGGTGCCGATGATCAACTCGAAGGCATAAAAGGCACCCGTCAACGGCGCGTTGAAGGCCGCCGCGATCGCGCCGGACGCACCGCAGCCGACGAGGATGCGCAGATCCGACCGGCGCAATTGCAGCAGCAGCCCGATCTTCGAAGCAATCCCCGAGGAAAGCTGCGTATATCCCGCCTCCAACCCGACAGACGCGCCAAAACCGTTCGAGACAAGGTTCTGGATCGCGACGAGGATGCTGTCGGTCAGGGACAGGCGGCCGCCGTGCAGCGCGTTCGCCTCGATCGGATCGACCATCGGCTTCTTGCGCCAGCGCCGCAAGATCAGGAACAACAAGCCAAGAAGGGCGCCGCCACAGATCGGTGCAAGCAGGATGGCCAGCCGGTTGATATCGGTTGCCGAGCTCAGCCTCTCGCCGCCGCCGAGTTCGAAGATCGCCCGGTGCATTTCCTGGGAGACGAAACTCATGCCGGCGATCGCCAGCCCGGAAAGTGCGCCGACCAAGGCCGCGACGGCGATGAGCCCGAATTCGCTGCGCCGGACGAGTACCCGCAACTGGCCCGGATTGAGCAGAACCCGGGCGGAGGGCAGGAGGGAGAAGAGCCGGCTGAACATGAACATCTTACAGGAACGAGTTGGCGCGTCTCTAACGCAAATATCCCTTCAGGCCAATAATCAATCCCTCGATGCCCTTCGTCTGCGGCGTCAGGCCGCCTTGCTGACCGCGTAGGTCAGGATCACCGCGCCGTTGGTTGCTGCGCTGGAGCTCAGCAGTTTGAGCTCGGTCTGGTGCCCGGTTTTCTTGAAGAGCGGATTGCCGGAGCCGAGAACCACCGGCGCGATGCAGAGCCGGTATTCGTCGACGAGGCCATCTTTCATCAGCGAAGCCACCAGTTCGGCGCTGCCAAAGATGAAGATCGTCTTGCCGTCCGCGGCCTTCAGCTTGGTGAGCTCGCCGACGGGATCGCTGACGACCCGGGTATTGTTCCAGGGAGCGTCCTTGATCGTCTTCGACACGGCGATCTTGGCGATATTGTTCATGTAGTTCTTGACCTTGCCGCCTTCCTCGGCGGTCGGCCAATAGGCAGCCATGCCCTCGTAGGTCTTGCGGCCGAACACCAGGAGGTCACCTTCCTCGCCGAACTGTTCGGAGAGCTTTTCCAGCTCCGGCCCCCAGGCATAGTTGTGGAAGGCGAGGTCCCAGGGCTTTTCTCCCTCGAAATAACCGTCGAGGCTCATCAGGTTCCAGACTACCAGCTTTCTCATGTCATCCTCCGTCGTGTTTAAACCAGTTGCAAAAAGCAAGCAGTTGAAAGCTAACCAAACTGATTGTAGAATGCAAGCAGTATTGGAGAAAAAAATGAACGAAACATATCGGTCGGGTTGCCCGATCAATCTGACGCTGGAGGTTCTCGGAGACCGCTGGAGCCTGATCGTCATCCGCGACATCATGTTCGGCAATCGCCGCCACTTTCGCGAACTGCTGCAGAATTCCGAGGAAGGCATCGCTTCCAACATCCTCGCCGACCGGCTGAAGCGGCTGGTGGAGCGGGGCCTGCTTTCCCGCGAGGACGATCCGAGCCACAAGCAGAAAGGGATCTACAGCCTCACGGAGATGTCGATCCGGCTGGTGCCGATCTTTGCGGAAATGGGCGCCTGGGGCCGCCGTTTCATGCCGGTGTCCGAAGAGCTCTCGATCCGGGCGCAATTGCTGGAGGAGGGCGGGCGGCCGCTCTGGGAGGATTTCATGGCCGAACTGCGCGTCCTGCACCTGCATGTCCCGCGCGATCCGGCCAAGCCTTCCGTCTTCGACGGCCTGCGCGCCGCCTATCTCGAAGTCGTCGCCCGCAACGCGGCGGCCGACGCCGCGGAATGATCAGTCCTTGCGGAAGACGATGCTGGCGCCCCAGCCGGTGATGACGGCGATCAGCACGCAGAGGAAACCGTAGGCGAGCGGCCGGTCGTGGGCCGCGTCGGTGATCGCCTGTTCGATGCCGGTCTTGACGACCCGCAGCGGCATTTCCCGCTGATTGATCAGCTCGCCGCTCTTGAACAGGTAGGCGCGCACCATGTGCATCCCGTCGGGGATGTTGGCCGGCAGTTTCAGCGAAGCGCGGAACAGGCTCGACGAGACGAAGCGCACGCCGCTCGTGTCGCGCTGATAAAGCCCGTTTGTCAGCTTCAGGCGCCGATAGGCGTCGCGGAACTCGCCGATCATGCCGGAATCGGGAATGTAGCCGACCGGGTTCAGCGCCAGGTGGTCGATGCCGACGCCGATATTGTTGAGGCTCGGCGCCTCGTCGATGGTGTCGATCATCCGGGTGCTGGCCAACGAATAACTTTCCGGCACCTGTTCGAAGGTCATGCCCTCGGTGTTCATCCAGATCCCGAAGACGCGCTCCTTCTTGCGCACCGTCGCATAGTCCTTCGGCCCTTCGAGCGTCACCACCACGTCGTACTGGCCGATCGCCAGGAACAGCTCGTCCGCATTGGTGAGCGCCCCGAAGATGGTGAGGTCGGCGCCGCGGAAATCAGACGTGATGGCGATTTCGCTGGTCGAGGCGCCGATCTCCAGCCCTTCCTTCACCGCCGATGCCTGCCCGAACGGTACCTGCGCCGCGGCCGGCGAGGCGAGTGCGAGAAGCGGCAGCAGAAGGAGAGTGCGGAGAAGCCGGCGCATCAGTAGGACATCCCCCCGACCGCGACCGAATAGACGTCGTCCGGCGTGACGATCAGCCCGATCGCCAGGCGGATGCCGACCGCAAGCACGAGCAGCGCCAGCAGCGCGCGCAGCTGTTCGCCGCGCAGCTTCTGCCCGACGCGGACCCCGTATTGCGCGCCGATCACGCCGGCCACCATCAGGATCGTGGCGAGCACGATGTCGACCGAATAGTTGGTCGCCGCCTGCACCATGGTCGTGTAGGCGGTGACGAAGATGATCTGGAACAATGAGGTCCCGACGACGACATTGGTCGGGATGCGTAAGAGATAGATCATCGCCGGCACCATGATGAAGCCGCCGCCGACACCCATGATCGAGGTGAGCACGCCGATGCCGAAGCCGAGCCCGACGATCGGAATGGCGGAAAGGTAGATCTTCGATTTCTTGAACCGCATCTTCAGCGGCAGCCGGTGCACCCAGTTGTGCTGGCCCGGCCGTTTCAACGGCAGCGGCTCCTTGTTCTTCGCCCGTCGGAGCGCGCGCAGGCTCTCCTGCAGCATCAGCGCGCCGATCGAGCTGAGCAGCACGACGTAGAGGATCGAGATGAACAGATCGAGTTGGCCGACGCGCCGGAGCCAGGAGAAGACCCAGACGCCCGCTGTTGCCCCCGCCAGACCGCCGACCAGCAGCACCGAACCGAGCTTCATGTCGAGCGTGCCGCGCCGGAAATGGGTGATCGCGCCCGAGATCGACGAAGCGACGACCTGGTTGGCGCCGGTGGCCACCGCCACGACGGGCGGGATGTTGTAGAAGATCAGCAACGGCGTGATCAGGAATCCGCCGCCGACGCCGAACATGCCGGAGAGAAAGCCGACGGCCGCGCCCATGCCCAGAATAATGAAGATGTTCACCGACAGCTCTGCGATCGGCAGGTAGACAGTCACGGCAGAACCTCGACACGGCAAAAAGCGACGCCCTCGCGGGCGTTCGCGATGTGGTTGTCCGCCCGGTGCGGCGAAGGAAACGTGATCTCACATGCCATGTGAACAGGGCATGAAGGACTTCATCCGTCATGCGCCCGGGTTTGGCCGCAAGTCAATTCGCAAGTGTCAGATAATGCGGCAATTTTACCATTTTTGTGCGGGCGTGATTAATATCCCGCAACTCCCCTATATCGGTCGGGTAAGTAGACTTACTTGTTCTTCGCAAGTAGTTCCTTGACCAGCGCGTCGGTGATCTTGCCGTTCGGTTCCTGGCCGACCGAGGTCTGGAAGGCCTTGATCGCGGTCACGGTCTTGGCGCCCATCTTGCCGTCGGCGGTGCCGGCGTCAAAACCGCTCTTGTTCAGGATCGCCTGAATGTTGCGGATCGCCTTTTCCATGTCGACCGAGCCCGTGGTGAGCGGCTTGCCGGAAGCCCATTCGTCCGGAAGATTGACGGAGTTGGCCTTCGGGTCGAGCGGCTTCACCTTCCACTGGTCGACCTTGGCGCGGGCGCTTTCGAGCTGTTCCTTGCGCATGGCGTTGCCCACTTCGTCGCGCTTCTGGGCGGCGTCCTTGTCGCCTCCCTTGGCCGCAACCGCAAACCACTTGTAGGATTCCTCGAGATCCTGCTTCACACCGTTGCCGCGGGCAAGCAGGATGGCGAGGTTGAACTGGCTGTCGGCGACGCCGAAGTCGGCGGCCTGGCGGAACCAGGTGACGGCGGCGGCATAGTCCGGCTGGCCGGCGGCGCCCGATGCATAGAGCACGGCGAGATTGTGCATGGCGCTGGCATTGCCGGCATCGGCGGCCTGCTTGTAGTAGGTCATCGCCTTCGTCAGGTCGCGGGAGACGCCCGTGCCCTTTTCGAAGATATTGGCGAGCCGGTATTGCGCCGGTGCCAGGCCGCGGTCGGCGGCAAGCTTGTACCAGTTGGCGGCTTCCGACAGATCGCTCTTGACGCCCTTTCCGTCGGTAAAGCGTGCGCCGATCTCAAAGAGCGCGTTGGCGTCGCCGCCAGCGGCGGCGTCGGCAAGCGACTTGGGTTCAATGCCGACGGGCACCACGATCGCAGCCGGAGCCGTGACCTTGGGGGCGGCAGCGAATGTGTTCGCAGTAGCCGGCGCATTGCCCGACTGTTCCATGACGGAAGGAGCGCCCGACGCGGGCCGCGGATCGGTCAGATGGTTTGCGGCAACCGCCGGGGCCTGTTCGACGGGTTGCGTCGGCGCGGCTGCGGTGGTCGTGTCGCCGTCGGCGCCATCGGTCGCGGCCTGGTCTTCGACTGTCGGGACCTCGTTGCTGCCGGTGACGTTGGCCGGCGCAACCGGCCGGGCCGGCACCTGGATCGTCGCGGCCGGTGCCGCGGGAGCCTTCGTGCCGCTGGTCAGCGTCTTGGCGAGCGGCATCGCCATCAGCACCAGAAGGACGGCACCGACAGCCATCAGGATCGGCCGGCGATGCTGCGAAAGCATGGCGCCGAAGCCCTTGTTGGCGGATGCCTTGGCGGCCTTGCGCATCTCCTTGGACGACGAGCCGATCTGCGAGGGATCGGTTTCCTGGGCAGCGGCCTTGGCGGCGCGGCGGGCGGCGGCGATATAGTCGGCGCGTTCGGCGGCACTCGTCCGATCGGTGTCGAATTCCCCGGCGGCCTGGCTGGCGCGAACCCGCTCGAGGATCTTCTTGACGTCAGGGGCGCCGGATCCCGGCTCCAGAAGGTCGTTCTGGCGATCTACCGGCAGCACGTCGGAAGGATCGAGCGGCGGCGTCGGCTCGATGACGGTGCGGCCGCCCTTCGGCGCCTCGGCCTTTCCGCCGGGCAGGAAGCGGCGGGAAAGCTCGGTCAGCAGGCTGGTCTTAGCCGCCCTGTCCCTGGCGGGGGTGTCCTTGGTGACGACTTTGGTGTCGGCATGGTCGGCGCGAAGTGCGGTCTCGTCGGAAGGCGCTTCTTCAGGGGCCTTCGCGCGGTGGCCGAAGGCTGCGGCCGGTTGCTCGTTCGCCGCCTCAGCCTCCGCGAGCTCGTAGCTCATCAGCTCTTCGGCAGCCGCAACGGAAAGCTGTGCGGCCGCCGGCATGACCGGGGCAGGGCGGGTTTCGTAACGCGCTGGTTCTTCATGATAGCGATCCCGCTCCGCATGGGCGGAGGAGACGAAACGTTCTTCCATGCCGTCCAGCCGGTCGGCGATCTGTACCAGGGTGCCGTGCAGGGCTTCGAAGGTCTGGTGGGTGCGGTCGTCCGAATGGCGCGTCAGGTCTTCGAGATGGCGAAGGTCGTCCGCAAGCGCAGAAAGTGCCGCCATGTCGGCGGCGACGCCCGGTCCGCCTGCCATGCCGTTGCGCGAATAGGCTTCCACCACCGTTTCGGCGGCCTGGCGGGCAGCCTCGATGATGTATTCGTCATTGGTCGCCATATAGCTTTCGAGCGCCGTCATGCGGTTTTCGAATTCGGCGGGAAGAGCGCCGGCGCCATGCTGCGGCTGGCTGATCAGCACCGAAAGATGGGCGATCTGGTCTTCGAGACTGCGAAGCGCGCCGTCGTCGCCACGCGGCGAAGCCGTCGCCTCGTCAAGCCGGGCGGCGATGTCGGTCAGCCGGTCTTCGATCCGCCCGAAGGCATTCTCGTCGAGCGCCGACTGGGGGCGCGGCTGATAACCGATCTCCTCGATCCGGCGGGCGAGATAGTCGAGCCGTTCGGCGAGCACGTCGTTGACACTGCCCTGTTCCAGCCCATCGATCTTGCGGGAAATATCGGCGAGATAGGCGGAAAGCTCGGGATCCTGGGAAGGCTTCTGGGCCTGTTCGAGGATCAGCGAAAGCTGCTCGAGCCGCTCTTCCAGGCGCATGGCCGCCTGTTCGTCGGTGAGCTCCTCGATCCGGCCGGTCAGCGCCTCGATGCGGGCGGAAAGCATTTCGGCCGGGTCGGTCTGGGTGTGGGTTACCCGGCCTATGGCTTCGATCTGGTCGGCAAGCGCGCTGATGCGGCCGTCCAGACGCTGCAGGAAGGACTGGTCGATCGAGGCTGAGGCCGAGGCGCGGCTGCCGGCGGCAATCGCGCGGCTGATCTCGTCCAGCCGCTCGTCCAATGTCGCGAACTGTTCGGCAATGACCGAATCGTTCGGCTGCATGCGCGAGCCGAGCTGCTCCATGGCGCTTGCCACAGTGATCAGCTTCTGTTCGAGCGCCCGGATGACCGGGCTGTCGCTCATCTCTCCGAGCTGGCCCTTGATGTCGTCGATCCGATAGGCGAGCGAGACGAGTTCCTCGCGCAATGCCGTGGAGTCGAGGCCGTGCATGCGATCTTCGAGACCCTGCCAGCGGGTTTCCATCCGCCGCACGGAATCTTCGCGGGCAAGGCCGCCCATGACGGCCCGCAGTTCCTCGAATTCGTGGCGCAGGCCGACGGCCTCCGGCGTCGCCTGATGACCCAGCTGGCTGATGCCCTCGGCAAGCCGGGCAAGATCGCCGCGCAGGTCCTCGGTGAAGTTCTGGTCTTCGGCGATGGATCTGATCGAGCGGATTTCCGAGCGCAGCGCGGTCATCTCGCGGCCGACGCTTTCGGAAATATCCTGTTTCAGCTCCTGGCGCAGGCTGACCAGCGCCTGAGCGATGTCCCGCATGCCGTTGTCGGCTGGCGGTTGCGGCGCCGGCATGCGCGGCGGTGTGGCCGGGCGACGGGGTTCTTCGCGGCGCGGTGCGGACGCGACCGGGCGCGTTTCGGCGTAACGAGGCGCTTCCGCGCGGACGGGGGCTTGGCGCGCTGGCGGGCGGTAGGCTTCCGGCGGACGCAGCTCGGTACGGCGCGGTTCTTCCCGGCGCAGGCTCTCCTGACGCAGATCCGGCGCGCGTTGGCGCTCGGGCCGGACGCCACGGTCTCGGCTGGCGTCGAGCATGCGCTGGCGCTCGCGGATCTCGGCAAGCGGATCGCTGGAGAGTTGTGGTTCGCGATAGGCGGCAGCCGGTGCCGGCCGGCGCTCCTGGCGCGGATCGGTCGTCCTCGGCGTGCGGGCATCACGCGACGTGCCTGACATCAACCCCTCGATACGCGCCTCGAGCCCTTCGATGGTGCGGTTCAACGCATCCAGGGAAGAGCGGTCGCCGGGACGGGAAGGGCTCGATCGTGATCCGTTCATGTGCTCGCTCGTTTCGACGTTGTACCTGCTGGCTCTCGTAACGACCTCGTTTCAGGGGATACGGAATTCCCGCCAATCGGCCATATATTAGAGATACCTTACGCAAGACTTGCCATTTCAGCGGACGCGGGACATCTTGAGGTAAATGGACCGCGTCGCTTAAGAGCCCACTATTTCCTTAAACGTAGTAAACAAGTCGTTAACCCGAACGAAAATTTTAACCTTTTCGACGCGCTCGGTGTCCCTTGCGGTGATGACGTAGCGCCTGCCGGCCCTATCTTCCTGCTTTCCCCATCCAGCCTCGCAACTGCTCGACCCGTTAAGACCGTGATCGGGACGGAGGAATGGCGACGGTGAATATCGGCAAAGTTCCAAACGCGCGTAATTGACGTTTACGCGAACGTCAATTATTTGTGGTAGAAAGAATGGGGATTCTCCCGTGAGCCAAAGGCCCGGGGCGGAATCCACCGACGAGGATTTGGAGGAAGCTCGACCATGCCCGTGTACAAGGCCCCGGTAAACGATACGCTTTTCATTCTCAACGATGTGCTCGGCCTGGAACGCTACGGCAACCTGCCGGGCTTTGCCGATGCCACTCCAGACATGCTGGAAGCGATCATCGGAGAGGCTGCCAAGGTGGCCGAAGACGTGCTCTTTCCGCTGAACCTCTCCGGCGATCAGGAAGGCTGCATCCGTCACGACGATGGCACGGTCTCGGTGCCGAAGGGTTTCAAGCAGGCCTATGATCAATATTGCCAGGCCGGCTGGATCGGTCTCGCCGTGCCGGAAGAATTTGGCGGCCAGGGCCTGCCCTACACGCTGCATGCCGCCGTCGGCGAATACATGTCGTCGGCCAACATGTCGCTGATGATGTATCCGGGCCTGACCCAGGGCGCGATTGCCGCGATCCTCGTGCATGGTTCCGACGAGCAGAAGAGGACCTACCTGCCGAAAATGGTTGCCGGCACCTGGTCGGGCACCATGAACCTCACCGAACCCCATTGCGGCACCGATCTCGGGCTTCTGCGTTCGAAGGCGGTGCCTCAAGGTGATGGCTCCTACAAGATTTCCGGCCAGAAGATCTTCATCTCGGCCGGCGAACACGGCATGACCGACAATATTGTCCACCTGGTGCTCGCCCGCATTGAAGGCGCGCCGGAGGGCACCAAGGGCATCTCGCTCTTCATCGTGCCGAAGTTCATGGTCAATGCCGACGGATCGCTGGGCAAGCGCAATGGTGCTACCTGCGGTGCGATCGAACACAAGATGGGCATCCACGGCAACTCCACCTGCGTCATGAACTATGACGAGGCGACCGGTTACCTGATTGGCGCTGAAAACAAGGGCCTGGCGGCCATGTTCGTGATGATGAACGAGGCCCGCCTCGGCGTCGGCCTGCAGGGCCTCTCGATCGCCGAGACGGCCTACCAGAACGCTGTCGCCTATGCCCGCGAGCGCATCCAGGGCCGTTCGCTGTCGGGCGCCAAGGCGCCGGATAAAAAGGCCGATCCGATCATCGTTCATCCGGACATCCGCCGTACGCTGATGACCATCCGTGCCTTCAACGAGGCCGGCCGCGCCTTCCTGCTGTGGACCGCGCTGAAATCCGACATCGCTCACCGCTCGCCGGATGCAGCCGAGCGCCAGAACGCCGATGATCTCCTCGGCCTCGCGACCCCGATCCTCAAGGGCGTGATGACCGACAAGGGTTTCGAGCATGCCGTGATGGCCCAGCAGGTGTTTGGCGGCCACGGCTATATCGAGGAACACGGCATGAGCCAGTATGTCCGAGATGCCCGTATCACCATGATCTACGAAGGCGCCAACGGCATCCAGGCGCTCGACCTCGTGGGCCGCAAGCTGGCGCTGAACGGCGGCCGCGCCGTCATGGCGATGTTCAAGGAGATCGGCGATTTCTGCGAGGAAAACCGCGCCGACGAGGCGATGGCTCCCTTCACCAAGGGTCTCAAGAAGGGCTTGAACGACCTGCAGGCCTCCACCATGTGGTTCATGCAGAACGCCATGGCCAAGCCCGACAATGCCGGTGCCGGCTCCACCGACTATATGCACCTCTTCGGGATCGTGACGCTCGGCTACATGTGGGCCAAGATCGCCAAGGCGGCCCAGACCGGACTTGCCGCCGGCGACGCCCGCGCCGATTACCTGAAGAACAAGCTGGTGACGGCGAGGTTCTTCATGGAAAAGATCATGCCGGAAACCGCGATGCGCAAAGTCCGCATCGAAGCCGGCGCCGACAGCGTGATGGAACTCGCCGCCGACGCGTTTTGATTTGCGCCGACGCACTCCCTCCCCCTTGCGGGGAGGGCTGGGGAGGGGTCTTCTCTCCCATGTCCGAGATTTGAGGCAATATAAATTGCCACCCAGGGAGATGACACCATGACTGAAGTCTTCATTTACGACCACGTCCGCACGCCGCGTGGCCGCGGCAAGAAGGATGGGGCGCTGCACGAGGTGCCGTCCGTGCGCCTCGCCGCCAAGACGCTGGAAGCGATCCGCGACCGCAACGGCCTCGATACGTCTTATATCGACGACATCATCATGGGCTGCGTCGATCCGGTCATGGATGCCGGCGCCGTCATCCCCAAGGCCGCGGCCTTCGAGGCCGGATATTCCACCAGGGCGCCCGGCATGCAGATCTCCCGCTTCTGCGCCTCGGGCCTCGATGCGGTCAATTTCGCGGCCGGCAAGGTCGCGGCCGGGTCGGACGACATCGTCATCGCCGGCGGCGTCGAGAGCATGTCGCGGGTCGGCATGGGCATGTCCGGCGGCTCCTGGTACATGGACCCGTCGGTCAATTTCCCCGCCTATTTCATGCCGCAGGGCGTCTCGGCCGACCTGATCGCCACCAAGTACGGGTTTTCCCGTGACGATGTCGACGCCTATGCCGTCGAGAGCCAGAAGCGTGCGGCCAAGGCCTGGGACGCCGGCTACTTCAAGAACTCGGTCATTCCGGTCAAAGACCAGAACGGCCTCGTGATCCTCGACCGCGACGAGCACATGCGCCCGACCACCGACATGCAGTCGCTGGCCTCGCTCAACCCGTCGTTCCAGATGCCGGGCGAGATGGGCGGGTTTGAGGCGGTCGGCATCCAGGCGCATCCGGAAATCGAGCGGATCAATTACGTCCACCATGCCGGCAATTCGTCGGGCATCGTCGACGGCGCCGCGGCCGTGCTGATCGGCTCGAAGGCCGGCGGTGAGGCCATGAACCTGAAACCCCGCGCCCGCATCCGCCACTTCGCCAATATCGGCTCCGATCCGGCGCTGATGCTGACCGGCCCGGTCGACGTCACCGAAAAGTTGCTTGCCCGCTCCGGCATGAAGATTGCCGATATCGACCTCTTCGAGCTCAATGAAGCCTTCGCCGCCGTCGTACTGCGCTATATGCAGGCCTTCGAGATCAGCCACGACAGGATCAACGTCAACGGCGGCGCCATCGCCATGGGCCACCCGCTCGGCGCCACCGGCGCGATGATCCTCGGCACGGTCTTGGACGAGTTGGAACGCCGCGATCTCAACACCGCGCTGGTCACGCTCTGCATCGGCGCCGGCATGGGCACTGCGACGGTTATCGAACGCGTGTGAGGAGGCAGCCATGGGGCCGCGGCGAGAGGTCTATGAGCGCGAGAGAAACGAAATCCAGCAGCAATATGCTCAGCATAACCTCGATAAGGATATGGCTGCCGACTATCGCTCAGGCCTCGCCACCGACCCCAAGGAACATGTGCGCAAGCTGAAGACGCAAAATCGCGGCCTGTTGTTGCTTCTGGTCCTGATTGCCGTAATCGCCGCGGTCGCCTTCGCCATCTCCTGACGGAAAACGAATTCAAGGGAAGAGGAAATCCCATCATGAGCACCTACAAGAACTTCACCGTCGAAACCGACGCGGACGGCATTGCTCTCGTTACCTGGGACATGCCTGACAAATCCATGAACGTCTTCACCATGGAAGTGATGGACGAGATCGACGCGATCGTCGATGTGACGGTTGCGGATGCGGCCGTCAAGGGCGTCGTCTTCACGTCCGGCAAGTCGTCCTTCTCCGGCGGCGCCGATCTCACCATGATCAAGTCGATGTTCTCGATGCTCGCCGAGGAGCAGGCCAGGGACCCGGCGACCGCCGCGCAAAAGCTGTTCGATGCCGCCGGCCGCATGTCGTGGCTGTGGCGCAAGGTCGAGACCAACGGCAAGCCGTGGGTTTCGGCGATCAACGGCACCTGCATGGGCGGGGCGTTCGAGCTGTCGCTCGCCTGCCACGGCCGCGTTGCCGCCAATTCCAAGTCGGTAAAAATCGCGCTGCCGGAAGTCAAGGTCGGCATCTTCCCGGGCGCCGGCGGCACCCAGCGCGTGCCGCGGCTGGCCAACGCCCAGGACGCCCTGCAGATGATGACCACAGGTTCGTCGCTGACCGCCCAGCGCGCCAAGGCCATGGGCCTCGTGCACCAGGTCGTCGAGCCCGCCGAGCTGATCAATGCCGCCAAGCAGATGATCAAGGACGGCCTCAAAGCGGTCGCCCCCTGGGACGAAAAGGGTTTCAAGGTCCCCGGTGGCGGCATCTGGACGCCCGCTGCAGCCCAGCTCTGGCCAGCCGCCCCCGCCATCCTGCGCCGCGAAAGCGCCGGCAACTATCCGGGTGCGCTCGCCATCCTGAAATGCGTCTATGAAGGCCTGCAGCTTCCCTTCGATACAGGCCTCAAGGTCGAGCAGCGGTATTTCACCGAGATCCTGCGCACCACCGAAGCGTTTTCGATGATCCGCTCTCTGTTCGTCTCCATGCAGGAGCTCGGCAAGGGCGCCCGCCGCCCGGCCGGTATCCCGAAGACGGAGTTCTCCAAGATCGGCGTCGTCGGCGCCGGCTTCATGGGCGCCTCGATCGCCTATGTGACGGCCGCCGCCGGCATTCCCGTCATCCTCGTCGACCAGACCCAAGAAGCCGCCGAGAAGGGCAAGGCCCATTCCGAAAAGCTGGTGGCCGATCAGGTCGGCAAGGGCCGGATGACCAAGGAGGAGGGCGAAAAGCTTCTCGCGCTGATTACCCCCACCCCGGATTACAAGGCGCTGTCCGACGCAAGCCTCGTCGTCGAGGCGGTGTTCGAGGATCGCGCGGTGAAGAAGGCGGTCATCGAGGCGGTCGAAGCGGTCATCCCGGAAACCACCATCTTTGCCTCCAACACATCCACCCTGCCGATCACCGGCCTTGCGGAGAATTCGAAGCGTGCCGACCAGTTCATCGGCGTGCATTTTTTCTCGCCGGTCGAAAAGATGATGCTGACCGAGGTCATCCTCGGCGAAAAATCGGGAGACAAGGCGCTCGCCGTGGCGCTCGATTTCGTCGCCGCGATCAAGAAGACCCCGATCGTCGTCAACGATACCCGCGGCTTTTATGTCAACCGCTGCGTCTTCCGGTATATCAACGAAGCCTATGACATGCTCATCGAAGGCGTGCCGGCGGCGATGATCGAGAATGCCGCAAAGATGGCCGGCATGCCGGTCGGCCCGTTGTCGCTCAACGACGAGGTCGCCGTCGATCTGTCCCAGAAGATCATGAAGGCCTCGATCGCCGATCTCGGCCCCAACGCCGTCAAGCCGGAGCACATGGCGCTCGTCGACCAGCTGGTCGACGTGTTCGACCGCCGCGGCCGCAAGAATTCGAAGGGCTTTTACGAATACCCGGCCAAGCCCGCCAAGAAATTCCTCTGGCCCGAGCTGAAAACCCTCTACCCGCAGAAAAAGGCCTCGGAGGTGGATGTTAGCGTCCTGAAACAGCGCCTGCTGGTGACGATCGCGCTCGAAGCCGCCCGCACCGTCGAGGAAGGCATCGTCACCGATCCGCGCGAAGCCGACGTCGGCTCCATCCTCGGCTTCGGCTTCGCCCCCTATACCGGCGGCACGCTCTCCTACATCGACGGCATGGGTGTGAAGAACTTTGTCGCCCTCTGCGAAAAGCTGGCCGCAAGCTACGGCCCCCACTTCAAGCCGACACCGCTCTTGAAGGACATGGCGGCGAAGGGCGAGACGTTTTATGGGCGGTTTGACCCGTATGCGAAGGTGGGGGAGGCGGCTTGAGGCTCCGAAAGCGGTTCCAAAGGGCAGGCCGCGCGGACTATGTTATGGAGTAGCGGAAGCGCACCTTTGGAAGCAAAGTAGCGCTCACGGCCACCTATCTCAGCTTCTCAGGGTAGGGGCTTCTGCCCACCATGTCCTGGCCGCCGGGGTCCTTCATTGCCGTGTCACACGCCGGCTTGAGGAGAGATCATCGTTTTGCTCCAGATGTATCGACTTTCTCGGCAAGCCAGATCTTGATCAGCGACTGGTATGGGACATCACGCTTGCCAGCGGCAACCTTGATCTGTTCCAGAAGCGAGTTGGGCAGACGCAAGGAGATCGACGTGGATGACGGCTTCAGGTTCGGCAATCGCACGTTCGCGGCCTTGCTCCAGTCGACATGATCAGCGGAATCATGGTGTTCCCAATAGGTCCGCTCTTCGGCTTCCGTACTGAAGTGCGGCACGGGATCAGGCTTTCTGCTCATAATAGCTCCGCTCCTTCCGGCTCATATCCCCGGCGGAAATCACCCGGATTCTCGTTTCGTTTGCCCCAAGCGTGAAGGTGATATGGAGCAACCTTCCGTCATCGGTCCGACCGAGCGCATGAATGCGCTGCTCGGTAAAGCTATGTCTCAGATCGGGTATCATCAGCAGCGGCTCGTTAAAGAACACCTGCTCAGCTTCGCTCTGGCTGACGTCGTGTTTGTCGGCACTCTTGCGGGCATTTGCCTCGTCCCACTCGAATCCGACAATCAGTTCCCAATCGATCATTGATGTATATTGCCATAATATACGCGGGGTTCAAGGCCGGAGGAAACGTGAAGGAGGAAATGCTTTCCAAAGCCGGGCCTTCCGGCGCCGCTGCGGCTCATCAAAGTCGGCAGATCTGCTTGAACGCCATGTCGTCTCCGCGGCGTCCTCGCGGCCTGCCTTACTGACATTGAGCGCGTTTTCCTGGCGGCGGCTTCTGGCGGTTCGCGATGGGCAAGCCGCGCCCTTCCTCATCATGTTGACCACCGCGAAAGGGTCGGATGTCGCGCCGATCCACAACCGTGAGATCGTGATGTTGAGGCGGAAGGCTGGAGCCATGGGCTCCTCCACCCAAGCCGGGAGGAACTCCTGCGGCCGGGCGATGACGGTGATCTCGCCATCAAAAGGCCCGTTCCGGCTACCCCCATTCCGGCAGCGGCTGCCCAAGCCAAGGCCGCCCGATTTCACCTCCCACCCCGCTTCCCCAATCCCATTTTTCCTTCTATCTTCCCCCGCATTCATCAAGCTCAGGTTGCAGGAGGGGTCATGTTTGGAGAGGTAAAATATCGTCTGGGTGGCTTGCTGGTCCTGGTTGTCGGGGCGGCAGTGGGATGGTCGGCCGTTTGGCAGCCGCTTCACCAGGCGGAGTTGGGCACAGATACCGTCACGTGGATGCCGCGCATCGTCGTTCTGCTGGCGGTCTGCGCGGTTTTCGGTGTCTATTTTCTGTTCACCGGCAACCGCTATCCCTATCGCGATGTCAAGCGCAGCACGTTGACGACGGCGGGGTGGATCTTGTTTGCGATCACCGCCGTGGCTGCGGTCGCGGGTTTCTTCTGGATGGATATGACGTTGAAGTCGCTCGGCTACCACTGATCGCGCGCTGGGCGCCGGTGCTTGTCATCCGGCCGCCACTCGCCGATCCTGGCAAAGCAACGAGCGATAGCTTTCGATCTGGATCGGCAGTTCGCCAACTGGGAGCCGCTCATGGACCTTGCCACCGAAGCCCTCGCCTTCACCGATCCCGCGGATTGGGCCTCCTGGCTCACCGCCCACCACGCCACCTCATCCGGCGCCTGGCTGCAGATCGGCAAGAAGAACCCGAAGCGGACCCTGATCACCATCGACGAGGCGCTGGACGTGGCGCTCTGCCATGGCTGGATCGACAGCCAGCGCAAGGGCTTCGATGCCGCCTGCTATCTGCAGCGGTATTCGCCGCGCCGCGCCAAAAGCCCGTGGTCGAAGCTTAATGTCGATCGGGTGGCGCAGCTCACGCAGGCCGGGCGGATGCAGCCGGCGGGATTGGCGGAAGTCGAGGCGGCGAAGGCCGACGGACGCTGGGTGGTCGCCTATGCGCCGCAGCGCGAGGCCGGCCTGCCGGACGACCTGATGGCGGCGCTCGCTGAAAATGCCGCCGCCAGCGCTGCCTTCGAAAAGCTCGACAAGACCGGCCAGTACGCGGTCGTCCTGCCGCTCCTCAAAGCTACGACCCCGAAAATCCGCGCCGCGCGGCTCGAAAAGGCGGTCGCGAAGCTGGAAAAACTTGAATAGGCGGCACAGGGCGGCGATTCAAAAAAGAACCTATCACCTTGTCTAGGAAATGAGGCCTCTTGGTCCACTTTGGGGTCGGAAAGTCCGCTACTAGCATACGCGGCGTTCATCCAATGCCTCAAAAGGCTTGGCCACATACGGAAGATCACAGCGGCTCGGCGAAAAGCGTGGAAGTCCATCAGAACCGACTGTTCGCATCAGAATTTATCACCGCTGTATATTTTAGAGGTATCACTGGCGATAAATCTAAGGTGACCGCGACGCCATAGATTGATAAACAGTGCAATTTATGCCAGGAATACATTATGGCTATATCACGAGGTGAAAAACTAAGGACACTTTTGGATGCGTGGGTTCCCGGAATGGTGGCGACCAGCGCCTGGCTCAAAGGCCTGGGCGTGTCACCTCAACACGCCCAACAATACGTCTCCAGCCATTGGCTCGAACCGGTGGCAATGGGCGTGTTCCGGCGGCCCAGCGAGACCCCGACCTGGGAAGGCGCCCTCTACAGTCTGCAAACCCAGCTCGATCTGCAGGTCCATGTCGGCGCCCTGAGCGCACTCGCATCGGAGGGGTCGGCCCATTACATGCGGCTGGGTCGCGAAACCGTCTTCCTTTTTTCCAAGACGGGGGGCGTTCTGCCCGGCTGGTTCAGGACCCATGATTGGGGTGTCGATCTTCGGCATACACAAACACAATTCCTGCCCGCCCATCTCGGTGTCCGGGACACCGAGATGGGCGGGTTCAGGCTGAAAGCCTCGACAGCCGAGCGCGCCATCCTCGAATGTCTGCACCTGGCACCGAAGACGGTCGATCTGATGGAGACCTTTGAGGTGCTGGAGGGCCTTCGAACGTTGCGCCCCGCTCTGATGCAGTCGCTGCTGGAAGCCTGCGCCTCCATCAAGGTCAAACGTCTTTTCCTCTTCATGGCGGACAAGGCTTCCCTGCCGGTTCTCTCTCATCTGCACACCGACGCGCTTGACTTGGGGACCGGAGACCGAGCGATGGTGAAGGGCGGCGTCTATATCGCCAAACATCGCCTGATCGTGCCCAAGGAACTGGCCGTCCATGAATGAGGCATACAGACACCAAGTGCGGTTGCTGCTGGATGTCCTTCCCCTCGTTGCCGAGGAGAAGGTGTTCGCTCTCAAAGGCGGAACGGCGATCAATCTCTTCGAGCGTGATCTTCCCAGGCTCTCCGTCGACATTGACCTCACCTATCTGCCATTCGACGCACGAGATGCCGCCTTGGCCGCGATCTCCGAAGCGCTGCAGCGGATCAGGGCCCGCATCGAGAAGACCGTCGCCAAGACCCGGGTCACGCTCGTCGTCCAGCCAGGCGGCCTCGAAGCCAAGCTGCACTGCCAGCGTGGCCGCGTTCAGATCAAGATCGAAGTCAATCCAACGCTTCGCGGTCATCTCATGCCGACGCGGCTCATGTCCTGTACGGCCCGCGTGCAGGACGAGTTTGAAATGTTCGTGGAGGCCCCCGTCGTTTCCCACGGCGAACCGTTCCGCGGGAAAATCTGCGCCGCCACTGACCGCGCCAGGCGTCGGAGCCTGTCATCCGGTCGCCGACCGCCGATCCCTGCCAACACAACGAGCAATAGCTTGCGATGCGGACCGGCAGTTCGCCAACCGAGAGCCGCCCATGGACCTTGCCACCGAAGCCCTCGCCATCACCGATCCTGCGGATTGGGCCTCCTGGCTTTCCGCCCATCACGCCACCTCGTCCGCATCTGGTGTCAGTACCGGAGCAATGCTCCCCAATAGCGCCGTTTGAATCGTCCCCAGGTGCTGCGGCCGCTGGTCTTCCGGGCGCGCGCCCCGGAAGACCAGCGGCGCGGGGCTCGAAAAGGCGGTCTCCTCCGCAACGGGGTTCGACGTGGCTGGCTGGGATCGCGACAAGCGATTCGTATTTTTTGGTGGATTTTACATTCTTGCAAGAACACTAAACTTGCTAATATATGAGGGGTCCCTCATAAGCTATGGCAAACCCCGAAAGCCGAGTCACCCTCACTGATATCATGACACGTTGTAATTGCTGGCATATCATTTCATACCCTCGAAGCGGTAACCATGCCGTTCGTGCAATCGTTGAACGCTTCAGCGGCAGGCCCACACTTGGATGTCCCGGAGCGGAAAGAGACGACCTGCCAATTTATCTTAGAGGTCCAAATCAAAGTCTGAACCTGATCAAAATTCGCGATCAACAATGCGTTGCAAGGAAATCACATTTTCTTCGCGAATTTATTAAGCACGACGCGCAAGAAACAGAAGCTGGCATCATACTCATTACTAGAGATCCGCTCGAAGCGATCACTTCGCATATTTATGCTGCTGTAAAGCCTCGGTTGTTTCGCAGACGGGTGAAATGCTTTTTTGCCGTGCGAGAGGCTGTGGATGATTATTTGGGCTCCGTGTTTGCTTTTCGCGCTATGCATGAGCGGAAGCGTATTCATGTCTGTTATGAGGATTTCATCCGCCCAAACTCTGACGTGCCTGCCAAACTGATACAGGCGATGGGGCTGAGTGCTCGCCCAACGGAAGCTGAAGTTGCCGAGACATTGTCGCTTGCATTTGGTAGCCTTCAAAGACCGGGACATGCAAAGCGTGATTGCAAAGTTGCGGAAAAAATAAAGAATGAGATCTCTAAGCGGCTAACTTACGACCAAGTCCTGACACTTGCTCGATTTCAGTCGGGAGACCTTACAGTAATATAGGCGAAAGGGCGTCATCAGTAACAAAAAAGGACAAACGAGGTGTGGCAATTCATACTCGTTTGATCCGGGTATGTATAAACGCCAATACGTCTTCCGCGAGGTCTTCCGCACTTCGGATTGTCGTATCTAGCAGAAGATCGGGATTGTCAGGGATCTCATAGACACTATCAATACCAGTAAAATTTTTCAACTCTCCGCGGCGGGCCTTGGCATACAGTCCTTTCGGATCACGCTCCTCGGCGACCGAAGGAGGCGTAGAGACGTAAATTTCCACGAACTCCCTTTCAGCCACCAACTCGCGCGCTAATTGGCGCTCGGCGCGAAAGGGCGAAATGAAGGAAACTAGCGTGATGATGCCCGCGTCTATCATAAGCTTCGCTACCTCAGCGATTCGCCGGATGTTTTCGACCCGATCGGAAACCGTGAAGCCGAGATCCTTATTCAGCCCTTGGCGTACGTTGTCGCCGTCGAGCAAATAGGTGTGGTAGCCGAGACCAAGCAGCCTTTTTTCCACCAGGTTGGCGATGGTTGATTTGCCGGCCCCGGAAATCCCTGTAAACCAGAGGAGTACCGGTCTCTGGCTCTTGATCTCTGCGCGGGTCTCCTTAGAAACTGTTATCGCCTGCCAATGAACGTTGGTCGCGCGCCACAGACCGTGGTCGACCATGCCAGCGGCAAGGGTCATATTGGTCATCTGGTCGATGACAATGAAGGCACCCATTGAGGGATTTGCGAGATAGGACTCATAGGTGACGCGCTCGCTGGTGACGATATTCACGACGCCCACTTCATTGAGTTGAAGCGTTTTCGCAGCAAGCCGCGCGAATGTATTTACATCGACCTTGTAGCGGATGCTGGTCACGGTGGCCGCGACGATATGCGTCCCGATCTTGATCAGCAAACGACGGCCGGGGATGAGTGCATGCTCGCTCATCCATATCAGCCGCGCTTGGAACTGATCTGCTACCTCGGGACGCGATGTCGGTGGACAGAGTACATCGCCGCGTGAAGCGTCGATCTCATCGTTCAGCGTCAATGTCACGGCCTGGCCAGCAATCGCACGCGGCAACTCGCCATCATAGGTGACAATGGATTTGACTTTGGTACTCCTGCCGGATGTGGCAACGGTTAATTCGTCGCCCGGACAAACGGTGCCGGACGCGATGGTGCCGGAAAGACCCCGAAAATCGAGGTTTGGTCGGTTCACCCACTGGACTTGAAAACGAAAAGGCATCTCCCTCCGATTGTCGGAAATATCGACTGCTTCCAGGTGCTCAAGCAACGGGGGGCCCTCGTACCAAGGCATGTTGAAACTACGGGTGACAACATTGTCCCCATGGCGCGCCGATACAGGGATCGCTTGCAGCGCCTGAAAGCCTAAGTCCGACGCAAATTCTCGATAACCGGCAACGATGCCATCGAAACGTTCTTGGCTGTAGTCAATCAAGTCAATTTTGTTGACGGCGAGCACTACGTGCCGGATCCCGAGCAACGATACGATGAAGGAATGGCGTCGCGTCTGGGAAAGGATGCCCTTGCGAGCGTCGATTAGAATAACGGCGACATCAGAGTTCGACGCGCCCGTCGCCATATTGCGGGTGTATTGCTCATGGCCTGGTGTATCGGCCACAATGAACTTTCGTTTGTCGGTAGTGAAGAAGCGATAGGCGACGTCAATCGTGATACCCTGTTCGCGCTCGGCCTGCAGACCATCGACCAAAAGGGCGAGATCCGTGTCCTCACCGGTCGTGCCAAACCTTCTAGAATCGCGCTCAATACCGGCGAGTTGGTCCTCGAAAATTAGGTTGGTGTCGTAGAGTAGGCGGCCTATCAGGGATGACTTTCCGTCGTCAACGCTGCCGCACGTCAGGAAGCGCAGGAGATCCATATCATTCTGGGCGGCCAGATATTCGGCGAGAGTCGAGGTATGAAACTGCCCGTCAATGCTAGCGTTCATCAGAAGTATCCTTGGCGTTTCTTTCTTTCCAGTGAGCCCTCATCGTCATGATCGATCAGCCGCCCCGAGCGTTCCGAGGTGCGCGCGACCAGCATCTCCGCGATGATTTCCTCCACTGTGCATGCCTCCGACTCGATAGCGGCGGTTAGCGGGTAGCAACCGAGGGTACGGAAGCGCACTGACTTCATCCGCGGCTTTTCACCCGGCTGCAGCGGTAGCCGTTCGTCATCAACCATGATCCACTGCCCGTCCCGTTCTACGACTGGACGTTTGGATGCTAAATAGAGAGGAACGATCGGTATGTTTTCGAGCAGGATATATTGCCAAATGTCGAGCTCGGTCCAGTTCGACAGCGGAAAGACCCTGATCGATTCGCTCGACTTCACTCGGGTATTGTAAAGGTTCCAGAGTTCAGGACGCTGGTTCTTGGGATTCCAGGTGTGATTGGCAGTGCGAAAGGAAAAAATGCGCTCCTTGGCGCGAGTCTTCTCCTCGTCGCGACGAGCGCCACCGAAGGCCGCGTCAAAACCTCCCGCATCAAGCGCCTGCCGGAGCGCATCCGTCTTCATAACGTTGGTATAAATGCTCGATCCATATTCGAACGGATTAATGTTGTCGCGTAGCCCTTCCTGGTTGGTGTGTGTGATCAGACTTAGGCCTCGCTCCATCGCCATGCGGTCGCGGAAGTCGATCATCTCCCGAAATTTCCAGGTCGTGTCGATATGCAGGAGCGGAAATGGCGGCTTGGAAGGATAAAATGCCTTCATCGCCAGATGCAGCATCACCGACGAATCTTTGCCGACCGAATAGAGCATTACTGGTTTTTTGAATTCGGCCGCCACCTCGCGCATTATAAAGATTGAGTCATCTTCCAGCCGTTTCAGATGCCTAGACTTCTCCAATCTATCAAAGCACATCGTCTGCATATTTTTGAACTCAAAGCTTTCTTAGAACCACATTGCATTCAGCTCGGCCCTTGAGCCGCAACCAGGGGCCCGTGGTGTTTCTTCTCTGGAAATCCCTCGAGGGCTGACCGACACTTTTGTTCCCAATCGCATAAGGTCTGACTTTCGTTGTAACACTGCGTGGGCTTTCGACGAAGCGGTGAGGGGCCCATCAATTTGATTTAGCCTTATCCGCTAACCCCACGAAGAGGGAGAATTTGTGGCCGGAATTGATAGCGTAACTGTCGATGTAACGGGTAAAGGCCACGGATAAGATAATAGTTACAAGTAAGTACGCGGCTAGAGAAAGGGTGAGTCCAATAGGATTAACGCCCACTAGGACGACGGTGTAGCTGGCGATAGTGCAGAGAACAATAAAATGAAGTAGGTATAGCGAGTAAGATATTCTTCCCAGGAATTGCGGAATTGAAGATTGTAAAAACCTTTCAGCGGTTCCTGCCCTGCACACTGCTGCCACCAAAAGGACAGCGCCAACCGCATTGTAGGCAGTGTTGGCAGAAGGAAAGATTGGTACCCAAATAAATAGCCCATCGCTGGATCGATAAGCACCGAGCATCAGACCCAGGGCAGTACAAATAACTCCAGCCACAACTGATATGCGGACGTAGTTCAGCGCAGCGCCGGCAAAGAAACACAAGAAGAAGATGAAGTCATCTGGCTTAAGAAGGACGATACCAAGCGAGCAGGCGGCCAAAGATAAAAGATTGCCTCTTCTCGAGGGCGAAAGGGCAAGAGCACTGAGCAATAGCAGCGATCCGAGGAACTCTACTTTCAGCGACCAGACAGGGGGGATCAAAACCGTTGACCCCAAAAGACCGGCATATAAGCTCGCTTTCAATAAGGTCAGGAGAGAAATATCGCGCTGAAAATATTCTCCGAACCAATCCGACGAGGAAAGTATAGCCGCTTCATGGTTCCAGTTAAGGCCCGCCGTTAGGATTAGCCAGGATAGGAGGCTTGCGACGGCAATTGGAATGTTAAGCCTGAAATATCTTCCCCAAGCACGCGACCGTAAGGTGTTGTGCTTCCCGTCGATCGCCGGCCGGCTAAGAACGAAACCGGAAAGGACAAAGAATATCAAAACTGCGAAATGGCCATTAAAAAAAATGGTCGCTGGCGGGCTACCGAGAACCCGCTCAATAAGGGTCATTCGCTGCACATTGAGTTCTGGGTCTGCGGAGTCGTTTCGCATTAGCGCAGGCCAGAAAGCATGAACAAAGTGGGAGAGAGCAACAACCACGGAGGCTATTCCCCGGAGTCCGTCCGCGGCTCGATTTCTCATCTCCACATTGCCAATAGAACCACCAACGGAATCGATTAAGCTCCCATCAGAGACCGCTCTCGTTTTGACCAATTCATCCTGATTGTCACCCATAAATGCCCGATCTTTTTCGATACAAATAGCTGCCGTCCTTAGAAGCCTCTATCCTCCTCGCCGCGAGGCCGCAATTTACCTCTTCTTTTCTTCAATACCGCCTTTAGGGCCTCGAAATGGTCTTCGGCCGATTTTACTTGCCTCCGCGACAGTCTGGCGACACTAGATGTACGGCATCAGCGGCGTGCCTCGTATACCCTTCAGGAACGATCCCGCCCATGTCCTTTGTCCTTCTTTGAGCCTCGTGATCTTTCCTATGTATCGATCGTCGTCATTGGGCGGAAAGGCCAATGAATGGCAGGATTTGTCTGCCTTTTTCAAAGGCAGACAACAACCGAAATACGACGGCGGCCGGAAAACTGGGGACACAGGCGAATGACGGCCCCGATGCCGGCCGGTCCCAGGCGCCACTGTCCACCGCTCACGCTTTGTCGAGCGCGATCGTCAGGTCGGCGATCAGGTCGTCGGGGTGCTCGATGCCGATCGACAGGCGGATGGTCGAATCGAGCACGCCGATCCTCTGGCGCACTTCGGCGGGCACGCCGGAATGGGTCATGGTCGCCGGGTGGCTGGCAAGCGATTCCGTGCCCCCGAGGCTCACCGCCAGCTTGAAGATCTGCAGCGCGTTCAAAAACCGGAACGAGGCCGGCTGGCCGCCCCTGATGTCGAAGGAGAAGGTCGAGCCGCCGCCCGTGCACTGCGCCGCAAACACTTGTCCGACCGGCGATGCCGGGTCGTGATAGGGCAGGTAGTGGATGCTCTCGACATTCGGATGCCCGCGCAGGAAGTCGGCGACGGCGAGCGCGTTGGTATTGGCCTTTTCCATGCGGATCGACAGCGTTTCCAGGCTGCGGCCGAGCATCCAGCAGGAATGCGGGTCGAGCTGCGTGCCGATCGCCCCGCGCAGCGCCTTCACCTGTTTCATCACCGCCTTGGAGCCGAGTGCGGCGCCGGCGATCAGGTCTGAATGGCCGCCGACATATTTGGTCAGCGAATAGAGCGAGATATCCGCCCCATGCTCGATCGGCCGCTGGAAGACTGGGCCGAGCAACGTGTTGTCGCAGACGATCACCGGACGGTGCCCCTGTTTTTTGCCGATCGCCTCGGCCACCCGGCGGATCATCGCCACGTCCACCAGGCTGTTGGTCGGGTTCGCTGGCGTCTCGATCAGGATCACCGAGACGCGGCCCCTGCCCATCGCCTCCTCGGCCGCCGCCGTTACCGACTGCTCGTTGACCCCGTCTGCAAACCCGACCGCCGCGACGCCCATGTTGAGGAAGGTTTTCGAAAGTAGCGTTTCGGTGCCTCCGTAAAGCGGTTGCGAGTGCAGCACGCAGTCGCCCGGCCTGACGAACGCCATCAGCGTCGTGGCGATCGCCGACATGCCGGAGGAAAACAGCACGCAGCTCTCCGCCTGCTCATAGACCGCCAGCCGGTCCTCGACGATCTCGCTGTTGGGATGGTTGAAGCGCGAATAGACCAGCCCCGCCCCGGTGCCCGCCGGCGGTTCCCGGCGCCCGGAAACGAAGTCGAAGAAGTCGCGGCCCTCCTCGGCGGACTTGAACACGAAGGTGGAGGTGAGAAACACCGGCGGCTTCACCGCGCCTTCGGAAAGCTCCGGGTCGTAGCCATAGTTCAGCATCTGCGTTTCGGGATGGAGCTTGTGATTGCCGATATGCGTCTTCGAGGGATGCGGGGCGGTCATGTTCGGTCTCCTGGCGTAAAAAAAGCGGATGCCATGACCGGAGATAATATCGGAAAAACCGCTGCCAAGGGGCGTTATCTGCGAAAGCCGCGTGGTCGGTGCGGCATCGGGCGATGTGGCCGCGAACGTCCCAAGTCTGCCGTTGACCCGTGCGCTTCGGCAAGGCTATGACTTCTCCGTCAATCAAGGGAGGATGTCCGCTCATGCCGGGCATCATGATCAGAATGCCACGCCTTTCCGCCTCCACCGAACTTCCCGCAGATGTCGCAGCATCCGGTTACGACAGAGCCCTTCTGAAGCCCGGCATCCTGCATATCGGCCTCGGCGCGTTCCACCGGGCCCATCAGGCGGTCTATACCGACGCCGCATTGGCCGCCGAGTTCGGTGACTGGGGGATTGTCGGCGTCAGCTTACGCTCGGTCGATATCGTCCGTGATCTCGCGGCACAGGACGGGGTTTATTCGGTCGTCGCCAGCAGCGCTGCCGGAGACAGAGCCCAGGTCGTCGGCTCGGTGATCAGGGGCCTTTCCGGCACCGAAGACCAGGCGGAAATCCTGGCTCTACTGGCCGATCCGACCATCCGGATCGTCACCATCACCGTCACCGAAAAGGCCTATGGCATCGATCCGGTCTCGGGCGGTCTCGATCGCAACCATCCGTCGGTCAAAGCCGATCTTGCCGACCCGACATCGCCGACCGGTGTGATCGGTTATCTGGTCGAAGGTTTTTCGCGCCGCCACGCCGCCGGCCTACCGCCCTTCACGGTGCTTTGCTGCGACAACCTGCCGACCAACGGCCGCATCGTCCGCAAACTGGTGATCGAGATGGCGGGTGCCGGCGATCCGGCGCTCGCCAACTGGATCGCCGGCCAAGGCGCGTTTCCGTCCAGCATGGTCGACCGCATCGTGCCGGCCACGACCGACGTAACCCGTGGCCTTGCAGAAAAGCTGATCGGCGCCGAAGACAGGCTGGCGCTCAGCACCGAACCCTTCATGCAATGGGTGGTTGAAGACCATTTTCTCGCCGGCCGGCCGAAATGGGAAGCCGGCGGCGCGCTTTTCGTCGACGATGTCGAGCCTTACGAGAAGATGAAGCTGCGGCTGCTCAACGGCTCACATTCGCTGGTCGCCTATCTCGGCCAGCTGAAGGACCTCACCTTCGTCCGCGACGTCATGGCCGTGCCGGAATACCGGGCACTGGTGCGCCGCCACATGGCGGAGGCGGTGAAGACGCTCGATCCGGTGCCGGGCATCGATCTCGACGGTTACATGGACCAGCTGATCGAGCGCTTCGAGAACCCGACGATCGCCCACAAGACGCAGCAGATCGCCATGGACGGCACCCAGAAACTGCCGCAGCGCATCTTCGCAGGGGCAGTGGAAGCCCTGGCGAATGGTGGAGATGCGTCGTCTGCGGCTTACGTTGTGGCTCTCTGGATCGCCTATGTTCGCAAGGCGGCGGAGATCAACGATCCGCGCGCGACCGAGCTCAAGGCTGCCGCCGCCGGGATGACGGCAGACGATCCGTCGGCACCCTTCTTTGCAATTGCGGGCCTGTTCCCCCAGGCTCTCACGGAGAATGGCGCATGGCGTGCGCGGGTGAATGCGGAGCTTGAGAAACTCTAGCCCTGGAACGTGTAGTCGGCGATCGATTGCGGTTTCATCTCGATCGAGAAACCGGGCCGCGCCGGCGGCATATAGGCCGCGTTTTCAATGATGCAGGGCTCGACGAAGTGCTCGTGCAGATGATCGACATATTCGATCACCCGGCCTTCCTTGGTGCCGGATACGGCGATGTAGTCGATCATCGACAGATGCTGCACATATTCGCAGAGACCGACGCCGCCGGCATGCGGCCAGACGGGAAGACCGTATTTCGCGGCGACCAGCAGCACCGCCAGAACCTCGTTCAGGCCGCCCATGCGGCATGAATCGATCTGAACGATGTCGATCGCGCCTTCGGCGATGAATTGCTTGAACATGATGCGGTTCTGGCACATTTCGCCGGTCGCGACCTTTACGGGACCGATCGCCTCGCGGATTTTTCGGTGGCCGGCAATGTCGTCCGGGCTGGTCGGCTCCTCGATGAAGAAGGGTTTTGCAAAGGCAAGTTTGTTGACCCAGTCGATCGCCTGATCGACTTCCCATACCTGGTTGGCATCGATCATCAGGTAGCGGTCGGGACCGATCACTTCGCGGGCGATGGTCAGGCGCCTGATATCGTCTTCGAGATCGCGTCCGACCTTCATCTTCACATGGTTGAAGCCTGCATCGACGGCTTGCCTGCACAGCCGGCGCAGCTTCTCTTCCGGATAACCGAGCCAGCCGGCCGACGTCGTATAGCAGGCATAACCCTCGCGCTTCAGCACCTCGATACGCTCTGCCTTGCCCACTTCCGCCCGTTTCAGGATCGCCAGCGCATCCTCGCGCGACAGCACGTCGGTCAGGTAACGGTAGTCGACGATATCGGCGATCTCTTCGGCCGACATCTCCGCAACCAGCTGCCAGACCGGCTTGCCCTTCTGCTTGGCGAGAAGATCCCAGAAGGCGTTGACGACCGCGCCGGTGGCGAGGTGGATGGCGCCCTTATCCGGCCCGATCCAGCGCAGCTGGCTGTCGCTGGTCAGGTGCCGCCAGAACTTTCCGGGCGCCTTGGCGAAGGTTTCGAGTTCCTGTCCGACCACCAGATGCCGCATCGCCTTGATCGCCATACAGCAGATGTCGTTGCCCCGCCCGATGGTGAAGGTCAGGCCGTGGCCGGCAAGATCTCCGCTATCGGTATCGAGGATGACATAGGCCGCCGAATAATCCGGGTCCGGGTTCATCGCGTCGGAGCCATCGAGGCTCTGCGATGTGGGGAAACGAAGATCGAAGACGCGGAGATCGGTGATGCGGGTCATGGTTCTCTCGTATTGCCTCAGATGGTCCAGCCGCCGTCGATGGCGTAAGCCTGGCCTGACGTATAGGTGGCGCCGGCGAGGTAGAGGGCGAGCTCGGCGATTTCTTCCGGGGTGCCGAGCCGGCCCATCGGCTGGCGGGCGATGAAGGCGGCGCGGGCCTCGTCGTAATTGCCCTGGGCCCGCATGCGGTCCTGCAGCGAAGGGCTTTCGACCGTGCCGGGGCAGATGGCGTTGCAGCGGATACCGTCGGTCACATAATCGGCGGCGACGGATTTGGTGAGCCCGATCACGGCCGCCTTGGTGACGCCATAGGCGAAGCGGTTCGGCACGCCCTTGATGCTGGAAGCGACGGACGACATGTTGATGATCGCGCCATCCTTCTTCGCAAGCATGCCCGGCAGCACGGCCCGGATGGTGCGGATCATCGCCCGGACGTTGAGGTCGAGGGCGAAATCGAAGTCGCTGTCCTTCATCTCGAGGATCGAGCCCCCATGGACGAAGCCGGCGCAGTTGAAGAGGATGTCGACCGTGCCGATGCGCTCGACACAGGCGACGATCGCCGCGTTGTCGAGCACGTCGAGCCTTGCCGTCTTCAGATTGTCGAGTTTCGGCAACGCAGCCAGCAGGCTTTCGTTGATATCGGTCGCATGGACCGTCGCGCCCGCTTCTGCAAAGGCGAGCGCCGCTGCCCGGCCGATACCCTGGCCTGCGGCGGTCACGAATGCGGTTTTTCCATCAAGTCTGATCGTCATGTCTTATCCTCGAATTGCCGGTTCTCATACCGTTTGGCCGGCCGTCAGTCTGATTGAGGAAATCCTCAATCATGATGAAAGACCTCTTCCATCATCGCCCACCACTCGCCTTCTTTGCGGCTGTCGAGCGGCTTCTGGCAAGGGATGGTGAAAGACCACCATTCCTGATTTTTAGGGTCGGCGGCTATTTTCGCCATGTCGGCTTCAAAATCGGTGCCGTGATATTCCCAGGTTCCGAACAGCAGGTTCTCCGGCTCGCGCAGGAAGATCGTGTAGTTCCTGATGTTGGCGCGGCTGATGAGGGCGAGTACTTCCGGCCAGACGGCAGCGTGCAGGCGCTTGTATTCCGCGATCATCTGCGGCTCGATGCCGATCACCATGCCCATACGCTGCATCATCGCCTCCTTCAGACTTCCACCAGCGCCTTGACGACGCCGGCCGCCGGATCGGTCAGTCCTGCAAAACGTTCCGGTACTTCCGACAGCATCATTCTATGGGTGATCAGGGCTGCGGGGATATTGCCGTCGCGCATGGCCTGCATCACCCGCTCGAAATCCGCTCGGGTCGCGTTGCGGCTGCCGAGCAGCGTCGTCTCGCGCTTGTGGAATTCCGGATCGGAGAAAGTAATGTCGCTGGAAACGATCGAGACAAGCACGTAGGTGCCGCCATGGGCGACGAAGCCGAACCCGCGTTCGATCGCTTTAGGGTTGCCGGTCGCATCGAAAACGGTGTCGAAGAAGTCGCCACCGGTCAGCGCCGAAAGCTGCGCGTGGTCGTCCGGCCCGAGTTGAACCGTGGATGCGAGCCCAAGCTGGTGGCGGGCGAAATCCAGCCTGTCAGCACGGCCGTCGAGGAGCGTCACCGCGCCGCCGCCGAGCGCCGCAAAGATCGCGACCGCGAGCCCGATAGGCCCAGCGCCGGTGATCAGCACATTCTGCCCCGGCTCGATCCCGGCGCGGGCGACCGCATGGGCGCCGATCGCCAGGAACTCCACCATGGCCGCCTGATCGAGCGAAAGGCCCTGGGCCTTCAACACGAATTCTTCCGACAGGCTCAGATATTCGGTCATGCCGCCGTCGCGATGCACCCCGAGCACGCCGAGGTTACGGCAGCAATTGGTCCGGCCCTTGAGGCAGGCATGGCAGTGGCCGCAGGAGATGTAAGGCATGATCGAGACGGTATCGCCCGCCTCAAGCGGGCTGCCGACCGGCGCTTCCTCGACCGTGCCGGCAAGCTCATGGCCCATGACGCGCGGATAGGAGAGATAGGGCTGGTTGCCGGTGAAGATATGCAGGTCGGTACCGCAGACGCCGATGCGTCGCAGCTTCACCAGCACCTCGCCTTCACCGCGAAGAGGCTTGGGACGGTCGATGGCGCTGAGTTTCCCTGGTTCGTCGCAGATGATAGTCAGCATACTCTTACGCTCCGAGCCGATAAAAACGCTGGGCACTGCCGCCGAAGACCTCGCCATGAGCGTCGGCGGGCACGATATCGAGGCATTGATCCAGCCAGGCCTGGTAATCTCCGGCAAGCCTCAGCACCGGCCAGTCGCTGCCCCAGATGACCCGCGCGGGGCCGAACAGGTCGAATATGGTTTCGGCATAAGGCCGCACTGCCTGGGGCTTCTGGTCGCCCGCCTCGGTCAGCAGGCCGGAGAGCTTGCAATGAACGTTCGGCAGTTCGGCGAGCACTTTCATGCGCGCATACCAGTCGATGAAACGGCCCTCAGAGATCGGCGGCTTGGCACCGTGGTCGATCACGATCGGCAGATCGGGGTGTCGCCGGGTGAAACCAAGCAGCGGTTCGAGATGGCGCGGCAGCACAAGTGCATCGAAGACCAGATGGTGTTCGAGCATGGCTGCCACGGCTGCATCGAGCGCCGGATCGCCGATCCAGTGGTCGTCGGCGATATCCTGCAGCATCGGCCGCAGCCCTTTGAGCTTCGGATGCCGGGCCAGCCGGGCGATGGCTGCCGGCGCGCCGGGCGCCTTCATATCGGTCCAACCGACCACGCCGAGGATGAAGGGCGTCCTGTCGGCGAGATCGAGCAGGAACGTGGTGTCCGCCTCGCTCTCCATGGTCTGCACCAGCACCGTGCCATCGACGCCGGCCGCATCGAGAAGCGGACGCATATCGTCGGGCATGAAATCCCGACGGATCGCCTGCAATTCGGGCGGCGGCCATTGGCCCACCCGGTCGGCAATTCGCCAGAAATGCTGATGCGCGTCGATCCGCATGGATTAGCCCCCCTGACCGGGCAACGGTGCGCCATCGGCGATCAGTCCGCGGGCTTTCAGGCGTGACCAGAAGGAGGCCGGAATTTCTTCTCCGAACCAGTCGACATTCGACTTGATCTGTTCGGCGGTGCGTGCGCCGGAGACAACGGTCACCACGGCCGGATGGGCGAGGGGGAATTGCAATGCCGCCGCCTGCAGGCTGACACCCTCTTCCTCGCAGGCCGCGCGCAACACGTCGACGCGGGCGAGAATATCGGCAGGAGCGTCAGTATAATTGAATTTGCGATTGCCGGCGAGCAGGCCGGAATTAAACGGCCCGGCCACCACGATGCCGACGCCCTGGCTGGCGCAGTCGTCCATGAACGAGAGGCTCTGCTGTTCGAGCAGCGTATAACGGCCGGCGAGCATGGCGACGTCGATATCGAAGACCTGCATCGCGTCGCGGATGATCTCCCATTCGTTGACGCCGAGACCGACCGCCTTGGTAAGCCCTTCCTCGCGCAGCTTCTTCAGCGCGCGAAATCCGCCGCCGGCGGTCAGCTGGTACCAGTAGTGCTGATGCCGGTCGCCATGGGTCATGCTGCCGATATCGTGGATGTAGAGGATATCGGGCTTGAGGATGCCGAGCCGCTGCTGGCTTGCCTCGAAGGACCACATGATGCCGTCGTAGCTGTAGTCGAAGACCGGCCGGAAAGGTAGCGGCTCGACATATCCGTCTTCCTGCGAGCCGACCGTCTCGTCCGGCTGCATGAGCCGGCCGACCTTGGTGCTGAGCACGAAGTCGCCGCGGGGCAGGTCCGTCAGCATGGTGCCGAGCCGCCGTTCGGAGCGCGTGTATCCGTAGAAGGGCGCCGTATCGTAATAGCGGATGCCCGCCTCCCAGGCGGCTCCAAAGGTGCCGGCCGCTTCTTCGTAAGAGGTCTTGTGGTAGAGACTGCCCATCTGCGCGCAGCCGAGCCCCATTTGGGTTAATTCGACGGAGGCGTGGGGCAGTTTGCGGCGCTCAGTGACATTCATGAGATCGTCCGAAGTCCTTTGGGAATAGGATCACGGACGCGCATCATTCGCGATGCGCGCCCGCTGGGGGTAAGGTTAGTAGAGAACGTTCTTGGCTTCCGGCTTGTCGATATTGTCCTTGGTGACGACGACGACACCGGTATCGACGAACTTTTCGACCTTCTCCTTGTTGATCGACTGGAGCACGGTCTTGACGCCGAGTTCGCCCATCTGGAACGAACCCTGCACCGCGATGGCGGTGAGCGTGCCGTCCTTGACGAACTCCTGCAGGTCCTGGTTTCCGTCAAACCCGATCGCGACCACCTTGCCGGCCTTGCCGGACTGTTTCAGCGCGCGGCCCATGCCGATCGCCGTCGGCTCGTTGGCGCCGAAGATGCCCTTGAGGTCGGAATTGGCGGCAAGCACGTCGGTCGTCTGGTTGAGCGCGGTCGCCATCTGGGACTGCGAGTAGAACGGTCCGACGATGGTCAGCTTCGAGTTCGCCTTGATATAGTCGGTAAAGCCGCCGACGCGGCCGATTTCGGAGCCGGCACCAGCGACGTAGGACATCACGGCGATCTTGCCTTCCTTGCCCACCTTGTCGATCAGCGCCTTGGCGGCAAGCTCGCCGGCCTTCTTGTTGTCGGTGGCGAGGAACGACTGGTAATACTGCTCGGATCCCTTGGCGAGCAGCGAGTCGACGATGATAACCGGGATGCGGGCTTCCCAGGCCTTCTTCACGGCCGGAACCAGCGCGTCCGGATCGGACGGCGCAAGCACGATGCCGGAAACCTTGCGGTTGACGGCGTTCTCGACCATGTTGACCTGATCGGCGATCGCGGATTCCGCAGCCGGTCCCTGGAAGGTCATGGTGTTGCTGCCCCCGCCGGCCTTCATGGCGGCATCGGCACCCTTCTGGACATTCTGCCAGAAGGTGGAATTGACGGTCTTCACGATAACGGCGATTTCGCCAGCCTGGGCCGAGAACGCGGTCAGTGCGATCACGGATGTCAGCAGTGCGGCAGCAAGCTTTTTCATGTCTTCCTCCTCTTTTCGTTGGCCTGAAACGGCCGGTTTTTTTAGAGAGCTCCTCACTCCCTCGAAGTCTCGCGGGTAAAGGTCCGCGTGCCCTTATCTCAGCGGCGGTTGCGCAACTGGTCGATCCAGACGGTGACCAGGATGACGAGGCCGATGATGATCTGCTGCGTGAAGGCGGAGACGCCGTTCATGTTGAGGCCGTTGCGAAGGATGCCGATCACGAAGGCGCCGATCGCGGTTCCCGAAATGGTGCCGACGCCGCCGATCAGCGAGGTGCCGCCGATGACGGCGCTGGCGATCGCATCGAGTTCGTACATCACGCCCTCGTTCGGCTGGGCGGTGACGAGGCGCGACATCAGCACGCAGCCGGTCAGGCCGGCGAGCGTGCCGGAGAGAACATAGGTGAAGCTGACGATGCGGGTGACGTTGACGCCGGAAAGCCGCGCCGCATCGGCGTTCGAGCCGACCGCATAGATATGCCGGCCAAGCACCGAGCGGTTGAGCATGTAGGAGACGGCGATTGCGATCACGATCATCAGGATGACCGGATAGGGGATGCCGGGAAAAACGATGGTCGGGAAACCGTCGGTGCCGATGGTGACGACCCGGAAGAGCGAGCCGTTGCCGAGTTCGCCGAAGGATTCACCGAGTCCCGAGACCGCCCGCGCCCCGGTGATCTGCAGCGCCACGCCGCGGGCGATCATCATCATGCCGAGCGTGGCGATGAACGGCGGCAGCTTCATCTTGGTGACGAGAATGGCGTTGATCAACCCGCAGGCCGAGCCGGTGAGAATGCCGCAGATCATGCCGAGCCAGACGGGCGTTCCCAGATCCTTGACCGCCAGCGCCGCGACCACCCCGGAAAGCGCCAGCACCGAGCCGACCGACAGGTCGATGCCGCCGGTGATGATGACGCAGGTGGCGCCGATGCCGAGAAAGGCGATCGAGGTCACCTGCAGCGCCACCGTCATGCCGTTGTCGATGGTGAAGAAGGCGTTGCTGGTCGCCGAAAAGACGCCGATCAGCACGAACAGGCTGCCGAGCGCGGCGAATTTCTGGATGATATCCTTCTGGCGGTCGCTGAACGTGCCGCTCTTCTGTTTCGCAACTTCGATAATTTCAGCCATGTTATGCCCTCATCCTGCCGACCGAGCGTAGCCGGAGGCGTATCGCATGATCTCTTCCTGGTCGGTTTTCGCAGTCTCCAGCACGCCGGTGATGCGGCCCTGGTGGAAGACGGCGACGCGGTCGGTCATGCCGAGAATTTCCGGAAGCTCGGAACTGATCAGCACGACGCCGATGCCGTTTGCCGCAAGCTCGTCCATGATCCGGTAGATCGCGAGCTTGGCGCCCACGTCGATGCCGCGGGTAGGTTCGTCGAAGAACAGTATTCTCGACTTCCGGAACAGCCACTTGCCGATGATGATCTTCTGCTGGTTTCCGCCCGAAAGCAGCCGCACCGGCTGCTTGATCGAGGGCGTGCGGATGTTCAGGAGATCGATGTATTCTTTCGTCGTCCGGGCATGTTTGGCAAAGTCGATCAGCCCGAAACGATTCGACACGGCAGCCATATTGGCGAGCGTCATGTTGGCGTCGACCGTCATCTTGACCGCCAGCCCCTGCGCCTTGCGGTCTTCGGACAGATAGGCGATGCCGGCAGCGATCGCGTCGCGCGGCGAGGTGATGGTGAGCGTATGGCCATGCAGGGTGACCGTGCCGGTATCGAGCGGATCGGCGCCGAAGACGGCGCGCGCCACTTCCGTGCGTCCGGCGCCCATCAGGCCGGCAAAGCCGAGGATCTCGCCGCGACGCAGCGTGAAGGAAATGTCGCGGAAGACGCCGGCGCGCGAAAGGCCTTCCGCCGAAAAGATGACCTCGTCGCTCGGAACCGAGGTCCGTTCCGGAAACTTCTCTTCCAGCGACCGGCCGACCATTTTCGAGACGATCGCGTCGATGCTGGTGGCGGCAAAATCGTCGGTCGAGATGTAGCGGCCGTCGCGCAACACCGTGACGCGGTCGACGATCTCGGACATTTCGTCCAGCCTATGCGAGATATAGACGATGCCGACGCCGGATGCCTTCAGGTCGCGGATGACCTTGAACAGCAGCCGCGTCTCCTGCTCGGTCAGCGACGAGGTCGGTTCGTCCATGATCAGCACTTCGGCGTCCAGCGACAGCGCCTTGGCGATCTCCACCATCTGGCACTGGGCGACGGACAGGCCGCGCACCGGACGATCCGGATTGATGTCGACCCCGAGCCGGTCGAGGCAGCGCTTGGCGTCGGCCCGCAGCTTCTTGCGGTCGACGAGAAAGCTTCCTCCGAGAAAACCACGGCGCGGCTCGCGGGCAAGATAGATGTTTTCCGCCACCGTCAGGTGCGGCACGAGGTTGAGTTCCTGGTGGATGATGGCGATGCCGGCGGCTTCGGATTCCCGCGTCGAGGAAAAATGCCGTTCCTCGCCCTTGTAGGTGATCGTGCCGGCGCTCGGCTGGTAGACGCCGCTGACGATCTTCATCAGCGTCGATTTGCCGGCGCCGTTTTCGCCGCAGACGGCATGAACTTCACCGCGGCGGAGGTCGAAATGGACGTTGGCAAGCGCTTTGACGCCCGGGAAGTCCTTGCTGATATTGTCGAGGCGGAGGAGAGGCTGGTTCGTCGAGGCCGACGCGGCACGGCCCGGCAGCATGGCGGCGCCATGTATAGTCTGCCCAAGCTCGGCCGGACGATTTTCCAAATTTGCCTCCTCGGGCCGTTCAGGCCCATTCGCCGGCGGCTCCTCCCTCCGGCGTTGACAATGGGTAAACCCGAGGACGGAAGTGGTCAAGCCAATTTTTCTAGAAAGGAGAAGCAGGCCGAAGGCAGTGAGAGTGAAATGTATCTTGAGGCGAAAAACAGTGATAAATCAACGGAGAAAATTTGTTTGTTGCTCTCTTCCTGCTGGCTGATATGGTAAGGCCAAATTGTTCAGGACGATGAAATTCATGAACGGACCCATCAAGACGGCAGAACCGCGGCGGCTGTATCAGCAGATTGCCGACCAGATCCGGGTGCTGATCCAGGGCGGCCAGTTTCCGGCCGGCGCACGCCTGCCGGCCGAGCGGGAGCTTGCCCAGCAGCTCGGCGTTTCGCGCCCGTCCTTGCGTGAAGCACTGATCGCGCTCGAAATCGACGGAAGCGTCGAAATCCGAATGGGGTCGGGGATCTACGTGACGGCCGAGCCGGACCGTCGGCCATGGCAAAGCGGCTCCATGGGCGAAAGCCCGCTCGAACTGATGCAGGCAAGAGCTGCCGTCGAAGGCGCGGTCATTCTGCTGACGTCGGCACGGATCACGCCGGAGACATTGCGGTCGTTGCGCCAGACGCTCGACCAGATGCGCACCGAGATCGCCGAAGGGCGCAAGGCACTCGACCTTGACCGGCTTTTCCACCTGACCATCGCCAGCCAGTCGGGCAATTCGGTGCTGGCGCATATCGTGGGCGACCTGTTCGACGAGCGCCACAGCCCGATGTCGGCCCAGATCCGGGCTCGATTCGAATCGCCGGAAACCTGGGGGCTTGCGCTGAGCGAGCACGAGGCGATCTATGCGGCGCTGGAGGCGCGTAATCCGCTTCTCGCCCAGGCGATGATGCATGCACATCTGGAGGAATCGAAACAGCGCTGGATGAATCACGAGACACGGTGATATTCCTGTGGCTGTTTCGGGAGGAAACAAGAAAATGGATTTTGCGGCTTCACCTATCATTATCTTGAACCCGATCGACGATGTCGGCGTCGCGCGGCGGTCGATGCAGGCCGGCGCCCCGACCGGTTTCGGCGATCTTGCGGCCCGCGAGCTGATCGGCCGTGGCCACAAGGTGGCGATAAGGGCGATACCGAACGGCGGCGAGGTGAAGAAATACGGCCAGGTGATCGGCGTCGCAACGCAGGACATCGCCCCCGGCAGCCATGTGCACCTGCATAACCTCGCCATGCTGCCCTCCGAGCACGAGCACCAGTTCAGCGTCGATATCGAAGAAAAGGGCATGCTGCCGGAAGCCGAACGGCGCACCTTCATGGGTTATGACCGGGGTCTCGGCGGCGCCGGCACCCGCAACTATATCGGCGTCATCTCGTCGGTGAACTGTTCCGCCACCGTATCGCGCTACATCGCCGACTATTTCAACCGCTTGGGCGGGTTGGACGGTTTCGACAATATCGATGGCGTCGTGGCGCTCACCCATGGCGGCGGCTGCGCGCTCAACAACAAGTCGGAAGGTTACCGGCTGCTGATCCGCACCATCCAGGGCTATGCCCGGCATCCGAATTTCGGCGGCATCCTGATGATCGGCCTCGGCTGCGAAACCAACCAGATCGCGCCGATCCTCGAACATTACCGGATGGAAGAGGGTGAACGGCTGCGAACCATGAACATCCAGCAGCATGGCGGGACGCGCAAGACCATCGATGCGGCGATTGCGATCATCAAGGAGATGCTGCCCGGCGTGAATTCCGCGACGCGCACGCCGCAGCCTCTGTCGAAACTGAAACTGGCACTCGAATGCGGCGGCTCGGACGGTTATTCCGGGATCTCCGCCAATCCGGCGCTGGGGTACGCCTCAGACCTGATTGTCCGCAACGGCGGCACGACGGTGCTGTCCGAAACGCCGGAGATCTACGGGGCCGAACATCTGCTCACCCGCCGCGCGGTCACGCCGGACGTGGCCCAAAAACTTCTGCAGCGGATCGACTGGTGGCGGGATTATACCGCCCGCAACGGCGACGAGCTGAACAACAACCCGTCCCACGGCAACAAGCTCGGCGGCCTGACTACCATCCTCGAAAAATCGCTCGGCGCGGTGGCCAAGGGCGGTTCTATGCCTTTGAAGGCGGTCTACGAGTTTGCCGAGACTGTTACGGAGCCGGGTTTCGTGTTCATGGATACGCCCGGCTACGATCCTGTCGCCGTGACGGGGCAGGTGGCGGGCGGCTGCAACGTCATCTGTTTCACCACCGGCCGCGGTTCGGTTTCGGGCTTCAAGCCGTCGCCCTGCATCAAGATCGCCACCAATTCCGAAATGTACGAGCACATGAAGGAAGACATGGACTTGAACTGCGGCGGCATCGTCACCGGCGAGGAGACGATCGAACAGGCGGGATTGCGGATTTTCGAGGATGTGATCGCGGTGGCTTCGGGCAAGCAGACACTCAGCGAGATCTACGACTACGGCGACAACGAATTCGTGCCATGGCAGGTCGGGGCAGTCACCTGAGCCGCTGCCCCGAAAGTTAGGCCGTGAACCTATAAGAGCTTGATGATTGCGTTAGGTAGAAATCGTCATGCAATTCGACTATTCGTGGTGAATGCTCAAGTTTGTAGAACAACAGCTCGGTCAAGGATGGGTGGACGAGCCAAATGCGCCAGAGCCTCAGGTGTCGATTACGGACTCCTCGGTTAACGTCTGTTTTCGCTCCTACAGGCTTGCGCAAGACAAAAAGCGATCGGGCATTTTCGGGAGTTTGAACCCATTTTCGAAGGCCGATCCGAAGCGCGATGAGACATGGGGCACGCTAAGCTTCATTGGTTGCACCCGGTGGCGCTGGGATAGCACCAACGATCATGAATGGTATAAGGCGGATGGCCATGGTCGCTACAGTGGCATCGCTCCGCGCTGGGGCAAATTCTATGAGTTAATTGGCCCCGACCCGATCCGCGATGCCGTACCTTGGGAGACAATCCGGGCTGATGCAGCTAACTCTCGACATTTTCTCTATTATTTTCGCGACGAAACGCTTGAGTTCATGGCCGAGAAGTGGTCGTTCGTCCCTAACCTGACGGTTTAATTTGGGGTTTGTGTGGGACTGAGCCTTTCCTTTTCATACTCTCCGCCATAACGAGGCCACGGCCTAGTTTACCGAATGACCATCTGCTGCGGTGCGCCGGGTTTTGCCGGCTGCTGCACCTTGACCGGGGCAGGTTCCGCTGTGCCGAACAGCTTGTCGCGTTCGCGCCACAGGGCCGGCAGCGACAGCAGCGCGATCGAGACCAGCGCAATGGCCGTCTTGGTGAACTCGTTGAGCTCCGGCGTCCGTCCGTCGAAATAATAGACGAAATAGACGATCGCGACGTGCCACACATAGACATAGAGCGAGTGGCGGCCGAGGAGCTGCAGGTACTTGATCGAGAACACCCAGGTGACCGCGCCGGCAATGCGGCGCACCCATTCGTCCCTGTGCTTCGGGCCGGCGACGATCAGCCAGGTGACAAGCATGGCGACGGCTGCGAAATTCAGGAGATAGACCGGACCGAAATCGGCGCGGATTTCCATCGAGGCGAACTTGCCGATCATGTGCGGCGGCATCAGCTCATGTGCGGTGATCAGGCGCAGCGGCAGGAAGAAGAGAACCATCAGCAGCGCCACCTTCGGGATGAAGGTATTGTCCGGCGACAGGATATTGCTCCACTTGATCTTGCCGGCCGAGGTCAGCGCGCCGAGCACGAGGCCCGAGTAAAACACCACCTGCCAGCCGAGCAGATTGAACGACACGCGGATGCCCTGGTCGTCCGCGCCCATGACCAGATCGTTGAGCGGTGTCGTGGCGATCTGCTGCAGGCCGAGCTGGGCCGCCATCCACAGGATCACCGAACCGGCCACCACATAATGCCACTTGTCCTCCAGCACGAGCTTCACCAGCATCGGCGCGAAGAGCATGTAGACGATATACTGCGGCAGGATATCCATGAAGGTCGGCTGGTAGAGGAAGGTCGCGATCGCAGCGAGGCGCAGCGGGTCGTCGAAGGTCGTGTAGCCCAGCCAGTTGAACCAGATCGAATAGGCGCCGGGCAAAAGCATCTGCGCGACCAGCACAACCAACACGATGCCCATCGCATAACGATAAAGCTCGAATGCGCGGTTGTAGATGGCTGTGCGGCCGGCCGCATAACCGTTCTTCAGCATCTTCTTGGCATAGACCATGCCGATCAGCAGGCCAGACAGGAAAACGAAGCCCTGGGCGTCTTCGACGAAGGCGAGCTGATTGTGGTTGATCTTCACCAGAAGATAACCGCCAGCAAAGATCAGATGGTTGAGAACCATGAAAACGAGGAAATATCCTCGCATACCATCAATAATATCAAAGCGTTTCATCGGTCGCGGTCTCCGTCTTTGCCGGTGCCGATGGGGCTTTCGCCTTTCGGTCCGTAAGGCCTCTGCGGGCCAGGATATACGCGGCTAAACGCGGCAAAAAGCCGGACAGTTCCAGCCCTATTTAAGCGTTTAGACCTTATCTACCGTAAACTGTCCGTGATGACTCCGCGATGAACGCCGGGTTGGGTGAGGTTCACACTATTCAGCAGCGACGCGTTTGAGGCCTGCAACCTGCGTGAGGTACGCCCGCATGGCCGCAGGCTTCACCGGCTTGTGCTGCACGCCGATGTCGTGACGCTCCGCCTCGGCGCGGACTTCGGGTGTACGATCGGCGGTGATGATCAGTGCGGGGATATCCACCTGATATCCGGCGCGCAGTTTCAGGACAGCCTCGATGCCGTTGCCGTCGTCGAGGTGGTAATCGGCGATGATGATTTCCGGGGGCGGCTCGCGGCGTTCGACGATATCGTCGAGAGCTGCGAGCGAGCCCGCTTGGCCGACGGTGCAGCCCCAGCCGGTGATCAGCAGCGCCATGCCCTCGAGGATCCGCGGCTCATTGTCGATGCAGAGCACCCGGAGCCCGTTCAGCGGCTGCGAGCGCTTGCGGCGCTCCAACTGGTCGGCGGCATGGACTGTCTGCGATGCGGTCAGGTCCATCGGCACCTGGACCCGGAAGGCGGTGCCTCGCCCAGGCGTCGAGGCGAGCTGGACCGGATGGTTGAGCACTCGCGAGATGCGGTCGACGATCGACAGGCCAAGACCGAGGCCGGCCGCGGTCTTCGCACCCTCGTCCAGCCGGGCGAATTCCTTGAACACGGTGCGGAATTTCGAGGGAGGGATGCCGATGCCGGAATCGAGCACCTCGATGACCACCTGGTCGCCCCGTCGGCGCGCGCCGATCAGCACCTTGCCGTCGATCGTGTATTTGATTGCGTTCGAGACGAGGTTCTGCACCAGCCGGCGCAGCAGGTTGGCGTCGGAGCGGACCTTCAGCGATGTCGGCATCACCACGAATTCCAGGTCCTTCTCGCGGGCCATCGGCGCGTAGTCGGTCTCGATGCGTTTCAGAAGGTCGTCGAGGGGCACCGAGGTGAAGCGCGGCTTCATGGCTCCCGTATCGAGCCTCGATATGTCGAGAACGGCACCGAGGATCGCCTCGACGGATTCCAGCGCGGAATCGATATTGCGCACCAGCGAACCGTTGTTGTCGGAGCTCCCGAGCCGCTCGACCAGCGCCGAGGAGTAGAGTCTCGCGGCATTGAGAGGCTGCAGGATATCGTGGCCAGCGGCCGCGAAGAACCGGGTCTTGCCGATATTGGCCTCGTCGGCGGATGCCTGGGCCTCGGCAAGCTCCTTGTTGACGCGAGTGAGCTCGGCGGTGCGTTCGCCGACCCGCTGTTCGAGCGTCTCGTTTGCCTGCTTCAGCGCCTGGTCGGCGGCGACGCGCTCGGAGATATCGGTGAAGGTTGCGACGATGCCCTTGTCCGGCATGGCATTGGAGCGCACTTCGATGATCCGCTCGCCGCCGTTGAGGACGAGAGAGAAGGGCGCATCGAGCGTCTGGAACTGGCGGATCACCTCCACCTGATCGGTTGGGGCAAGATCGCCGCGTTCCGAAAGGATGGCGACCATGTCGGCCAGCGGAAAGCCGACCTGGCCGACCTGTTCCGGCAGATCCAGCAGATTGCGGAAGCGCCGGTTCCAGATCGTCAGGCGTTCGGAACTGTCGAACACGGCAATGCCTTGATCCATCTGCGAAAGTGCCGTCTGCAGCATGTCCTGGTTATATTGCAGCGCCTCACTTGCCTGGTCGAGCAGCCAGGCGGTGTCGGAATTGGTATCCTCAGCCTTCTGCAGGATCAGCGACAGCACCAGCCGGGCGGAGGACGAGCCGATCGCGCTGCCGAGTAGCTGTTCGGAGAAATGGATCATCGCCATGTCGGCGGGCTGGTCGTCGCTGAACTTGCGGCCGGCGGTCTTCTCGTAATTGGAGAAGGAGCGCCGCATCCGTTCTTCGCCGAGATACCGGGCGATCGCTGTCTTCAGGTCGCCGACGCCGACGCGGGTCTTCCAGCCGCGGGTGGCAAATTGCGAGCGCAGGTGCCTTTTGACGAAGATCCCGGCCTGGATGCGCTCGACCGGACGCGGATTGCGCGACAGCGATCCCAGCACGAAGGCAAGAATATTGAGCGTCAGGCTGAAGATCGTCGCGTTGACCAGCGGGTCCGTCTGCGGCCCGGAGAATATGCCGGTGCCGGGGAACAGGAAATTGAGGACAGCGGTCGCCACATGGGAATTGTCCGGTCCGCCGAGGCTCGGCACGAACAGCAGGTAGGCCCAGGCAAGGAAGCCGAAGGACATGCCGAGGATCGCCCCGCGGGCGTTGGCACGGCGCCAGACGAGGCCGCCGAGGAGGGCAGGAGCCACCTGCGCGATCGCCGCGAACGCCAGTAGGCCGATGGAGGCAAGGCCGGACTGGCTGTCAGCCATGCGGTAATAGGCATAGCCGAGGATCAGAACGCCGAAGATCGCAACGCGGCGGATGTTCAACAGCGTGCGGGTAAAATCGGTGCGCTGACCGGAACGTGCCGCCATCAGCCGTTGCCTGAGGAAGATCGGGATGATGATGTCGTTCGACACCATGATCGAAAGCGCCACGGATTCCATGATGACCATGGCGGTGGCGGCGGAAAAGCCGCCGATGAAGGCGATCAGCGAAACGACCTTCAGCTCACCGGCGAGCGGCAGCGTCAGCACGTAAAGGTCGGCATCGCCGGTGCCCCCGAAGGTGATCAGCCCGGCCATGGCGACAGGCAGCACGAAGATGTTGATGGCGATGAGGTAGAGCGGCAGAAGCGCGCTCGCCACCTTGCGCTCCTTCGTCGTGCGGTTCTCGACCACGGTCACGTGGAACTGCCGCGGCAGCATGATGATCGCAAACGCCGACAGCGCGATCAGGATCAGCCAGCGGCTGATCGGCGTCTCGTAGGCAAGCGCCGAACCGACCAGCATGTTTTCCGATGCCTTGGCGAGCAGATCGGACGGGCCGTCAAACAGGATGAAGAACACCGAAAAGCCGACCGTCGCAAAGGCGAACAGCTTGACCACCGATTCCATGGCGACGGCCAGGATCAGCCCGTCCTGGTGTTCCGTCGCATCCGTGTGGCGGGTGCCGAAGATGACGGCGAAACAGGCCATCATCAGGGTGACGATCAGCGCCAGGTCGATGAAATAGAGGTTGCCGCTGCCGATGCCGTAGTCCGACGGATTGACCATGGCGGCGACCGAGCTCGACACCGCCTTCAGCTGTAGTGCGATATAGGGAATGGCGCCGACCAGGGCGATGATCGCGACGATCATCGCGACGGTGGAATTTTTGCCGTAGCGGGCGGCGATGAAATCGGCCACTGACGTCAGCTTCTCGGCCTTGGCAAGCTCGACGACGCGCCGGATGATCGGCATGCCGAGCGTGAAGGCGAGGATCGGGCCGATATAGATGCCGGTAAATTCCAGCCCCTTCTGCGAGGCAAGCCCGACGCCGCCGAAATAGGTCCAGGAGGTGCAGTAGATCGCAAGGCTCAGCGCATAAACGATCGGCCGGCCGTTCTTCGGCACGCCGAAGACACGGCTTCGCCGGTCGCCATAACTCGCCACAGCAAACAGCAGCAGGATATAGGCGAAAGCCGAAACGAAAATGATCCAGCCAGGAAGCATTGCTCCTCCACAAAGAGCTTCAGGGCTCAAACATTAGGGGAAAAGCATGCGCTTGGAAATCAGGGGGCCTCTCGGCAAAAAGTCCAATAGACGATCGTATTTAAGCCTGCGGCGGGCGCCGTCTTTTCACATCCGCAGAAAGCGCTATGTTGCGTTTTACCGAAACTGAAAAGCCATGGGGGATATTGGCGATGTCGATGGTCAGCGAATTCCGTTCTTTTATTGCCAAGGGCAATGTCGTCGATCTTGCGGTCGGTATCATCATCGGCGCCGCTTTCACCGGCATCGTAAAATCGCTGGTCGATGACATCGTGATGCCCATCGTCGGCGCGATTACTGGTGGCGGCTTTGATTTCTCGAATTACTTCCTGCCGCTGTCGAGCGCGGTCACGGCGCCGTCGCTCGCCGCTGCCCGCGAACAGGGCGCGGTCTTTGCCTATGGCAATTTCATCACCGTTCTCATCAATTTCGTGATCCTGGCGTTCATCATCTTCCTGATGGTGAAGGCCGTGAACAAGATGCGCTTGGCGGATGAGAAGAAGTCGGCCGACGAGACGCCGGCTCCGCCACCGGCCGATATCCAGCTGCTGACCGAAATTCGCGACCTGCTGAAGGCAAAGTGATCTTTTGATCACGCCGCGTGGATTCATCAGCGGAATCGATCCCCGCGTCACGGATTATCATGGGATTCCTGGGCTTTCCTGCGCTAAAGAAGTGGGAAACAGCCCCGAGGGAATTCCATGTCGATCATCTCCAGTCTCAGCCCCCGCGCCGTCGCGGCCCCGGAAAGCGGTATTGTCGAGGTCCTGAATTACGCCCGCGGGCGAGAGGGATTGATCCCGCTCTGGGCCGGTGAAGGCGATCTGCCGAGCCCGGATTTCATCAACCGCGCCGCAACCGAGGCGCTGCTCGGCGGCGAGACCTTCTACACCTGGCAGCGCGGCATCCCCGAGTTGCGCCAGGCGCTGTCGGATTATTACGCGCGGCATTTTGCCGTGTCGCTGCCGGTCGAGCATTTTTATGTCACCGGTTCCGGCATGCATGCGATCATGCTGGCGGTGCAGGCCGTGACCTCTCCGGGCGACGAGATGATCTATCTGTCGCCGACCTGGCCGAACATCATCTCGGCAATCGAGATCTCCGGCGCCCATTCCGTCGGCCTGCCGCTCGATTTCGTCGGCGGCCGCTGGTCGCTCGATCTCGCCAAGCTGGAAGCGAAGATCACGCCGAAGACCAGGGGCCTGTTCATCAACACCCCGGCCAACCCGACCGGCTGGACGGCGACGCTCGAAGACCTGAAGGACATCCTGGCGCTCGCCCGCAAGCACGGCATCTGGATCGTCGCCGACGAGATCTATGCCCGTTATTATTATGGTGGCGCCGCAAGGGCTCCGTCCTTCCTCGACATCATGGAGGAGGGCGACCGGATCATCTTCGCCAATTCCTTCTCCAAGAACTGGTCGATGACCGGCTGGCGGGTCGGCTGGATCGTCGCTCCCCCGGAAATGGGACAGGTTATCGAAAACCTGGTGCAGTATTCGAATTCCGGCGTGGCGCAGTTCCTGCAGCGCGGTGCCGTCGTGGCGCTCAACCAGGGCGACGAGTTCGTGAATGCGAATATCGCCCGGGCGACCGCAGCGCGCGACATTCTCTGCGACGCGCTGATTGCCACCAACCGGGTCGAAACGCTCAAACCCGACGGCGCGCTTTACGCTTTCGTCAAGGTGGACGGCATCACCGACAGCCGAAACGCGGCGCTCGATATCGTCGACAAGATCGGCGTGGCGCTGGCGCCCGGTTCGGCTTTCGGCAAGGGCGGCGAGCTTTTCCTGCGTGCCTGTTTCCTGCGCGATCCGAAACAGATCGAAGATGCCGCCGGCCGCCTCTCCGATTACATCAAGCGGCTCTGACCCGATCCGGCACGCAAACGCTAAAATTCGAGCGATTTGCTCAAGAGCCTGTTTGCCCTGACCCGAGATAAACCCGGCGTAACCCGCGTCGGGTAAGCATTGTTGAAGACTGCCCGTGTTTTTGTCCTACCAACGATAAGAAAGCAGGGAAGTATAGACATGGCAGTTCTGGTGACAGGCGGCGCGGGTTACATCGGCAGCCACATGGCCTGGGCTTTGCTCGATGCGGGCGAGGAAGTCGTCGTTCTCGACAGACTTTCGACCGGTTTTCGCTGGGCCGTGCCGGCCGAGGCGCGGTTTTATCTGGGCGACGTCGGTGATCGCGCCATTCTCTCGCAGGTGTTTGCCGAAAACGACATCGACGCGATCCTGCATTTCGCAGGCTCGATCATCGTGCCGCAATCGGTCGCAAATCCGCTGGACTATTACGAGAACAATACCGGCAACACCCGCCTGCTCGCAGCGGCTGCGATCGAGGCAGGCATCCGCCATTTCGTCTTTTCGTCGACTGCAGCCGTCTATGGCGACCAGAAGGACGACACGCCCGTCTTCGAAAGCGCCGACCTGCACCCGAAGAACCCCTATGGCCAGTCGAAATTGATGTCGGAAATGATGCTGCGCGATGCCGCCGCGGCCTATGATTTCCGTTTCGTGGCGCTGCGTTATTTCAATGTTGCCGGCGCCGATCCGCTCGGCCGCACCGGCCTGTCGACTGAAGGCGCCACCCACCTGATCAAGATCGCCTGCGAGGCCGAACTCGGCAAGCGCCGCGGCGTCGATGTCTACGGGACGGATTATTCGACACCCGACGGCACCGGCATCCGCGACTATATCCACGTCACCGACCTCGTGAACGCGCATCTGAAAGCGTTGAGCTACCTGCGCCGTGGCGGCGAGCCGTTGATTGCCAATTGCGGTTATGGCCGCGGCTATTCTGTCCTGGAGGTCCTGGACGCGGTGATGCGCGTCGGTGGCCGCAAGTTCGAAATCCGCTATGGACCCCGCCGGCCGGGTGACGCGGCAAGCGTGGTCGCCAATTCGACACTGGCGCGCCGATTGCTCGACTGGAAGCCGCGCCACGACGATCTGGATTTTATCGTCGAGACCGCGATCACCTGGGAGAAAGGCCTCGCCTCGCGCAAGGCCGAAGATCTCAAGTCGCTGCAGAGCAGGTTGGCCTCGGCACGATTTTAGGGTTCCGGATCGGAACAGTTTTTATGGAACATCCACGGTTGTCTGGGGTTTGAACTACGCGGGCAAATCGAATCCGCCGGTTCTGCCGGTATTTCAACGGAGGAAATTCCTATGACTTTCAAGCTGATTACCGTCTCGATCCTTTCTCTCGGCCTCGCGGCCGGTGGCGCTCTTGCCCAGACCAGCGGCAAGGGAAATGCAAGCTCCACCGGGACGTCGGCCAGCGATAGCAGCGACGGCCAGAAAAAGATCGACCCGAGCGCCACCAACAGCACCACAGGCGGCGCCATGGGCAATGCTGCAGGCACCAAGGACACGCGGACCAACTGCGCTCCGAACCTGCAGACCAGGGGCTCGGCCACCACGCCTGACACGACGGGCACCGCATCGGTTCCTTCGGGCCAGGCCGGCACCAACACCAACGGTCAGGCTACGGACTGCTGACGCAGATACATTTTGGCGAAGAAAGGCCGGCATCGTCCGGCCTTTTTGCGTCTGGAGATTCCGTCGCATAGCGTTTCTAAGCGTTTGCCGATAAAGAGGGGCCTTCTCAATATCGGTATCCATGATGCGACGCGCTCTGCTTTCCACCATCTTCCTGCTGCTGCCTCTGACGGCGGGCGCCCAGAATTTGCCTGCAAAGCAGCCCTCAGGCCCGTCCGCCACACAAAATGCCGCGGACACGCCCAAACTGGTCGAGCCGCATCTGCATGTCGGCCGTTCCGGCAATGTCAGCCGCCCCCGGGTGGCACTGACCTTCGATGCCTGCATGGGGCAGGCCGACGCGCGTATCCTTTCGACGCTTGTCCGGGAGCGCATTCCCGCGACCATTTTCGTCACCGCCCGCTGGCTGAAAAAGAACCCGCCGGCGGTCGCGGTCTTTCTGAACAACCTCGATCTGTTCGAACTGGAAAACCACGGCCAGAACCATGTGCCGGCCGTCGATGCTCCAGTCCTGATCTACGGCATCGCCGCTGCCGGTTCACCGGAAGCCGTTCGCCAGGAAGTGGCAGGTGGTGCCGATGCCATGCTGGCAGCAGGCCTCGCCGCACCGCGCTGGTTTCGGGGTTCGACGGCTAAATACGATGCTTCGGCGATCCGCCAGATCCGCGATATGGGATACCGGGTCGCCGGTTATTCGTTGAATGGCGACGGCGGCTCACTGCTCGGCGCCGGCGTCACCGAAAAACGCATCGCCGCCGCCAAGGACGGCGATGTCGTCCTCGCGCATATCAACCAGCCGACCCATGCGGCCGGCGAGGGCGTCGCCCGCGCCCTCCTGGCCCTGAAGGGCCGGGGCGTCGAATTCGTGCGTCTTTCCGATGTCGATGGCATCGGCGACGACGACACGACTCAGTGAGCCGGCGGTCTTCCCAACCATTTACTCTTTGAGCGCAGATCGGGGAGAGACGGGATCCCGTCTCTCCCCGATCTTGTTTCGGCAAAAAGATCGTATTTACCGGACGACCTGCACAACGGTGCGGGTCTGCGGATCGACGATGACGCGCTGTTCGTTCACCACCGCATAGGCATATTTCGGGCTGTCGGGAACCGGGGTCAGTACGACGCTTGAAGGAACCGGCTTGCCGACGACGATCTTTTCTTTCACGACGACCGGCGATGCCGGGGCAGGGGCCTGTTCGACATAGGTGACGACGCGTTCCGGCGGCGGGTCGATAGCGGTCCCGACAGCCGCGCCGGCGACCCCGCCGACGGCGGCACCCACCGGACCGCCGACGATCGCACCGGTCACAGCGCCGCCGGCGGCTCCGTTGACGGTACCCTGCTGGGCGGAAGCAGCAGGTGCGAGGGCACCAAGGGCCACGGCGGAAAGAACGATGATCTGGGTCTTCATGATAGTCTCCTTCTACATGTTGTGAGCGGGCGGGTGATTTGCGCCGCGCCCTTCGAACGGGATCGAGGCCGTCTATCGCGTGACTGGCGCAGGCGGCTCAATCTTCGGCAGGGTGACGCCGATATCGACGTCGTGGTTTCCGAGATAACCAGCTTCGAAGAGGAAGAACCCGCCTGCGATGACGACCGCCAGCAGGATGACGGCAACAGCCCAGCCGCCGCTGCCGCCCGTACGGATTATTGTCGGCTCTCGGTCACTCATGAGGTCCTCCCTGTTCAGCGCTTAGCCGACCAGGATATAGACGATCTCGTGGCTCGAGGGGTCGACGATGATGATCCGGCCATCCGCAAGGACGAAGTATTCGTAACCGCGATAGGCGGGCACGATCTCGACGATGCGCGGCGGCAACGGATGCAGTTTCACGGTCGTCGGAATGGCGACGCCGACATTGACGTCGACATCCACATTCACCGGCTCGACCTTGTTCTGGACGAGGATCTTGCGCACCTCGGTCTTCTGTTCGGTGGAGATGTTGATGCTTCCCGTCGTTTCGTTGGAAGGTTTATCGGTGGCGGCCTGGTTCGAACCGGGCTGCTGGCCGCCGTTGTTCTGGCGGGCTGTGTCGTCGGTTGCCGGTTTGCGGGCATCCGTTCCCGAACCCGAGCCGGAATTGGCGGTCGTGGAACTGTCATTCTGGCCGGCAGGCTTCTGCTGCGCCGTATTGTCCTTGGCGCGTGGCTGGGTGTCGCCCGTCTGTGCCTTCATCGGATCGGTCGATTTTTCCTGAGCGGCGCTGTCACCCTTGGGCTTCAGGCGCTGCTGGTCGCCGCTTTGGGCCTGGGCGCTCGTTTTGTCGTTGCCGCCGGCCGAACCCTGCGGCTGTTGTGTCGCCGCGCCCATATTCTGCTGCGGCTGAGCCTGTTTGGCGCCGGACGAATCGTTCGAGCCTGGCTTGACCTTGCGGGGCAAGACTTGATTACTGCCGTCCTGACCGGTCTGATTATCCTGGGTTTGAGCGATTGCCGGCACTACCGAAAGGGTCGATCCGGCGAGAAGCGCAATCGCGAACGTCTGTTTCATCGAGAGTTTCATGATGTTTCCTCCATTTTCTGGTTCACCGGCGAGCCCACTGATGGGCCGCACTCACACCTCGAACTGCGGCTGCCACAGCTCGTTCCGGGTTTTGGGCTTCAGTCCGACGCGACCGGACTTCAGGCCGACCCTTTCTGGGCCTTTGGTCTGATGGGGCAGGCTAAAGGTCCAATGGGGGATGAAATCGAGGAATTGCGCTGTTAAAGTGCTGTTAATCCTGGAGGCTTTTCAGGAGGTTCGGTCATGGACAGCAGCGTTTCCGGGCCAGGTGGCTATTGATCCCCGTCGCAGGGCTTTTATCCTTATCGCCACTTTGGAAGCGCTTGCTGTGTGACGGATGCAGACCCGGTTCCTGCGCGATCATCGGTCCTTTTCAGCGCAGAACCTTGCCCGCCGGCTGCCGTGTTTATGGGTCGGCGGGCTCTTTGACCGGCGATTGGGTGCGGAACCATAAGGGCGGGCGTCCGGTTTAGGCCTTGCAAAACGGTTCAAAAAATGCCTCACGCAGGAGATGGCCACCCTAGGAGCGAGAAATGCCGACGCGTAGAATGCTTGTCCTGAGCGGAGCGCTCACCGCAGTCATTGCAGTCGTACTGCCGTGGAAGGTTGTCGCCGGCGCGGACGGTCTGCCGCGTATCGCTCTGTCGACCGTTGCCGCTAAGGACGGCAACGGTGATGGCGGCAGCGGCAGCTCCGGCGGGAATGGCAATGGCAACGGGAACGGCAGCGATAATGGCGGCGGTTCCGGCAATAACGGCAATGGTTCCAGCAACGGCAATAGCGGCGGTAACGGAGACGGTAATGCCGGTGATACCGGCAACGGCGGTCCCGGCTCGGGAACCGGTACTGGTACCGGAGCGGGGTCAGCCCCTGCAGGCGCGGCTGCAAATCCCGGCAAGGCCGCCGCGTCCCCAACCCAGCCCGGAGCCCCGGCGCCTTCGGCCCCGGCTGCTCCCTCAAAAGCTGGCGTCGAGGTCGACGTTCGCGGAACGTCGATAACCGTCAGACATCACAACGGCGCGACGGAACGAATCTCTCAAGGACGTTACGAGATGCGGGATTCGCAATCCCGCACCATCGTCAATCGGACTGCAACCCCCTCGGATACGTCAAGATTGCGATCGTTCGGTCGTTAATCGGTGATCGGTTGCATCGCGAAGGGCGAGTGCCGCCTCCGTCCGGTTGGTCACCTTCAGCTTCGATAGGATGCGGGTCATGTGATGCTTGACGGTCTTCTCGTGAAGATCGAGCTCCCGCGCCACCCGCTTGTTGCTGAGCCCGGATGCAACGAGGCTGAGAACCTCCTGTTCGCGGTCGGTCAGTTCCGACAAGAGATCAGGCTTTGCCTGGACCTCGGTGGGAGCGGATAGGCCGGCAATCAGCCGCGCCGAAAGGCCGGGCGAAACATAGCTCTCGCCGGACGCCACCGTTCTGACCACGTCTGCCAGGCCCCTCGAACCGACGCCCTTGAGAACATAGCCTTTGGCGCCGCGTTTCAAAGCGGCGGCGATGTCTTCACTCGCCTCCGAAACCGTCAGCATGACGATCTTGAGGTGAGGGCAGAAATCGAGCGCTTCGGTTATGGCTTCGAGGCCGTTGCCGGGCATCGAAATGTCCATCAGCATCACGTCCGGGCACAATTCCCGCACGATGCGCAGTGCGTCCTCCCGAGAACCGCCTTCGCCGACCATTTCGAAATCCTCGATCTCTCCCAAGCTGCGCGTCACTCCCTCCCGGAACAACGGGTGATCGTCGACAACCGCTATCTTTATTCCTGCCATCAGGCCTGCTCCATTTCATGCGTGTTCAGCGACATCCTGACCGTGGTGCCGTCTTTCGACGAGGTGATTGCAAATGCGCCGCCGAGGCTTTCAATCCGCTCTCTCAAGCCCGCCAGCCCGAGACCTTCCGGGCGTATCCGTTGGGGATCAAAACCCGGGCCGCGGTCGGCGACTTCGACGACGACATTGCCATTGTCAAAACTCTGGCGAACGCTTTGATCCAGGCCGCGGCCATGCCGGAAGCCGTTGTTGAGCGCTTCCTGAACGAAACGGTAGATGCAGATCTTGGCCGAAGGCGAAAGCGGCCTCGATCGGCTCGACATCTTCAGCGCGACATCGACGCCGGTCCGCTGCCGGTGGGCATTGACGGCGCGCCGCAACACATCCGGCAGTTCGGCGGTCTCGATCTGCGGCAGGACAAGACCGCTGCAGATGCTGCGGATCTCGTCCATCGCCTCGTCGAGCCGGGCCTTGATGGTGGTGACTTCCTCTTCGCGCGCGGTCGGCGACGTCGCAGGATCGGTCAAGAGCCGGCTGTCCACCCGAAGCGCGGCATAGGCGACGAGTTGGGCCGGCCCGTCGTGCAGGTCGGCGCCGAGCCGACGCAGATAACTCTCGTTAAGGGCGGTGGCGCGCCGTGAGGCCCGCTGCGCCCGCGCGTGAAGAGCCTCGTTCTGCGACAGCAGATCGGACAGTTCCGCCACCCGCTGCGTCAGCGCCTGTCGCTGGTGGTCGATCGTTCGGCTGCCGCGGAAAACGATTGCTGAAAGAATGAGGAAGAAGGCGAGCGTGACGCCGGCGACCGCCCCCCAGCTTCGAAGCTGGGCCTGATAAAGGCTGCGCTGGAAATCACCCGCGACCTCGTAGAACTCCGAGACCGCGACGACCTCGCCCGACCAGGGCTGCAGGATGGGATTGTAGATTTCGAGAAGCGGCAGGCCGGTCGACCGCTCAAAATTGCTTTCGGGGTCTTCGGCAGGCCCGAACCGGGCCACCATCTGTCCGGAAAATGCAGTTCTGAGATTGTCGCTCGGCCCATATTTCTGTCCGATCATGCTTTTGTCGGTCGCATAAAGGACCGTGCCGTCGCGGCGCCAGAGCTTGAAGGATATGACCTGCCCTCCGAGAGCACCCTGGCCGAAGGTCTCGTCGAGCGCGCGGGTGGTGACGTCGTCGAGCGTCTGATTGGTCTTCATGTCCGGAAGCAGCGGGGCGATGATACTGTCGACGTAAAGGGCGGTGGAAGCGGCGGAGTTGCGGGTGACCGTCGCCTCGATCACGCTCGTCACATAGGCGCCTACCAAAAGCATCGCCGCGAAAGCGACCAGCCCACCCGCGAGCAGAAACTGCCGGGCGAGGGATTGGTCGTTCCAGCGATCAAGAATTGCGCGCAACTGCAACGGGCACGGCTCCGGATTGTTAGGCAGCTCACAGATCGAACTGATGCCTCGTAACGCACAATGTTCGAATCTGTTGCACCGCGGCTCACTTTAAAACTGCATTTAGTGTTGTCAGACAATATGAGATATGTGGAAGATCGATCTTTCATTGCTCCGATGGTGAATTTGTCGAACGCTTGCAGCGTCCCGAGCCACCTTAAGGTTGTGGGGCAGCGATGCTCCGGAGAAGTCAAAATGGTGACGACGCGGTAGACTTTCACCTCCATGTGGATGTAAGTACTGCCGCCGCAAGATTAGGATGCAGTTGCGGCATCTACACGGATACGGACCATGGATCTTTGAAGTGATAAACGCAGGCTTCGTATCGGCAGCACCCAACGGGGAAATTTGGTCGCGCCAGTTTCCGTTGTTCGTGCCTGAGTGGGATGAGGTCCGTTTCTCCCTTGCGTGGGATGGGCAAGACTGCGACGTGCTGTTCGTCTACGACGTGTTGCCGAAGCCTTTGCCTGCTGTCAAAGCAGCATATCGCGTCTTTGTTGCTTCAGAGCCTGGCACGATAAAAAGATATCTACCGGGATTTTTGTCCCAGTTCGACCTTGTTTTGACGACGGATACTGGTACGCGTCACCCAAATGTCAGGCTCTCACAAGTTGGACTGCCATGGCACGTCGGGGTTTGGGAGAAGCCGGGGCAGCTGAAATCACGAGGTATCGGCTGGTGTGAGTTCGAAACCTTTCGCCCGGTAAAGACGAAACAAGTTTCCATCGTATCGTCTGACAAAGCCTATACTCAAGGGCATCGCGAGCGACTTGCATTTGTCGAGCGCATAAAGACCTTTTTCGGCGATGAAATCGATGTCTTCGGGCGTGGGGTCAACGACTTTACCGATAAGATGGATGTACTTTCGGATTATCGATATCACATCGCGATCGAGAACTCGACATTTGACCATTACTGGACGGAGAAGCTTGCCGATCCATTTCTGACCCTTACCTATCCGATCTACCACGGCAGCAGGAACATACTGGAGTATTTCCCCGAAGAGGCCCTGACGAGGATCAACATCCTCGATCATGAAAACGCTATTCGGGCGATCAAGCACGTGATCGAATCCGACACGGCAGAACGCGCATTGCCCTATCTGGAAGAATCACGTCGCCGCGTTCTCAACGAACACAATCTATTTGCGATTCTGTCAAGGATTGCCAAGGAAGTCGCCGGGCCACGTAGTGGACTGGCACCTGCCAAGATATCGTCGCTGAAGCCGGAAAAATCGTTTCGGACGAAGGGCCTGAAGCTCCGGAACTCGATCAGGAAACGATTACAACAGCTCGCCGGCCTGTTCAGGTAATTGTATCGTGGCTCCTGACCAACCGTGAGCCGAGGCAATGGACCACGGCATCATCATGCATTGACAACGATGTGCGCCGAAAGCAGAAAGCTAACCTGAAATCGCACCCGGGGGGCTGTATATGGCAGAAGACAATGCGCTCGAAATCGTCGTCGTCAACCTTGAGCGCTCGGCCGACCGTCGCGCCAAAATGATCACGACGCTTGCGCCCTTCGGCCTGCCCTACGGCTTTTTCAATGCCGTCGAGGGTCGTAACGGGCACCCGCTTTTCGAAAAATTCGATCCGCGGCTTGCAGAGATCAGGCGTGGTTTCATCTTGAATGCCGGCGAGCTCGGCTGCTACGCCAGCCACTACCTGCTCTGGGAACGGAGCGTCAGGGAGAGCAAGGCCCTGCTGATCTTCGAGGACGACGTCTCCATCAACGGAAACTTCCTTGAGGCATACCGCTATGCTGCGGACAAAATCGGGACATACGGGCTTATTCGTTTTTCCGGACACAAGCAGCGCAGTTTCCGTGTCTGTGAAACATCCGGATCCGGCACAGACGTTATCCGGTTTAAGATCGGGCCGCATGGCACCTCCTGTTACGCCGTGTCCCCCAAGGCGGCCGCCAAACTTCTGGCAAAGGCCGATGTGTGGTTCGAGCCGGTGGATTGCCATCTGGACCGCTTTTGGACGCATGGTGTCGGCAGTTACGGGGTTTGGCCGTTGCCGGTGACTCACACGGCAGAAACAGCCGAGCAATCCGAAATCTGGCAAGGCGCCAAACGCGAGCGCAAGTCGCGACGCTTCCGCAAGCTGAGGGCAATCTACCGCGCCGGAGACGATATCGGCCGTTTTGTCTGCAATTTACCCAGCATCGGGCGATGGCAGAACCGGGCTTGAACCAAATTTCAGTTTCCTTGTGGTACGGAAGTGCCGAGCAGCGAAAGATCAGCCTGTGATTATTACGCGCATCCTCGGCGGCCTGGGCAACCAGATGTTTCAGTATGCGGCCGGCCGTGCCCTGGCGATCGCCAATGAAGCAGAGCTGAAGCTAGATTTGATCGAGATGAGCGCCTACAAGCTGCGGCCCTTCGCCCTTGATCAGTTTAATATACAGGCAGCGATCGCGCAGCCCGATGAGGTCCCTTCCAAGTCGAAAAGGGGCCTGTTGCGTAAGTTCACTTCGGCCTTCAAGTCTGATCGCTCAAGCTGCGAGCGGATCGTCGAGAACGGTCTCGCCTTCGATAGCAAGGTACCAGCCTTACGCGGATCGTTACATCTTTCCGGCTATTGGCAGAGCGAGCAATATTTCGCCTCATCGGCTGACGCCATACGCAGCGACTTCAGCCTGAAGTCGCCATTGAGCCCGGCGCGGCAAGATGTGCTCGCCCTGATCGACGCCGCCACCGCGCCGGTTTCCATTCATGTCCGTCGTGGTGACTACGTCACCAGCCGTTCGGCAAATGCAGTTCACGGAACATGCGAGCCGCCCTGGTACCACGAGGCGATGCGCCGCATGCTTGACCGCGCCGGCGAGGCGTCATTCTTCGTTTTTTCGGACGAACCGCAATGGGCACGAAGCAACCTGCAATCATCACGCCCGATGGTTTTTATCGAACCTCAAAACGATGGCCGGGATGGCGAGGACATGCACCTGATGGCTGCGTGCCATACACATATCATCGCCAATAGTTCGTTCAGTTGGTGGGGCGCGTGGCTTAACCCGCGCCCAGACAAATACGTCATCGCCCCGAAGCAATGGTTCCGCGCACTGGACAAGGATGACAGGGATATCGTCCCGGCGAACTGGGAACGTTTGTGAACCGGTATGCGCGCAGGACGGCTATCGGACGATTGCCTGCGCCGTGCGAAGCGGCGAGCGAAGTTGCCGCTCCTGCTCATTCAATGACAGGCGTATCGGACGATTGCAGGTTGTTCAGACGGGCATAAAGGCCGTCCTTGCGCTTGGCCAGCTCCTCGTGCGTACCTTCCTCAACCGCACGACCTTCATGCATTACAATAATCTTGTCGGCATTGACGACCGTCGACAGACGATGGGCGATGACGACCACGGTCCGTCCCCGCATGGTCGAATCGAGCGCTCTTTGCACGGCGGCTTCTGATTCATTGTCGAGCGCAGAGGTTGCTTCGTCGAGAAGGAGGATGGGCGCGTCGCGGACCAGTGCCCTGGCGATGGAAAGCCGCTGCCGCTGGCCGCCGGAGAGGGTCATGCCATTTTCGCCGACAGGCGTGTCGTAACCCATCGGCTGCGCAAGGATAAAGTCATGCGCATAGGCCTGACGCGCGGCCTCCTCGACTTCCGCATCGGTGGCCTCCGGCCGCCCATAGCGGATGTTGTCGCGGATCGTCCCTTCGAACAGATAAGGCTGTTGGGTCACATAGGCGAGGGCATGCCGCAGGGACGCTTTAGTAACACCGGCTATGTCCTGTCCGTCGATCAGAATCTGACCTTCGACCGGATCGTAGAAACGTGGTATCAGCGAGATGATAGTTGACTTTCCGGCACCCGACGGACCGACCAACGCAGTCGTCTTGCCGCCTTCCGCGATCAGGCTGACGCCTCGCAGGATAGGTGTGCCATTTCCATAGGCGAAAGCGACATCCTTCAGTTCGATCTGGGCATTGGTGATGACGAGATCCAGTGCGTCTGATTTTTCCCTCTGCAACGGCTGCATATCCAGCAAACTGTAGATCATCTTCGCGTTGACGACGGCGCGTTCGATCTGGACCTGCATTCTGGCAAGCCGGCGCGCTGGATCGTAAGCCATCAGAAGCGCCGTGATGAAGGCGAAGAAGGCGCCAGGCGGCACATTATCATAGATCGAGCGGAAGGCGGCATAGGCGATCACGCTGGAAATCGCCACGCCGGCAAACGTCTCGGTGAGCGGTGCGGTGCGTTCGGAGAGCCGGGCAATACGGTTGCTTTGCCTTTCGGAGGTCTCGATGATGCGTCGAACCTTCTGCTCCAGCTGCTGCTCCATCGTGAATGCCTTGACTACGGTGATACCCTGGATCGTTTCCTGCATGGCGCCGAGGACCTTGCTGCCCACCTCGACCGCTTCGCGCGTCACGCTGCGCAGCCGCTGTGACACGTGGCGGAGCGCAAAAATCAAAGGGGGTGCCACGGCAAAGACGATCAGCGAGAGCACCCAGTCCTTTGAAACCATGACAGCGATCAGCGAGATGAGGGTCAGCAGATCGCGGGCGGTCGACGTGACTATAAGGTTGAGAACGTCTCTTATGCCGCCGATGTTCTGGCTGACCTGAGCGGCAAGATGCGCGGAACGAGCCTCTGCAAAAAAGCCTACCGAAAGCTTCATGAGATGCGAAAACAGGCGCTGCTGATAACGGGCAACTATATTGTTGCCTATTTTGGAAAGCGTCACAGCCTGACCATAGGTCGCGAGACCGCGAATGACGAAGGCCGCAAAAATCGCGCCGCAGATGCCCAGAACAATATCGGCACGCTTATTGGCAAAAGCCTCGTTGACTACCGACTCCATGATCCAGGCGGTAAAGGCGGTGGACATGGCTGTCGCAACGAGACAGAAGATCGCAAAGGCATAGCCCCGGATGTGATCCTTGCCGTTTTCGGCGATCACCCGCTTTAGGACGCTGGATATGGTACCAGAGTCCAAGTGGTGCTTTTTATTTTTCTTGGCGTTCAATAGGTTTTCCCGCTCCGGCATTTGCGCCGGATGTTACTGCACATGCGGGCGTATTAAACGCTTGCCATCCATTTTGCCACCTTGGGCAACACGATTCGAACTGCCTGTTGCATTCCCGCAAGGGCAAAGGCCGACGACTTGAGCTGATTATGGGGACGACCTGAGGGGATTATGGGATGGTCCGCCCCTCCTGCGGAATCAATCTGCTAGGATTGTTCATTGTGGAGCGAGTGAGAGACCAATGGGCCGATGCCGATATTTGTGCCTGAAATTAATCTTGCCAAAAGCGTCTGCTACCTTGTCGGTCCCGACGAGACCGGCCTTGTGGTTGTGCGCCGTCGTCCCTGTCGCAAACGCGCGGTGGATTTCGTCGGCAAAACAGAGCCATATATCGTGACGATGGAGCCTGCTACGGCACGCCCGTACACGAAATTCCTGACACCCTCAGGAGCGTAGCTTCAATCAGGCGATCATGGCCACTCCCCATCACACGGAGGCCATGCAACGCCTGACGAACAGCCAATGGCGAGCGCGACAGGGAACCAAGTCCTAATTTGATCTTTCACAATCAGGAGCGGTTGAAATTCGAACGCCGTCGGGACGACCGCGCTTGCTGCCGCGCTTCCCGTAACCATCGATATCATAAAAGGCGCGGTTCACCGACCTTATCCGCGGCTCATCGATATATCTTGAAGCTGCGGCCAAAGCCTGGCGGGGGCTGCAACCAGGTTGGGCATATCTGCGCTCATATCGCCTATCCTCGCGATAATATCGCCTGTCGTCGTCGCGATAATGTCGCCTGTCATCGTCTGGTCTTACGATTCTAACGCCGCCGTCGCGCAGGTCGAATTCCATTTGAGCCGCTGCCGTTCCAGGAAGGATGCTCATCCCCACAAAAAGGACCGACACACCCGTCAGCACAACAAATTGTTTAGCTTTCATTTCTTCCTCCGATGTTGGACTCCCCATATAACGTTTGCAAGATGAACGGGAGCACAACAAATTCATCTACCTGCGGGAAAACTAAGGCAGTCCTCATTGTGCTCCATTAGTGCAAATAGGTAGGCCGACTGCCAAAATAAGACCGTTAAAACCTAGGCTAAAGAACTCTCGGCGGCCCCCTGTTTGAAAGGAGTTGACGCTACCAAGAATCGTTCTGCTCTTTGGAGATCATGTCAACGAACTGCCTATCAAGTGCGCGCGAAGTCGTCGAAGCTTTCGTCCGTATTTCATACGTCCTATCGCAAGCGGATAAAGCAGCAGGTAGCCGATCCGAAACGATATAGGACCGATCGATAGGAATTGGCGCAGCATTGTGCGTTCAAATATGGATGCACGTCTCTCCTTCATCACACCTGGGGGACGTGGAGCCGGTGACCTTTTAAATAAGCGACTAGGACCACCGAAAACAATCGGCAGACGACCAAGACACTCGGTCAGCATCATCACGTCGCCAGGAGCGCCATAGGTTGAGAAGGTTCTAAGGCTTTCCTGAGTAATCGCATCCCTTGGGAATATGCCATAAATGACATTTGCCTTTCCAAGGTTCGCTGGTTCGATAGCAAATGCCAATCGTCGCCACCAAGCCGGACCATTATATTGCATCTTCCGCCCGTTAGCTTGATGGGCCATGTTCTGCCCATCATGGGTCACCATTTGCAAGTGGCCGAAAATGATAGCATGTTTGGCTTTTGCGACAGGCACCAGGACAGAAAGCCAATCGGCATCGATCCAGTCATCATGAGCCATCCATTTGAATAACGGTGCGGTTGCTTGCTCGAAAACAAAGCGAAAATTATTTGCTACTCCGATGTTCTCTGACTGCCTGAAGTATTTTACCCGGTTATCCCGGCTCGCAAACTCCCGACAGATTTGTTCGGTGTCGTCAGTTGACGCGTTGTCGGAGATAATGAGTTCAAAATCTGAGAAGCTCTGCTTTAAAATCAGGTCGATAGCCAACCGGAGATGCTGGCCGCCGTTATAAACAGGTAGCCCGATACTGATTTCTGGCATTCTAACCTCCGTCATCTCACTAATAAGCCGGCCGGTTGTCTAATGGTATACCAATCATCCGCGCTTCTAGTACGTCACCGCAGAGCATAAATCTTGCATGCATGCGCCGCCAATAAGGGATGTCGAGGTGTGATCTGATCCGACTTGCTCATGCTTTTCATGGCAGAGCACAGGGCAACAATCAACTCGTCCTTTAACAACCGGCTTGGATGGTACCTGTTCTTGCTACATCCCATCTGGGCACCGATAGGGCCTTATTGCATGCCAAGTTCTATGACGGAAAATCGTCCGCAGAAGAAAGTGGCGATGACCGCGATGTTGGCCGCCGGTCGTCGCTGAGCGGTATGGAAACGTCTGGCTGAACGCACCCGTAGCACAGCCGGACACCTCCCTATTCAGCGCACACCCCGGTGCGGCAGGCCTCGGCTGCGAAACCTCAAGCCTCCTGGTCCACCGGTGATATACAAGCCGCGCTGAAAACGGTGCCCATCGACAGCCGTCACGGACTTAATCTGGTTCCTGCCGTAGCCGGGATGCTACTGCCTATATCCGACAATCGGGGCGATCAATTTATAAGAAATATCGCCATTTCGGGCGCCTTTCACCAAAAGGTGCTAAGGAAGCCGAGCGGGGTCAGATCTTCCTATACCAGGCGTCGAACCTAGACCACTCGCGGTACACGCGCTCGTAGCCTCTCCGAAACATGATCTGGTCAAGTTTCACATTCGCATCGGTGTAGTTGTGTTCGACGCAAAAAAGGCTAACCGCATATCGATCGAAGTCGAAGGATGACAAGATATCCGGCTCGTTTCCTTCGGTATCGATGCTGATGAAGTCGATCTTCTCAGGAGCGGTGTAGGCTTGCAGAAGATCGTTGAGGCTGATGGTACTCTGCGCGATCTCCACGCTTCCTTTGCGCCGGGCCTCCGCATGCTGATCGCTGTACGCTCTGTCCGCCATCGCTGACAACTCAGGCTCATCAGCGACAAACCGCATGACCACGGATTTGCCTGTGGCCGAATCTACGGGACGGGTGTCGAGGGGCGAGGACCTTATGCTGCGAATATCGTCACTCAAGATTGGGTTTGGCTCCGCAAGAATTCCAGTCCAACCGTACTCGGTCTCAAGAAGGTAGGTATTGCTGTGGGTCTTCCCGTCAAATGCTCCGATCTCTACGAAAAAACCGCCGCACTTTTCTCTTAGCTCTTCAAGAACCCATCGGTCCTGCTGAATTTGAGAAAAAGTGTGCTCGTTGAAAAATTGCGGCCGCTCAGTAGCAATTCGCCTTTTCTTCAATCCCAACCATGTCCTTAGTCCCACAATGTCCCCCAAAGGTCGTTTCAACTGCCCAGTAGATCATCAGTCGGGGGCACGCAACAATCTCTTAAGAATGAGAGCTCCACACAACCTTTCAACCGTGAGTTTTCGCAACGCCTCTTTGAAGCAGAGAGGTGGCTCGGTTTGTCTGAACAGTTCCGGGCGTTTTGCTAAGTGGATTTTCGCCTCGATTATGCTGCCACCATCATCGGCGTCAACGCATTGAAGTAAGCCCAATCCGGCGTCTGCCAGTCAAGGGATGAGTGTGGGCGTCGGCTGTTGTAGAAGCTTTAATACCGGCCAATTGCAGCGCGGGCCTCGGACACAGTTTTGTAAGCGTGGAGGTAGACCTCCTCGTATTTGATCGACCGCCAGAGCCGCTTAACGAAGACATTATCCCGCTCCGCGCCCTTGCCGTCCATCGAAATGGCGTTTTCAGCTTTCTTCACCACTGTGAAGTCCACTGAGGTGAACTGAACTGAGGATGCTGGGCCAACTCAAGAGTTCGAGCCGCCGACCCATACCGGGGAACATTAACCGCGCCTCCATAGAGGCGCGGATACCCATTCGTAATTAAAACGATGTTCGTCCTTTTTAGGGCCTGGATCGTTCACAATCAGGCGCCGTCGATATCCGAACACCATCGGGACGGCCCCGGTTTCGGCCGCTCTTGCCATAGCCGTCGATGTCATAATAGGCGCGGTTGACTGATCGGATCCGTGGATCGTCGAGCCATCTTGACGCCGCGCTCAGTGCCTGGCGCGGGCTACAACCGCGATATGCCGAGCGGCGGTCGTACCGTCGATCTTCACGATACTCGTCCCGGTAATCATCCCGATAGTATCGCCTATTATCGTAAGACCGCCCGCCACCGGTGCCGAACTCGAATTCCACCTGAGCAATTGCCGGAGTAGGCGCAATGCTCGTGCCCATAAACGTGGCGGCCACGCCCGCCAACATCGCGATGTATTTTGCTTTCATTTTATCCTCCCAAGCGCTCTCGGAGGAGAGCCGTCATTGTTGTGCAGTATGAACGGGAATTAGGTGGATTCGTTCCTGCGGGCAACTAGGGAGCTGCTATCGCGCGCGCATCAGATCGTCCCGCGTAGCCTACCGGCTTCCGGCGTTCTTCCAGTACAGAGGGTTCGATATCCATGCCTGCAACTTCGGCCGCGGCCGCCATAGGGGTCAGTTGACCTTCTTACCGGTGACTTGAGTTACGGATCTAAAAAATCTGAAAGTAGTCCGGCGGCTTGTCCCATGCGAGCTCGGATGAGCAACGGGGGGCTCGGCAGGTCAGTCAGGGCAGAACCAAGGTGCGCAACAAGCCGTCATTTGTCAGCAGCACGGAGCTACATGAAGTGGAAGTCGGACAAAAGCTATCGAAGCCGGTCGCCCACAACAGCGCTCATAGCGACAAACCAAGGGAGCGAAATCAGGGATGAAAGGCTAAATATCTGTAATCTCGAGAGAAAAAATGGTGCTGCTAGAGAGATTTGAACTCTCGGCCTCTCCCTTACCAAGGGAGTGCTCTACCCCTGAGCTATAGCAGCGTCAGCCGGCGCGAAAGACCCGCGTCGTCGGCAGCGGCCTATTGCCATAGGTTCACCGGCAGCGCAAGCCGCAAATTCCAAGTTCTTTGCCAACGGGTGGGGAAAACGTCGCTTCCGCTTTCAAGAATCCCGCTTTTTCGGTATGGAGGGCCATGGCGAATGATGACGAACGGCACGATTCCCACGGCGGGGATAGCGGCGAAGGCCGCGGCGACCGGCACCGCAGGGCGATGGACGCCCGCGAAGCGCAGCGCAAGGCCAAGGCTGCGGCCAAGCTTCGCGAGAATCTGATGCGCCGCAAGACCCAGGCGCGGGCCCGCCGGGCCGGCGAGGAGGATCTGACCCAGGGACTTCCCGCCGCAGAACCGGGACTGCCTGCCGCAAAAACGGACGAATCATCGTAGCTTATGCGCCAGACGGGCTATTCGGGCAGGCCATTTTAGCAATCATTGAAGCAGCGGCGGATTTCGTTTAAGGACGCCTCCTTTCGCGCTCTCAGAAGGAAGAGTTACAACTTATGGATCGCATCAGAATTGTAGGCGGCAACGAACTCAAGGGCACCATTCCGATCTCGGGAGCGAAAAATGCCGCTTTGCCGCTGATGATCGCCTCCCTTCTGACGAGCGACACGCTGACGCTCGAAAACGTGCCGCATCTGGCCGACGTGGAACAGCTGCTGCGCATTCTCGGCAATCATGGGGTCGACGTCGCCGTCAACGGCCGCCGCGAGCGCCAGGAAGAGAGCTATTCACGCACCATCAATTTCACCTGCCGCACCATCGTCGATACGACCGCTCCTTATGAACTGGTCTCCAAGATGCGGGCCAGCTTCTGGGTCATCGGGCCGCTGCTTGCCCGCGAAGGCCAGGCGCGTGTTTCGCTGCCGGGCGGCTGTGCGATCGGCACCCGTCCGGTCGATCTCTTCCTCGAAGGCCTGCAGACGCTCGGCGCCACCCTGGAGGTGGACGGCGGTTATGTGAACGCCACGGCCCCCAAGGGCGGCCTGATCGGCGCCACTTACGTCTTTCCGAAAGTGTCAGTCGGCGCGACCCACGTGATGATGATGGCGGCGACGCTTGCCCGCGGCACGACGGTGATCGAAAACGCCGCCCGTGAGCCGGAGGTCGTCGATCTCGCAAAATGCCTGACCGCCATGGGCGCCAGGATTTCCGGCGCCGGCACCCGGACGATCACCATCGAGGGTGTCACGTCGCTCTCCGGCGCCCGCCACCGGGTCCTGCCGGATCGCATCGAGACCGGCACCTATGCCATGGCGGTTGCGATGGCCGGCGGCGACGTCGTGCTCGAGGGAACGGAAGCATCGCTGCTCGACAACGCGCTCGACACGCTGCGTCTGGCCGGTGCCCATATCACCGAGACCGAGACGGGCTTGCGCGTGGTGCGGAACGGCAACGGCATCCAGCCGGTCGATATCACCACCGAGCCTTTCCCGGGCTTTCCCACCGACCTGCAGGCGCAGTTCATGGCGCTGATGACCAGGTCTTCGGGCGTCTCGAACATTACCGAGACGATTTTCGAAAACCGCTTCATGCATGTGCAGGAGCTTGCCCGCCTCGGCGCCAGGATTTCGCTGTCCGGCCAGAAGGCCCGGGTTGAAGGCGTGACGCGGCTGAAGGGCGCTCCGGTCATGGCGACCGACCTGCGCGCTTCCGTCTCGCTGGTGATCGCCGGCCTTGCCGCCGAAGGGGAAACCATGGTCAGCCGCGTCTATCACCTCGACCGCGGTTTCGAACGGCTGGAAGAAAAGCTCACCCGCTGCGGTGCAGTGGTCGAGCGCGTCAGCGACTGATCGATCCGAAAGGCTGATATTTGTGAAGGACGGTTAGGGCATTGCCCTTGCCGTCCTTTTTTGCATGTCTATCTTTTGCATAAGCCCCTCTCTAATCCCGCCTCATACTGTTTGATCCGGCACCCCCACGGAGATTTCCCCATGACCGATGTTCAAGCCCCCGTCTGGTTCATCACCGGCTGCTCCACCGGCTTCGGCCGCGAACTTGCCAAACTGACGATTGAGCGCGGCTGGCCGACCGTCGTCACCGCCCGCGGCCGGGATCGCGTCGCCGATCTCGCCGACGGCAAGGATCACGTTCTGGCGCTCGATCTCGACGTGACGGACATGAAGCAGATTTCCGATGCGGTTTCGGCTGCCGAGCAGAAGTACGGACGCATCGACGTGCTGGTCAACAATGCCGGCTACGGTTACCAGGCCTCGATCGAGGAAGGCGAGGAGGACGAGATCCGGGCCATGTTCGACGCCAATGTCTTCGGCCTGTTCGCCATGACCCGCGCCGTGCTGCCGGGCATGCGTGCGAAGCGCAAGGGCCACATTCTCAACATCACTTCGATGGCCGGCTTCATGGGCCTGCCGAGTTCCGGTTATTATGCGGCGAGCAAGCACGCTGTCGAAGGTTTTTCCGATGCACTCGCCATGGAAGGCGCGCCGCTTGGCATCAGGGTCACCTGCGTCGAGCCCGGTCCGTTCCGCACCGACTGGGCCGGTCGCTCCCTGAAGCAGACGCCGAGCACGATCGCCGATTATGCCGAGACCGCCGCGGCCCGCATGGGCGCGACATCCGGCTATAGCGGCCGCCAGCCGGGCGATCCGGTGCGTGCCGGCGAGGCGATGATCGCCGCGACCGAAGCGGATCAGGCGCCCCGCCACCTGGTTTTGGGCGCCATCGCCTATAACGCCGTCACTCAGAAGCTGAATGAGCGCCTGGCCCAGATCGAACTCTGGGAGGACATCAGCCTTTCCGCCGATTTTCCCAGCTGAGGATGGCGCGGTAGGGCCCGCCGACTGGTGAGGGCGGTCATTCGCTCTCGGGCGAGTGATGAACCGTCCTGCAGTCGGCCGGACCGCAACCGCTCCAGTCGGCTTTCACTGCGGCGGAAGCAACGGCCGCAAAGTATCGGTCAGTCCGGTCGTGCCGTAACGAATATTGCTGGCGCCCGGTTCGATATCGATCAGGCCGCCCTTGTTATGGGCGTCATAGACCTTGATCAGCAGTCCGGCAGCGCTCGCGCTCATGATCCGCTCGAAACTTTCCTGCCATTGTGGGCGGGGTACTGTTTGTGCGGAAACCGTCCGGCCCAGGAGCTGGCCCAGCGCCTCCGCAACGTCGCTGGCACTGTACCGGCGTGGCCCTTCGGCATGGATGACTTCCGGGCCTTGCCCGGTGGCAGACTGCAACAGCAGGCCGGCGGCAATCGGGCCGAGGTCCGGAGCCGAAATCGTTGGAAACTTCCTGCCGACCGGGTCGTGAAAGGTCGGCAGGATGCCGGATGCGATGGCGATCGGGATGACGCGCCCCCATCCTTCCATATGCTCCGCCGATCGCAGCAGCAGCGTGTGGCTATCGAGCCGGCTGAGCCTGTCCTCGAATATACGGAACATGCTGGGCATCCCGATGTCGTCGGTCACGTGAGCGCCGTAGTCGGAAATCGCCAGCACCCGCCTCGGGCGCGCCTGCTCGAGCGCCCCGGAAAGGCTTTCGATCGCCTGCAGCATCTCGTCCGCGGTGTCCTTCGCCTGTGGCGACACCGGAAGGATGATCTGCACGGCATCCGCGTCGGCTATCGACCTGGCGAGGGCTTCGGCATCCAGAAGGTCGGCGATTGCGATCTCGCAGCCGATCTTGCTCAGCTGCTCCGCCTTTGCCGGATCGCGTAGGATCGCCCTGACGGGTGCGCCCGCCTTGCGCAATGCCAATGATGTTGAATAACCGACCTTTCCGGCCGCTCCGACGATTGCAAACATTATCTATTCCTTGAGTTGTGAGGCGCAAGAACTAAGGAATAGGGCAGGCGCGCATCGCGCAGATTCAGACGGATCTTTGCAGTTTCGGGCGGATTTCGGGTGCCGGACGAGCGATCTCGCTCGGAGTCTGCCCGAGGATACGCCGCATCGTCGAGGCCATGTGGCTCTGGTGAGCGAAACCGGCGGCCAGGGCAACCTCGCTGGCCGGCATGCTCGTCGTGGCGATCAGTGCCCGCGCGTATTCGATGCGGCGGCGCATGACATATTGATGCACGGGCGTTCCGGTGCTGTTGCGAAACAGCGTCTTGAGCCGGGTGACGCTGACGCCCGCGACCGTCGCCAGATCGGCGAGATGGAGTTTCTGGTCCAAGTTCGTCTCGATGAAGTCGATCAGCATTCTGAGCTGGCGCGCGGACATTCTCGGCGCGCCGGAGGCTCCTGGGTATGGACTGCCGTCGGTCGTGGTTTCGATCAGTCGGACGGCCAGCGCGTTCGCCAGAAGATCGATGTAGAGCGGATCGGACGGCATTTCCGCCTCGAGATCCGCCTTGATGGCCCAGCCGATCGCCTCGATACGGGCATCGCGAAGCTGGAGCCGCGGGATGAATTCGATCTTCGCTGCGTCTCTTCCAAGCTCTTCGGCAACCTGTTCCAGAAGCGAGGGGCGAAGGCTCAGCCGCAGGATCTGGCAATCCGCATCGTCCTCCCAAGATCCATCCACGCCCGCCGGAACGAAATCGATATCGCCGGGCTTCTGCAAACGCCGCATCCGCCTGTCGCCGACCGAGCAATCCGCCTGGACGGGCGGACCGAAATGCATGCCCAGTCGATGCAGTTCGCTCCCCCGCACATGCGAAGACACTCCGCCCGGGATATGCACGAGAGCGGCATCGAGCGCATTCCAGGCTCTTCCCTCACTGGAAAAGAGGATCCGGGCTGACGGTTGCGGCGAGGAAAGTGTCATGGTCGGATGTGCTCGGATCTCAACGTTTGGGACAATGCTACCCCTCATTCGCCTTCGCAACAACGCGCCAATTCGCGTGGAGTAGGGTCTGCTGTCGGCCTGAAGCGGAAATTTGGCCGGACAGGCTGATTGTCTGCGCTCATCCCCGGGAACAGGGCTTAATGCTGTGCGCGAAGGGCTGAAGCGCTGGGATGTCGATTATGGGATCACCGCAGCAAATGATGGCGGCGTCGATGTTTCCTGTCGTTACGGGTGGCCAGCCCTTTGCGGTCATTGTGAACTTGGATAATCTTCTTCCATGAGGACGTCGTTCACATGCGAAGATCTCGAAAAGGCGAGAAGTGACCTTCTTGCGACGGTGGTTGGCTGGTTCAAGAGGGAGCCGGGCACCCTGGGTATCTTCCTGGGCGGATCGATTGCTGCTGAAACAGCCGATGCCTATTCCGATATCGACCTGCGCATCATCGTGGAACCGGAGCAGCATTCGCACTTTGTGGAGAAGCGCCGGGAAATCCCGACGCAGTGGCCGGGTTTTCTCTTCAACGAATGGCTCCCGGGCACCCAGCACTGCGTGTCGCATTTTCAGCCGTTCGGGAAGATCGACATATTTTATTATGATGCCGCCAAGCTGACGCCTTCGCCGTGGTACCGGCTGCCGATCAAGATTTTGCACGACCCTGACAGGATGGTCGCCGATCTCGTCAAGCGATCGGAAGAGCTGACGTTTGCGGTCACTGAGGACGACGTCGATTTTTCGATCAGCAAGGGCTTGGCGGCTGCTCATGAAACATATCGGCGGGCGAAGCGCGGAGAGCTGTTCTACGCCCAGACGCTCCTGGACGAACTGCGTCACCACATGATGCAGGCCGACGATTGGCTCCATGACCGCACCCCGGAGACGACAGTCATTGCGAAATTTGGCAAGCGAGCCAGCGGGACGGTTTCGATCGATCTCACGATGTCCTATTGCGCATGCGAAGGCGAAGCAATTCTGGCTGCATTGCGCTCGCTGGTGCGCGCCTATCGAAATCAGGTGCTGGCGCTGCATGAGAAGTTTCAGCTTTCCCGGCCGTTGAAAAACGATATGGCGGCCCTCGATATCGTCCCATAGCGCGCCCGCTTTGGGGGTCGACACCGCCGCTTCGCAAACTCCGCGGCGCACAGGGTGAGAAGCCGGCGGGGTGAAGTGCGTCTGCCGTCCCGAGAACCCCGGGGACGAAATGCGGCCGAACGGCGGTTGCGTTCCTGCTTCTTCAACGGCTTGGCAGATTTTTGCCCGGTGAACATCCCCGCGATGAGGACACCGGGCAATAATGGCCGCGTCATCGGATGGGAACCGGGTTCGCGAACCGGCTGCCTTCACCAAGGTTCGAAAGTGCCCGGTTCCGGTGACGGTCGTCAAAAGCGGCGAGGGGAGGGCTCGGAAATCCTCCTTGAACCGCAAAAGACGATCGGGGCAGGTGGAACCTACCTCACATCAATACCCAATGCCCTGCCTGCCCCATTCCCGTCTTTGAACCGTGCCGGCACCATCTGTCGGCTGCGGATAAAGCTGCATGCTGTCTTGTTCGCCGCCGTTGCTTCTTGTCTCGTCACATCCTATCTCAAGTCCTAAGAACATTCGCGTGAACGCGCGCCTCTGGATGGATATTGGAAGCGATGACCGACTTGAAGCTGCTGGCCCTCGACCCAGACGACCTGGGTATCATTTCCGCCCATATGCAGGATGCGGTCTTCAAGGTGGGCGATGTGCGCTGGTCGCAGCCCGAGCGCAACTTCTCGCTCGCGGCCAACCGCTTCGTCTGGGAAAATGCCGGCGAGAAAAAACGTAAAAGTTTCGAACGCCGCCGCTCGGCGATCGTCTTCAAGCGGGTCGAGGCGGTACGCTCGACGGGCGTCAATCGCGGCCGCAAGGATGAGGTCCTGTCGCTTTTGGCGATCACCTTCTCGCAAAAGGGCGACGGCCCGGAAGGAACGATCGAGCTGGTGCTTTCCGGAAAATCGACGATTGCGCTCGATGTCGAATGCATCGAAGTTGCTCTTGCGGATGTCGGCGGCGCATGGGAAACGGCGTCGAAGCCCCGTCATCCCTGATCTGGCCCCTTTGCCCGAACGGCCTGAGCGGGATAACATCGTTTTTTGAGCTGGAAGGGATATCCGCTTGGCAATCTGGTTGGATCAGGCGTCGCAGGACTTTGAGGCGAAGTTTTCCGCATTTCTCTCGACCAAGCGAGAGGTATCGGAAGACGTGAATACGGTGGTGCGCGCCATCATCGACGATGTGCGCGCCCGCGGCGACCAGGCGCTGATCGATTATTCCGCCCGTTTCGACGGTATCGACCTCGCCAAGGTCGGGATAAGGGTCACCGAAGCCGAGATCGACGCTGCCTTCGCCGAGACCGACCGGAAGGTCGTCGACGCCCTGAAGTTCGCCGCCGAGCGTATCGAGCGCCACCATGCCCGCCAGATGCCGAAGGACGACATCTACGAGGACGCGATCGGCGTCGGCTTGGGCTCCCGCTGGACGGCGATCGAGGCGGTCGGCCTCTATGTTCCGGGCGGCACCGCGAGCTATCCGAGCTCGGTGCTGATGAATGCGGTGCCGGCAAAGGTCGCCGGTGTGCCGCGCGTCGTCATGGTCGTGCCTGCGAGCAGCGGCAAGATCAATCCGGCGGTGCTCGCCGCTGCGCGTGTCGCCGGCGTCACCGAGATCTACCGCGTTGGCGGCGCCCAGGCCGTGGCAGCGCTCGCCTACGGCACCGAGACGATCGCCCCGGTCGCCAAGATCGTCGGCCCCGGCAATGCCTATGTGGCGGCCGCCAAGCGGCATGTCTTCGGCACCGTCGGCATCGACATGATCGCCGGCCCTTCGGAAGTCCTCGTCATCGCCGACGCTGAGAACGATCCGGACTGGCTGGCGGCGGACCTGCTCGCCCAGGCCGAACACGATGCCGGCGCCCAGTCGATCCTCGTCACCGACGATGCCCCGCTCGGCAAGGCGGTGGAGGCGGCCGTCGAGCGTCAGCTGAAGACCCTGTCGCGTTCGCAAACCGCAGCCGCAAGCTGGCGCGATTTCGGCGCCGTTATCCTGGTGCCGGACCTGCAGGCGGCGCTGCCGCTCGCCAACCGCATTGCCGCCGAGCATCTGGAGCTTGCCGTTGCCGATCCCGACGCGCTGCTGCCGGGCATCCGCAATGCCGGCGCGATCTTTATCGGCCGCCATACGCCGGAAGTGATCGGCGATTATGTCGGCGGCTCCAATCACGTGCTGCCGACCGCGCGTTCGGCGCGTTTTTCCTCCGGCCTTTCGGTGCTCGATTTCGTCAAGCGCACCTCCATCCTGCGGCTTGGGCCCGATCAGCTCCGCCAGCTGGCGCCGGCGGCGATCACGCTTGCGCATTCCGAAGGGCTCGACGCGCATGCCCGTTCCGTCGCGATCCGCCTGAACGGCCTGCCCCTCGACGACGAGGGCTGACGGATGGGGCGAGGCGACTTCCGGCTCTACGATGTCGTCCTGGACGACTCGATCGGGCGCTCGACGCCCGATGTGGAACACGAGCGGGCGGTCGCCATCTTCGACCTGGTCGAGGAAAACTCTTTCGAGCCGTTCGGCCATGCCGGCGGCCCCTACAAGCTGAAGCTCTCGCTCGTCGATGCCAAGCTGGTGCTCGGCATCACCACCGACAGGGGCGACGAGGTCGCGACCCATATCCTGTCGCTGACGCCCTTCCGGCGGATCATCAAGGACTACTTCATGATCTGCGAAAGCTATTATGAAGCGATCCGTTCCTCGACCCCCAGCCGCATCGAGGCGATCGACATGGGCCGGCGCGGCGTCCACAACGAAGGCTCGCAGACGCTGATGGACCGGCTGGACGGCAAGATCCGCGTCGATTTCAACACGGCCCGGCGGCTTTTCACGCTGGTCTGCGTGCTTTACTGGCGCGGTTGAGCATGGAGGCAGTGCTCGCCCCGGAGACCAAAGCCAAAAGACCGGGCGCCGTTCTTTTCATGTGCGGCTTCAACGTCATCCGTTCGCCGATGGCGGAGGCCATTGCAAAGCGGCTGCTGCCACCCGATATCTACGTCCAGTCGGCGGGCGTGCGCTCCGGTGAGCGCGATCCCTTCGTGGATGCGGTGCTGGAGGAGGTCGGCCTTTCGATCGGCCGCCACCAGCCGCGTACGCTCGAAGAGCTCGAGGATGATTTTTTCGACCTGATCGTCACGCTGACGCCGGAAGCCCATCATGCCGCGCTGGAACTGACCCGGGCCAATGCCGTGGACGTGGTCTATTGGCCGACCATGGATCCGACCGCTGCGACCGGCACCCGCGACCAGATGCTCGATGCCTATCGTGAGGTTCGAGACCATCTCTGGCGCCTGATCGACGAGCGCCTTTCCGGCATCAGCCGGCACCCCGCCGAGACCGCCTGAAACGGCCTGCCGGATGTGACTTGAAACGACATTGAGAATAGCGCGCAAGCGAGGTTCACAAAGCGGACATGATTGTGTAGTTTCCGCGCAAATTTCCGGGCGGGCGCGAAAAGCGTTGCCGGCCCAACCCAACACAGGAAGAAAAACTATAGATGGCTAAAGAAGAAGTCCTCGAATTCCCGGGCGTCGTGACCGAACTCCTGCCCAACGCGACGTTCCGCGTGAAGCTCGAAAACGAACATGAGATCATCGCCCATACAGCCGGCCGCATGCGCAAGAACCGTATCCGCGTTCTCGCCGGTGACAAGGTGCTTGTCGAAATGACGCCCTACGACCTGACCAAGGGCCGTATCACCTACCGCTTCAAGTAACATCCCTTCATCCGCGGCGGGCTCTCATGGCGCTGGAACAAAAGCTGATACTGGCCTCCGGTTCTCCGCGCCGTCTCGACCTCCTCAACCAGGCCGGCATCGCGCCGGCGCGGCTGATGCCGATGGATATCGACGAGACGCCGAAGAAATCCGAACATCCGCGCTCGCTTGCCCGCCGGCTTTCGACGGAAAAGGCCGAAGCGGCGCTCGGGGCCATCCGCAACGATCCGGCCTGGCGGCACAGTTATATCCTGTCGGCCGACACGGTGGTTGCCGTCGGTCGCCGCATTCTCGAAAAGACCGAATATACGGAGCAGGCCTCGTCCGCCCTGCACCTGCTCTCCGGGCGTGGCCACTGGGTCTATACCGGCATCTGCCTGATCACCCCCGGCGGCCAGTTCCGCCAGAAGGTGGTGCAGACCAAGGTGCGCTTCAAGCGGCTTTCCACCCGCGAGATCGAAAACTATATCGCGTCCGGGCAATGGCGCGGTAAGGCGGGCGCCTACGCGATCCAGGGAATTGCCGGATCGTTCGTGCAGAAGCTGGTCGGCTCCTACACCAACGTCGTCGGCCTGCCGCTTTTCGAGGTAACGGGGCTTTTGACCGGCGAAGGCTTCGACGTGGCCACGGCCTGGCCGGAAGGCTGAAAGAGGCCGGCTCAGACAGCGTGGGCCAATGGAGCAAGCCGAAAGGTGCCCCGGCTGCGCCTGTAGGGTGTCGTCGGCGATCAAAAGCTGCCGATGCGCCATGCCCCGTGTAGAAAGGAGTATTCAAAGATGACATCCGAACCGATCAAGACCGGCGGTAAGGTCGAGCCGCTCCGCAAGGCGAGACCCTGCCCGGAATGCGGCAAGCCGTCGGCGCGCGACCACTATCCCTTCTGCTCCGACCGCTGCCGCACACTGGACCTGTCGCGCTGGCTGACGGGCTCCTACGCCATTCCGGTATCGGACGACGAGGCCAAGGCCGACGGCTCGGACGACTGAGCCGGGTAGGTCGCGCCTGTTTTTGTTCAGGAAATCGCGATTTTCGCAAACCTGTCAAAAAATTGGGTTCTGGCGCTGGACATGGCCGAACAAGATGTTATAACCCGCTCGCTCCGGGGGAAATGACCCCCGCCGGCCTCGGCCGGAAGGCCGCAGGCCTCGATGCCCGGATAGCTCAGTTGGTAGAGCAGCGGATTGAAAATCCGCGTGTCGGTGGTTCAAATCCGCCTCCGGGCACCATTTCTCGGACGAATTTCAAATAGCTTTATGTTCGCAGATTTTGCAAAAGATTCCCGATGATTGTCACGAGTGCCCGGTTATTGCGGACAACACGTTTGTAAGAGATCGATCGACCCCGTGTTGCTCGTCCTTGCGCCGACGCTTTTCATCCTATTTTGCGAGAAAAACGAGGGATGGATGGCCTCCTCAGGCAAGGATTTTCCAATGATCTATAAGTTCGCTTCGACGGAGCGTTGATCGAGGGTGAGATACGGCAGTTAGCTTTCAAGGTAATTTGGGATTTCGTCGCACCATCCTCGCGACATTCCGGCCGACTGACCGCGAGGCAGCGGTCAAGGCGCTTCGCCCTTGATCATCTATACGGCGATGAACAGATTGAGTTCTTTTACGCGCAGCACGGGAGATCGGTGACTGTTCGGGAATAACGGCTATGTCCGGAGTGGTAGTGCCGCGTTGAGGCACGGTTTGCCGGGGAACGGCATGCGCAGGCGACAATTGTATCAGTCTTCTGCGTACGCCTTCAATCGGCAATCCAGGCGAGATCAGAGATCAGAAATAGGGGATGGGCTCCCTGGCGCTGATTCTCCTTCGGAAATCGCGCCAATTGAAACCCAAACATCATCGAATTTGAGTCCTAGCCGACTTTGGGTACCGATTGACAAGCCGAGCGCGTCTGCGCAATGAAGCTTTTGATTAACGCGAGGCGAAGCCAGGCCGATTACCTCTTGAGAGAGATGAGAATGAAAGCTGTAATTCTCGCCGGTGGATTGGGAACCCGTATCTCCGAGGAGACGCATCTCAAGCCGAAGCCGATGATCGAGATCGGCGGACGGCCGATCCTCTGGCACATCATGAAACTCTATTCCGCCCATGGCGTGAATGAGTTCATCATCTGCTGCGGATACAAGGGCTACGTCATCAAGGAGTATTTCGCGAATTACTTCCTGCATATGTCGGACGTCACCTTCGACATGGCTTATAACGAAAAGCAGGTCCATCGCCGCAGCGCCGAGCCCTGGAAGGTGACGCTGATCGATACCGGCGAAGCGACAATGACCGGCGGCCGCCTGAAGCGCGTCTCGGACTACCTGCGCAACGAGGAAAGCTTCTGCTTCACCTATGGCGACGGCCTGAGCGACGTGAATATCACCGAGCTCGTCAAATTCCATCGTTCGCACGGCAGGAACGCGACGGTTACCGCCGTTCATCCGCCGGGCCGTTACGGCGCGCTCGAACGCTCCGGCAACCAGGTTACCGGCTTTGTGGAAAAGCCGCGCGGCGATGGCGGCATGATCAATGGCGGTTTCTTCGTGCTTTCGCCGAAATGCATCGACCTCATCGAGGGCGACAACATTCCGTGGGAATCCGCGCCGATGGCGGACCTTGCCACGATGGGCGAACTGATGGCCTACGAGCACGAAGGCTTCTGGCAGCCGATGGACACGCTGCGCGAAAAGAACCTGCTCGAAGACCTCTGGGCTTCCGGAAAAGCGCCATGGAAAATCTGGCCGTGAGCGGAGGAGCCCAGCCGAGCCGCGGTTTCTGGGAAGGTAAACGCGTCCTTTTGACAGGGCATACAGGCTTCAAGGGAGCCTGGCTCTCCATCTGGCTCGGTCGCCGCGGCGCCGAAGTCACCGGCATTTCCCTGCCCCCCGAAACGCAGCCCAGCCTATTTGCACTTGCGCGGCCCGATCTCAGGGAAAGCCATTTCCAGGATATCCGCGATGCGGCCAGGCTCGCCGAACTGGTGCGCTCCGCCTCCCCCGATGTCGTCATGCATCTCGGCGCTCAGGCCCTGGTGCGCCCGAGCTACCAGGATCCGCTTGGCACGTTCGCGACCAACGTGCTCGGAACCGCCAACCTGCTGGAGGCGGTCCGCTCGGTGCCGTCCGCGCGCGTGGTCGTCGCGATCACCACGGACAAGGTCTACCGCAACCTCGAACACGCCTTTCCCTACCGGGAGACCGACCATCTCGGCGGGCACGATCCCTACAGCGCCAGCAAGGCCGCATCCGAGATTGTCATTGCGAGCTACCGCGATTCATTTCTGCGCGAAAAAGGCGTGGCGGTTGCCAGCGCCCGGGCGGGCAACGTGATCGGCGGCGGCGACTGGTCGGCCGACCGGCTGCTGCCGGATGCGGTGCGCGCCTGGCAGTCCGGCAATTCCCTCAGCGTCCGGCGGCCGGAAGCCAAGCGCCCTTGGCAGCACGTGCTCGAACCGCTCTCAGCCTATCTCGTGCTTGCCGAACGGCTGTGGAGCGATCCCTCGATTGGCGACGCCTTCAATTTCGGCCCGATCAGCCATGAAGCTGCACCGGTGCGCCAGGTGATCGAAATCGCCCGCGCCTCCTACGGCCGCGGCGATGTAGAATACGGCGACGGCACTGAGGGACCGCACGAAGCGGGCTGGCTTGCCTTGGAAACGGCCAAGGCGCGGCATATGCTGGGCATCGAACCGCGCTGGTCGCTTGCGGAGGCTGTCGACCGGACGATGAAATGGTATCGTGCGCAGAATGACGGCGCCAATGCCCGCGCCCTCTGCGAAGCCGAAATCGACGAATACGAGGCACGCCCTTGAGCCGCTTCACCGTCACCGATCTGCCGCTTGCCGGCCTGAAGCTCGTCGAACGCCAGAACCTCGGTGATTCGCGCGGCTTCCTGTCGCGCATGTTCTGCGCAGACGAACTGGCGCCGGTGGGTTGGGAAAAGCCGATCGCACAGATCAACCTGACAATGACGGCCCGCCAGGGCACCGTGCGCGGCATGCATTTCCAACGCCCTCCCCATGCCGAGATGAAACTGGTCAATTGCCTCCGCGGCGCGGTCTTCGACGTCGCCGTGGATCTCAGACGCGATTCGCCAACCTTCCTGAGATGGCATGCCCAGGAGCTTTCCGCCGAGAACCGCCGCTCGCTGCTGATCCCGGAAGGGTTCGCGCATGGCTTCCAAGCACTCACCGACGACTGCGAGCTTCTCTATTTCCATTCGATGCCCTACGCGTCCGGTTCGGAAGGTGCCTTGAACTCCCAGGACCCCGCACTCGACATCAGTTGGCCGCTGGAGATCACCGAAATGTCGGATCGTGATCGCGGTCATTCCTTCCTGACATCACAATTCACGGGACTGACGCCATGAACTGCCGCCACTGCGGGACCGCACTTCGCTGCGATTTCCTGGACCTCGGCTTCGCGCCGCCATCCAACGCGTATCTGACCGCCGAAGATCTGGTAAAGCCGGAAGTCTATTTTCCCTTGCGGCTACAGGTCTGCGAGGAATGCTGGCTGGTCCAGACCGAGGATTATGCTTCCGCCGAATCGCTCTTCAGTGCCGAATACGCCTACTTCTCCAGTGCCTCGACCAGCTGGCTCGCGCACGCCGCCCGTTATGTCGAGACGATCACCTCGCGTCTTGGCCTCGGCAAGGACAGCATGGTCATCGAGGTCGCCTCGAATGACGGCTATCTCTTGAAGAACTTCGTCAAGGCCGGCATTCCCTGCCTCGGCGTCGAGCCGACGGCGAGCACCGCCGAAGCCGCCGAGGCGCTCGGCATTCCGGTGCTGCGCGAATTCTTCGGCGAGGCGCTCGGCAAGCAGCTCGCCGGCGACGGCAGAAGCGCCGATCTCATCCTCGGCAACAATGTCTACGCGCATGTGCCCGACATCAACGATTTCACGCGCGGCCTGACGGCGGCGCTGAAGGCCGGCGGCACGGTGACGCTCGAATTCCCGCATGTGATGCGGCTCATCGAACACAATCAGTTCGACACGGTCTATCACGAGCACTTTTCCTATCTTTCACTCTTCACGGTCGCAAAGATCTTCGAAGCGGCGGGCCTGCGCGTCTTCGACGTCGAGGAATTGCCGACCCATGGCGGCAGCCTGCGCGTCTACGGCTGCCATTCTGGTGATTCGCGCCAGACGACCGAAGCCGTCAGGGCGCTTCTCGCGGAAGAACAGCGCCGCGGCCTTCAGACGGCGGCGACCTATGCCGACTTCCAGGCCAAGGCGGAAAAGGTCAAGAACGATGCGCTCGCTTTCCTGCTGAAGGCCAAGCAAGACGGCAAGACGGTCGCAGCCTATGGTGCCGCGGCCAAGGGCAACACGCTGCTCAACTTCGCCGGCGTCAAGCCGGACCTGCTGCCCTATGTCTGCGATGCCGCGGCCGCCAAGCAGAACAAGTTCATGCCCGGCAGCCATATCCCGATCCTGCATCCGGACGAGATCGTCGCGCGGCGCCCGGACTATGTGATGATCCTGCCCTGGAACATCGCGACCGAAGTCCGTCAGCAGCTGGCTTCGCTTGCCGATCAGGGCACCAGGTTCGTAACCGCCGTGCCGGAATTGAAGGTCATATGACGCCACTCGTCCTACTCACCGGAGGAACAGGTTTTGTCGGCCGGCAGGTACTGCGGGCGCTGACCGAATCCGGTGTGCGTGTTCGGGTGATTCTACGCGAAGGATCGGCGGAAAGCCGGCTTGGCGATCTCTCGGCTGTCGAGAGCATGGTGCGGACGCCCGACCTGTTCCGCGAGCCGGTCGAGTGGTGGGCGAAGACCCTCGAAGGCGTCGATACGGTCGCGCATGTCGCCTGGTATGCGGAGCCTGGCAAATATCTGCAGTCGGCGGAAAATATCGTCTGCCTCGAAGGCACGTTGCGGATGGCGCAGGGCGCAGCTCTCGCCGGCGTCAAACGGTTCGTCGGCGTGGGCACATGTTTCGAATATGACGTCTCGGTGGGCATGCTCGCCACAGACACGCCGCTGCGCCCGATCAGCCCCTATGCCGGCGCGAAAGCCGCAGTATTTATGGCTCTGTCGCAATGGCTGCCGCTGCACCGGATCAGCTTTGCCTGGTGCCGGCTCTTTTATCTTTTCGGCGAAGGTGAAGACGAGCGACGGCTGTTTCCCTACCTTTGCGCGCAGCTCGCCGCAGGCAAACCGGTGGATTTGACCAGTGGCAACCAGATCCGCGACTTCCTGGACGTTCGCGAAGCAGGAAGGCAGATTGCTGATATCGGGCTTGGCGACAGAACGGGAGCAGCCAACATCTGTTCCGGAATTCCGGTCACCGTGCGGCAGATAGCCGAGCGATTGGCCGACGAGTATGGTCGACGCGATCTTCTGCGATTCGGCGCCCGTCCCGACAATCTGGTGGATCCTCCCTGCGTTGTAGGATTAACGAGGTGATGACATGACAACGAAAGATACCCTGCTGCTTTACGAACAGCCGCAGTTACCGACCTTCCAGAACCGCGTTTATCCCACGGCGGCGGAAGCTAAGAACTGCGCCAAGGGCGACATCCGCCTGGTGCAGGACATGAACACGGGCCTCGTCTACAACGATGCGTTCGACCCGAAGCTCATGGACTACGACGGCAATTACAATAACGAACAGGGTGTCAGCCGGCATTTTCACCAGCATCTGGAAATGGTGGCCGGCATCGTCGAGCGGACGATGGGCCGCGAGAACCTGGTGGAGGTTGGCTGCGGCAAGGGCCTCTTCCTCGAAATGCTGCTCGAAAAAGGCTTCGACCTCACCGGTTTCGACCCCACCTACGAGGGCACGAACCCGCGCGTGAAACGGCATTATTTCGAGGCCGGCGTCGACGTTCAAGGCGACGGACTGATCCTTCGCCATGTGCTGGAGCATATCCAGAGCCCGTATGATTTCCTCGTCGAGCTCTGCAAGGCGAACGGCGGCAAGGGCCGTATCTATATCGAAGTACCCTGCTTCGACTGGATCATGGAACACCGTGCCTGGTTCGACGTATTCTACGAGCACGTCAATTATTTCCGCCTGGCCGATTTCCACCGGATCTTCGGCAATGTCATCGAAAGCGGCCGGATTTTCGGCGGGCAGTACCTTTACGTGGTGGCCGAGCTGGACTCGTTGCAGCCGCCGGTGCGCGAAGAAACCGATCGCGTCGCGTTTCCCGCCGACTTTACCCGCACACTGGGCGATCGAATTGCAGCGGGCGACAGTTCGGCGATCTGGGGCGGCGCGTCGAAAGGGGTGACCTTCTCACTGCTGAAATCCCGTCAGGGGCAGCCGGTCGACATGGTCATCGACATCAATCCCGCCAAACAGGGCAAATTCCTGCCGGCGACCGGCCTGATGGTGCAATCGCCGGACCAGGCCCTGGCGAAGCTTCCCCACGGCTCGACCATCTACGTCATGAACTCCAATTATCTCGAGGAAATTCGAATGCTGTCTCACAACGCTTATACCTATGTGGGGATCGACAATGAGTGATTTCACCAAGGAAGTTGAAGCCCGCGTCGCTGCCGTCCCTGGAAACAAGGAACTTACCGACAGCGCCGCGCAGTTCATGCGCACGTCGATCGCCTCGCAATATTCCTACAACTATTTCTGGCTCGGCCGGCCGATCATTCAGTATCCGCAGGACATGGTCGCCATGCAGGAGCTGATCTGGACGGTAAAACCCGACCTGATCATCGAGACCGGCATCGCCCATGGCGGCTCCCTCATCCTCAGCGCCTCGATGCTGGCGCTGCTGGAACTGTCGGAAGCGGCGGAAAAGGGCGAAGTCGTCGATCCCGCCAAGCCGAAGCGCAAGGTTCTCGGCATCGACATCGACATCCGCCCCCACAACAAGGCTGCCATTGAGGCCCACCCGATGGCGTCGCGGATCGAGATGATCCAGGGCTCCAGCATCGCGCCCGAGATCATGGACCAGGTCCGCAAGGTCGCTGCCGGCTACTCGCGCATCCTGATCAGCCTCGACAGCAACCACACGCACGAGCACGTTCTCGAGGAACTCAAGCTCTATGCCCCGCTCACCAGCGTCGGCAGCTATTGCGTCGTGTTCGACACCGTCGTCGAGGACCTTCCGAAGGAACTGGCGGGCGATCGCCCCTGGGGACCGGGCGACAATCCGAAAACGGCCGTCTTCGAATATCTGAAGACCCATCCGGAATTCGAGATCGACAAGTCGGTCGAGAACAAGCTGCTGATCACGGTCGCCCCGGACGGCTTCCTGAAGCGTCTGCGCTGAGGACATCAAGATTTGATGGCAAAGAAGCTTGGGGTATCTGGTACGTTTACTTTGGCGACAGGCGCAGCTCGGTCGATTATCCGACGGGAATTACGAACTTGTAGAGGACCGGCATTTAATTTGCGGTCGCCGACCCCGTGCGGGCCGCCATTGCTACCGACCAAGGTGATAAGACGGGGTGTGCCTCAGGTTGCGCGAATTTCTGTTGTCGCCTCTGATTGGAAGCAAGCTCGGATTAGTACTTGACCAACGACTGGGGCAGGTCAGGGAAGTTTGATAGCCGATGCTACTAGGGCTAATTGCTGGCGACGCCGGGACAACAGGCGGGAGATGAATTAGCGAGAATCATCAATTTTACAGTTTGGCTCAGAGTCTCTGCAGTCTTTCAAGGTGTTCCCTGCAGACATGGTCCACCTGTTCCAGCAAGACGGTTGCTCGAGCTCCCAGCCAGGTCAGCGCCTCCTCGCTGATTTCGTAATGTTTGGAATACCGCGCCTTCACGTAGGCTTCGTTCAGCGTGTTGAACCAGGCGCGCTCGCGGTGCTGATCGCGAGGGAACGCCTCGGTCAGACGCCGGTCCTGCTCCTCCGCAAGCGAGCGCAGGAACTTGATGTTATGGGTGGGCGGACCGTAATTCGTCAGCGTGAGGAGAACGCAGGAGTACGCTTGTTCGAGCGATTGATGAAGCGCGAAGGCGGCATCCTTGCGCCAGTTTTCGTCCACCTCCGATCTCGAGAGTTGAAAGCGAGATGTTTCCAGAGCTCGCACTGCGTTTGCAAGGCGCTCGCCGAAATGCTCTCTCGCGATACGCAACCGATCGGCGGGCGAGAGCTCCTGCGGCTCCGCCAGCGGCTCATCGTCCAGTTCATAAAGAATGATGCCTTCCTTGCGGATATCCGTGAAGAAATATTGCCCCTGCTTGAGGTAGGTGTTCACCTCGCGCCTGGAATGGACGATGAAGCTGACCGGAGTCTCGATCGACTTGTCGCGGATCAGCCGGTCGGCAGCCTTGTACCAGTAGTCCGCAAATTCGCAGAGCCTGCGGTCGTTGACGATGATCAGCAGATCGAAGTCTGACCGATAGCCCTTCATGGTGAACGGCTCGTCGACCCATCCGCCCTTGGCATAGGAGCCGAACAGGATGACCTTCAGGATCCGGCCGCGCTTCTTGAAGTCGGCCGTGCCCTCCTTCAGCGCATCCTCGAACTCCTCGTGCAGGATTTCCAAAGCGAGACCGAGCTCGCGCTGTTTGCACGGTGGAATGTGATCGAGGGATGACTTCATCATGGACGGCGATGATCCTCAGGAAGGACAGGAGCTGCTTTTGCAATACGAATGGTTGCGTCGTTTGCTTTTACACACACGGCGCGGTGTACGGAAGCGGCAAAGAAGGCGGGGCCAGGCGGTCGGCTGTCAGCGACTCCCTATGCATGATCGAACATCTCTTTAAATTCCGGATCGGGATGATAGCGCTGCTTCCCGGCCGAGGCATGTCGCTCTCCCTCTCTCCGCAGGAACATGCGGCTGGGCGGCAGATCGCATGATCTGGTTGACATTGGCCAGCCGCCTCCCCCCGAAATTCCGAATCCGGTTAGCTGCGGCACGCTTTAGCGAACGCCGGAACTCGAGGCAACACGTCCGAACCTTGGCAGGATGGCCCGGAGTTCGCCGTCCACATGTAGAAGGCCTCTTCCGCAGCATTGCCAACTGCAGCAGATTGCTGCCCATGTAGGTTCCGCGCTGTCGCATGGCTTGATGGCGAGCAAAGAGTATCGAAAGCTAGGAACGCGAGGCAACGAATAACTATCGTCTAGCTTGCCTGGCTTCGGCTTCGCCATCAGCCTGGTACTCCGCTCACCCGTTGTTTCACGAGTGTTACCGCAGGTATCAACATCGAGGGTGCCGTTATGAAGTCTTCCGCGAAGCGGCTGTCGTAGAGTATCGGGTTTACTTCGTAAATATTTCTCAAACCCTCGATTGACAACCATCGGATGCAGTGCGATCCATTATCTGTTGATAGGGTTTGGGGCATAATCATCTATGGACATCTCACAAGAATCGCGTTCCGCGATGGGTTCCGCTCGCGCGGAAATCGAGGTTGACCGGAAATCTTTTTCTGGCCTGCGTGTTCGCCTTTTTGACGAGGGGGACATACCAGCAGTCCGCGACATCATGATCCAGCATCATGCGACCACGGTGTTTCGCAACCAGGCTTTTTCTGACTGGAAGCTGAAAAAGCACTTCCAGACGATCCTCTCTCGTCCGCCGCGTATGGTCGGTATTGTAGCGGAATGGGGCGGAACGCCCTCGGGTGTGGCGTGGGCGACGGCGGATTCGTATATGCTTTCCGACGGCCCGCTGTTTGCCAATGTGCAGGTCATCGCCGTAGACCTGACGCTGGGGCCTACCCGGCGGGCGAAGATCTTCCTGGCGCTCGTCGCCGCTGTCAGGCAATGGGCCGTCTCGCTCAATGCCAGCCATTCCTTCATTCACGTGACAACGGGGTCCAACATCAAGGCGACGGACAGGCTTATGAAGGCGGCAGGCGGGAGGTTTGTGGGTGGGGCTTATGTAGTGCAGGTTTAAGTAATACAGATTATCCTTTACTGCGCTCAGATCAGTCCAGAAAATTTCCAGAGAATAAAATGCCGGAAATCAACAATAGCAAGATATTTCCTTTCGATATACAAGACCACCCTCAACTTCAGAGGTACATAAATATTACAACGATAGCATCTGTAATAATTGTCACGTCTGCAACATATCTACTTGGATATTTTTTATCTATTGGAGTTTTTAAAGATTTATTGTTTGCGACTTTAAATTTGAGTAAATCATTTCAAGATCGATTCCAAGATTTAAATAAATACGACAATTTTTCCGGGTACTATTATATCAGCGGAGCTCTGATTTATATAATCTCGAGTATAATAGTATTTTCTTCCGCTATATTTGTATATTTCAAGAAACAAACGGTAAATATCGTCGGAAAATACGAAAATGGAATGATAATTGGCGTGCTGATATTATATCTTATTGCTTTTTTATTGACGTACACATTGCTATTCCATCACGTTGGGATTTCTGAAGAAAGATATGTTGGCACGTCTCGCTTCTTTACGGCATATTTTTTTCCATTTCTCTTGGGAATGTCTACTTTTTTCTCTCAAGCGTGCGCCTTTTCAACCGCAGCATTATTTCATCGTTTGAATAAGGGATAGCCATGAGCAGATCTTCAGAAAATCAGCAACCTGACATTGGTATTCCCGATGGCGTTGCCATCATCCTCGATTTTACGATGTCGTTGAAGTATGGGGTCGTCGACCTTTTTACCCGTCTCAACACTGGGCGATATTTAGGGACCGGCGCCGGAGCGTTAATAGGTTCAGTCGATGTCATTGATGCGTGGAAAAATGGGACACACCAGAACGTGTTGGAGGAGTCGGCAGGTTTAGCGGGCTCTGTTGCGGGGGGATTCGCGTTAGGGGAAGTGGGCGCCGGCGTGGGCTTTATGATTGCTGGCCCCGTTGGGGGTCTCGTTGGCGGGCTCGCACTCGGCGTAATTGGGGGCTATTATGGTGAAAAGGGCGCAGAAGCATTTATCAAGAATCTAGGAAAGCCTTTCGCCCCCCTCGACCCTTATATCGCACGTGGTCTACCAGTCGAAAATCGATACACGACGCCCAACTCCACCGTCGTCGAAAGAACCCAGATATTAGGCAGGAATGGCAAGGGAGATATCCTGTCGACCGACCGGACCACATATTTTAATGACGGAGGATTCAAAAGGGAAAATTTTCGGACGGAGGTGTTGGACGGTAGGGACGTGTTGGATCAAATGAGGGCGCTAAATGCTCCTCGCCGCGACAACCAAAATCCAATGACCTATGGCGATTGGAATAGATCGGATAACTATCCCGACTTGCCGCAAATCGGGCCAGTGCCGACGCAGAGGCCGGACAGTGTGACGAGTGCCGCGTCCCCGCGCCGTGACAACCAGAATCCTGCGACATACGGTGAATGGAGCAGTTCAAGCAACTATCCCGATTTGCCGCAAATCGGACCGGTCCCAACGCCGAGACCGGATAGTTTGCCAAGTGTTATGTCCCCGTGGCGGGACAACCAGAATCCAGCAACCTATTATTGGGACGATTCTTCGTCAGATAATTTTCCGAGTTTGCCGGAAATCGGGCCAATGCCGACGCCCAGACCGGATCGCGTCGCTCCACAAAGCGAATTCATCGCCTATGATTTTGTATCCCACAGCGTCAGTTATGGATTTCCATCAACTCCATCGTCCGGCGGTTACCCTAGTCTGCCGGAGATCGGCCCGGTTCCGACATCGCGCCCAAGCAGCCCATCGGCTGGCATTTCCGGCAAGAGCGGCGGTGGAGAGTCGCAAGAGAATGAACAATCAGGCGCAGATGGCACGTCAAGCGGCAAGCCGGTTTTGTTCGATCTTGACGGCGATGGTCTTTCAATCGAGCAACTGAATGCGTCCGATACATTCGTCGAGATGGAGGGCGACGGCTACGGGCACCGGACTGCCTGGGTCGATGCGGGCGACGGCGTGCTGGTTCTGGATGCTGACGGCGACGGAAAGATCAGTGACAAGAAAGAGTTCATCTTTACCGAATGGGATCCTGGTTCCGAGAGCGATTTTGACGCCCTGAAAAAGGGATTCGATACCGATCACGACGGAGACCTCGACAGCGGCGACGCACGCTGGTCCGACTTTCGGATCATGGTCAATGGTCAATTGGTGACGCTTGCGGCACTGGGTGTCGTGTCCATAGATTTAACTGCGACCGGAAGCGGACAGTCGTATGGGGATGGGTCTGCTATTGCTGGAACCTCGAACTTCACCCGCGCGGATGGCACGACCGGCCTGGTCGGCGATGCTGTCTTCGCCATGGAGGACAAGGGCTACAAGATCGTCCGCACACCGACGACCAATGCAGACGGTTCGACGACGACGGATCTCAAGGCCTACAATCCAGATGGCAGCCTCGCCTTCAAGGAAGTTGTCACCGTCAGCGCCGACGGCCTGACCACCATAACCCAGCACGACGACGATGGCGACGCGGTTTTTGATCGTTCCCAGAGCGTTCAGCGGGTGTTGAACGGTGACGGCTCGAAGAGCGAGACCGTCTCGAACTTCCGCGCCGACGGATCGCTGGCGGACAGGATGAAGACGATCACCAGCGCTGATCTGAAGTCGGTACTGACCGAACTCGACCAGGACGGCGACGGCGTCAACAACCAAACGCAGCAATATACCAAGAATGCCGACGGCAGTTCGTCGACGCGGACGAAGGAGCTTTCGGTCAGCGGCGCCCTTTTGAAGGACGTGGTGATCACCGTCACCGCCGACGGCCTGACGAAGACCGTCAAGACCGACCGCGAGGGCAATGGCGCCTATGAACTGACCCGAACGGAAGCGACGGTCGTCAACGGCGACGGCGGCCGGACGAAGACCGTCAGCGACCGCGGTGGCGATAACGGGCTGATCTCCAGCGAGACGACGTCGACCAGCGCCAACGGTGCGACCCGGACCGTCGATACCGACAAGAACGGCGACGCGCTGGTGGACGTCAGGCAGAGTTATGTCACCACCATGCTCGCAAATGGCGATGTCGTAATCACCGAAGAAAAGCGGGACCGAACTGACACGCTGCAGGGCAGGACTATAACCACGACCTCCGGCGACGGGTTGTCGAATATAGTGCAGCAGGATCTGACCGGCGACACCGTCCTCGACCGTATCTTGAGCCAGGTGAGTGTCGATGCCGGCGAGACACGCGTTATCACGAAGACGGTGACGAGCGGCGACCATACGCTTCTGTCGAAGTCGGTGCAGTCGGTCAGTAACGACCAGCGTACGATATCACTGAACGAGGATTCCAACGGCGACGGCGCTTGGGATCGCACCACCTCGATTCTCGCAGACGGAACGGGCGCAACCACCAAGATGGTGTCGGTGCTCGCGTCGAACGGCACGCTTCTCAGTCGGGAACAAATAAACACCAGCGCCGACGGGCTCTCGGTTGCCTCGCGGACCGATCTCGATGGCGACGGTTTCTACGACCGCACGAAGAGCAGGGTTGTGGTGCTGGGCGGCGACGGCAGCAGCACAGCTACAGAACGATTGAAAAGCCGCAACAACACTCCGATCGGCGAGACGGTGACGACGCGGAGCGCCGACGGCCTGACGACGACGGTGCAGCAGGACCTCACCGGTGACGGGTATTTCGATTCGACTGCGACCAGGACAGTTGTGCTGAACGGTGACGGCAGCCGCACCACGACTGCCATTGCCACCAGTCGCAACGGCTCGATGATGCAGAAGACGACGTCAACACTCAGTGCTGACAAGCGGATGCTGACGACGCAGACCGATGCCAATGGCGACTTCCATAACGATGTTACGGTGGTGGATTCCATTGGTATCGATGGCGTCCGCATGCTGACGACCAGCGAGTACAACGGAAACGGCACGCTGAAGAGCAACGTCGAGCAGGTCACTTCCGCCAGCAAGCTATCGATCACGACCAAGACGGACATCAACGGCAACGGCACCTGGGATGGCATCGTCACCGACGTCACCACGATCAATGCCGATTCATCGACGACGCGGATCGGATCCAATCTCAGTGCGAACAATACCGTGTTGTCGAAAAGCTACGTCTGGACCGATGCAACCGGATACTCGATCAACACCAAAGCAGATCGCGACGGCAACGGCGTCTACGAGCGGATCGTCTCCGGCTTGACAGGTTTCAATGCCGACGGATCGGCTACACAAACAATTGTTGAAACTGCCCAGAACGCCTCGGTCCTTAGCCAAAAGACGATCAACATCAGTGCCACGGGGCTGTCTGTAGTCACCCAGACGGACTACGACGGCGACGGCATCATGGACGTCAAGGGCGTCGACACCCTCGCCCTGAACTCCAATGGCAGCACGATCAAAACCGAAAGCCTTCATACGTTACCCGGTTCGGTGCTGATCTCGAAGGTAGTGACCACGACAGCGACCGATCAGAAGGCGGTGATGATCGACGCCGACTTCGATGGCGACGCTGTCAACGATCAGACAACCGCCATTCTCGTCAATAACAACGGAAGCAAGACGACGACGGCCTCCACGTTCGACGCCGGGCAGTTGGAGTCCAAGGCGGTCTCAACGGTCAGCGGCAACGGCCTGATCAGTGTTGTGCAAGTCGATCTCGATGGCGATTCCGTCTACGAGCGAGAGATCACCGACGCGACCGTCTACAATGCCGACGGGAGCACGACGCGCAAGGTCACCGAACTCGACGGAGGCCGTGCGTTCCAGCACGGCACCACGATCGACACCAGCGCCGACGGCCTGACTGTAACCAGCATTTGGGATGGAAACGGCAACGGCGCCTTCTCGCATAAGGAGGTGAAGAGGACGGTTTTGAACGCCGACGGCAGCAGCGTCGTCACCACCACCAACTACAAGACCGGCAACGTCCTCAACGATAAAGTCACTGTCACGGTCAGCAACCACGGGCTGATAACGACGACGTCCACCGACCTGGACGGCAATTCGGTCAACGATCAGATCGTCACCGTCACGATCATGCCGACAGGTAGCTCGGTAGCAACCTATATCGATTACAACGGATCGACCATCGTCGGCGAGACGAGGGTGACGACAAGTGCCGATGGTCTGTCGATAACGCGTGAACATGTGCCGCAGTCCCTGGCATCGCTCAACCGCCTCGACTGGGCGTCGACAGATATCACCGTTACCAATGTCGATGGCAGCCGTGTTCGGACAGTCTCGGAGTTCAATGTTACCTACGCGTCGTCCGAAGTCAGGACGCTGCGCAACAAGGCCATCATTACCACCAGCGGTAATGGCCTTAGCATAAATCGGCAGTGGGATCTGACCGGCTCGGGCTCGTATGGCAAGAGCGAGACGGACATTATCACACTCAACGAGGACGGCTCGGAGACTCGGACTGTCACCAACTACACTGCCGGCGCCATGACGATGCGGGAGGTGACCACAATCTCGGGCAATGGCCTGTCCACATCCGTCTCGCGGATAACGGCTGTGCCTGGTGGCAACACCACCGAGACCTTCACAGACATCACTGTGATCAACACCGACGGCACCCGCACGCGCACCGTCGTCAACAAGAAGTCGGACGGTTCGACGCTTTCCAAATACGTGACACTGGCCAGCGCCGATGGTCGGACGCTGACCGTGCAAGAAGACCTGAATGGCGACGGTTCCTTCGACCGCACGCGAACGGCATTTACGAAATCCCTGGCCGATACTGGGAGCCGCACCGTAACCACCGAACAAGCCGCCGATGGTAGCGTAACCGCAATCGTCACCAAAACCGTCCAAGGTGACGGACTGACCTCTCTGACCGAGCGTGATCTCCTGGGAGACGGCAAGATCGACCAGGTCGAGCTCAAGGAGCAATCGATCGACGGAAACTCGACCACGACGATCTCCAATTACTTGAGCAACGGAAACCTGGCGAGTCGGACGGTCAAAACCGTGAGCTTCGATGGAAGAACATCGACCCTACATTGGGATTTTGACGGCGACGGTGCGTTTGACCAGACGCGGGTTTTGGTCGCTACCAAGAATGCCGACGGCAGCTCGAACCAGGTTGCCACGAATTATACCGCATCCAATACAGTGATGCGAAAAGAGACAATCGTTACCAGCGCCGACGGCCGAACCCAGACCATCACCCGAGATGACGATGGCGATGGCGACGTCGACCACACGGAAACCGTCGTGTGGGATGTAACAGGTGCATGGGCTGCAACAATCGTCAATACTGAAGCCGCGTTAATGCCATCACCGGATCCGAGGGTCATTACGTGGAATTCCGCTATCGCGGCGAAGCTATCGACAACCGTGAGCGCCGATGGCCTGATCAAGGTTATCAAAAGCGACTACGACAATAATGGCACCTATGAGCATGTCGAGACCTCCCGCATCCTGATGGATGGTCGCTCTGTCACCTCGATAGTCGATACCAACAGTGCCGGCGCCGCGATCGCCACGGGTACGATGACGGTCAGTGCTGACGGCAATGTCATCAGCCTCCTGAAGGACAACAATAATGATGGAACTATAGATCTCAAGGATGAGGCAACCACACAGGCCGACGGCAGCGTAATTCGCGTCACGACGACTTACAAACCTGATGGATCGGTAGCAGAAGTTAGTCGCACACTTATAAATGCCGATGGCAGATCCGTCATCATCCTGGGCACGACAGGTGCGGACAAGCTCAAGGGGACGACTGCGGACGATCGCTATTCCTTTGGAAGGGGCGATGGGAAAGATACTATCTCTGATCCTGGAAGCAGTGTCGGCGGTATGATGCTTGGGGACCGGATCCGGTTTGGCGCCGGGATCGGGATCGAGGACATCATTGTCCAGAAGTACGGCAACGACCTGATCATCTCGGTCCGGGACCTGGCCCACGACGACCGCGTGATCAAGGACATCGAGGACAAGATCACCATCAAGAACTGGGCGTCCTCGACCAACCGGGTGGAACTGCTGGAGTTCGACAACGGCCAGGTGATGAACATCGGCCGGGCTGCCGGCATGCTCCTCGGGAAGGACATGCTGATCGGCGGCGACGAGGCGATCGGCGACTATCAGCACTTCGCCGCGCCGGTCAGCGCCCTTTCCAACGCCTTCGGCAGCGCCGCATCGGCGGGCAACTGGGCCAGCCAGAACGTGACGCCGCGCCGGATGGCCGACGTCAACGGCGACGGCCGGGCCGATATCGTCGGTTTTGCCAGTGACGGCGTCAAGGTGTCGCTCGGCCAGGCCGACGGGACCTTTGCCGCCCCGTTCCAGACAGGTGCGGCTTTCAACACCAGTTATTGGAGTAACGAAACAGTCAACCCACGCCAACTCGGCGACGTGAACGGCGACGGCCGGGCCGACATCATCGGCATCGGCGCAATGAGTATCGCGGTCGCTCTCGGTCAGGCAAACGGAACGTTCGGGGCAGCGTATACCGCGTCGAGCGGCTATTTGGGTTCAGATCCCAATGGTGGCGGGGGTGGATGGTATAGCACCACTCTCTATCCCCGCTATATCGGCGACGTGAACGGTGACGGGCGTGACGACATCGTTGCATTCGGATCTCAGCAGGTCATGGTGGCACTTGCGACGGCGGCCGGCACCTTCTCGGCGCCCACTGCGGCGCTGACAGGCTACTTCGTCTCCTCCGTCGGCTGGAACGACTCGACCAAATGGCTGCGGCGGATCGGTGACGTGAACGGCGACGGACGGGCCGATATCGTCGCCTTCGGCGCCGACGGGGTTCAGGTCGCGCTCGGCAAGGCGGACGGCACGTTCGAACTGCCGATCGTCGGGTTGGCGGGCATGTTCGGCCACAGCGCCGAAGCGGGCGGCTGGGCAAGTGCCAGCCAGGGGCCGCGCGAGGTCGCCGATGTCAACGGTGACGGCCGGGTCGATATCGTCGGCTTCGGGGCCAACGGTCCGGAGGTCGCCTTCGGCAAGGCCGACGGAACCTTCTCCGACGTCTATTACGGCCTCTTCAACACGTTCGGAAGCTCGACTGCCGCCGGCGGCTGGACGAACGACAGCAGCAATCCGCGGCTGCTGGGCGACGTCGACGGCGACGGCAAGGCCGACATCGTCGCGTTCAATCCGACCCTGGTGGAGGTCGCGCTGTCGCAGACCGGCACCCGGCCGGTGTTCAACGAGACGCTGACCGGCACGATCGATGCGGATGTCATCTATGGCTTCCAGGGCAACGACGCGATCAACGGCGGCGATGGTGGCGACTGGCTGTTCGGTGGAGAGGACAACGACGCGGTCAGCGGCGGAGCCGGCAATGACGAGATCTATGGCGGCGAAGGCAACGACACCCTGACGGGCGGCTCGGGCAGCGACGCCTTCGTGTTCACCCCGAACTTCGGCCATGACACCGTCACCGACTTCTCGGCGGCCGGCGGCGACATCATCCAGTTCGACAAGGCGGTCTTCGCCAACTGGACCCAGTTGCTCTCGCACGCCGCGCAGTCGGGATCGAACGTCGTCATCACCGCCGATCCCAACAACTCCATCACCCTGCAGTCCGTCGCTCTGTCCAGCCTGCAGCAGTCGAACTTCCAGTTTGGCGCAGTCTCCGACAGAGGCAGCAACGTACCCGTCGGCGGTATGATGCTTGGGGACCGGATCCGGTTTGGCGCCGGGATCGGGATCGAGGACATCATTGTCCAGAAGTACGGCAACGACCTGATCATCTCGGTCCGGGACCTGGCCCACGACGACCGCGTGATCAAGGACATCGAGGACAAGATCACCATCAAGAACTGGGCGTCCTCGACCAACCGGGTGGAACTGCTGGAGTTCGACAACGGCCAGGTGATGAACATCGGCCGGGCTGCCGGCATGCTCCTCGGGAAGGACATGCTGATCGGCGGCGACGAGGCGATCGGCGACTATCAGCACTTCGCCGCGCCGGTCAGCGCCCTTTCCAACGCCTTCGGCAGCGCCGCATCGGCGGGCAACTGGGCCAGCCAGAACGTGACGCCGCGCCGGATGGCCGACGTCAACGGCGACGGCCGGGCCGATATCGTCGGTTTTGCCAGTGACGGCGTCAAGGTGTCGCTCGGCCAGGCCGACGGGACCTTTGCCGCCCCGTTCCAGACAGGTGCGGCTTTCAACACCAGTTATTGGAGTAACGAAACAGTCAACCCACGCCAACTCGGCGACGTGAACGGCGACGGCCGGGCCGACATCATCGGCATCGGCGCAATGAGTATCGCGGTCGCTCTCGGTCAGGCAAACGGAACGTTCGGGGCAGCGTATACCGCGTCGAGCGGCTATTTGGGTTCAGATCCCAATGGTGGCGGGGGTGGATGGTATAGCACCACTCTCTATCCCCGCTATATCGGCGACGTGAACGGTGACGGGCGTGACGACATCGTTGCATTCGGATCTCAGCAGGTCATGGTGGCACTTGCGACGGCGGCCGGCACCTTCTCGGCGCCCACTGCGGCGCTGACAGGCTACTTCGTCTCCTCCGTCGGCTGGAACGACTCGACCAAATGGCTGCGGCGGATCGGTGACGTGAACGGCGACGGACGGGCCGATATCGTCGCCTTCGGCGCCGACGGGGTTCAGGTCGCGCTCGGCAAGGCGGACGGCACGTTCGAACTGCCGATCGTCGGGTTGGCGGGCATGTTCGGCCACAGCGCCGAAGCGGGCGGCTGGGCAAGTGCCAGCCAGGGGCCGCGCGAGGTCGCCGATGTCAACGGTGACGGCCGGGTCGATATCGTCGGCTTCGGGGCCAACGGTCCGGAGGTCGCCTTCGGCAAGGCCGACGGAACCTTCTCCGACGTCTATTACGGCCTCTTCAACACGTTCGGAAGCTCGACTGCCGCCGGCGGCTGGACGAACGACAGCAGCAATCCGCGGCTGCTGGGCGACGTCGACGGCGACGGCAAGGCCGACATCGTCGCGTTCAATCCGACCCTGGTGGAGGTCGCGCTGTCGCAGACCGGCACCCGGCCGGTGTTCAACGAGACGCTGACCGGCACGATCGATGCGGATGTCATCTATGGCTTCCAGGGCAACGACGCGATCAACGGCGGCGATGGTGGCGACTGGCTGTTCGGTGGAGAGGACAACGACGCGGTCAGCGGCGGAGCCGGCAATGACGAGATCTATGGCGGCGAAGGCAACGACACCCTGACGGGCGGCTCGGGCAGCGACGCCTTCGTGTTCACCCCGAACTTCGGCCATGACACCGTCACCGACTTCTCGGCGGCCGGCGGCGACATCATCCAGTTCGACAAGGCGGTCTTCGCCAACTGGACCCAGCTGCTCTCGCACGCCGTGCAGTCGGGATCGAACGTCGTCATCACCGCCGATCCCAACAACTCCATCACCCTGCAGTCCGTCGCTCTGTCCAGCCTGCAGCAGTCGAACTTCCAGTTTGGCGCAGTCTCCGACAGGGGCAGCAACGTACCCGTCGGCGGTATGATGCTTGGGGACCGGATCCGGTTTGGCGCCGGGATCGGGATCGAGGACATCATTGTCCAGAAGTACGGCAACGACCTGATCATCTCGATCCGGGACCTGGCCCACGACGACCGTGTGATCAAGGACATCGAGGACAAGATCACCATCAAGAACTGGGCATCTTCGACCAACCGGGTGGAACTGCTGGAGTTCGACAACGGCCAGGTGATGAACATCGGCCGGGCGGCCGGCATGCTCCTCGGGAAGGACATGCTGATCGGCGGCGACGAGGCGGTCGGCGACTATCAGCACTTCGCCGCGCCGGTCAGCGCCCTTTCCAATGCCTTCGGCAGCGCCGCATCGGCGGGCAACTGGGCCAGCCAGAACGTGACGCCGCGCCGGATGGCCGACGTCAACGGCGACGGGCGGGCCGATATCGTCGGTTTTGCCAGTGACGGCGTCAAGGTGTCGCTCGGCCAGGCCGACGGGACCTTTGCCGCCCCGTTCCAGACAGGTGCGGCTTTCAACACCAGTTATTGGAGTAACGAAACAGTCAACCCCCGCCAGCTTGGCGACGTCAATGGCGACGGCCGGGCCGATATCATTGGCATCGGCGCAATGAGTATCGCGGTCACTCTCGGTCAGGCAGACGGGACGTTCGGGGCATGGTATACCGCGTCGAGCGGCTATTTGGGTTCAGATCCCAATGGTGGCGGGGGTGGATGGTATAGCACCACTCTCTATCCCCGCTATATCGGCGACGTGAACGGTGACGGGCGTGACGACATCGTTGCATTCGGATCTCAGCAGGTCATGGTGGCGCTTGCGACAGCGGCCGGCACCTTCTCGGCGCCCACTGCGGCGCTGACAGGCTACTTCGTCTCCTCCGTCGGCTGGAACGACTCGACCAAGTGGTTGCGGCGGATCGGTGACGTGAACGGCGACGGACGGGCCGATATCGTCGCCTTCGGCGCCGACGGGGTTCAGGTCGCGCTCGGCAAGGCGGACGGCACGTTCGAACTGCCGATCGTCGGGTTGGCGGGCATGTTCGGCCACAGCGCCGAAGCGGGTGGCTGGGCAAGTGCCAGCCAGGGGCCGCGCGAGGTCGCCGACGTCAACGGTGACGGCCGGGTCGATATCGTCGCCTTCGGGGCCAACGGTCCGGAGGTCGCCTTCGGCAAGGCCGATGGAACCTTCTCCGACGTCTATTACGGCCTCTTCAACACGTTCGGAAGCTCGACTGCCGCCGGCGGCTGGACGAACGACAGCGGCAATCCGCGGCTGCTGGGCGACGTCGACGGCGACGGCAAGGCCGACATCGTCGCGTTCAATCCGACCCTGGTGGAGGTCGCGCTGTCGCAGACCGGCACCCGGCCGGTGTTCAACGAGACGCTGACCGGCACGATCGATGCGGATGTCATCTATGGCTTCCAGGGCAATGACGCGATCAACGGCGGCGATGGTGGCGACTGGCTGTTCGGTGGAGAGGACAACGACGCGGTCAGCGGCGGAGCCGGCAATGACGAGATCTATGGCGGCGAAGGCAACGACACCCTGACGGGCGGCTCGGGCAGCGACGCCTTCGTGTTCACCCCGAACTTCGGCCATGACACCGTCACCGACTTCTCGGCGGCCGGCGGCGACATCATCCAGTTCGACAAGGCGGTCTTCGCCAACTGGACCCAGCTGCTCTCGCACTCCGCGCAGTCGGGATCGAACGTCGTCATCACCGCCGATCCCAACAACTCCATCACCCTGCAGTCCGTCGCTCTGTCCAGCCTGCAGCAGTCGAACTTCCAGTTTGGCGCAGTCTCCGACAGGGGCAGCAACGTACCCGTCGGCGGTATGATGCTTGGGGACCGGATCCGGTTTGGCGCCGGGATCGGGATCGAGGACATCATTGTCCAGAAGTACGGCAACGACCTGATCATCTCGATCCGGGACCTGGCCCACGACGACCGTGTGATCAAGGACATCGAGGACAAGATCACCATCAAGAACTGGGCATCTTCGACCAACCGGGTGGAACTGCTGGAGTTCGACAACGGCCAGGTGATGAACATCGGCCGGGCGGCCGGCATGCTCCTCGGGAAGGACATGCTGATCGGCGGCGACGAGGCGGTCGGCGACTATCAGCACTTCGCCGCGCCGGTCAGCGCCCTTTCCAATGCCTTCGGCAGCGCCGCATCGGCGGGCAACTGGGCCAGCCAGAACGTGACGCCGCGCCGGATGGCCGACGTCAACGGCGACGGGCGGGCCGATATCGTCGGTTTTGCCAGTGACGGCGTCAAGGTGTCGCTCGGCCAGGCCGACGGGACCTTTGCCGCCCCGTTCCAGACAGGTGCGGCTTTCAACACCAGTTATTGGAGTAACGAAACAGTCAACCCCCGCCAGCTTGGCGACGTCAATGGCGACGGCCGGGCCGATATCATTGGCATCGGCGCAATGAGTATCGCGGTCACTCTCGGTCAGGCAGACGGGACGTTCGGGGCATGGTATACCGCGTCGAGCGGCTATTTGGGTTCAGATCCCAATGGTGGCGGGGGTGGATGGTATAGCACCACTCTCTATCCCCGCTATATCGGCGACGTGAACGGTGACGGGCGTGACGACATCGTTGCATTCGGATCTCAGCAGGTCATGGTGGCGCTTGCGACAGCGGCCGGCACCTTCTCGGCGCCCACTGCGGCGCTGACAGGCTACTTCGTCTCCTCCGTCGGCTGGAACGACTCGACCAAGTGGTTGCGGCGGATCGGTGACGTGAACGGCGACGGACGGGCCGATATCGTCGCCTTCGGCGCCGACGGGGTTCAGGTCGCGCTCGGCAAGGCGGACGGCACGTTCGAACTGCCGATCGTCGGGTTGGCGGGCATGTTCGGCCACAGCGCCGAAGCGGGTGGCTGGGCAAGTGCCAGCCAGGGGCCGCGCGAGGTCGCCGACGTCAACGGTGACGGCCGGGTCGATATCGTCGCCTTCGGGGCCAACGGTCCGGAGGTCGCCTTCGGCAAGGCCGATGGAACCTTCTCCGACGTCTATTACGGCCTCTTCAACACGTTCGGAAGCTCGACTGCCGCCGGCGGCTGGACGAACGACAGCGGCAATCCGCGGCTGCTGGGCGACGTCGACGGCGACGGCAAGGCCGACATCGTCGCGTTCAATCCGACCCTGGTGGAGGTCGCGCTGTCGCAGACCGGCACCCGGCCGGTGTTCAACGAGACGCTGACCGGCACGATCGATGCGGATGTCATCTATGGCTTCCAGGGCAATGACGCGATCAACGGCGGCGATGGTGGCGACTGGCTGTTCGGTGGAGAGGACAACGACGCGGTCAGCGGCGGAGCCGGCAATGACGAGATCTATGGCGGCGAAGGCAACGACACCCTGACGGGCGGCTCGGGCAGCGACGCCTTCGTGTTCACCCCGAACTTCGGCCATGACACCGTCACCGACTTCTCGGCGGCCGGCGGCGACATCATCCAGTTCGACAAGGCGGTCTTCGCCAACTGGACCCAGCTGCTCTCGCACTCCGTGCAGTCGGGATCGAACGTCGTCATCACCGCCGATCCCAACAACTCCATCACCCTGCAGTCCGTCGCTCTGTCCAGCCTGCAGCAGTCGAACTTCCAGTTTGCATAAATGGGGCTTGGGCGGCCCTAGAATAATGAAGTAGTGGGGACTTAGTGGGGAATGAATAGCGTCGAAGCCCGACCGCAGCCAGTTCAAAAGCTGGATTCAGGCCTGCGCGCACTTTGCGGTATCGCAGCGTTTTATCAGATTGCGGCTGATCCTGAATCTCTGCAGCGGGAGTTGGCACTGATTGGCCGCTCCGCCGATGATCGCGATGTGCTCCGTGCCGCGAAGCTGGTTGGACTGAAGGCAAGGTTGATCAGAAGGATTACGCTGGATCGGCTCAGGACCGTGCCCGTGCCCGCCATCGTCCAACTTGTCGACGGTACCTATCACGTGTTTGCGGGCGTAGCCGACGGCAAACGATTTCGTCTGGTCGACCCCATCAGCAAGCATGATCGCTTTGTCAACGCAGATGATCTTCTGTCTTCAATTAATGATCACATTATCCTTCTCACGCGCCGAGCCGGAGGAGCAGGCGTCGATCCCCGAAGTTTTGGGCTGAAATGGTTTTTGCCGTCGATATGGCGGTACCGCAAGCCCATAGCACATGTGCTGCTTGCTTCTCTCTTCATCCAGATATTTGCCCTCGTTACGCCACTCTTTTTCCAACTGGTCGTTGATAAGGTCCTGTCGCATAAAGGCTATTCTACCCTTACAGTTTTGGTCGCTGGCATCGTCATTATCGGTATTTTCGATGTCACGCTGCAGTATCTCCGGACGTATGTCCTGTCGCATACAACAAATCGTATCGACGTCGAACTGGGGCAGAAGCTCTTCCGTCATCTGCTGAGACTCCCGCTTCAATATTTCGAGAGCCGCTCCGCCGGACAGACCGTGGCACGTGTGAGAGAGTTGGAAACGATACGAAGCTTTCTGACGGGGCAGGCGCTATTCTCTTTGTTAGATCTGATTTTTACCGTCGTTTTTATCGCGGTGCTATACGCTTACTCCCCCCAGCTGACGCTGGTCGTGGTCGCGTCGATCCCGATCTACGTCCTCATTGGCATACTCATTCGCCCTCCACTTCGCGATCTGATCAATGAAAAATTCAATAGAGGTGCGCTTAGCCAGCAGTTTCTGGTGGAGGCCATAGTTGGTATCCATACCGTCAAGGCTGGCGCTGTCGAACCGATCCTGCAGTCGCAATGGGAAGAGAAGCTTGCCGCCTATGTGCGCACCGCGTTCGATGCCACACGGTTGAGCGCAGTCGGCCAGAATGCCATCCAATATGTCAGCAAGCTGTCAGCTGCGTTTCTGCTATACTTCGGTGCGCAAGCGGTCATCGATGGGGAGCTGTCGATCGGAGCGCTCATTGCCTTCAATATGCTTGCTGCCCAGGTTACCCAACCCGTTTTAAGATTGTCTCAGCTCTGGCAGGACTTTCAGCAGGTCCAAATTTCGATTGAACGCCTCGGGGACGTGCTCAATTCCCCCATCGAACCCATGCCGCAGCAGCGCATGACGCTTCCGAAACCGAGGGGCGCAATCAGTATGAGGAACGTCACCTTTCGCTATCGTCCCGGATCGCCTGAGGTCCTGAAGTCAGTTACGCTCGATATTGCACCCGGAGAGGTCATCGGGATCGTCGGCGCGTCCGGCTCCGGAAAATCAACGCTGACGAAGCTACTGCAGCGACTCTATCTGCCTGAGGAGGGGCAGGTTCTTCTCGACGGAATAGATCTGTCGAATGTTGATCCCTCTTGGCTTCGCAGCCATATCGGCGTCGTCCTGCAGGAAAATATCCTTTTCAATCGCTCCATCCACGATAACGTAGCCTTCGCCAACCCCGCAATGTCGCGCGCAGAAGTGATGTCCGTGGCCAAGCTCGCCGGCGCCGACGAATTCATTGCCAAATTGCCGCAAGGATATGACACGATGATAGAAGAGCGCGGCGCGAACCTCTCCGGCGGTCAGCGGCAGCGGATCGCCATCGCTCGTGCCCTCGCTACCAATCCGCCTATTCTGATTTTTGACGAAGCGACCAGCGCGCTTGACTATGAGAGCGAGCGCGTGATCCAGACGAACATGATGAAAATCGCCAGAAACCGCACGGTCATCATCATTGCTCATCGTCTGGCTGCAGTCCGCACCTGCGATCGCATCTTGGGGATGGCTGAGGGGCGGATAGTTGAAAGCGGTTCTCATTCCGAGTTGTTGGTCAACAAAAGCGGGATCTACTCCAAGCTTTGGGCTCTTCAAAGCGATATGACCGTCTCATGACAGCCAAGGAACATTCGTCGTCAAAGCGCGCAAGACGTGCCGATCAGGAGTTTCTGGCACCCGCGCTTGAGATTCTAGAAACGCCGCCTTCGCCAGTGCAGACCGCCATTCTTACACTGATCTGTTCGTTCGCGGTGACAGCTCTGATCTGGGCTTACGTGGGGCGTGTCGATATCGTCGCAGTTTCGCAGGGCAAGTTCCAGCCCACCGGCAAGGTGAAGGTCATTCAGCCGGTCGTAACAGGCAAAGTGGTAAGGCTGCCGCCCGCCAACGGCACATATGTGAAGGCCGGCGACATATTGCTGGAACTTGATCCGGCACAGGCACTGTCGGAAGAAAAGGGATTGCGCGATAAGCTGAATTCCGCAGAAGCTGAAGCTGCCCGAAGGCGCGTGGCCATCGATGCGGCGCGCAAAGGTCGAATGTCATCCGAGGTCAATATTGATTGGAGCTCGACCATACCGGCAGATATCCGCCTTCGAGAGGAGCAGATCCTTCTCGTAAGTCTAGACGAGCTGGAATCGACGCTTTCTTCATTACGGGCGCAACGTTCTCAAAAAGAAGCCGAACAACAACAGAAGACCGCAGAGATTGAAGCCCAGCAGTCACTCATCGAAACGTTAAGGCAGAGAGTGGATATGCGAAACACATTGGTGTCTCGAACTGCGGGGACCATTTCCAGCGTTATCGACGCGACCGAACTCATGAAAACGCGAGAGACGGATCTGGTTACACTGGTGGGCGAGATGAGGGTCGCAAGTGCCGGTGTAACTGTTTTCAGTGCCGAGATTGACAAGACACTCCGCGCGTTTGTGAGTGATCAGGCTCAAAAACTTGGCCAATCCGAACGGGAGGCCGAAGAATTGCGCAACCTGTTAGCAAAGGCGGAAAGCCAGCGGCGGCAATTGACTGTCGAAAGTCCTGTTGAAGGTATCCTACAAGCATCAGCAGTATTTACACTTGGACAGGTCGTTACCACTGGCCAGGATCTCGCGCGGGTAGTTCCTCTTGACTCAGAATTGGAGATTGAGGTGTACGTCCTCAATCGAGATATCGGGTTCATCCAGCCAGGTCAGTCGGCGGTCGTGAAAGTTGAATCTTTTCCTTTCACCCGCTACGGCTCACTTGAAGCGACCGTCAAACAAATTGCGACGGATTCCCTGCCCCAGCAGGATGCCCAACTGATTGAAGGAAATCCAAACGCGACGTCATCGCGCGATCGTTCCTTTTCTGGCACGGAAAGAATACAAAACCTTGTATTTCCAGTCACCCTCCGGCCGGAGAAGGACGTCATCGAAGCGGACGGCGTGGTGGTGGCGCTTACGCCAGGTATGGCGGTTACGGTAGAAATCAAAACTGGCTCCCGTCGTATCCTGGAGTATCTGTTCTCTCCGCTTGTGGAGGTGGCCTCGCGAGCATTTCGCGAGCGATAGCGACGACGCTCGTCGTGTTCCAGAGCAGCGGACGCGTCTGCGCCTGCATCGAAAATTGAAGGTTCAGAAACATCCGTCATCCGCTTTGTGGCCGGTAAATGACCGACGCCCGCAGTAAGATAGGAACAGCCCCGGACGCACAATCGGGAATGCGGTAGCCAACCCGCGCATCAGAGCTTGATCACCGACGTCCTTGAGTTCCGCCTCCACCCATACGCGATCATCATCATGAACAGTCGTTCGTCAGAACGGGCGGTTGCACGCGCCCCGAGCATTGACAACAAACGGACATCAGAGCGGTGCATTGACCCCGTCTGGCGATAGCAAGTCATCGCGCTTATTCATGTGAGCTCAGGGATGAGCTTGGTATGAATTGCGATGTCTGAAGCTGTGTCCGAACATAGAACGTTTCCATATGATCCAAGCCGTTGCGGGTCGCCTGGAGGGCGCGCCGCGAGGGGTTCGACGCTGGTCAGATGAGTTCAAGGCTCAGGCGGTAGCCGAAAGCATGGAGCCAGGTGCGAGCGTTTGCTAAGATACCCCTATATGAAACTCGCCTCAGAACGTGGCGTGCCGCCTCGATGAACATTTTGCCCCAAATTAGTGCGGGATCCCTCGCGTAGTTTCGAGCGACGTTGATTTTTAAGGCGTTTTCTTAGCAGTTATATGAAGGCGCCAAGCGATATGGAGCCGCTGTGCGTGCTGTTAAGTGCGGCTTGATATCCCTTATAAGTGTAGCTACATTAAATTATGAAGATAATGTGGGACGAGCCCAAGCGGCTGGCCAACCTCGAAAAGCATGGTTTCGATTTTGCTGATGTAAGCGATCTCGATTGGGCGAGCGCCGTCATAGAGGAAGGCAAACCAGATGCTCTTGGCAAAAGACGCTTGAAGGCCATCGGTTACTTTCGCGATGGGACAGCTGCAGCCATTTTTGCGACACTCGGAACTGAAGCAATATCGATTATCAGCTTTCGCCCAGCAAGTGAAAAGGAAAGAAGGAAGCTCCTATGGCCACCAAAAATCAAAAAATGAAGAGTTTTGAACCGGGTCGTGGTTACACGAAGGAAGATTGGGATGCTGTCGATTTTCCCGAGCTAACCGCGGAAGAGCTCGACAACATGCGCCCCGCGATGGACGTGCTACCGGCAGAGTTCTTCAAAGCGATGGAGGAGCATCGCAAATCGCGTGGGCGCCCATCGTTGGAGCATCCCAAAAAGCAAATCACTCTCCGATTGGACGAAGATGTAATCGCTAAATTTCGCGCAAGCGGAAAAGGTTGGCAGGGTCGGATAAACGAAGCTTTGCGAAAAGCTTCAGGTGTATAGCCGGCTCATAAAACTAGCGCATTTTTAGCGCAGCGCGGTATTCGCTGTCTTAGTCAGAACAGCTTTTTTGATGGTGACGGCGGGCGCCGTCTTCCTTGACGATGTAGGTGAGTTAACCTCTCTGAGGAACAGGCCGGCCCTTAGTCAGTCGTCTCGAGCCCCAACGCAACCCTTGCGTCGCGCAAGCCGCGGGCGGCATCGCGGTTTCCAGTCTCAGCCACCGCTTCAAATATACGCATGGCGTCTCCGGCGCGGTTCAGGTTGATGAAGGCATAACCCCTCAGCACAAGTAAATCGGTGGTTTCCGGTTGCAGAAGCGCGCGTTGGTCCAAATAGATGAGAGCCTCGCGATAGCGCCCGGCGTCAAAGGCCAGATTGGCGCGATTGGCAAGGATGGCCACCTGGAGTTCGGACGAGCGCTGCATGCTCTGCGGCGCCTTGGTTGCGGCAACGGCGGCCTTGTCGGTGAGGCCGAGCCTCAAATAGGCGAGACTCTGGCCATAAGCCGCGTCCTCACGCGTGGCCTGCACGGAGGAGCCTAGTGCCGCCTGAAAGGCGTCGGCTGCCTCCAGGGGCCGGTTCAGATCCATCAGGCACCATCCGCGCTGCAGTGCGGCTTGAGGCGAAAGATTTTCCACTCCGCTACGGACATCGCACATTGTCCGACCGGCGGATGTTGTTGGGCGGGGCTGTCGGGATACCACCACAGATGCTGCGGCATTCGTCTGTCGCGATCGGGTTGCGTCCCCCTTTCCGCTTTGCGGCACTGGCTCAGATGCGACTTGTGGAGGCTGGGCAGCTGAGATGATGCCGAGATCGGCGATGCGTCGTGAACGCCCCGCCCAGGCTGCTCGGATCGCTTCTGTTCCAGCGCGGTCATTCAACTGCTGTCGGGTTATGGCAAGTCCATAGGCGGACGGCTCGTCGTCTGCCTTCCACTGGAGCGCGGTCTCGAACCACCGTGCTGCCGTGTGTGGCTGGTTGAACGCGCGCGCATACCAGCCAAGCTGCTGGGCGGTGGGCACATATTTCGCCTGTAGGGCCGTTCGGGCGATGCGTTGGAGAATCTCGGTCGCAATTTGCGGCGAAGGATCGCTCGCCAACAGATTGGCCGTGGCTGCCAGATATGTCGCGCTTGCCTCTTCGGAGCTGTCGCGCCAAGGGTACATGACGTCCTCCGCTCGTGCCGCCTGTCCGCTCTTGAGGAGCGAGAGGGCAAGACCTTGCGACGCCGACACACTCTTCTCGATCTGTCCTGCCTTCGAGAACCATTGCTCAGCCTGCCGGGCCTCGTCATGACGCAGTGCGTACCATCCCAGGAGCAAGGCGTCCGAGGCTTTTCCTTCAGCCTCAGCCATCCGGCGCAGGCGCTCCAGATAGTCCGGGGCTACGTCGCTGCCGGGGGTCTCGTTTGCCGCCGCAACCAGCCGGCGTGCAAGATCGTTGCGGATGGGCTCGAATTCCTTTTCCCGCTCCAGGGCGAGGAGCGGAGTGAGTGACGATGAGGAAAGAAGGGCCGCGGCCTTCTGGACCGTGGCAACCCGTTGCTGTTCGACCGTACAATTTTCCAGGACGTAGCGATACACGTCCACGCCCCGCGTCTCGCGATCCGTGCGGGTGAAGGCTTCTGCCAGGCGCCACAGAACATCGACGTCACTACAGGTGCGCAGGGCAGGGGCTTCTGCCGCCAGAGTGATGACCGTCTGATACTGTTTCAAATCGGAGGCGTTGATCAGCCGCACGCGGTTTTCCGCCAGATTCAAGCGCTCCAGAAGATCCTGTGGCGGCTGCCACGTCCTGTCCATCGCCTGACGTTCCGCAATGGCCTTGCGGACTTCGCTGTAGCGCCCCTCGGCATATTGTCGCCACACCTCCTCAAGCCGTTCATCCTGCCCCATCGGTATTTCGAGCGGATTGGCAGGCGGTGTCCAGTCGGGATAGAGGGCTCGCAACCGTGCAATCTCTGCCTGTAGACGTGCATTGTCGCCACGAGCAGCGAAGTAGCGAAGTGCAGAGAGGTCTGGCTCCGGCTTTGGTTCTGCCGCCGGAGGCGCCGGATCTCCAGCCTGGTCGGTTTCTCTTGTCTTGGGCTGAAGCTGCGCCTGTTCCTGCATTGCCGCGGGGGGAACGGCAGTATCGGGCGCGCCCTGGCCCTCAGCCTGAACCGTGAGGATCCGCTGAGCCAAGGCCCGCGGATCGGCAGGCACGGCTTGTTGCGCGACGCGCTCTGGTTCCGACCTGACCGCAGCTGCCACGTTTGCAGGTAGGCTAGGAAGGCTTACCTTGTCGCGCAGGCTTGCGGCGAAGCCTCCGCCAATCAGGGTGGCCGTGAGAAGGACAAGCGGGAGCTTCATAGACATGAGGGATATTTCTCCCGAATGCCCGCCAGGACCAGCAATTGCAGCGTCGCGGGATAATAGAGATCGGGCTGGAACTGGATCGACGACGGCGGGAGGGGCGTGCCGTCGACGCGGCATGCCAGGAAATCACGGATGGCGCGATAGCCCGGATCACTCAGGGTCTCGATCGGCCGTCCCGTCAGCAAGTCGATCACAGCCGGGATGCCATGCTCATCCACCATGGCGTCCATCAGGCCGCGCATGAGTTCCGGATCATTGATATTACTTCTGGCAAGATACAGCGGAATACGGATGGCGTTATAGGAGAAGTGTGCCTCGAAACCCTTGGCAGGGACAGGATGCTGCTTGAGGCTGACCCATTCCGGGGGAAGCCGGGCGGGGTCTATCTGCAACGTGCGGATCAGTGCCAGTCCGTCGTCTGACAGTGCCTGCCACCGGTCGGATGGCGCAAGAATACCCATCACGGGCAGCGCTTCGAAGATCCAGTAGGACGGATTGACGACGGGTCCGTCTTGGCGGTCCGCAGCCCGAAACCCAATTGCTCCTGGCAAAAGAATGGTCCGCCCGCCTGCCGAAATGACCGTCTTCGACAGAATGCTCTGCGCCATCCGTGCCGCGGCCTGAATGAAGTCCATTCGCTTCCATCTTGAGCCTGCAAGGCCCAGCGCGTAAGCGATTAACAGGTCTCCGTCCGTCGCATTGTTGATATCTTGGACATGAGGAGACGCGTCGGGTTCCCATTTCCAAGCCGAAAGCCCATCGTCCCGCAATAGCAATTCGGTGCGGGTAAAGGACCAGATCCGCTCGAAGTCCGAGGGACTATCGGCAAGGTAGGCAAGCAACAGGCCGTAGCCCTGGCCTTCGCTGTGGCTGATGGCGCCATTGCCATTGTCGACGATGCGGCCGTTGGGTTCGAGGAACTTCTCCTTGTAGGCCGACCATTCCCGGCCCAGGATCAGCGGTTCCTTGGCCTGCGTGGATCCGGCAGAGCTGAGAAGCGTCAGGCAAACCACCAGCGTGATCAGGCGTAACATCATTTCCGCCTCCCAAGTCGGCTAAGGACGGATGCGGTGGCAAGCCCGAAGATGACCGCAAATACGACCAGAAGGATGGTGTAGGCGAGGACATTGGTGGACAACCAGTTGGTGAGAACCAGTCGATAATTGTTCAACGACACGCCGCCTGTCGAGCGGTAATCAATTTGGTTCTCCGCAAGCACGGTGACGGTATCGGTCTTGCTCGCATAGGCGCTCAACCGACCGCCAACATCACCCCACCGATCCAGCCTGGTTATCATCTCGACTGAGGTCTTCAATTCGGCCGATGTCGGACTGGTGACCAGCGTCCAGCTGGCCTCACCTGAGGGGCTTGGGCCTTGCGCAATCAGCAGGCTGTGTGTCGGAGATGGACGAAACGGGGCTTCCGTACTGGGCAGGATCCGCAGAGACGCGGCGGAAATGTCGAAATTGCGTTGCAGCCACGCCTGGAACGCGCTCACTTGTCCGCTCCAGATTCCGCCGCTGACACGCGTGCGCCATTGCTCGAATGCCGCAGATGTTGGAGCCGCGGGCGCTGCTAGCGGCGATGCTGGCCTCCAGGATGTTGCACCATCGGCAGCGATGGCGGTCTGCGCAAGGAGCCTGGCAGGCATCTGGGAAAGGCTGCCAAAAAAGATGGCGTTGCGATCGCCCACGGCCGTGGGCGTTGCAACAAGCTCCGTTGCAATCACGTGCCCCGCCGCTAGTGCCAGCTTTCCCATGAAGGTCGATACCGCCGACATCGTGTCAGCGTCGAAACGATCGACGAAAAGTTGAAGTGGCTCTTCGTCGCGTGCGTAGGGATACCCGGTGGCGGCCAGCGCCGCCAGGTTGGGAGTACGTCCGATCCGGCCAAAGGCTGGCATCCGCCATTCGGACGTATTGAAGATGGCGAGGCGCGGTTCGGCAACCGCCGTCGAACCTGGAGCACAGAGCGTATCCGCTTCCGTGGTGATGATCGCCTCCAGGCCGATCGTGTTGAGGCCAGGCCTGATGTGACGCAGGGCGACCTTGATGGGAAGGTGCCGCAGGATCCCGCCCTTCGAGGAGGTGATCGGGACGGTCGAGGCTATGTTGCCGTTCACATAGACGTCGATATGGCTGCCCGGCAGGACGGCGTCGGTGAATGCCGCGTCCAAAAGCAACTGCCCTTCTCCAAAGGCGTTGGCGTAGAAGTCCGACGGGACCGCAAGATTGAAGTTGGTGCTTACACGGCGTCCCGGAAATTCAATTGTCTCCATACCAAGCTGCGACAGGGCAAGGGTCTCACCGCCAAACAGGAGCGGTGCATCCGGTGTGCTCCACCGCTGGGTGCTGATGACGTCACGACGCACTGCGAGAGAGCGATCCAGCGGGGTCACGAATGTATCGATCGCGGCGCGAATGTCGCTCCAACGCGGGCCGGTGATGAGAAGAACTGGCTGATCCGTCTGCGGATCAACGGCCCAGGTCAGCAAGCTGCCGTTTTGAGCCGCGGCGGGCAATCCCGGAAAGACCGGCTGCAGTTCAGCCGCAGTACCGATCACAATGCCCAGATGTCCTGGCCTGGGTGCTGGCAATCGCTGCGAATGGAACGAGAAGCTCTGGCTTGGCATGCCGGCGAGCAGCGACAGGCCCTGTGCAAGCCGAAGGAGCGGAACTGTCGCGCCTGGCTGCCCGAGGGTTGGAAGCAGTACCTCGAACGATGTCGCGCCCTTGGCATCGGCACCGATGGCCCGGATGGCCTCGGCGATGGAGGGTGCCGTACCGGTCTGTCCTCCAAGCGTGAGAAAGGTTTCGGCGGGATCAATCCTTGTCCAGAGCTCATAGGTGGAGCGGATGTCGCAATCAGTCCTGTGCCGCTGGTTGGCCCGAAATTCGATTTGGTTGGAGCCGGCCTGCAGAATGCCCGCTGGCACCTCCAACGACACAGTGCGCGGCCTGTCCGCAGCGCTGATGGCTTCATCTGCAACTTGACGTCCGTTGAGCAGAACCGTCAAGCGCGATGCTTCCGGGGCGACCACGATGGCGTTGCGAAAGCTGAATGCGAGGCTGATTGGACCGGAAACCTGCTGTTCGGTCAGGTAGATCGACCATGATCGGCGGTCGAGCTCGCCCGTCAGGGCCAGTTCCTGCACGGGAAGGATATAGCGGCGGTTCTGCTGCTCCGGCGGTCGAGCCGAGGGAGAGGTGTCGGATCGCTGGTCGTTGTTCGGCGCAGGTTGCGCCGCCGGGCCGCGCGGGAGCTCAGGCAGTTTGGGTGCCGGGGCAACGGGGACGGATGGCCCTTCCGGCCCCATGTCGAACGGCGCCGCCTGGGCGAGGACGGGCCCGGTTGCAGCAAGCCAGATGACGAAGATCGGGAGTAGGAAAAAAGGACGGCGTGTCATGTACCCTTCCCCATACCCCGGAAGAGATAGATCAGCCCACGGCTTGTCTGGTAGAGCGACAGCCCGAGAAACCAGAGCGTGCCGCGGACAAGGCCCGGATTGCGCCTGCGGCTCGTCTGGAACTCTGCCCATTGCGCGGAATTGGCAAACAGGAGATCGGCGATCCAACGGTGGTCGAGCGCATCGCGCGGCCGGTATTGGCAGCCGACCTGAACGGTGTCGCCGGACGATTGCGCGCCCCGAATGACGATCGGCAACAGGGCAAGCTCCTGCTGTTCATCATGGGGCCTGAACCGCAGCACGGCTTCCGCGCCGGGGCGGATGCTCGACAATTGTTTGCCGAACACCTGCAGGCCCGCTCCGCCCACCGAGACATCCTCGATCGAGGCGGGATACCAGCTGCCCTCGACGCCAAACTCGCAACGTCGCCGGACCCTTATGCGTCGCGAGGACGATTTTTCGCCGCGCTCCGAGACCACTCCCAGCGCGCATCCGGCGAGAATGAGGTTGATAATGTTCCAGCCGCCAACGACGAGGGTGACGTCCGCCTTGTAAGGCTCGGTATAGATTTTAAAGATCGTCATGATGACGGCGACGATCTGCACCGCAAAGATCACGAAGAACGGTCTGCTGATTTCCGAAAGTCGATTGACGGAGACGGATTCATCCTTGGCGGTGACCTTGAATGTCGGCTTCCTCGGATTGACCATGACCGACACGACCGCCGGAAGAAGATGGACTGTCTGCACGAACTCATAGAGCTCGGAGATCCAGGGCCAGCGGAACGAGCCGTACAGATAGTTCTGCATCATTAGGTTCACCAGCATGTAGGCCAGCGTGTAGGCGAGGAACTCGCCACCGGACGCGGTGAAGATCTCCAGGTCGAAGAAGATATAGAAGAGCGGCGCGATGAGAAAAATCGTGCGCGGGAAAGGAAACAGCCAGAACAGCGTCGACGACATGTAGCAGAACCTCTGTGGGATCGAGAGGCCGCTTTTCAGGAAGGGCATGCGAAAACGCAGGATCTGCATCATTCCTTGCGCCCAGCGGCTTCGCTGGCCGATGAAGCTGGCAAAGGTCGCCGGTTGAAGGCCTGCGATCAGAGGCTTGTCGACGTAGATGCTGTTCCACCCCGTACTGTGCAGTTCGAGCGCGGTCTCGCAGTCTTCCGTGATGCTCATGCCGCTGAAGCCGTTGGTCGTCTCCAGCGCGCGGCGGCTCAAGACAGCGGCAGAACCGCAGAAGAAGGAGGCGTTCCACTTGTCCAGACCGCGTTGGATGATGCCGTAGAACATCTCGTTCTCGCTCGGCATGCGCTCGAAGGTGCGCAGGTTCCTCTCAAGAGGATCTGGATTGAGGAAGAAGTGCGGCGTCTGGACCAGGAACAGCTTCGGGTCTTCCTCGAAATAGCCGACTGTCTCGAGCAGGAAGTCGCGTGCCGGCGCATGGTCGGCATCGAAGACAGCGATTAGCTGGCCTTGCGAGTGGGCAAGGCCGTTGTTGAGATTGCCGGCCTTGGCATGCTCGTTGCGCTCGCGCGTAAGGTAGTTTGCACCCAGCTGCCGGCAGAGGTCAGACAGCAAGGCGTGACGCGCGACGGCCGTCTCCGACTCGCGAACATCGGCCGAATTGCGCTTCTGCAATGTTCCACCGTCATCCAGCAACCAAACCCTCAGCCTGTCTGCCGGATAGTCCATCGCCTTTGCTGCGGCGATGGTGTTGGCCAGCAGCATCGCATCCTCGTTGTAGGAAGGAATAAACACGTCGACCGCAGGAAAGGTTTTCTGTTGGCCTGCCCGCGACGGGCGCGACGCAAGCGGCATCGCCACGATGAACAGGCTGAGAAACAGCATCAGAATGTTGTACATCTCCGCCAGGTACAACAGCATTCCCGGGATAAAGTTCTCCGGCTGATTGATGGGGGGCAGGGTTTCGGTGGTGCGCCAGTAGGCATAGCGCAGGACAATGGAAACGCCGAAGGCGAGTGCCACAAGCCGCCAGCGCCCATCTGACTTGAGAAGCTTCAGTCCGCCCATGATAATGACGACCGTCACGCTTACGATCAGCTGGGTCTGCAGATTGACAGGCAGGGTGATCACGCTGACCACACAGGCTGCCATGATCGTCCACAAGATGATGCCCAGGGCCTTTTGCATGGTCATTCCTTTGGCACGTGGCGCTAAGCGCTAGTGCGCCGCTTCACGATCGCCTGGGTTGGAGCAGACGGGCGACATGGGCGCGGCATCAATGCAATCGGGGGAGGGCACGGCAACCCGTGCCCTGCCCGCGTTCTCGGCGGTGTGAGAGGCCGGCGGTGGTACTGGAACGACCATGGCGTCATCAGACGGCGCGCTCGAAGCCGCGGGAGCGGCGGTCGTCGCGACCGGCAAGACAGGAGCCGCAGCCGGTGCTGCCGGGCCGCGCCGCGTTATGGCAGAAGTGGTGCTCCGGTCGACCTGGGAACGCGAGTAGCTGAATGGGAACGTCTGCGCGGACGGTTGGGCGGCAGGATAGATCGGTTGACCGGTCTGGCCGATCCTTGGGTCACCGGAGGATGGGCTGCCGAAGGGGTTCCAGATTTCGCCGTGGAAGGTGCCGATCAGCGTGTAGCCGTACATGACGCTCAGAAGCTCACTTTCGTTCGCGCGGTTGTCGCACAGGCGCAGCCTCATCTGGACCATGCCGAAATCCCGGCCGATGCCGCTTCCGCTGCTGCGGGAGCGGATCTGCTGCCAGCCGAAGAGGCAGGCATCTCCGCCAGCGCTGCGGCCTGATGCATAGGCAAACGGGCCATAGGCGTTCTGCAGGTAGATATTCGAACGCGTCATACGCACACCGGGCACCGCAGCCGCATATTCACGCCGGAGAGCTGCCTCGTTGACGGTTCGATAAGGCGCCATGCTGGTGTTGCTGCCCTGCGAGCCGCCGATAAAGCTGACCTTCAGGTAGTTCTGGCCAGGGATGCTGGAGTTGGTGGCCAAGGACACCGTCTGCTCGGTCGCGTTGGTGCGTTGTGTCTGGACAACACCCAATACGGAGGGCCCACCGGGCGGCGGCATGATCAGCGCTTTGTCGGCGGATAGAAGCTCTGGGCCCACGGGGGCTTTGACGGTACCTGCAGTGCCACAGCCGGTCAGCATTGATACGAGCAACAGTGTTGTCAAGCGAGCCTCAATCACCGTAAATTCCGTTCAGTCCTAGGTTATACACGTGAGAGGAATCTCAAGACGATTTGCGGTAGAGGGTAACTTACTCACAACGATGGTTAACAGATCGTAAATGCTTAATGCTCGATTAAGGATTTTTGGGGCTTGCACGGAGCTTCGGCGCGGCCGCGGCACACAGGAACAAGGCGGCCAAAGCGGTCGCGGTCGATTCCTCTTACGCTGCGGATCGCGCAAATAACGCATGGCCGCATATCAGCCCGTGGAAGACGGTTCGATCTTTTCCACCCAGTTTGGCCTGGGAAAGAAGGGTAGGTGGCCGCCTGCTTGATCAGCGTCTCGAAATCCGCCTTGCCGTCGCTCCAGACGCCTGCAACGGTCGCTCTGCTGGTCGGGCCGCAGGTGGCGGGCGTGTCAAACATCGGCCGGCGGACCGAGCGCACCATCGTGCAGCAGCGCCACGCGGCCGGCGACCATGAAGACATGGTCCGGATTATGGGTGGAAAGGTTGAGCGAAACTCCCTCGGCCGCCAGGCGGCGGATATCGGAATGCACCCGCATCTGGTTGCCATGGTCGAGGGTGGCAGTCGGCTCGTGGGGCCACGGGTTGCGGATCCCTATTTCAGCCTTTGAAACAGATGCCCCGCTGCAATAGCCGAGGCTCTGCTTTTGTCTATGATCCATCCCCACCGGAACAAGAAGCATCAAGCGCCGATCCGGTTTGAGGGAGGAGAAACAATGCGCAGGATACTGACATCGATCGGTCTTGCCTTGCTGGCGTTCACGGGTGTGAACGCAGCGAGCAGTGCCGGGCTGGCGGCGGAGTGGCCGAAGGACAAGCCGGTCACTCTGGTTCACGCGTTTTCGGCAGGCAGCGATTATCTGGCGCGACTGGTGGCCGCGGCGCTGGAAAAGGGCATCGGGCAAACCGTCATTGTCGAAAACAAGCCGGGGGCTGGCGGCGCCATCGGCACGGGCTATGTGGCCCGCCAGAAGCCGGACGGCTATACGTTGGTCACCGCCTATCCGGGACCGGCGGCCAATTTCACCAACACCATGCCCGGGCTGGCCTATAAGCCGCTGCAGGATTTCGAGCACATCATCCAGTTTTCGGTCGGCGACATGGTGCTGGTGGCCCGCAAGGATTTTCCGGCCAACACTTTCAGCGAGTTGATCGCTTATGTGAAGGAGCACCCCTCGCAGGTGAGCGCCGGTAACAACGGCATCGGCTCTTACGGTCACATGATCGAGACCGCGATCATGGATATGGCCGGGATCGACATCAAGCTTGTCAGCTACAAGGGCAGCCCGCCGATCGTGACTGACATGCTGTCGGCGAGCCTGGATCTTTCCGTGGACTATCTCGGGGATGCCTATATCAAACACATCGAGGCAGGCACTCTAAAACCGCTCGCCGTGATCTCGGCCAACCGGGTCAAGATACTGCCGAACGTTCCGACCTTGAAGGAGGCGGGGCTCGATCTGGTTGCCGTGCCGTGGGGAGGCATCATGGCGCCCAAGGGTACGCCCCCGGCGGTCGTCAAGAAGATCAACGATGTGCTCACGGAATATCTGAAGTCGGACGACGCCATCCGGAAATTTGCCGTTGCGGGCCAGGTCCCGGCGCCGACCACGCCCGAGGAATTCCACAGGATCGTCGTCGATGAAGAAGCACTGTGGCGGAACATCATCACCAAATACAAGATCCGGAGCGAATAGTCCTTCGGTCTCTCCGAGACCGAGAGCGGCGGTCGGCAGATTGCAGAAGTCCGGGAGCCATATCTGATGTCGAGTGATATTCTTGTCCGGTCATATCGGTCCGCCGAACCGCCGCTTGTGGATGCGCATTTTCACATCTATTCAACGGACCTGCCGCTGGCGCCCGACGCCTGGCACCGACCGCCGGAAGATGCAGGCACCGAGCGGCTGATCAAGCTGCTCGACGACCATGGCGTCTCGCTCGGGGTCGTGGCCGCCGCCAGCTTGCATGGCGAATACAACGACTACGTTCGTGATGCTTTACGCAGATATCGCCGTCTGCGGGCAACGGCAATCGTCGCTCCGTCTATCGGCATCTACGAGCTGGAGCGGATGCGCGACGACGGCTTCGTCGGCATCCGGCTGATGTGGCGAACGCTTGCCGAGGCGCCGGATATCACCTCGCCGGACTATCGCCGGCTGCTGCGGCGGGTCGCCGATCTCGGCTGGCACGTGCACCTGATCGAACGGGCGGATCGACTGGCGAAGATGATGCAGGAGATCGAGGCAGTGGGCGCGCGCGTGGTGATCGATCATATGGGCATGCCGGAAGCCGGCAAGGGTGTGGACGACCCCGGATTTCGCCTCGTCCTCAACGCGATCGATCGCGGCAATACCTGGGTCAAGCTTTCGGCGGGGTATCGGTTCAAGCCGCTCTCGGCCGCCGTGGATTGCGCGCGGGAGCTGGTGAAGCGGACGGGCGGGGAGCGGCTGGTCTGGGCGAGCGACTGGCCCTTTGCCGCCTACGAAAACAACGTGACCTACGGAGAGACCGTTGCGGCGCTTTCCGAATGGGTGCCTGACCCGGTCACGCGGCGACGCATCGGCGGTCGAAATGCCCTCGAACTCTACTTCATGTAAAAGCTGGAACCGGAAATGGATGCACTCGCGGAATTGACTGCCAAGGCCGAAATCCTGTCCCTCGTCACCGAGTACTGGAAGGATGTCGACACCAATTGGGGTGCCGGTGCACATATGATGTTCACCGAGGATGGCGTGTTCGGGTCAGGCCCTTCCGCTTTTGTCGGCAGGGAGCAGATAAAGGCGTTTTACGACTGGCGCCGCAGTCGGGGCGAACGTGTTGCGCGCCATCTGATCAATAACCCGATGGTTTCGATCGAGAGCCGAGATCGGGCGACCATCCGATATATCATGACCATCTATGCGGTCGATGGCTTGCCGATCCTGCCCGTCAACGCGCCAAACAGCATTTCGGACGTTCTCGAAGTCGTCGTGCGCGATTGGCCGGGTGGTTGGAAGATCCAGTCGAAAGTGTTTACCCATCTGTTCAAGGGGCAGGAGCCGACGACGACGATGCCGGCAGATCTGCGCAAGGTCCTGTTGCCGGAGGGCAGCCCACGGGCCCAGAGCTAATTTCCATATCGTACCGATCGAATGCCGTTGAGGAGGAAAACAGCATGGCCATCGCAACGCGACAGCACCGCTCGCTCAGTCGCCGAAATGTCACTTTCGCCGCCATTTTCGTAGGTTTCAGCGTGGTTGTCGGCATCTACGCTTATGAGACGTTGAAGATCGGCACGGCGGCCCAGATGGGGGCCGGGTTCTTTCCCGTCATGCTCTCGATCGTACTCGGGTTCCTGTCCCTGGCCGTGGCTTTCACGCCGATCCCTGCGGGCGCCCAGCCATTGCGGTTCGCCCCGGTCAAAGCGTCCATTCTGATTATGGGGTCTCCCCTGGTCTTTGCAGCGTCCATCCAGTCGCTGGGTCTGGTAGCTGCGGTGGCGTTGACGATCTTCTTTTCCAGTTTTGCCAGCCGGTTTGCCACCCTGCGCCAATCCGTTTTGCTGTCCGTCGGTTTCACCGTCTTTTGCGTGGCGGTGTTCCATTATCTCCTGAACCTGCCAATCGCCCTCTGGGGCGACATCATCACGGGTTAGAACGCCATGGATATCTTTGCCAATCTCGCGCTCGGCTTCGGGGCGGTTCTTGAACCTTCCAACCTGATGTTCTGCTTCATCGGCTGCCTGCTCGGCACGGCCGTAGGTGTGCTGCCGGGCATCGGTCCACTCGGGACGATCGCCATCCTGCTGCCGGTGACGTTCGGCTTTGCGCCGGAGGCCTCGATGATCATGCTGGCGGGCATCTATTACGGTGCTCAGTATGGCGGCTCCACCACCGCGATCCTCATCAACCTGCCTGGCGAGGCGACATCGGCGGTGACTGCCATCGACGGCTACCAGATGGCGCGCCAGGGCAGGGCAGGGGCGGCACTCGCCATCGCCGCACTCGGCTCGTTCTTCGCCGGCTGCGTCGCGACGCTGGTTATCGCGCTGTTTGCGCTACCGTTGACCTCGCTTGCCCTCAGCTTCGGTCCGTCGGACTATTTTGCGCTGATGGTGCTCGGGGTCGTGGCCTCGATCGCGCTGGCGCACGGTTCGGTACTGAAGGGACTTGTCATGATCGTGCTGGGCCTGCTGCTCGGCTGCGTCGGGACCGATGTCTATACGGGCAGCATGCGCCTGACGCTCGGCACGCTTGACCTCGCCGATGGCATTCCGATCATCGCCTTCGGTTCCGGCGTTTATGCGATCGCCGAAATCCTGCGCGGTCTTGAGGATGAAAAGGAGCAGGAGCGGGATGTGCTGACGACGCGCGTCACCGGCCTCATGCCCACCTGGGCGGATATCAAGGAGTCAGCCTGGCCTATCCTGCGGGGAACGGGGCTCGGTTGCATTCTCGGAATCCTGCCGGGTGGTGGCGCGATGCTGTCGTCCTTCACGTCTTATGCGCTGGAAAAGAAGATTTCCCGCCATCCCGAACGGTTCGGCCACGGTGCGATTGCCGGTGTTGCCGGTCCGGAATCGGCCAACAATGCCGGCGCCCAGAGCTCGTTCATCCCCATGCTGACGCTCGGTATCCCCTCGAACGCGATCATGGCGCTGATGATCGGCGCGCTGATGCTGCAAGGCGTGGCGCCAGGCCCCAATCTCGTCAACGAGAAGCCGGTTCTGTTCTGGGGCGTGATCGTCTCGATGTGGATCGGCAATCTGATGCTGGTGATCCTCAACCTGCCGCTTGTCGGCCTGTGGGTAAAGCTGCTCTCGGTGCGCAACCATTACCTTTTCCCGGCGATCATCGGGTTCTCGGCGATTGGCGTCTACAGCGTCGGCAACAATCCGTTCGATCTGGTCGTGATGGCGGTTTTCGGAGTGGTCGGCTACGGCCTTACCAAGCTCGATTGCGAACCCGCACCCCTGCTGCTGGGCTTTGTGCTCGGGCCGATGCTGGAAGAATATCTGCGGCGTGCCATGCTGCTGGCGGACGGCAATCCGCTGGTGTTTTTCCAACGGCCGCTCACCGCCGGCCTGCTGCTTGTCGCGGCAGTGACACTTTTTGCGGTGCTGTTTCCGGCGATCCGCAACCGCCGCAAGGTCGTTTTTGCGGAAGAGGATTGAGAGCTTCTCCATCGTTGCCGGCAGGATTTTACCACGCGTTATGGCGCGATCGTGTTTCATGTTGTGAAATCGCCACGCGGCGCAGGTGGACCCCTCGACGGTCCGGGTTCTAACTCGTCGGAATCCGGCAAACAGCCGGGCAATGTTTACCGTCCATCAACCCACCCCGATATTCACAGGTGAAACTTGCAATATCTGCTGAGTTTCCATTTTTTCCGGCTGTGCAGATGAGCGCTGCCAAGGTCGGGCGCTACAACCCTCTGCTTGCCCTGAAGGACCCGCATTACCGCCGCTTTGCCATCGGAAGCATCGTCTCCGTCCTCGGCATGTGGATGCAGAAGATCGGCGTCGCCTGGCTGGCATGGGAGCTCACCAAGTCGCCATTCTGGCTCGGGTTGATTGCCGCCGCCGACATGCTGCCGTCGATCTTCCTCAGCAGCTTTGCCGGCTCGCTCGCCGACGCGCATGACAAGATCAAGGTGTTGCGTTCGGCGCAATCGGTCGCCATCCTGCAATCCGTGGCGCTGGCCCTGCTCTCCTGGCTGGGGCTCACCACCGTCGAGGTGCTGCTCGGGCTCACCCTGATCCTGGGAATTTCCAGCAGTCTGGAACAGCCGGCGCGGTTGTCGCTCATCCGCGAAATCGTGCCTGCGGACTA